>NZ_AP028967.1:3191596-3793644 GCF_036323535.1 Geobacter sp. 60473
TTCCATGGGCGGCCAGGTGGCATCCGTGGCAACGGTTACCGTACGGCCCGCGGCCTCGGCCTGCCGGGGAACTGCGGCCGTCAGACACACTGCGGCCAGCGTGAGTACCATCAGGGTACGACGCACGAGGTTCATAATTCCTCCCTTGGTTACTGACATTCAATAATGTTTACTGCGCCTAAACGAGGCTACTTTTATGATTATTTTCTCCTGATGTCAATGGCTTTTTGCCGGACTGTCAGCACGTTACCGCCATTTCTGTTTACTTTTCCTTCAAAATGTTCAAAAATATCAAACCATTTGTCACCTTTCCGTAACCAGACGAGCCGTGAATAAAGCAAAAGCCATTGTAGCCCTACTCCTCACCACCTTCTTCTGGGGGATCACTTTTACCATCGTCAAGGACGCCGTGGCACAGGTTGACGTCTTTGTCTTCCTGGCCCAGCGGTTCCTCATGGCCGTGATGCTCCTCGTGCCCTTCTGCGCCTGCCGCCGCGCGCCGCTCACCATGCAGACCGTCCGCCACGGCCTGTTCCTCGGCCTGTTCCTGTTCGGCTCCTATGCCTTCCAGACCATGGCACTCCGGTTCACCACCGCGTCGAACACGGGCTTTCTCACGGGTCTCAGCGTAGTACTCGTTCCCATGCTGGGTGCGCTTCTCTTCAGGCAGGCCGTCTCGCAGGGGATCAAGTGGGGGGTGGCCCTGGCCTTACCCGGCCTGTTCCTCCTCTGCACCAACGGCGCGTTTGTCCTGAACATCGGCGACATGCTGGCCGCCATCTGTGCCGTCTGCGTCTCCCTCCACCTGATACTTACAGGGAAGTTTGCCCGCGATAACGATGTGTGGTGGCTTACTGCCATGCAGTTGAGCACCGTGGCACTCCTGAGCTTCCTTGTTGCCGAGGTCGGCGGCCACCGGACCATGGCCTGGCACCCGGAAATTCTCTGGGCGCTGCTCATCTGCGCCGTCTTTGCCACGGTGTTCGCCTTTCTGGTTCAGACATCCATGCAGCGCTTCCTCAGTCCGGCGCATACCGCCCTCATCTTTTGCCTGGAACCCGTCTTCGCGGCTCTCTACGCCTTCTGGGCCGCCGACGAACGCCTCGGCACCCTCGGCTACCTGGGCGCGCTCCTCATTCTCGCGGGCATGGTAATCTCGGAGCTTGCACCCAGCGGCGAATCCCCTGAAACGTCAACGGCGACCTGACCCGGATGCGTCGTCATACTCTTTGCCAAAGGACATCGCGAACATGAACAACTGCACGACCACCGAGCGCCGCAACCAGTTTGCCAGTGACAACTACGCCGGAATCTGCCCCGAGGCATGGCAGGCCATGGAAGAGGCCAACCGTGGGTATGCCTGTTCCTACGGTGACGACACCTGGACGGAGAGGGCGTGCCGCCTGCTGCGCGACACCTTTGAAACCGACTGCGAGGTGTTCTTCGTCTTCAACGGCACTGCGGCCAACTCACTGGCCCTGGCGTCCCTCTGCCAGTCGTACCACAGCATCATCTGCCACGAGACATCCCATATCGAAACCGACGAATGCGGGGCCGCCGAATTTTTTTCCAATGGCACAAAAATACTCCTGGTTCCCGGCCCCCACGGCAAGGTCGACCCGGACGCAGTTGAGCACACGGTCAAACGGCGCCTCGACATTCATTACCCCAAGCCCAAGGTCCTCAGCATCACCCAGGCAACGGAATTGGGGACCCTCTATTCGGTGGATGAACTGCGCGAGCTGGGCCATCTTGCTCGACGCCTGGATCTACGCGTCCACATGGACGGGGCCCGTTTTGCCAATGCCGTTGCCGCCCTCGGCGTCCACCCGAGCGAGATCACCTGGAAGGCCGGGGTCGACGTGCTCTGTTTCGGCGGGACCAAGAACGGCATGGCCGTTGGTGAAGCAGTCGTGTTTTTCAACCGGGAGCTTGCCCGCGAGTTCGACTACCGTTGCAAGCAGGCGGGACAACTTGCCTCGAAGATGCGCTTTCTGGCCGCCCCCTGGATCGGCATGCTGGAAAGCGGTGCCTGGTTGACCCGCTCAGCCCATGCGAATGCCTGCGCAGCCAAACTTGAAGCCCGGCTTCGCGATATTCCCGGCGTCGGCATCCGCTTTCCCCGCCAGGCAAACTCGGTCTTTGCCGATCTCCCGCCGGGGGTCGTCGACACCCTCCATGGGCTGGGTTGGCATTTCTACACCTTCATCGGCTCCGGGGGGGCGCGCTTCATGTGCTCCTGGGAGACGAGCGATCAGGACATCGACCTGCTGGCGGCTGACATAGCAGGTTGCTGTAACAGGTAACAAAGAGGGCCGGAAGCACGGCGCTCGGAGCGGAGAACCTGAGACATATCAGTGAGATAGGCAGGGGCGCGCACACCGCACAACGCAGCAAATAGGCTCCACAGTTAGTATTTCATCCGGCTGACAGAGGCGGCCTGCTGAGGCCGCCAATCTTCATACATGAGATGTATGTAATTTAAATGCACCCCGATCGCACGCAGCGCGTCAACATTTTCAACAAGTTACAACCACCTCCCTTCCAATCGCCCTCACCCTCCCCTCTTTTTCTGTATACCCACCCCATACAATAAGGGTCTCCACGCCTGCCTCGCCCCCCTCTCCTCGAACAATAAAGACCTTTTATTTAAGCATGTTACAGGTTTCTTTTACCTTGTTTTCCACTATGGCACGGTCACTGCTATATAAAAGACAACACCAACCGGTCACCACCGGTGGACAATGAGGAGGGAGTCATGAAAACCACAGCCATCGCCCTTATCGCCACGATCGCAACCGCAACCACCGCCTTTGGTGCCAGTGGCGCCGCAATTGACGAAGGCGGGTTCTTCGCCCCTCTCTTCCTCGCTTTCGGAGCCGCCATTGTCGCCTTCCAGACCGTTCCCGCCATCATGCTGATGGGATCGATGCTGAAGGGGCTTTTCTCGCCGAAGGTGGAAGAAGGAGCCACGACTCACTGACAGACACCGACGAAGGGGCGGCCCGCCGGGCCGGTACCGGAGAGGGATACGGAAAGGAGACAGCCATGAAAGCGAACGTTGCAGCCAGCACACTGGCAATGGTTCTTGGGAGCGTAACATCGGCCCTGGCGGCGTCGGGGGCACGGGAAGACAATAGTGGAGTGCTGGTATGGATCTTCCTCGGCTTCTGCGCACTGATCATCGTGGCACAACTTGCCCCCGCGGTTCTTACCATGATCGGAATGGCCAAAGGCGTTGCCGACAGCGTAGGCCACAAGGCGGAGGCGAAGAACTAGGGACAGCCCCGCAGAAAGGAGGATGCACAGGAAAACATGACCATGAACAGTACCGCATGAAAAGGCCGCCCCTCCGGCAGGAGAGACGGCCTTTTTGCTTGCCCGGGATCCCGGGAGGGACGTCCGGGGTAGTGTGGTCGCGGTCAGGACGCGGGCAAGACCGGCAGAGCGGGCCCTGAGCAGACGGTGCAACACCTGCGGCAGCCAGAAGAGCTAAATTTACGAGAAAAATCAACCAATCCGGATGCTAGACCCGCTCCAGACCGGCAAAGCGGACCAGAAGCTTCTTCGGCCCCACCGAGTTGAACCAGACGATCACCTTCTGCTCATCCCCCTGCCCTTCAATCTTCCGGATGGTGCCGACGCCGAACTTGCCGTGCCGTACCTTCATGCCGAGCCAGACGCCGCTTTCTTCGGGTTCGTCGGGGACGACCTCCACGTCGGCGAAATCCGGCTCGATCTCGGTTTCCAGGATGGAGGCCAGGTTGTGACGTGCGGGCTCCCGCCCCCGCCCGGCGGCGTCGGACGAGAAGGAACCGAATGCCGGCTGCGACCATTCATCCTCCGTATCCAGGAGGTTCCGGGGGATGTCGGCGATGAAGCGGGAGGGCATGTTCACCTGGTCCTGGCCGAAGATCCGTCGGCGCCGGGCATTGGTGAGGCAGAGCCGCTCCCGTGCCCGGGTCATCCCCACGTAGCAGAGCCGGCGCTCCTCCTCCATGGCCTCGGGGTCGTCCAGAGAGCGGACATGGGGAAAGAGCTTCTCCTCCATGCCGATCACGAAAACCATGGGAAACTCGAGCCCCTTTGCCGCGTGCAGGGTCATAAGCGTTGCCGACTCGCGGCCCGTGCCGCTACGCTCCAGATCCGAGACGAGGGCCACCTGCTCCAGGAACGGAGCAAGTCCCCGCTCATCGCTGGTCCGCTCGAACTCTTCCATGGCTGCCACGAGTTCCTGAAGGTTGGCGAGCCGGTCCGCGGCCTCGTCGGTCCGCTCCTGCCGAAGCCGGTCGGCGTAGCCTGACTCTTCGATGATGCGGGTGGTGAGCTCTGCCAGGGGGAGTTGGTCGCGCAGGGCGAAAAACCTCTCCATGAGCGCTGCAAAGGCAGCCACCTTGCCCCGGGGAGCCGAGGAGAGAAGTCCGCCCGTGGCCGCCTCACCCAGGGCGTCGAGGACGGTGATCCCCCGGCGGACGGCCAGTTCGGAAACCTTGTCCACGGTGCCGGGGCCGATCCCCCGGGCAGGGACGTTAATGATCCGCTTGAACGAAACCTCGTCAGCCGGGTTCGCCAGGACCCGCAGATAAGCGAGGATGTCTTTTACCTCCATCCTCTCATAGAACCGCATGCCGCCCACCATGTGGTAGGGGATGCCGTCGGCCACCAGGGCGTCTTCCACTACCCGGGACTGGGCGTTGGTGCGGTAGAAGACCGCCACGTCCCGGAGGTCGCCGCCACGGCGTACGTATCGCTCGATCTCACGGCAGACGAAGCGGGCCTCCTCCCGCTCGTCGGCCAGGCGACGGTAGACGATGGGGTCGCCCGGCGGGTTCTCGCTCCAGAGGGTCTTGGCCTTGCGCCCCCGGTTGCGGGCCACCACGGCTCCTGCCGCTGCAAGGATGTTCCGGGTGGAACGGTAGTTCTGTTCGAGCTTGATGGTGGTGACGCCGGGGAAATCCTTCTCGAAGTCGAGGATGTTGCGAATGTCGGCCCCACGCCAGCGATAGATGGATTGGTCGTCGTCACCCACCACGCAGAGGTTGCGGTGCTCACCGGCCAATAGGCGCACGAGCCGGTACTGGATCGGGTTGGTATCCTGGTATTCGTCCACCAGGATCCAGCGCCACTGATCCCGGAAGCGCTCAAGCACCACGGGGTGCTCCTCGAAGAGCCGGACGGTCAGCATGATGAGATCGCCGAAGTCGAGGGCGTTGCACTTCTTCAGCCGCTCCTGGTAGGCGGCGTAGACGCGGCCCACCACCTCGCCGGTGAAGGTGTCGGCTGGCAGGTCCTCCGGCGCAAGCCCCCGGTTCTTGCAGTCGTCGATGGCCGAGGCAAGCGAGGTCGCGGGGAAACGCTTCTCGTCGAGGCCGAGACCGGCCATCACTTCCTTGAGGAGCTTGCCGGAGTCCTTGTCATCATAGATGGCAAAAGAGGAATCGTAGCCCAGGTGGTGGATCTCCCGACGAAGGATCCGCGCGCAGGTGGAGTGGAAGGTGGCGATCAGGGGAGCCTCACCCCCCACGAGCTTTTCCACCCGTTCGCGCATCTCGCCGGCGGCCTTGTTGGTGAAGGTCACGGCAAGGATCTGCCGGGCAGGGACGCCCCGCTCGCGGATCAGGTGAGCGATCCGGTGGACGATGACCCTGGTCTTGCCGGAACCGGCACCGGCCAGGACCAGGAGCGGTCCTTCGCCGTGGAGAACCGCGGCCCGCTGGGGAGGGTTGAGATTGTCGAGCAGTTTCATGGGCGCCTTCGGGAGGTCGAATTCGTCACCACCGGAAGGGAAAGGATGCGAGATCGGGGTGACAGTCGACTATACCGAAAACGGCTCCTCCCCTTCAACCGCAAAGAACGCGTGCGCCGCCTCTCCCCGCACCCGGTCCCGGTTGCTGGTAAGATACGGCCCGTATTCGTCACCACGGCATAGGGGCCGGCCACTTCTCATCCACCTAATTCGGCCGTCCAGGCTCAGCGCGATGCGCCGGCTCACCTCACTCGGGATGCCGTCCGGCCCGTGGCATAACGTTCTGCCCCAAGGCCGCCGCGGCTTCCACGTAGCCGCCCGGAATCTCGAATTGCCCCGGCGGAACCGGCGCCGGGACAACCTGTTCCCAGGAAACGACCGCGCCACGTTCATCCTCCCACCGGAGCGGGACCGGCAACGGCGGGACCGCCTCCCAGAGGTACCCCCGGAAGGTGGCGCCGTTCTGGGTTATTTCCGCAGCGTATTTCACGGTATCACGACCGTCCAGCAGCTCCTTCCCCAGCTCGGTCCGGTTGACCCGCAGGGCGGGGTCGAAGAACAGGGGAACGTCCCGGCGCAGATCGGCCAGGGGAATCTCCCGGTACACGGCCATCGTGGGGGCCAGCAGCCATGCCACACCCCTGTCGTAGCGAAGGATCGACACCGAATTCTTGCGCTGACTGCTGAATTCCATCCGCACCCGGTCACCGGACGCAGAGACCCGGGCGGTCCCCGTTACCCCTTCGACCGTTGCATGGTACACACCCGTCCACGACGGCGAGGATGATGCACAGCCCCAGTGCGAGGGCTATGAGCACTGCAATGGCACCAGCCGGACACCTCATGATCTCTCCCCGGGAAGGGGCACCCGCTCAAATGTCCCGCGGGGCCCCTTCGTGCAGGATTGGCTGACTACCTCTTGACCACGGTCGAGGCGGTCTTCAGGTTGTTGGCGCTGTTGATGTCCTTGTCGTTGATCACCTTCGCTTCCCACTTGACCGTTGTCCCGTAGGAGGGGGCGGTCCAGACGAAGCTGTAGGTAACGGCACTATTGTCGGCAGGAGTCGTAACGGTCTGGGAGAAATTGCCGACAACCACGCCCGAGCTGTTCTTGCCCACCAGGGTCAGGCTGCCGGATGCAACTCCCGCCTGCAGATTGTCCACCGTAACCTTGAGGGTTTGGACCGAGCTTTTGCTCGCACTGGTCGGAATGGCGACGGAGGTGACGGCAAGATCGATCATCGGCACCGCTACGCCGTCGGGGTCTTCGTAGGTTACCAGCAGCTGGGCGCTGCGGACAACCGTGGGCTTGCCCACTTCGCCCTTGACGTAGAGCATCAGGTCCAGATCACGGGTGAGGGGACAGTCTTCCATGGAGTAACCGTCAAACGGATCGTAGTTGCCAAAGATGTCGGTGTGCTCGTCCAGGAAATTGTTCCAGTTTTTCGAGTCTGCCAGGACCGGCAGACCGGTGACGGGGTCCTTGATCGTCAGCAGGTCGATAGTGGTCGTTGTGGGGGTACCCACCACGTATTGGGGAATCTCTACACCCGGCAGGTCCTGGCCGTATTTGCTCGACTTGAGCCGGAAACGGGGGTTGGGCCCGCCGAAGGGGTCCCGGTCCAGGGTCGTGTACCAGGCATTGGTGTACTCAAAGAGCCCGGTGGCCGAATTGAGCGCTTTCAGCACGGTTCCGGCTGGCAGCAGTTCCAGGTCGCCCCCCTCCTGGGAATCGACCGCGGACACCCATGTCCCGGACGGGAGCCCGGAGCAGGCCGCCGGCGCCAGAGCCGGCGCGGTGGGGCAGACAGTGTACTGGGGCAGGATACCGGTGGCATTCTCGTTCTCGAAGTCCTCGGGGCGGATCTGGTCGTTGGGACTGTTGCTGATGTCGTGATCAACGACAAGCTTGGCCGACGTAACCTTGTAGTTGGCCCCGGCAACCTTCCACTTGGCCGGCAGCGGCAAGGCGGTGTAGATGTAGACAGGGGTCGGCTCCTGGTTGTAGTTGCCCCAGAAATACAAGTATTTGCCATCGTCTTTCATTCGCTTATTGTAGTCGATCCCCTCCTGGAGAGGATTCGGATCGGCAGGATCGCGCATGAGATGGTCCATGACCACGTACTTCTCGGTGGCGGCTTTGGCCTTGAGGGCGCCGAGCCCCTTGGCCCACTCGCCACCGATGGGGCCGGTCTTCCAGTTGCCGGTTTCATTGTTCTGGACCTTCACGCCGATGACGTTGCCGGAGCCGTCCAGAATATCGGCTACGCGACCATCGTCGTACACGCCGTCACGGGGCTTGGGCTGAAGCGCCGACGGGTCGAAGTTCTTCACATACCAGCCGTAGACCGAGTCGATGCCATAGTAGGTGAGGCTGCCTTCCACCACGGGATTGCCGAGGCAGGTGGAACCGATAATGCCTCGGCCGCACTGGATGTCTTCCTTTTTGAACACATGGGTTGTGGTGTAGTTGACGGACACGGCGTGAGCCGCACCGGCGGTGAGCAGCATGCCGAGAGTCATGGCGGATATCTGTCCGATGTTCTTGTGTTTCATTCCCTTTCTCCTCCAGTTGAGTTCGCTTAGTTTCTGTCCAAACGCTTTCCGGAACACACCGGAACGACAACATGCCCGCGGTAATGCGGAACGGGCACCCCCCTCCTTCCCACCGGGTAGCCGACGCCCCATGCGGGCTGTTCGCCTCCCTCTTTCACTACAAAACTGATTACGCTACGACCAAGACACGTGCATATGCACAGCACTATATGTAAATCAAACCAAGCATCTTGCGTTCCAATTCAAGCAAAAAATTATCATATTTACATAAATTTAATTTAATTGTTCAAAAATATTAATCTATTGATAAACAATCATTGCATTATCTTGTAACGTGGAACCATGAATAACTAAGCCATATAGCCACATCCATTGACCGCAAACGAACAACACATATTATTTTAATTATTAAATACAAATAGTTGAACAGCTACCGTCCTATGACCACCCCCTCCGCCTTTTTAAGGTGGGCATCGACGGCGAATTCCCTCCCCTCCCTGCCAAGGAGAACAGTTGACAGAGGCATGACCGCTCTCTACTCTTGAAGGGATACGACAGCAACCTGACCGGCGCCGACCGGCGCCCCGAGGACCACGTGCGCATCCTCTTCGTTCACCCCCACGGCAGCAACTGGATGGGTGCCGGCAACGACATCACCGCCATCTTCAACCTCATGCCCCCCCTGGGGATGTTGAGCATCGCCGCGTTTCTGGGGGCGCGGGGCATGGAGGTGGAAATCATCGACTGCTACGGTACCGGCCGGCGGGGACGGGACCTGGTGGATGAGATCGTCCGGCGGCGACCCGACGCAGTCGGGTTTTCCTGCACCACCTCGTCGTTTCTCGAAGGGTACGCCCTGGCCGAAGGGCTCAAGGAGTTGCTCCCGGACACCCCGGTGATCTTCGGCGGCGCCCATGCCTGTTCGGTGGGGGTGAGCCTCCTGGACCGGTTCCCGGCCATCGACTACCTGGTTCTGGGCGAAGGGGAACAGACCCTGTACGAACTTGCTGCCGCGAGCTTTCGCAATGTGGAGAAAATTCCCGGCGTCGGCTACCGCCGTGACGGCGTCGGCACCCTCTCTGCGGCCCGGGAGCTCATCGCCGACCTGGACACCCTTCCCTTTCCGGCCTACCACCGGCTTCCCGACTTCCCCCGGCGCTACACCCTGCCCCTGTTCAGCTACCCCAAGGCTCCCAACACCAGTGTCATTTCGAGCCGCGGATGTCCCTACCAGTGCTCCTACTGTGACCGGTCGGTCTTCAGCCGGGGCTTCCGCTTCAACTCGCCCGAGTACATTGTGGAGCACCTGGCCTACCTCAACCGGGACTTCGGCATCCGCCACGTCTTTTTCTACGACGATCTTTTCACCGCCGACCGGGGCCGCGTGGCCCGCTTCTGCCAGTTGAAGGAGGCACGACGACTGCCGGTGACCTACAACTGCATCGCCCGCCTCGAACATGTGGATGCCGAGTTGTTGGCGCTGCTGAAGCGTTCGGGCTGCTGGCAGGTGAATTTCGGCATTGAGTCCGGCGATCCGGAGGTGATCAAAAAGCACCGGAAGTACTACGGACTCGACGAGGTGCAGACCAAGCTGGCCATGGTCCGCCGGGCTGGGATGCGGGTGAAGGGGCTGTTCATGCTGGGGCTGCCGGGAGAGTCGGCGGAATCCATCCGCCGGACCATCGATTATGCCCTGATGCTGCCCCTGGACGAGATCAACGTGACCAAGTTTACCCCCTTCCCCGGCGCGCCCATCTACCGGGGCATCAGGGAACAGGGGGAGTTCGACGAGAACTGGCCTCTCATGAACTGCATGAATTTCGTCTTCGTGCCCACGGGGATGAGCCGGGACCAGCTGGAGGGGCTCTACAACGAGTTCATCCGGCGCTTCTACCGCCGGACCCGCATCCACTGGGGATACACGCAGATGCTCTGGAAGTCGCCCGACAGCATCCTCCGATTCCTGCGCCACCTGCCGGAGATTCTGGCCTTCGAGATGAAGCAGAAGTGGTAAAGGTGATGCGGCAAGGCATCAGCGAGGTGTCCATGAAACGTTACGCTATAATCCTGCTCCTGGTGGCATGCCAGTTGCTCTCGGCAGGCGCCGGACATGGAGAAGAGCCGGCCGTGCGGACCGCATCCGGCGAGTTCGCCATCCTGGGGGGCTATGGCATCACCCACCGGGGGTTCGGCGCCACCCGCACCCAGGTGGAAACGGTGGATGCCATCCTGCGCTACGGGCACTTCCTCTCGGGAGAGCTGGGCACCGGCCGCTGGTTCCAGGGGCGCCACGAACTGCTGGTGGAAGTGCCGCTCCACCTGACCCTGGACCCGCGCGTGCGGACCATGACCGGCGGCTACCTCCTGGGCAGCTGGAAATTCACCTCCCTTGAGGGGCTGGCCCCCTATGTCTTCGCCGGCGGCGGCGTCCTCTACAACGACCTGGGGCTCGACACCCAGGGGACGCGGCTCAATTTTTCCTACCAGGGGGGGACGGGGCTCCAGTGGTTCGTGCGGCCGGACACGGCCCTGGGAATCGAGTACCGCTATCACCACGTCTCCAACGCCGGCACCGCCGAACCCAACGAGCCTCTGAATTCGAGCAAGTTTCTGCTGGGGGTATCGGTCTACCGGTAGGTACGCCATGAACAGAAGGGACTTCCTTAAAACCGCCGGACTGACCGGCATCGCCCTGGGGCTCCCCGGCTGCGCCCGGAGCCTCCCCTTCGGCCGGGACGTCTTTCCCGACTTCGGCGACGATGCCCGCCCCTACCTGGGGCTTGCCACGTCGCTGCGGGAAGAGCACGACTACGAGGCCCGGGTGGAAGGAACCATCCCCGCGGGGCTGCGCGGCACCCTCTACCGCAACGGACCGGCCCTCTTCGACCGGGGTGGGATGCGCAAGCGAACCCTCCTGGACGGGGACGGCATGGTGCAGGCGTTCCGCTTCGGCGACCGTGGGGTCAGATATGCGAACCGCTTCGTGCGGACCCGGAAATTCGTGGAAGAAGAAACTGCCGGCCGCTTCCTCCATCCCACCTGGAGCACCCAGGCCCCCGGCGGAATCTGGACCAACGTCTGGCCCACGGAGCGTCTCCAGAGCCAGGCGGGGATCACGGTCTTCCCCTGGCGGGGACGGCTTTACGCCTTCGACGAATCATCTTTCCCCTACGAACTGGACCCGGATACCCTGGCAACCGTGGGCGAAACCACCTTTGGCCTGCCGCGCGACCTCACCACTTACTCGGCCCATGGCAAGTTCGACCCGGTCACGGGAGAATGGCTCCACTTCGGCATCCGCTACGGCCCCCGAACATTTGTCCACCTGACCACCTTCAATGCGGACGGCACCCTCCGCCGCCACCGGGCACTGGAGCTTCCTCGCGCGATTTACATGCACGACTGGTTCGTAACCGAGCGCCACGCAGTGCTCCATCTTCACCCGGTGGAAATCGCCTACTGGCCCTTCCTGCTCTGCATCCGGAGCATGGCCGAATCCCTCCGCTGGCGCCCCGAACGGGGAACGATCCTCATGGTGGTGGAACGGGACAGCGAGACGCCGCCACGCCTGGTGGAGACCGAGGCATGCTATCTCTGGCACACCTTCAACGCGTGGGAAGAACGAGGGGGAATCACTGCCGACTTCGTGGGGTACCGCAACCCGGACCATTTCATCAGCGACGATCCGGTCATCACCGCGGTCATGCTGGGACGGCGGGGAACCTACTCCTATCCCGGCGAGGTCATGCGCTACCGGATCGATCCGGCCAGGGGGACGGCCGCCCGCGAGGTGCTCCATCAGGGGAGCTGCGAGTGGCCCCGCATCGACGAGCGGCTCCGTTGCCGCCCACACCGCACGGGGTACATGCTCCGCTGCCTGCCCGGCGAATTCTTTTGGTCAATCGTCATGGGGCTCGACCCGGTTACCGGCCGCACCGATGAGTACAGCTTCGGCCGGGGCGTCTACTGCACCGAGCCGGTTTTCGCGCCGCGGCCCGACACCCCCGCCGGCGGCCCCGGCTGGCTCCTGGTCGAGATCTATGACAGCCGCACCCGCACCAGTTCACTGGCCATCCTCGACGCCGACAGGATCGCCGATGGCCCCCTGGCCCTCGTTCGACTCACCCACCACGTCCCCTTCAGTTACCACGGCTGGTGGCAGCCTGCTTCTTAGCACCTGCTGACGGTTCAATGGGCGGGAAAGAACTGCAGCACCCGCTCCAGCCCACTCCCTGCGGCACGTGCGGGGGGAGCGGGAGTGGCATCGGGGAACTGCTTCAGCCGCTTGGCAAGCGCCTGCCGGGTTATGCCGAGCATGGCCGCCGCCAGGGTCTGATTGCCCCGGGCGCGCCGGACCGCCTCCATGACCAGCCTGTGTCCTCCCTCTTCAAGGGTCGGCAGCCGCTCGGGGAAAATGATTTCCGCATCGGGCGCCGGCGACGGCAGGTCCGTGCTGTACCCGATCTTCTCCTTGAAGCTGTCCAGGGACAGGACATGGGAGCGATGGCGGCTCACCGCATCGTAGATCATGGCCCGCAATTCGCGGATGTTCCCCGGAAAGGAGTAGATGGACAGGAGCGTTGCCAGCTCCCGGGGGGGGGTGGGGCGACGCTTGCCCAGGGTATCTGCGGCTTCCGAGAGGAAATGGTCGATCAGCAGCGGCAGGTCCTCGAACCGTTCCCGCAGGGGAGGTATCTGGACCTGGTGGGCGTTGAGGCGGAAGTAGAGGTCCTTGCGGAACCCGTTGGAGCCGTTCTTGCCGCTCAGGTCGAGATTGGTGGCGAACACGAGCCGGGCCCGGAGCTTACGGGGAGTGTCAGAACCGATGGGGAAAAATTCCCCCTCCTGGAGGAGCCGGAGCAGCTTCACCTGGGAGGCATGGCTCAGGTCCCCGATTTCGTCCAGAAAGAGGGTACCGCCGGCAGCCTCTTCGATCATGCCGCGCCGCTCGCGCTCGGCGCCGGTAAACGCGCCGCGGGCGTGCCCGAACAGGGTGTCTGCAAAGATGGTATCGTCGAGCCCCGCCGCGTTTACCGCCACCCAGGGACCGCCAGGGCAGCGGATGCGGTGGACGGCGCGGGCAATGAGCTCCTTGCCGACTCCGCTTTCACCGGTGATCAGGATCGGTTCGCTGCTCTGGGCCACGGCCTCGCAGTACTGGAACACCGCCCGCATCTTCTTGCTGGCGGTCATGATTTCCGCAAAAGCCTCCGGATGGGCCAGGTGGTCATCAAGGAACCGCGCCTTGAGGCTGCGATTTTCGTTGCGCATCTCCTGCATGGAGAACGCCCGCTGGATGCCGGTGATGAGGCGCTCCTTCTCTACGGTCTTCACGTAGTAATCGAAGGCGCCCAACTGCATGCAGCGCACAGCCGTTTCCACCTGGTTCAGTCCGCTCAGGACGATCACAGGGATGTCCGGATATTCCTGGCCGATCATTTGTAGCAGGTCTGTGCCGGAGAAGTAAGGCATGGTCAGGTCGAGAAGGATCAGACTCACCTCGGTCTCGCGCAGAATAGCCATCACCTGCCTGCTGTCGGAGCATTTGATGATGTTATCGATGCCGGTGGCCTCCCGCAGCGTGAGCGACAGGCTGCGCAGCCACGCAGTCTCATCGTCCACCAGCAGGATGGGCTTGGGGGGATACTTTTCCGGACTCATGCGGCAATGACCTCCTTTTCGGCCGGCAGGGACAGGGTAGCCGTTGTCCCGGCTCCCGGGGCGGACTGGAACTCGAGTGTGCCGCCGTAGCTTCTGACGATGCGCATGCAGATCGACAGGCCAAGACCCGTGCCGCCGGTTTCGCGCTTTGTGGTGAAGAACGGATCGGTGATGCGGGGAAGGACCTCCGGGGGAATCCCCTGCCCCTCGTCGCGCACCTGAATCGTGCAGACCCCATGGAGAAAGTCGTAGCCGGTGCTGACGGTGATCCCTTTTGTTTTGTCCTGGAGGGACTGGCAGGCGTTCATGATCAGGTTCACCACTACCTGCTCGATCCGCTGGATGCTTCCCTCGAAGGAAGGGAGGCCGGGGGCCAGCTCCAGCGCGAAATGATCGGTGGCATTTTTAATGGCATTGCCCACCAGGCGGACCGAGACCCGGACCGCCTCGTTCAGGTCCACAGGCTCGCACTGGTCGGTGCCGTCGCCCCGGGCAAAGTCCTTGAGGTCATCCACGATCCGCTTGATACGGCCGGCTCCCTCCTCCATTTCCGTCAGCAGGAGCGGCAGTTCCTCGCTCATCTCCGACCAGGGGATCCCCCCGATCGCCAGCTCGCTCTGCGGGTCAACACGATCCAGCAGCAGGGGGATTGCTTCCCGGCACACCTTTTTGACCAGGTCCACGTTAAGCAGGATCACCGCATTGGGGTTGTTGATCTCGTGGGCCACGCCGGCGGCCAGTTCGCCCAGCGATGCGAGCCGGCTCGTCCTGACCGTTTCCTCCAGAAGACGGACTTTGTCTGAGATATCGCTGGCCAGCATGATTACGTGGCTCACCGTCTCCGATCCCTCCCTGACCGGGAATGCCTTCACCTCAAGGGTCCTGCCGTCGGGCGTAGTGATGGTGGATTCCTCGTTCTCGCCCGACTCGAACGCCCTCACCGCCGGGCAGTTATCGCAGAGAGTGGTGCGGTTATAGAGCATCTCGCAGCAGTATTCGCCGGGCACGGTCCGCAACGGTGCCCCAAAGGGATCGCCGGCCACCTTGTTGGACCAGACCACCTTCATGTCATGGGAAATGAGGGTGAGACTGTCGGGGATGCCGTCCAGAATGATCCCGAACTGCCGGGAAAGCTGCCGGTAGTTCTGCTCGCTCTGGCGCAGCCTGAGCTCGGCCCGGCGGCGGAGCAGGATGCTCCAGGTGAGCAGCAGGGTGATGCTCAGGGAGCCGAACAGAATCGCGACAGCCCAGAGAAACTGGGACTTGCTCAGGTTGTAGAACGGCTTGGGTCCGTTGGTCAGAATGTGCTTCGGCGGCAGGCGCCGGGGAGATATGCCCAGCCGCTGCAGTTCCTCGTAGTCAAAGGTCGGCACGGTGATGACCGATTGCACCACCGGAATATCGGCCACCGGCTCCCCATGAAGCACCCGCAGTGCCGTCCGCGCGGCAATCCGCCCCTGTTCGCGCACATCCACGAACGGTCCCCCCACGACCCCCTCGCCGAGAAAAACGTTCCAGAAACTGTAGAGGGGAAGGCCCCCCTGCCGCAGCAGGCCCGTCTGCTCGTGGAACGAGAGAAGGTTCCCTGAGCGGTCGCGAATCGACCCGTTGATGAGGATTACGGCGCTGCGGGCAGGGGACTGGAGCCGTGCGATGATCTCCTCTGCCGACAAGTCATTCCAGAAATCGAACGTTACCCGCCCCGCGAATGCCTGGCTTGCCGCCATGAGCCGTTGGGCATTAAAGCGGTCCGTCAGCTCACGGGTGCCGCCGATGACGATCATTCTGGCCGTGCCGGGATGAAGCGTCAGGGCCTGCCTGATGACTCCCGTAAAATCGGGATCGGCCCTGACGCCCGTATGCCGGGCCGAGGCGGTGGGGAGCGGATCGGGGCCGACGGTTGCGCAGGATACGATAGGTGCACCGCGGAACAGGTCACTGCGGTTGGCGAGAGCGTAGTCGAGCGCCTCGTTGCCGGATGCGATCACCAGGTTGAACGACCGTTGCCGCAGCTTGTGGTGCAGCACCGCGTCGAACATGCGGGAGACCTGGGCTGACTGCCGGTGGCGCTTCACGTCGAGATATTCCACGTCCATGTGAATCCGCTCGAAGGAATTCGACAGCACTTCCTGGATTCCCGCCATGACCTGGTCGGTCCACGGATACCCGGGGTGATAGGAATGAAGCACCAGGATGTGGTTGGCCGCCCGCGCCTCGTAGTCGGCGCTTGCCGGAACGGGATACACCCCAGCGAGCATAATGACCGGCCACAGGCGCGACAACACGCAGACGAAACAGCGTAACCCCGTCGTTCGAAACATAGAACTCTCTCAGTGGTAACAACATCGCTAAATCAATGTATACAACCTAATCAAAAGTCTTTATTAGCACTTTTTATTCCACTGGGCGTTCGGTCTCTTCGTTTATTCCGACCATAAACATAGCTATCAATCAATATAAGCATTTTTCCCTATCCACCGTTACCCGGCAGTATTCCCCCCATAGAGCCAAAAAACGCCAAATAACGGCACTATATACCGTTGCAGGCTCTAAATTATTTTAATTTCGAGAGGTTATCACCTTTACGTTTTTTAACGCACACTAATGCTATTTCGCAACAAGGGACAGCCCTGGGGCCGCATGATTTTGGTTGGTCCCGGGAGAGGGGTATGGTATGAGATAGGCCGTGGACACGTCTCTCTCTTTACGCAAACGTCTCAAGTGGCACCTGGGCGTCTTCGCGGCCATCGTCGCGACCCTGCCGGTGCTGCTGCTTCCCGCGCCGGTCGCCGTGGCCCTCGGGGGGGCAGCCGGCTCTCTCGCCTTCCGGCTCCTGGGCAAGGTGCGCCGGAACACCGTCACGAACATCAGGAACGCGCTCCCCGCGCTCCAATCCATGGAAGGGTGGGATCCGGCGGCGGGCACGCCGGAGGAGATCGCCCGGCGCACCTTCGTCAACCTGGGGCGGACCGCCGTGGAGATCATCAAGCTTTACTACGGACAGGGACAGGGGCTGGTGGAGGGGACGGAACTGCGGGGAATGGAGCACTACCTGCGGGCAAAGGAGCGGGGCAAGGGGGTCATCTTCATCACGGGGCACTGCGATAACTGGGAGATCGTGGCCCACGCCTTCGGCTCCCATTCCGACGGCATGGCAGTGGTGGCCCGCCGCCAGAAATACGAGCCGCTGACAAAGCTGCTGGAGCGACTGCGCAACCGGCACGGCAACAGTATCATCTATGCCGACGGCGCGGCACGACAGATCTTTTTCCGCTTGAGGAAGAACGGGGCCATCGGCCTGCTCATGGACCAGGCAGTCCATCCCGGCGAGGGAGAACTGGTGGAATTTCTGGGGAAAAAGGCATGGACCACCACCATGCCGGCCCTCTTGGCGGCCAAGACCGGGGCGGCCCTGGTCCCCGGATTCGGGAGGCGGGAGGGGAATCGTCACGTGCTGGAATTCTTCCCCGAGATAGCACCCGACCCCGCCGGCGACCCCATCGCCACCACCAGGCTCCTCAACCGCGCCATCGAAGCCTACATCGTCCGCCACCCGGACCAGTGGCTCTGGGTCTATAACCGCTGGAAGCGAGTACCGGCGGAGCAGTAGCCGCCCCGTATCCCCTGCGGCGATCCCGCGAGGTTGTCAATGGATCGCACAGCAGGGATGCGGCGGCGCAGGTCAGGCCGGGCGCCTCCCGGCAGCGGCCTTCAGTTTTTCCATGTCGAAGATCACCACGCGGCTCCCGTCCACCTCGATGAGCCCCTCCTCCTTCAGCTTGCGGAACGAACGGGACAGGGTCTCGCTCACCGTGCCCAGGCGTGACGCCAGTTCCCCCTTTTTCATATCCAGATCCAGGTAGGTCGTTCCCTGGAACGAGGTGGACTTGCGCTCGGCCAGCTCTACCAGGTGGGCGGCCAGGCGCGCCGGCACCTCCGCGAAGGTGAGTTCCTCGATCTGCCGGGCAAAGCGGCGAAGCATCAGTGACAGCGACACGATCAGGTTCAGGGAGAAGCGCGGATTGCGCTCCAGCAGCCCCATGAAGCCCTCGCGCGGGAAGAAGATCGCCTCCCCCTTCTCCACGGCCCGGGCCTCGGCGGGGTACTTGCCGTCGCCGAAGAAAGCAGCCTCGGCAAAGGTTTCGCCGGGATGAACAAAGTGGAGGACCTTCTCCTTGCCGTCGGGCGAGACCTTGCAGAGCTTCATGCTCCCCTGGGCCAGGAGGTAAAAGCCGTTTGCCGGCTCCCCTTCGGCAAAGACGGTTTCTCCCCGGGCAAAGGGGCGGCGGGCGGCAATGGCCGCCACTTCGGCCAGGTGGTTCTCGTCCAGGCCGGAAAAGAGAAGCGATTTCCTGAGGATGTCCCTGATGTCCATGAAAAGTCCTTTCAGTCCCGGTCGACCGCGCATCCCCGGGCACCGAGGGTCTGTCTCACCATGAGGCGGAACAGGTGCTCCATGCCCGACTGGACGTCGGGTGATTCGATGATGCCCAGGGCCCGGGCGATTGCCTCGAATGTGGCCAGACCCTGGGGATGATTCTCCCGCCGAACGCCCCACTCGGTGGGAGGGCCCGGCGGGAGCCGGACCATCTCGGCGCGGGCGAGGCCGGGCATCCGCCGGCCCATGCGGGACGCCTGGCGCCAGGTGCCGTCGGGCACCACCAGGGTGACGGGCCGTCCGTCCCGTTCCAGCAGCTCCCGGTCCAAGACGGGGACGTCCTCGCCGGGATAGAGCAGAAGGATACGCCGCGCCGGGGTGTCCAGATCGCTCAGATCGAGGGAACGGCCCAGCTCCCCGTGGATGCGCAGTTCGCTGTTGGGGAGCATTTCCAGGGCCAGGGGGCCCGTAGCCGTGGTTTTCGGGTATTCCCGGTGATGCATGACCAGGACCACGCGGGTAACAAGGGAATACCGCGGCATAGCCGGGCAGACGCACCGGTGGATATGCATGCGGCACCGCGCACAGCGCTCGCTTCGTTTCGATCTGGTACCCACGGTGTCTCAGCGCTCCACGAACTCGGCCACGCGCCGGGCAACCAGCTCAGGGGTGAACCCGTACTGTTCGGCCAGCACCTTTTCCGGGGCCGAGGCGCCGAAGGTCTCCAGGCCGATGAACAGGCCGCCCGGACCAAGGAGCCGCCACCAGAGGCCGCCGTGCCCCGCCTCCACCGCGACTCGTGGTACACGTCCCGGCAGGCAGCGGCGCCGGTAGCTTTCCGGCTGGGCCAGGAAGGCCTCCAGACAGGGGACGGATACCACGCGAGCCGCAACCCCGGTACCGGCCATAATCTCCGCCGCGGCCAGGGCCAGGCCCACCTCGGACCCGCTCGCCATGAGAACCACGGCCGGGGCCGCACCCCCGGAACGGACCACGTAGCCCCCCTTGGCAAAGGATCTGGGGTCCAGGGGCTCCTCCCGGGCGATGGCCGGCACTTTCTGGCGGGTCAGGACAAGGGCCGTGGGACCGTCCGTGCGCCGCAGGGCCGCGGCCCAGGCCAAGGCCGTTTCGGGGCCGTCCGCTGGCCGGATCACCCGGAGGTTAGGGATGAGCCGCAGGGACGAGAGCTGCTCCACGGGCTGGTGGGTGGGACCGTCCTCACCCACGAAGAGGGAATCGTGGGTGAATACGTACACCGCCTGCTGCTTCATGAGCGCTGCCAGCCGGATGGCCGGCCGGCAGTAATCGGCAAAGACCAGGAAGGTTGCGCCGTAGGGGATGAACCCGCCGTGGCGGGCCATGCCGTTCATGATGGCGGCCATGGCATGCTCGCGCACGCCGAAGTGAAGATTGCGCCCCCCGTAGCTGCCGGGGAGCACGGAGGAGGAATCCTTGATCCGGGTGTTGGTGGAGGGCTCGAGGTCAGCCGAGCCCCCGGCCAGGGAGGGCACCGCGGCGGCGGCCGCCTGGAGGGCCTTGCCCGCAAGGGCGCGCGTGGCGCCGGCTTCGGCTCCCACCGCCGCCAGCAGCCGGGCCTCCAGATCCCTGGGCACCCCCTTTTCCGCCATCAGATCCCAGAGCCGTCCCTTGTCGGAATTGCGGCGGCGCCAGCGGCGGAGCTCATCCTGCCAGGCGGCGCGCGCCTCGGCGAGCGCTTCCCGCCTCTGTTCGCAGATCTCCCGAATCCGCTCCGGCACGTGAAACAACTCATCGGGCCACCCCAGGCTCCTGCGCGTGGCGGCGGCCTCCTCGGCACCCAGGGGCGAGCCGTGGGCGGCGGCGGAGTCGTGCTTGCCGGGCGAGCCCTGGGCGATATGGGTCCGGGCGATGATGAGGGAGGGCCGCTCCCGTTCCACCCGGGCCCGCCAGAGGGCCTCGTCCACCTGGCGGACATCGTGGCCGTCAACGGCCTGCACGTGCCAGCCAAGAGCCGCGAAGCGCCCCGCCGTGTCCTCGGAAAAGGCCAGGTCCGTGGAGCCCTCAATGGTGATCCGGTTGTCGTCGTACAGGTAGACCAGGTTGCCGAGCTTCAGGTGCCCGGCCAGGGATGCCGCCTCCTGGCTGATTCCCTCCATGAGGTCGCCGTCGCTCACCAGGGCATAGATATGGTGGGCGCAGGGATCGAACCGCTCGTCGGCGAAGCGGGCGGCCCCCATGCGCGCCGCCAGGGCCATGCCCACCCCCATGGCGAACCCCTGCCCCAGGGGGCCGGTGGTCACCTCCACGCCGGGGGTGTGGCCGTATTCGGGATGGCCCGGGGTGCGGCTCCCCCACTGGCGGAACCGCTTCAGCTCATCCAGGGGAAGGTCGAATCCGAAGAGGTGGAGCAGACCGTAGAGGAGCATGGAGCCGTGTCCCGCCGAGAGGACGAACCGGTCCCTACCCGGCCACTCCGGGTCGGCGGGGTCGAAGCGGAGGTGGGAGTGCCAGAGGAGAAAGGCGTAGTCGGCGGCCCCCATAGGCAGCCCGGGGTGACCGGAAGCGGCGGCTTCAACCGCGTCCACCGCCAGCATCCTGAGGGTATCGGCGCCCAAGCGGGCGTCTTCGTTGGTAAGGATTACAGCGGCCATGATTCCTCCTTGTTGCCATAACGTACTTCTCAAACGCACTCATTCGGGTACACTGTCAGAACCAGGGAGAACCATGCCATGTCCGAAAAACACGACCTCATCATCCTCGGCTCAGGCTCCACCGCCTTCGCTGCCGCGCTGCGGGCCCACTCCAGGGGTGCCCGGGTCCTCATGGTCGAAAAGAGCGTCCTCGGCGGCACCTGCATCAACTGGGGGTGCGTGCCGAGCAAGACCCTGATCCACGGGGCGCTATTCTATCAGGAGGGGCGGCTCGGGGCAAGGCTCGGTCTCGGAGAGTGCAGAGACACCGTCGATCTGGCCCCCCTCATGGCCCGCAAGGAAGAGGTAGTAAAGCACCTGCGCACCGCCAGGTACCTGGATCTGCTCCGGGATACGCCAGGTCTGGAGCTGGCCAAGGGGACCGGCCGATTCCTGGGACCCGGCCGGCTGGAAGTGGTGGACCGGGTCTACCGCTGCGACCGCTTCCTCGTGGCCGTCGGCGGCACGCCCCGCATCCCGAAGATTCCGGGCCTGGAGTCCACCCCGTTCCTCACCAGCCGGGGCGCGCTCCTGCTGAAACGCTTTCCGGCAGCCCTCATCATCATCGGCGGCGGGGTCATCGCCGTGGAACTGGGGCAGATGTTCCAGCGCCTGGGCACCCGGGTAACCATCCTCGAACACGGCCCGCGCATCCTCGCCCCCATAGAGCCGGAACCGGCCCTGGCGATACGGAACGTCCTCAGGGACGAAGGGGTGGAGATCGTCTGCCGTTCGCCGGTCTGCGCGGTGTCGGGAGACGGCTCCGCAGTGAGCGTGGAGGTCGAGCGCGAGGACGGACGCCGGACCTATACGGCGGAACAGCTCCTCCTGGCGGCGGGGACCGCACCTGCCACCCGCGGCATCGGCCTGGAGGTGGCCGGCGTGGAAACCGACGGCCGGGGGTTCGTCAGGGTGGACGAACGGATGAGGACCACGGCGCCGGGCATCTGGGCCGCCGGCGACTGCACCGGAGGAATGATGATCGCCACGGTGGGCGCGCGGGAGGGAATCATCGCCGTTGACGACATGTTCGCCACCGGCTGCGGCTGCACCATGGACCACCTGAGCGTTCCCATGGCCATCTTTACCGACCCGGAGGTGGGGGTCGTCGGCTACACCGAACAGGGTGCCCGGGACGCCGGACTCGACCCGATCGTGAGCATTCTCCCCGTGTCGGCCATTCCCAAGGCTCATGTGACGGGGCATACGGCAGGCGTCATCAAGCTGGTGGCGGAACGGGCCACGGGACGGCTGCTGGGGGCTCACCTGGCCTGCCACCGGGGGGCCGAGCTCATCAACGAGGCAGCGCTGGCCATCCGGCTGAAGGCCACGTTCGAGGATCTGGCAAACGCCTTGCACGTCTACCCTTCAATAGGAGAGGGGCTGCGGCTTTGCGCCCAGGGATTCACGAGGGATGTCAACAAGTTGTCGTGCTGTGCGGAGTGATGGACCATGGAACCGGGCGGCGTCTACGCAAAAAATGTTCAGCTTGACCGGGAATTGTCACAACGGCTGCACGGGGCGCTCACCTGCGGCAAGGAGGAACTCTTTCAAGTCGTGGCCGACCCCGCGCCCGAGGTGATCCGCGCTGCCCTGCGCAACCCGGCACTGGACGAAAACCACCTCCTGATATTGCTCGGACGGCGGGATCTGGTCGAGGATCTCGTGGCAGCCATCGGCCGCCACGATGCGGTGGCCGAGAGCCACAAACTGAAGGCGGCCCTGGTGCGCAACCCCGCCACCCCCGCCCAGTTGGTCATGTCGCTGCTGCCCCACCTCTATCTGTTCGAGCTGGTGGACCTCTGCCTTCTCGCCGGCGTGACCCCGGACCAGCGGGTCGCGGCCGAGCGCGCCGTCATCCAGCGTCTCTCCACCACCCCCCTGGGTAACAAGATCACCCTGGCCCGGCGCGCCACCGCATCGATTCTGGACGCCCTGCTCAAGGAGGGCGATGTGCGGGTGGTGGAGTCGTGCCTCACGAACCCCCGCCTCAAGGAAGGGTCGGTCTTTCAACTGGTTTCCAGCTCCCGTGCCACCGGCGACGTCATCGCTGCCGTGGCACGCCACCAGTGCTGGAGCAACCGCCCCAACCTGAAGGCAGCCATGCTCAAAAACCCCAACACACCCACCTCCCTGTTCAGCACCCTCCTCGCAGCCGCCTCGACCATGGAGGTCAGGAATCTGGCCGCCTCAGGGCGCCTGGGCGCCGAACGCAAGCGCCTGGCAAGCCAGGAACTCAAGCGGCGGGGCTGCTGACCGCCCTATTCATACCACCGCCGCACGACAAAGGTCTTCTCCCCCTGCCCGTCCGCGTCCCTGAACCGGTCCGACGGCGTTCGCCCCTTCATTACCTCGGCCAGCACCTCCCCCAGGGGTCGGACCACCACGCCGTCCCGCACTCCCGGTACCGGGCCGAGGCGGCTCTCGATGGTCCGTTCCCGGTCCAGCACAATGATCACGTGCCCCTTCCAGACGATCAGGTCCAGGGGTTCCAGCCGACGGCGGATGGCCTCGACGGAAAGGCCGGCAATGGGGACGCCCCGGCCGAAGCCGGTGAGCGCGCTCGTATTCCGGGGAGTGACGCCGTTGGTGGCCTCGTAGAGAAGCCCCGAACAGTCGAGCCCCTGGAGCCGCCAGCGGCGGTTCGTTTCGGCGGGGAGCCTGCCCGGTGGATGAAAGAAATTCACCATTGCCGGCACCCCGGCGCGCACATTGCCCCCCCAGACGTAACGGCTTCCCCTGGCAGCCAGAAGGCGGACGATGATTTCGTCGCGGGAAGGGAGCGACCGGGACCGCGGCGGCGGTTCCTCATCCGTGAGCCGGACGAAACGGTCATCCACGAAATAACCCGTGGCCGATGGATAGGGATAGTCGTCGGTGGTCACCCGGTGGACCACTGATGCGCCGTTTCGGACGGTCTCGTGGACCACGAACACCGTCCCCGGCAGGGCGATGAATTCCAGCTCCCGGATCTGGCCCTGTCGGTCGGTACGCAGGGTCGAGCCGTCCCTGCCGCCGAAGATGCCGGGGAAATCGGGAGTATTGAGGACCGGGGCCGGCAGCACCGCCACAGCGTAATGCTTCGCACCGCCCGCCCGGGCGACGAAGGTCATCATCAAAACGAAAACGGCCGCGGCAGCGGCCAGAAAGCATCTCTTCACACATCTCCCTTCTTCGAAAAATACACAAGGTAACGCATTAACCACTGAAAGTTCGGAGGAACAGGGGGAGGATCAACAATCCGTGCTATCTGTGCGCACCCTCACCACTGCAACTCCCCGTGAGGGGGCGGGGCTCACGCGGAGAAAAGAGCCCCGCAGAAAAGCACCGGAGAAACTCCCGGAGGGAAAGCGGCGGGCTCGGCAGTTCAGGTCATGTAAAAACCGGTCGGTGACGCTTGACTGTTTTCGGAGCGGGAGTCCCGCCCCCTTACGCAACCACAGCCCTCCTGACACACCAAAAAGCAGTCAGCCGCAGAGTTTATCCGCGATATCCGTGAACCCTGCGGCAGAAACGCCGTTTATGGATTCACTTGAGAAAATACTGATGTACCGCTGCCCCGGCCAGCCACACGCCGAAACTGGCCGCCAGGACAACCGGCAGCGGGAGATGCCGCCGGAAAAGGACATATGCCACCACAAAGAAGAGGATGGTTGGGATGATCCCCCAGAGGACTCCCCTGGTGTACCCCTCCATGAGCCGGTAGTCCCCCGGCGACTCGGACCAGAGCCAGAGGAGCACCAGCAGGCTCGTGAGGGGCATGGTGGCGATGAGGCCGCCAAGGGTCGGGAATCGCTTGCCGATCCTGGCGCAGGCAATGATGACGGCAAGGCTGATGAGTGCCTTTGCGAAGGTTTGCACCGTTGCCCCCTACTCCACCACCACGCTCACGATCCCCCGCAGGTCTCCCGCCGCGAAGCCGGCGGCACGATCATCTCCCCCGGCAGGCTCCCCTGTTCCTTCATGGCGGCCATCCGGGCACGGGCGACCGCGTCGCCTTCGGCACCAAAGGCCGGGAGCGCGCCGACCAGCGTCGCAAACAGGCAGGTGGCGAGCATGCGTTTCGTCTGGTTCCTGCCGAACACGTGGCTCAGGCCTTGAGGATCGCCTCAACCAAGTCGAACAAGGGACCGGGCCAGACACCGAGAGCCAGAATGGCGACGGTCACGGCGCCGAGGCAGACCGCCTCCGCCGGGGTGGGGAGCGGACCCGGGGCAGCCTCCTCAGCCGGTTTCATGTAGAGGTTCACCACCACCCGCAGGTAGTAGTAGGCCGACGCCGCTGCCGTGAGGATGCCGATGATCGCCAGGGGCGTCTCCCCTGCCCTGAGGGCCGCGAAAAAGATGGCGAACTTGCCGGCAAAGCCCACGGTGGGGGGAATTCCCGCCAGGGCAAACATGGCCACCGCCAGTACCACCCCCTGGAACGGCCGTCGGTAGCCGATCCCCCGGAGCTCATCCACCTGCTCCAGCGGTCTTTCCTGTTCCAGGGAGGCAAGGGCGCCGAAGGCCGCCAGGCTCATGACCCCATAGGCAACGGCATAGAAGGCTGCGGCCTCGTAGCCCCGTCCACCAGAGAGGAGCGCCAGGGCCACGTACCCCATCTGGGCCACGGAGGAGTAGGCGAGCATCCGCTTCACATTGGGCTGGAGCAGCGCCGCCAGGTTCCCCACGGCCATGGAGAGGAGCGCCAGCCCCCAGAGGGGCGCCCGCAGGGGACCGATTCCCCCCAGGGGGGGCAGGATCAGCAGGAACAGGGCGATGGCCGCTCCCTTGGAACCGGCGGCCAGGAAGGCGGTCACCGGCGTCGGCCCCCCCTGGTAGACATCCGGGGTCCAGAGGTGGGCCGGGGCCAGCGACACCTTGAAGGCGAGCCCTGCCAGGAGGAGCCCCCATCCCGCCAGGGCGATCCCGCCGCCCGCTGCCGAGGCGGCAACGGCCCGCCCGATCTCCAGGGAGCCGGTGGCACCATAGAGGAGCGCGATGCCGAAGGCCACGAATGCCGCGGACACGGCACCCATGAGGAGATACTTGAGTCCCGCTTCCCCCGATGCCGGCCGGTTGCGATCATAGGCCACCAGGATGTAGAATGCGAAGGTCAGGGCCTCCAGCCCCAGAAAGAGGGTCAGGAAGTTGGCCGCGCTCGCCACCACCCCCATGCCGAATGCGCCGAACAGGATCGTGGCCGGATACTCCTCTCCCTCCAATCCCTGCCGGTCGGCGTGGTCATGGGCAAGGAGCAGGGACAGGAGCGCGGTCACCGCGAAAAGCACCAAAAACGACCGGGCGAACGGCGTGAACGCCACCCCCAGGGTCGGCGCCAGGGGCCGGGGGGGGGTCTGCAGAGCCCAGAGGGCCGCACCGGCGCAGACCGCCACTCCGATGGCAGTCCCGTACCGGCCAGGCACGATCGCACCCAGGATAAGCACGAGGACGCTCCCGCAGGCGAGGAGCAGAAGCGGCATGATGGTCCAGAGATCGGCGATGGTCACGGTGCCACCCCCGTCAGCAGCGCCACCGGCACCTTGAGGATATCCAGGAGCGGTTTCGGATGGACCCCGATGTAGAGATCGATCACGGCCAGTACGGCCAGCACCGCCCCCTCACGCAGGGTCAGGTCGGGCAGGCGCAGTGGCCGCCGTTCCGTCTGGAAGAGAACCTCCTGCACGAGTCGCACGGTGTAGATAAGCGGCAGCACGATACCGAGGAAGGCGATTGCCCCGGCTGCTGGCGTGATCCGGAAGACCCCCACCAGGATCAGGAACTCTCCCACGAAGTTGTTGAGCCCCGGCAGCCCCGCCGAAGCCATGGCGAAGAAGAGAAAGAAAAAGGAGAAGGCCGGCATGGTTCCCCAGAGTCCGCCGAACGCCGACACCTCCCGGGTGTGGGCGCGCTCGTCCAGCATCCCCACCAGGGCGAAGAGAGCGGCGGTGGTGAAGCCGTGGTTCACCATCTGGAGAATGGAGCCCGACAGGGCCACCGGCCCCCAGGAGGCGATCCCGAGGGCGACGAACCCCATGTGCCCAACGCTGGAGTAGGCCACCATCCGTTTCATGTCCTCCTGGGCGTAGGCGATCCACGAGGCATAGAGGATGCCGATGATTGCCAGCACGTAGAGGAGCGGCGTGAATCCTTTGGCCGCCTCGGGAAAGAGCGGGTAGCCGAAGCGGACCAGACCGTAGGCCCCGGTCTTCAGGAGCAGCGCCGCCAGGATCACGCTGCCGGCCGTGGGGGCGTCGGTGTGGGCGTCCGGGAGCCAGGTGTGGACCGGAAACAGCGGAAACTTGATGGCGAAGGCCAGCAGAAACGCCCCGAAAAGCCACGGAGCCGCGGCATGGGCAATGGGTGACTTGGCCAGGAGCGGCAGGGCAAAGGTGAAGGTGCCGGTGGCATCGCCATGAATGAGGTAGACCCCGATGATGGCCAGCAGCATCAGGAGCGAGCCCACCAGGGTATAGAGGAAGAACTTAACTGCCGAGTAGATGCGTCGGCCGTGGCCCCAGATGCCGATCAAGAAGAACATGGGGATCAGCATCACTTCCCAGAAGAGGTAGAAGAGGACCAGGTCAAGGGAAAGGAACACTCCCATGATCCCGCTCTCCATGAGAAGGATCAGGAAGTAGTGGAGCGTGGCCCGCTCGGTGATGCCGCGCCACGAAACGAGCATCGCCACCACCGTGGTGAAGGCGGTGAGGGCCACCATGAGGAGGCTGATCCCGTCCATCCCCAGCAGGTACCGGATGCCGAACCGCTCGATCCAGGCGGCATCTTCCCAGAGAAAATACCCTGCTGCGGCACCCGGCGCCGGCGGCATTCCCGGCGCGGCGACGAGGACCCAGCCGGCCAGGGCCAGTTCCGCCACGGCAATCCCCAGGGCGAGGGGGCGGGCCCACTCCGGACGGTTCCAGACCGGCGCCAGGCAGAAGCACCCCGCCAGGGGGAGGAGGATCAAGATGGTGAGGATGGAGTAGGAAGTCATCAGATCCTCCCCCATGCGAGCCACCCCAGAACCAGCGCCAGCCCCGCCGCGAAGCTGAGGAGATAAACCGACACCCGTCCGCAACTCCAGCGGCCCAGCCCTTGTCCGGCCGTACCGATGCCGTCGGCCAGGCGGTCGAGAGAGTCGTCGATCACCCCTTCGTCCACCCGGCGCCAGAGGAAGGAGGCGATGGCCTCGTAGGGGCGGATGAAGAGGGCGCGGTAGAGATGGTCCGCGTACCAGCCGTTCAGGAGGAAAGCGGTGATCCCCCTGGGCTCGGCTGCGGCTGCTTCGATCCGGGCCGCGCGGCGGATGCCGCCGTAGCGGTAGTGGGCGATTGCAAGTCCGGTCAGGGCCACGAGGGCGGCGATTGCCTCCACGGCCATCTCTTCCCCGTGGGAAAGATGGGCAGCCCCTTCGGTGAGGGTCGTGGCCAGGAAGCGGCCGAGCCAGCCGTCGGCCAGGAACGCGGGGAGGTGGATAAACCCACCGATGAGCCCCAGGATCGCCAGGGGAAGGAGCATCAGGTCCATGATCCGCGGATTACGGTGAACCTCCGTTGCCCCCTCGCCGCCGAAGACGAGGTAGACCATTCGGAAGGTGTAGAAGGAGGTGAGGAGCGCCGCCATGAGCCCCAAACCGAAGAGCCCGCCGTAGAGCGCGCCCCCCTTGGCCCAGACCGCGGCCAGGATTGCGTCCTTGCTGAAGAAGCCGCCGGTGGGGGGAAGTCCCGCCAGGCAGGCGGCACCGGCCATGAAGGCCCAGAAGGTGACCGGCATCTTCCGGCGCAGGCCCCCCATCCTGAAGAGGTCCTGCTCGTGATGGAGGGCCGCGATGACGCAGCCGGCCCCGAGGAACAGAAGCGCCTTGAAGAAGGCATGCACCAGCAGGTGGAAGGTGGCGGCAGTGACGGCGCCGGCCCCGACGCCGAGCATCATGTAGCCGATCTGGCTGATGGTGGAGTAGGCCAGCACCCGCTTGAAGTCCCGCTGGACCAAGGCGCAGGTGGCGCCGTAGAAGGCGGTGACGGCACCGGTTATGGCCACGGCGGCCATGACCACGGGGGCCGCGCTGAAGAGGGGCGACATCCGGGCCATGAGGTAGACCCCGGCGGTGACCATAGTGGCGGCGTGGATCAGTGCCGAGACCGGCGTTGGGCCGGCCATGGCGTCGGGGAGCCAGACCATGAGGGGTACCTGGGCCGACTTCCCCATGGCCCCGGCCAGAAACAAAAGCCCCAGCGCCGTGACGACCCCCACGGGCATCAGAAATCCCATCTGGTTGATCTGGCTGATGGATTCGGTCTGGAAAAGCTGGAAGCACCAGACAATGCCGATGCCGAAGGCCGTATCGCCGATTCGGGTGGTGATGAAGGCCTTGCGGCCGGCAGTGGCGTTTTTCGGGTCGGAATACCAGAAACCGATGAGGGCGTAGGAGCAGAAGCCGACCCCTTCCCACCCCAGGTAGAGAAGCGGCAGGTTCTCCGCCAGGATCAGGACCAGCATGGCAAAGACGAAGAGATTCAGTAGCGCGAAGAACCGGGCCGGGCTCCCCTCCCCCGCCATATATCCCACGGCGTAGAGGTGGATCAGGCCGCAGACGAAGGTGATCATCACCGTCATCACTAGGGAGAGGGGATCCAGGTAGAGGGCGATGGGGGCGGTGAAGTCGAAGTCCGCCAGCCAAGTGGCCAGCAGCACGGTCTCCGGCGCTTCATAGGCCGCGAAGGCCAGGGCCGCGCAGACGAAGGCCCCCCAGACCGCGGCACAGGCCAGCGCCTCGCACAGGCGGCGCGGGAGCTTCCGCCCCACCAGCGCGTTGAGGGTGCCGCCCAGCAGCGGCAGCAGGAGTATGAAGGCGAGATAGAGCTTCATCCCTGCAGCTCCCTGAACTCATCCGCATCAACCGTCTTCTTCCGCCGGTGGAGGTAGACCACCATGGCCAGGGCCAGGGACACCTCGGCCGAGGTGAGGGCCATGATGATGAGGGAGAAGACCTGTCCGTCCGCCATTCCCCAGCGGGCCGCGCCCCCCACGAAGGCGAGCATGGCGGCGTTGAGCATCACTTCGATACCGATGAGGAGCATGATCAGGTTCATCCGCCAGACCAGGACGCAAACAAGCCCCAGGGCGAAGAGAAGGCCGGCAAGGATCAGAACGTGCTCGAAGGGGACGATCACCGCTCCCTCCTTTTGGCCAGGTAGAGCGCCCCCACCAGTGCAAAGAGAAGCTGCATGGAGATCACCTCAACTGCTACCCCGTATTTCCCGAAGAGCGTCAGGGCGAATTCCTTCACGCCGATGGCCCGGCCCGCCGCCGATGCCGCCTGGGCGCGAGAGATCAGAAGCGTCAGGGCCGACGCCAGGGTTACGGCGCCGAGGGCCAGGGCGGGCCACCAGTCGCGGATGCCGGGACGCCTGGCCCGCTCCGGGTGCCCCAGGTCCAACATCATGATCACGAACAGGAAGAGGACCATGATAGCGCCGGCATAGATGATCACCTCGAACACCGCCACTACCGGCGCGCCGAGCGTGAAGAAGATGACCGCCAGGGCGAAAAAGGAGGTCACGAGGTAGACGATGGCGTGCACCGCGTGCTTCTCGGTGATGGCAAGGACCGTGGCAATGACGGTCACGGCGGCAAGGATGTAGAAAAGGGCCTGTTCCATACCGTTAGGGCATCAGCCCCCGCACGTCCACCGGCTCTTCCTCGCATTCGCCAGCCCCGCGGGGCTGGGCGACGCCGATGCCGGCGTGACGGTAGAAGTTGTACCCGGCATCCTTGCCGCAGCCATCGATGAGGAGGTCCTCCTTCTCGTAGACCAGTTCCATGATGTCCCGTTCGCAGATCTCGTAGTGGGGGGTCATCTGGATGGCCAGGGTCGGACAGGCCTCGGCGCAGAGGCCGCAGAAGATGCAGCGGGAGAAGTTGATCCGGAACCACCGGGCGTAGCGGCGGCCCTCCTCCCCTTCGGCCGCTTCCATGGAGATGCAGTCAACGGGACAGGCCGCGGAGCAGAGGTAGCAGGCCACGCAGCGCTCTCCGCCGTCCGGGTCGCGGGTGAGAACGATCCGCGCCCGGTAGCGGGGCGCCGGCGTCCGCTTCACCTCCGGGTACTCCACGGTCACCGGCCTGCGGAAGATATGCTTCCAGGTCACGAAAAGCCCGGTGGCGATGGCTTTGAAATCGGTCAGTATCGGCATGGTTCACGGGAGTGGAGGGGCTCCGGCCAGAGCCCCTCCACCGGTTCACGCGGCGGTCAGGCGGTGCCCGACTTGGCCCGTTGCGCCTTTTTGATCAGGTCCAGAGTGTCAGGGTGTCCGTTCGCTTCCGCATAGGTCAGGGCCGTATTGCCCAGCTTCATCTTGGCCAGGGGGTCGGCGCCGGCCGTCAGCAGGTCTTCCACGCATTCGTTGCATCCGTAATTCGCAGCCAGCATGAGGGGGGTGTGCCATTCGAGATCCCGCGGGTCCACCTGCGCGCCCGCCTCAAGCAGCGCCCGGATGGCTGCAGCCTGACCGTTGGCCGCCGCGTAGTGGAGGGCGGTCTTGCCCTTCTCGCTTTTGGCCTCCAGGTCGGCGCCACGGCCGATGAGATCCCTGATCGCATCCACATCCCCTGCCTTCGCCGCGTCGATGAGCGGCGTATGCCCGTGCTTGTCCTTGGTATTCACGTTCTCAACCATGACACGTCCTCCTTTGCTTCGTTGCGTGTTGGATTCTCTTCTGCGGAACGATGACCAGTGTGCGTGTGTCAGACCGTGATGCGGTTGTGCGTGGTGCGAACGTTCTCTCCCCCCTTTCTCTCGATGGTGTTTGTCTCTCCGTTACACGAACATCAGTACCCATCCGGTGATCAGGATGTTGAGCAGTGCCAGCGGCGTCAGCACCTTCCATCCCAGGTGCATGAGCTGATCGTAGCGCAACCGCGGCAGGGTTCCCCGCATCCAGATGAAGAAGAAGGCGAAGGCGAGAGTCTTCACCGAAAACCAGACGAAGGGAGGCAGCAGCGGCCCCTGCCAGCCGCCCAGAAAGAAGGTGGTTGCCAAACCGCCGAGGACGATGATGTTGATGTACTCGCCCACGAAAAAGAGGCCGAAACGCATCCCCGAGTACTCGGTGTGGAACCCCGCCACCAGCTCTCCCTCCGCCTCGGGGATGTCAAAGGGTATCCGCTTGCATTCGGCCGCGATGCTGATGAGAAAGATCAGAAAGGCCACGGGCTGGTAGGCGATGAACCAGACCCCCTCCTGGGCCGCCACGATGTCCGACAGCCGGAGCGACCCGGCCAGCATCACCGTGGGCACCAGGGACAGCCCCATGGAGAGCTCGTAGGAGATGAGCTGGGCCAGCCCCCGGATGGAGCCCAGGAGCGCGTACTTGGAGTTGGACGCCCATCCCCCCAGGGCCACACCATACACCGCAATGGAGGAGAGTGCCAAGAAGAAGAGGAGCCCCACGTTCAGATCCGCCACCTGAAGCGGGATCTCACGGCCGAGAATCGTGACCGGCGCCCCGAAGGGGATCACCGCAAAGGTGAGGATCGCCGGGACGGCAGCCATGGCCGGGGCCAGATAGAAGAGCCACTTGTCGGCGCCGGCGGGGCGGAAATCCTCCTTGGTCAGGAGTTTGATGAGATCCGCCAGGGGCTGCAGCAGGCCGAAGGGGCCCACCCGGTTCGGCCCCTTGCGGTCCTGGATCCAGGCCAGGAGCCGCCGCTCGGCGAAGACCAGGTAGGCCGCCAGGGTGAGCACCACGAAGAAGATCAGGGCGATCTTGGCCCCGTGGATGGCTATGTCGAGAGCAACTCCGTTCATGACTCCCCGCCGGGTTCCGGCAACGTGAAGTAAAACGTGGCGCCGGCGCCGGGCGTTCCCTCCGCCCAGATGCGCCCTCCATGGCGGTCGATGATCCGCTTGACCGTGGCAAGGCCGATGCCGGTCCCCTCGAACGCGCGCGCGTCGTGGAGGCGCTCGAAGGGCTGAAAAAGCTTGTCCTTGTGGGCCATGTCAAAGCCGACGCCGTTGTCGCGGATAAAGTAGAGCCGCTCTCCCTCGCCCTCGCAACGGCCGAACTCGATGACTGCGTTCTCCTTTGGGGCCGTATATTTCCAGGCGTTCCTAAGGATATTCTCCATGGCAGCCCGCAGCAACCCCGGATCCCCCTCGACCGTCAGGCCGTCGGCTATGATGAAATCCACTGCCCGACCGGGCTCCCCGTCACTCAGCTCACGGGCAATGCTCCGCGCCAGGCGGCTCAGGTTCACCGCCTCGTGGACGACCTCACCCTTCACGCTCCGGGAAAACCTGAGAAGATCGTCTATCAGCTGTTCCATCCGCGTTGCCAGCCGGATCATGCGGATGAGGATGTCCCGCCCCTCCCCCTCCAGGCGGTCGGCGTAGTCCTCATAGAGCATGCGGCTGTACCCGTCCAGCCTCCGGAGCGGGCCGCGCAGGTCGTGAGAAACTGAAAAACCGAACGCCTCAAGTTCGCGGTTGGCGGTTTCCAGGGCCTCGGTGCGCTCCCGCACGCGCTGCTCCAAATCCGCGTAGACCCGCACATTTTCCATGGCCACCGACGTCGTGTCGGCAAGGGCCTGAATGACGCTGATCTCCTGCTCGGAGGGGCGATGGCGCCTGGCCCAGTAGGTGCCGATGGCGCCGATGGGGTCTTCCCCCCGGATGGGGACCATGGCAAGGCTCTGCACGAACGTAGGGCGATAGGCCTCCACGGGTATCCGCTGATCCTGGTAGATATCCTCGATGACCGCCGCCTGCCGGTTGAGCATGACCCACCCGCTGATGCAGCGCTCAAGGGGGAACCGGAGCCCCTTCCAGAGCGGGGCGATGGCATCTTCGTCCGCATAGAAGCAGTTACCGTTTTCCCGCAGGACAAACGTGGCCCCGTCGGCGCTCACCAACTCCCGGGCGGCAGTCCGGACCACCGCCGTAATCTCGTCGAGGCTGCGGGCCCGGGAAAGCTCCTGCACTACGCGGACAAGCCGCTCCATGAGCCCGCCGAGCCGCCGGTTCTCCTCCTGGGCCGCCATGCGGTCGGTAATGTCCCGATTGCTCCCCCGCCGGCCGAGAAACGTTCCGGCGCCGTCGTGCACCGGCTGACAGTGATGACTGATCCAACGCACCTCACCGGTGCGCGTGATGATGCGGAAGTCAATGGGGCAGACCCCCTCTCGATTGGCCAGAGCATCCGTCAGATGGCTCTCCACGGCCTCCCGGTCCTCAGGATGGACAATCCGCCGCAGCAGGCCCGCTTCACCCATGAACTCGTCGGGACGGTACCCGGTAATCCGCTCGCAGGCCGGGGAGACATAGCGACAGGCCCCCTCGGGGTCGAGCCAGAACTCCCAGTCAGCTGCGAAATCGAGCAGCAATTTGCAGATGTGTTCGCTCTCCATCGGCTTCCTCAATGGTGTGACGCAATGCCGGGAGATGGCCCCCGAATGTATGCACCGCCGCGCCGGGCTGTTTCTTCCACGCGGTTATGACGGCGGAACATGCCATTTACAGTGAACTGGTATTCCCGGGCGCCTGTTCGCTTTGCATGCCCGTTTCGCCTCAACTATGCCTTTTTCACAAATTCCGACTTCAACTGCATGGCACCGACGCCGTCGATCTTGCAGTCGATGTCATGGTCCCCCTCCACGAGCCGGATGTTCCGCACCTTGGTTCCGACCTTGACAACCGAGGACGAGCCTTTGATCTTCAGATCCTTGATCACCGTGACGGAGTCGCCATCACTGAGCACGTTGCCGAAGGCATCGCGCACAACGCGCTGCTCTTCCGGGCTCTCTCCCGGCGCAGCCGTCGGCCACTCATGGGCGCATTCCGGGCAGACGTACATGGTCCCGTCTTCATAGGTGTATTCCGAACTGCATTGTGGGCATGCGGGTAAACTGCTCATGGTGCTCCTTTTTCTGTTTGGTAAGTCAGACTCCAGGAGCCGCCGCGTAGTGCACGGTCCTCTGGAAGTACCTGTTGAGTAAACCACTCTTGCCAGTTATCGAGATGTGGTTCAGTTTCGCGCAACATTTTTCACTACAGCACCGTTTCCCCTCTCCCTTCCGGGTCGAGGTCCCGCAGCAGCTCCCACCGTCCGGCACCCCCCCCCGTCACCGCTTCGCCCCCGAACCGCTCCACCAGCTCGGCCACGAACCGCCAAGCGGGGCGGAGTTCCCCGCCGGGGGGGGCGCTGCGGTGCACCCGCGGCGGATGGAACGGCGCCGGCTTGTCGGGGGAGGCGTGGTAGCGGGCCGGGAGCCCCCGAATCGGAAGTCCGGGCGCCATGACCTTCCGGAACCGCTGGGCGCGCCCTTCAAAGTTGACATAGGTGCCGTCCGTCTCCACCCAGGCGGCGGTGGGGATGACGATCTGGGCACGCCTGACCGTTTCCGTCGGAAGCCAGTCAGCGGCCACCACGAACGGCACGCCGGCCAGGAGCGCCTCGGGGATGTCGGCCTCCACGGCGATGATCCCCTTCACTCTCCCCGAGGCAACGGCCTCGGCCAGGGTAACCGCTCCGTGCTCCTTCGCCAGAAGACCCGCCCCAAAGGCGTTGGGACCGGGAAAGAGGTACGCGATTTTGGCATCAGTATGGGCAAGTAACTCAGTGGCTGCGGGAGGATTGTCCCTGGTGCCGCAGATGACCACGGCCCTCTCGAATATCGCCAGAGGCACCTCTTCAATGATGCTGAGCTCGATGGCCTCGATGGAAACGGCTCGGGCCTGCTCAAGGGGCGCATGTTTCCCCACCAGGAAGACCGGTGCGCCGCTGCGCCATGCCTGCCGGACCGCCAGAAGCATCATCGGCCCTTCGTCCCGGAGGTCCGACTCGAGGATGACAACGCAGTCGGCCTTCCGTACGTCCGCCATGGAGGCCGCCCTGCCGTCGGCAAGGAGGGAAACGGCGGCGGCTACCCGCTCCCCTCTGTCCCGCTCGGCAAAGTAACAAAGGTACTCCGTTCCGATGAGCCCGGCCAGCCGTGCCAGAAGGACACTCCCCTCCAGCGGGAGGCGGGGCGAGCCAACCAGGGCCAGGCGGCCGGGGCCGTAGAGTTCCATAAACTCTTCGATCCGGAGCATGGTGGCGTCGATGGCCGCGGCCCATGAAACCTCTTCTCCGTCAACCAGCGGCACCCTCGGCCGCGCCGGATCGTTCACGGCGGCATTGGAGAACCGCCCCCGGTCGCAGATGAAGTGGCCGTTCACGACGGGGTTCTCCCGGGCCATGGTCTTGAGGAGTTCCCGGTAGCGGGCCGCCGGCACGGTGTTGCAGCCGAGGGAACACCAGGGGCAGACCGAAGGGGCCATCTCGTAGTCCCAGTAACGGGCCCGGAACCGGGCGGTCTTGTCGGTGAAGACCCCGGTGGGGCAGATGTCGACGAGATTTCCCGAGAAGGGGGATTCGAGTGTCCCTTCCTGGAACCGGCCGTAGTAGACCCGCCGGGCGCTCCCCATGACCCCGAAGTCGCTGCCGCCGGCATATTCCTGGTAAAAGCGGACGCACCGGTAGCACTGGATGCAGCGGTTCATCTCGTGCTGGATGTGCGGCCCCAGATCCTGGTTCACGTGGGTCCGTTTTTTTCCCTCGAAGCGGCGAATGCCGTGGCCGCCGGCCACGGTGTAGTCCTGGAGAAGGCACTCGCCCCCCTCGTCGCAGACCGGGCAGTCGTGGGGGTGGTTGGTCATGAGCCACTCGATGACGAGACTCCGCATCTTCAGGGCCTCGGGGTCGGTGGTGGAGACCACCATGCCGTCCTGAGCCGGGAGCATGCACGACATCTGGACCCCCTTCACCGGCCCGTCCAGCAGCTTCACGGCGCAGAGCCGGCAGGCCCCCACGCTGCCGAGGGCCGGGTGGTAGCAGAAGTGCGGAATCCAGATTCCCGCGGTCTTGGCCGCCTCCAGCACGCTGGTGCCGGGAGGGACTTCGACCGGTATGTGATCGATGGTCAGTTTGGGCATGGTTTCAGGTTACAAGATAATCACCCGTGGTTGTTCCCCCTTGTCGTACTGGAGCGCCATCACGAGACTTCCCCAGCCAAGGGTGATGATGATGCCGATGCCGAGCAGGAGCGCCCCCACGGCTGTAAAGATGCTCCCCACGAGTACCGCCAGAATCCAGCCGGCCAGGTCCCCCCTGATGGTTTCGAGGCTCCACCGGAAGGCGTCCATTAACTTCATCCGCCGGTCAATAATGCCGTACATGCCGGGCGCGACCACCACCGACAGGACGAACCCCGCCACCTGGCCGATGACCGGCACGTGGTTCAGGGCGAACATGGCCACGACCACGAGCAGGAGGTAGACGAAGAGGTCGCCGAAGCAGTCCCAGGCCCGGAAGATGTCCCCCGGCTCCGCCTTTCCCCCGCGGGCCACCTTGAGTACCGCCCGGGTGTAGCCGGCCAGGAAGCCGATGTTGGCCACGGGAATCCACGCCACCAGGGCGAAAACCAGGGAGAGGACGAGGAGATTGCCGAAATTGCCCGTCCAGAGCCTTGTGGCCCGGGTCACGAGGCCGCCGAAATCGTCAGATGGTGCCGTCATCCCTTTCCTCCGAAGGGGCAGCGCCCCAGCACGATGTGCTCCCGGATCTCGTCCTCGAAGAGCCGCAGGAGCCCCTCCACCGGCCCCATGGCACCGGGGGCCAGGGGACAGAAGGCGTAGTTCAGGTACTGGACATGCTCCCGCAGGATGGCGATGTGCTCCTCCCGCCCGGCGCCCGCCTCGATCCGGGCCAGGACGTCCTTCACAAAGGGGAGCCCTTCCCGGCAGGGGGTACACCAGCCGCACGACTCCCGGGCATAGAAGGACACCAGGTTCAAGGTTGCCGCCACCATGCAGGTGTTCCGGTCGAAGACCACGATGCCGCCGGTGCCGAGCCGGGAGCCGGCCCTTGCCACTGCGTCGAAGTCCATGGGAACGTTCCAGTGCTCCCGGGTAAAGAACGGCGTGGACGCCCCGCCGGGGATGCACGCCTTGAACTCCCGCCCCGGCAGCATGCCGCCGCAGGGGCCATCGATGATCTCGCCCAGGCTCATCCCCAGGGGGAGCTCGAAGCAGGCGGCGTTGTTCACATGTCCGCTCACGCAGAAGAGCTTGGTGCCGGCCGCTTCGGAGATTCTCGCCAGCCCCTTGAACCAGGCGGCGCCGTTGGCCACGATGGCCGGGATGTTGGCCAGGGTCTCCACGTTGTTCACCACCGTGGGGCGCCCCCAGAGCCCTTTCACCGCCGGGAAGGGGGGTTTGCTCCGCGGGTTGGCCCGCCTCCCCTCCAGCGCGTTCATAAGGGCGGTCTCTTCGCCGCAGATGTAGCGGCCGGCGGACTGGTGTACGTCCAGTTCCAGGGAGAAACCGGAGCCGAGGATGTTATTCCCCAGCAGGCCCGCTTCCTTTGCCTCGGCAATGGCGCGCCGGCAATTCTCCGCCGCCTCTTCGTAGCCCCGGCGGATGAAGATGAAGGCGTGGGCCACGCCGATGGCATAAGCGGCCAGGGTCATCCCCTCCACCAGGGAATAGGGGTTCGCCTCCAGGAGTATCCGGTCCTTGTAGGTGCCCGGCTCCATCTCGTCGCAGTTGCAGATGAGATAGCGGGGGCCGGGGATGTCCCGCGGCACGAAGGACCACTTCTTCCCGGTGGGGAACCCGGCCCCGCCCCGGCCCCGCAGGTTGGCGTCGATCACCACCTGCTGGACATCGTTGGGCGACATGCCGGAAAGGGCCTTTTCCAGGGCCGCGAAGCCCCCCTCGGCCCGGTACTCGGCAAAGGTAACGCACCGGCCGGGACGGTTATGTCGGAAGAGAACCTGTTCCATTTACCCCTTTGTTCACCCCCCTGCTTCGCTCTCGTTCGCTTCCCCCTACAAGGCAGGGGGGACTGAGGGGGGTCTTATTGCTCAACAAGAATGTCCTTCAACACCACCGCGTTGTTGTGCTTTTCATCCTTTGCCGCGAACAGGAGCGTCACCGTCCCGCCGGCCACCAGCTTCCGGAGTCCATCCAGGAGTTCCGCCTTCGCGTCCAGCTCCTGCCGGTAGCGCTCCCGGAACTCGTCCCACCGGGCCGGGTCGTGGCCGAACCACTGCCGCAGCTCGTCGCTGGGGGCGATCTCCTTCAGCCACTCGTCGATGCGGGCCTTGTCTTTCGCGATACCCCGGGGCCAGAGCCGGTCCACCAGGACGCGCGTGCCGTCCTCGGTTGCCGGTTCGTCGTAGATCCGCTTTACTCGCACCATCGTTCATCCCTCCGCGGCTGCAAGCTGCCGCCGCTCAGTCGCCAAGATCTCCCCGGCCCGCTCCAGCGTCACCCGGCCGTGGAGGGTGTCGCCGACCATGAGCGTCGGGGCTTCGCCGCAGTTGCCGAGGCAGCAGCAGGGCAGAAGCGTAAAGAGCCCGTCCGCCGTGGTTCCCCCCGGTTCGATGTTCAGCGCCGCTGCCAGGTGCGCCATGAGACTCTCCCCCCCCAGAGCCCAGCAAGAAATGGAGTCGCAGACGTGGATCACCAGCTTTCCCACGGGGCGGCGGTAGATCATCTCGTAGAAGGTGGCCAGCTCCTCCACCTGGAGGGGGGTGAGTCCCAGGAGCTCCGCCGCCTCCCCCACCGCCTCGTCGGTGAGCCAGCCGTAGTGGCGCTGCAGCTCTTTCATCACGTCCACGGCCGCCTCGCGGCTGGTGACGGCGTGGGCGACGCGGGACTGAAGTTCCTTTTTGAGAAGCTCCGGGATCATCGGCGTCACCTGTCCAAATCCGCCAGCACGAAGTCAATGGACCCGATGATGGCCAGGAAATCCGCCACGAGCCACCCCCGGCTCATGAGGGGGAGGGCCTGGATGTGCGGGAAGCTCGGCGTCTTGATCCGCACCCGATACGGCACGTTGAGGCCGTCGCTCACCACGAAGTAGCCGTTCTCCCCCTTGGGGGCCTCGATGGCGCTGTAGTTCTCCCCTTTCGGCGGCGCCATTCCCCGTGTGGCATTGATGAAATGGTGAATCAGGGATTCGATGTCGTGGAGCGCGTCCCGCTTCCTGGGCAGCACGTAGCGGTAGTCGTCGGTGATCCACCGCCCGGCGGGCATCTCCTTCCAGCACTGGCGGACGATGTGGAGCGACTGGCGGATCTCCTCGATCCGGACCCGGTAGCGGGCCCAGCAATCCCCCCCCTCCTCGGTCGGAACCTCGAAGTGGAAGTGCTGGTAGCCGTTGTAGGGGATCTTCTTCCGCAGGTCCCATTCCACGCCGCAGGCCCGCAGGTTCGGGCCGGAAATCCCCCACTCCAGGGCCTCGTCCCCGGTGATGACGCCCACCCCTTTCAGCCGTGCCCGGAAGATGGGGTTCCCCTTCAGGAGATCCTCGTACTCCTTGAGCCGGGCCGGCATCCAGTCGAGGAACGCCTTCACCGCCCCGTCCCACCCCTCGGGGAGATCGTCGGCCACGCCGCCGATCCGGAACCAGGAGGGGTGCATCCGGCCACCGGTGACCATCTCCACGATGTCGAAGACCTTCTCCCGGTCGGTGAACGTGTAGAAGACCGGGGTCATGGCCCCCACGTCGGCGGCAAAGGTGCCGAGCCAGACCAGGTGGCTGGCGATCCGGAAGAGCTCCGCCAACATGACCCGGATGGTGATGGCCCGGTCCGGCACGGTGATGCCGCAGAGCCGCTCAACGCTGTTCACGTAGGCCAGGTTGTTCTGGACCCCGGCCAGGTAGTCGATCCGGTCAGTGTAGGGGATGAACTGGTTCCAGTGCTGGCGCTCGCCGATCTTCTCGGCACCCCGGTGGTGGTAGCCGATGTCGGTGTCCATGTCCAGGATCTCTTCGCCGTCCAGCTTGAGGATGAAGCGGATGATGCCGTGGGTGCCGGGGTGCTGGGGCCCCAGGTTCAGGATCAGGGTTTCTTCGTCAATTCTATCGAAGAAATCAGAGGCCGGCAGGGCCTGATGGCGCCGGGCGTCGTCCGTGGTGTAGGAAGGCATCTCCGTGGCCCGGAAGGGATGATCCTTTCGCAGGGGGTGTCCCTCCCAGTCGGGCGGCATGAGGATGCGGCGCAGGTTCGGGTGGCCGGCGAACCGGATGCCGTACATGTCGAAGGCCTCCCGCTCGTACCAGTCGGCCGCCGGGAAGACGCTTGTCGCGCTCGGGATCTCCGGCGTATCCCCTCGCAAGTCGGCCTTGATCCGCAGATGTCCGGGGATGTCGAAGTTAAGAAGATGGTAATTGACGGTGAAGTCCGGGAACCGCGACCGCTCCCGGCGGCACGACTCATCCACGCAGGCCACGTCCTCCAGACGCCGGAAGGGGGCGGCGCTCCGGGTCTTCAGGTGGCGCAGCACGTCCGGCAGCAGCTCCGGCGGGCAGCGGTAGGTGAGCATGTCGGTGGCGTGATCGTCCCGCACTACCCGGTGGCCGAAGGCCGTTTCCAGTTCTCCGGCAAGGCCGAAGTCGGGGAAGTGGTGCTTCGGGGCCGGCGGACGCCACATCTCGTCGGAGCGGGGCATCGGGAAATTGGGGTGCTGCACCGAGGTTCCCCTGATGGCGATCCCTTCCATGCCGGGTCCCCGGGTGTCGCGGGATTTGGTCACCCCGTCCACTAGCACCGGCCGGGTGGTTCCCTCGCTCCCGCCGGCCAGGTGGAGGACCTTCCTGGCGGGGCGTTCTTCCCTCCTGATTTTTTCCTGGAGCAGCATCAGCCCCTGGAGGAACGCCTCGGGGCGCGGGGGGCAGCCGGGAATGTGGACATCCACCGGGATGATCTGGTTCACCCCCTGGACCACGCTGTAGACGTCGTACATACCGCCGGAGTTGGCGCAGCTCCCCATGGAGATGACCCACTTGGGCTCGGCCATCTGCTCGTAGAGCCGGAGGATGGAGGGGGCCATTTTCTTGAAAACGGTGCCGGCAATGACCATGAGGTCCGCCTCCCTCGGCGTCCCCCGGAGCACCTCGGCCCCGAAGCGGGAAACGTCGTAGCGGGAGGTGAAGGAGGTCATCATCTCGACGAAACAGCAGGAGAGGCCGAAGAACATGGGCCAGAGGGAGTTGGCCCGCCCCCAGTTGATCAGGTCGTCCAGGCTGGCCAGGATGATGTTGTTCTGTGGGACCTCAGTCTCGGACATGGCCCCTCCGTGCACGGGACGGTCCCCAGTCGAGGCCCCCCTTCAGCCAGAGCCAGACGAGGCCGAGAAGGAGGATGACGATGAAGAAGGTAATATGGACGAGCCCCGGTAGGCCCAGCTCACGCCAGGCCGTGGCCCAGGCGAAGATGAAGGCCGCCTCCACGTCGAAGACGATGAAGAAGATGGCGATGAGGTAAAACGGGACCGGATAGGCGAGCCGGGCCGAACCGGTGGGGATTGCGCCCGATTCGTAGGGGAGTTCCTTGTTGCGGTTGGTGGTCTTGGCGCCGAGCCACCAGGCGGCCAGAAGGAGCACGCCGACCAGGATGGATGCCGCAAGGGTGTAGAGCGCCAGGGGAATGAACTCGGGCGGCAACGAGGGGAAGAGGGAATGTGATATGCCGGCTGGTTGCATTCTACTCTCCTTGGCGTCGAGTGAAATGCCGAGTTCATACTCTAGCGCAATCGGGACTCATGTCAACGGTTTTGAGGGAAACGCCGATGCCCTGCCACGTTAGCTCAGCGCGCCGCGGACCCGGGAAAGCACCGCCTCCATGGGTAGCGCTCCGCTCCAGGTGGCGAGCACCTGTCCCTGCCGCAGGAGCACCAGGGCCGGAATCCCCCGGATGCCGAAGCGGGCTGCCAGCTGCGGGTTCTCCTGGGTGTTCACCTGAACCACTGCCGCCGTGCCGGCAAGCTCGCGCGCAACTTCCCGCACCACCGGTGCGAAGTCCCGGCAGTGGGGTCACCAGGGGGCCCAGAATTCAACCAGAACAGGACCATGATAGCCGGCGACGAACGGGTCGAAACTCCGGTCGGTAAGCGGGACCGGCTGAAAATAGAGGGGCGGGAGCACACCGCGGCACCTGCCGCAGCGGCCCGCAACCCCTTCCCTGGATGCCGGCACCCGGTTGGTCGTGCCACAGGCGGGGCAGGCAACGAGAAATGACGGGCCGCTCTCTGCCATGGGAGGTTCCTACGCCCGCTTGGCGAGGAATTCTGCCACCTGGGCCGGATGGGCATCTGCCTTGGCCACCTTGGACCAGTGCTTCACCACCGTCCCGTCGGGACCCACCACCACTGTGGAGCGGATCGTGCCCATGGTGGTCTTGCCGTACTGGACCTTCTCGCCGAAGGCACCGTAGGCGGTCATCATGGCGGCGTCCGGATCCGACAGAAGCGTGAAAGGGAGGCCAAAGGCCCTGATGAACGTGTCGTGGGACGCGAGGCTGTCCCTGCTGACGCCGAGCAGAACAACGCCGCGCGCCGTCAGATCCTGGTGCAGATCCCGGAAGCCGCAGGCCTCCTTGGTGCATCCCGGCGTATTGTCCCGGGGATAGAAATAGATGACGACCGTCTGCCCCGCGTAGTCTTTCAGAGAGTGCATTTTCCCGTCACTTCCCTCCAGGGTGAAGTCGGGAGCCTTTTGGCCTTCCAGCGACATGCGTGCCTCCTTGGTGGATCGAATCCGACAGGAAAAACAGTTTACCCCATTCCCGGTCGTTGTCACCCCCGCCCGTTCAGGAGCGCGGCCACCTCCTCGGCATAGACCATTTCCTCATCGGTGGGAATCACATAGACCGCAACGGGTGAGTCATCGGCGCTGACCCGCTCCTCCCGGTCCACGGAACGGGCAGTCCGGTTCCGCTCCCGGTCGAGCCGGATGCCGAAACACGCCATATCGGCGAGGGTCTTTTCCCGCATGAACCACTCCCCCTCCCCCGAAGCAGCGCTGAAGACCACGGCGTCGAGTCGGCCAAGGGCCGCGGTGTAGCCGCCGATGTGCTTCCGGAGGCGGTAGGCCTCCATCTCCAGGGCCAGGAGACACCGCTCATCTCCCGCGATGGCCCGGGCCAGAAACGCCGGCCGGTCCAGCTTGAGGCCGGTGATGCCCGCAGAGCCGCTCCGCTGGTTGAGGATCCGGTCCAGATCACGGGGCGAGAGCTGTTCTTCCTGCATCATGAACGGGGGAATGCCCGGGTCGATGGAGCCGCAACGGGTTCCCATCATGGTTCCTTCCAGCGGCGTGAGCCCCATGCTCGTGTCGATGGAGCGGCCACCCTCAACGGCGCAGAGGGAAATCCCGTTGCCGATGTGGATGGTGATCAGGTTGCAGCGAGCCGGCTCGCGCCCCAGAAGCGCCGCCCCCCGCCGCGCCGCATGGCAATGGGAGGCGCCGTGGAAGCCGTAGCGTCTCACGCCGTGCTTCTCGTACCACTCCCAGGGGAGGGGATAGAGGTAGGCATGGAGCGGCATTGCCTGGTGGAATGCCGTGTCGAAGACCGCCACGTGGGGGATGCCGGGCAGAGTGGCCATGGCCCCCTCGATCCCCGCCAGGTTCGGGGGGATATGGAGCGGCGCCAGTTCCTCCATGGCACGCACCGCCTCAATGACCTTCCCGTCGATGGGAACCGTGGCGGTAAACCGCTCTCCCCCGTGGACGACCCGGTGCCCCACGGCGGTAATCTGCCCGACCCGGGAAAGGGGGCCCTCCAGGGGGTGGGTCAGGGTGGCGAGAATAAGGGCCACGGCTGCACCGAAACTGGAGCAGTCGGACTCCAGGTGATAGGGGTCCCGCCCCGGCACCTCCATAGAGATGAACGAGTCGCCCAGTTCGATCCGGTCAACGTCCCCCCGGGCGAGGACGGTCCGCGTAGACCAGTCGAAGAGCTGGAAGTGGATGGAAAAGCCCCGGCAATTGAGAATCAGGATAATCATGTGTCTTCCCGTATCGTGGGATGTGGGGGCTGTTACCCCCAGAGGATGCAGGAGACCGGACAGGCGTCAACGGCCTCCTGGATCTTTTCCTCGGCAGCGCCGGCCGGATCGTACACCTCGGCCAGGTTGTCGTCGTCAAACCGGAACACCTCCGGAACCGTCTCAACACAAAGACCGCAACTGATGCAGACATCTTTCTCGACGTACAGATTACGGATCATGGTAGTTCCTCCGTGCGTCCTCGGGGGGATACCGTCACTCGGTGCTCCTGGGGGTAACGATGTTCTTCTCCGGCACGATCTTAACGAAACAGCTCCGGGCGGCGGCAATGATCCCCTCCACGGCGTCGGCTTCTTCCTCCTGGTGGGAGTGGAGGAGCTCCCGGTGGTACTTCAGGAGGAGTTCCCCAATGCTTGCCACATCCTCTTCCTCAACGGCCCGGATCTCCACCCCGGCCCCCTTGGCCAGCCGCCGACGCAGGGCCTCACGGCTGAACCCCATGGCCCCGTCCAGGTGGCAGTACACCACGCCGCCGGTCATGCCGGAGCAGATCCAGGGGCCCGGATCCCCCAGGACCACCACCCGTCCGGCGGTCATGTACTCGAAGGCGAAGCCCTTGAGGTTGGCCCGGGAGGCAATGTCCCCCCGAAAGTCGTCAACCGGTTCACGGATGCGGGAGCCGAAGACCACGTCGGCCCCGGAAAGTCGGATGCAGGCCCGGCTGTCGGCGTCTCCCTGAACAAGGAAGGTTCCTCCCTGGGCACCGTAGGCGAGCCCCTTGCCCACGGTTCCGCCCACCCGCCGTCCTTCGCGGTTCTCACCCTTGAGGATGACGATTCTGCCGCCGGAGGTACTCTTGCCCACGCCATCCTGAGCCCCTCCCTCTACCCGGATGGTGAGCCGTTCGATGGAAAAGGCGGCAAAGCCGTTGCCCGGGATGGAGTCGCGCCGGAACTGAAGGAGCGCCCGCTGCCCGGTCCGAACGCGCCCCTCGGCCGCGCCGCGCTCCAAGGCACCGGCCAGATGGGTGCCGATGGCCCGGTCGGAGCTGGTGGCACTGTCGTCATCGTACCGGACCCGCTCCTCGCCCTTGGCGAAAGAGTCGGTCACGAGCCCGGAGATAAGAGAGGTCAGGTAATTGAGGGGCTTGCGGATGATGCGCACCTCGGGTTCGAAGGGCTGGTGCTCCTCCGGGCGGGCCGGGCGGAGCAGCTCCGCCAGGTCCAGACGGTCGAGGCCCCGGGCCTGGACAAGGAGATCGCTCCGCCCCACCAGGTCCTGGGTGCGCCGGAAGCCGAGCTTTGCGGTGAGGATCCTGATTTCCCGGCTCATTCCCCGGAAAAAGGTGCTCATGTAAATGACCCCGTTTTCCAGCACCCGGGGGACGAAGCGCTTGAGACCCCGGGCTTCGGCCTCCTCCGCGGTTTCGATCTGGGTGGCGATTCCCACGTGGCAGGTCCCGAGATGGCAGCCGCGGCAGGCGGTGCAGCCGATTACCACCATGGCCATGGTGCCGAAACCGACCCGGTTGGCGCCGAGGAGCATGAGTTTCACCACGTCCCGGCCGGTGCGGGCGCCGCCGTCGGCCCAGATCTCCACTTTCTGGCGCATCCCGGCCGCCACCAGCGCCTTGTGGGCCTCTGAGACCCCGATCTCCGCAGGCAGTCCCACGAACTTGATGGCGTGCTTGCGGGCCGCGCCGGTGCCGCCGTCGTAGCCGCTGATGGTGATGATGTCGGCCCCGGCCTTGGCCACGCCGAGGGCGATGGTGCCGATTCCCGCCACCGCCGGCACCTTCACCGAGATGCGAGCCCGGGGGTTGGCGGTACGGAGTTCCTCGACGATCTGGGCCAGATCCTCGATGGAGTAGATGTCGTGGTTGTTGGAGGGGGAAATGAGGCTGACGCCGGGCGTGGCGTGGCGAGCCGCAGCGATCTTGGCCGTCACCTTGAAGCCGGGGAGATGTCCCCCCTCCCCCGGCTTGGCGCCCTGCCCCACCTTGATCTCCAGAACGTCGGCGGAGTTGAGGAACGCCATGTTCACCCCGAAGCGCCCCGAGGCGATCTGCTGCCCCCGGTTCTTCCGGTACTGCCCCAGCATATCGGCGATTTCGCCCCCCTCGCCGTTCATGCAGACGATGTTAAGGCGCTTTGCCGCTTCGGCGTAGATCCTGAAAGGGGTCTCCCCCTGGGAGCCGAAGCTCATGGCCGAGATCAGGATCGGCAGGTTATGGTCCCCCACGGTGGCGTCCACCTCGTCCGGGTCAACGGTCAGTTCCGGAGTGTAGCGGAGATCGAGCAGGTGCCGGATGGCCAGGGGGTTCTCCGCCTCGTACTGCTGGATGAGGCGGGAGAGGTCCGCGTAGGTTTCCTCCATCTTGGCCACGGCCCCCACCATCTTCCAGATCTTGGGATAGAGCCTGAACTGAACAGGCACCGGTTGTTTTTCGCGGCTGCGGGCCACGGAGCTGCGGGAGCGGTTTTCCTCCTCCAGCCGCTCAAGGGTGAGCCCGCCCTGCCCCGAGCCGCAGAAGTTGGGGGTTTCGAAGATCTCCGCCAGGTGCCGGCAAAGGCCGATGGATGCGAAGTACTTGCCGTAGCCGCCGATCTCGTGGGTCCCCATGGTGGAGATGACCTTTTCGAGTCCCTTGGCAACGACCGAGAAGAGGTTCTTCACCCCCGCGCCATCGCCGGCCCCTTCCCACATGAGGTAGGGGCAAAGGGCATCGGCACCCATGCCGAGAGCGAATATGAGGTCGTGGAGGCTGCGGAGCGCACCGGACCGGACCATCAGGGCGGTCCGTCGCCGCAGGCTTTCCCCCGAGGCGTCGGTGGCCTCCTTGAGCCCCTTGTGGAGGACCGCCGTCACCAGGAATGGGTCGATGAAGCTCTTCCCCGGGGCGAAGCAGTCGCTGTCGTCCAGCAGGAGAACCGCAGCCCCCCGGGACACCGCCTCCGCGGCCTCGCGGGTCAGGCGTGCCAGGGCGGCCCCCAGACGCTCCTCCTTTGACATGTGGCACGGGATCACCCGGCATCTCCCCTTGCCCTCGCCAAAGGCTGCCACGAGCGCCTCCAGGCTGGCGGTGCCGAACTCCCGGGCCACGGTGGCGTCGGCCGCTTCGATGCCGGTACGGCGTCCTCCGGTCAGCAGCGGCACCTCAAGCGTCACCGCCAGGCGGGCGGGGCCCCGGAACAGGGGCCGCGGGCCCAGGTAGACCCTGGTGGAAAAATGCTCTGCCTCCCGTTCCCGGTCAATGGCCGGATTGGTCACCACAGCCACCTGTTCCTTGAAGTAGTCGGAGAGATTCTGACGCTGGCTGGAAAGCGACGCCAGGGGGCCGTCGTACCCCAGGGACGCGATGGGGTCCGAGCCGTTGCCGGCCATCTCTCGCAGAATGGACAGATCGCTGGACTTCCAGGCAAAGGCGGACATAAGGTTGTCCTGATGGAGTTTGGCGCTCCGGCCAAAGCGGGCCGCCAGGGACGGTAGCCCGTCCCGCAGGGCCGCCCCCTGCGTCACCCACTTCTCCTGAGACGCCAGATTCGTCCGCTTCCGGAAGCTCTGATAAACCTCCCGCCGCAGGGCCGGGTGCCCGATGATCTCCACCTGTTGCCCCGCCACGATTCGCACCCCCACCTTCTCGCCGGGGGCCAAGGGCTTCGGGTCGCTCAGGATCTCCTCATGGGGGACGACGCCCAGTTCCGACGAGGCAAAGATCTCCCGATCGGTCTCGCCCACCCAGAGAGGGCGCAGCCCCATGGCGTCCACGCTGAAGACGCAAAGATTGCGATGGCGGGCGATGATAGCCGCGGGCCCTTGGGCCGACGCCTTCAGAAAGCGGCGGAACCAGGTATACATGGCCCTAAGCTCCGGCCCCATGCCGTCCATGGCGCTGAAGATGGGCGGGAAAACCACCTCCATCGCCTCGAACAGGGTGAGACCATAGCGAAACATGAGCCCTTCCAGGGTCCGATTCAGATCCTGGGAGTCGGAGCCGTCGGCGAAGAGGGGAATTCCCATCATCCGAGCCTCTTCCCGAAGCCGGGCGATGGTGTTGATCTCGCCGTTGTGCCCCAGGAGCGAAAAGGGCTGGGCCCGGAGCACCGTAGGGAGGGTGTTGGTGGAGTAACGGCTGTGGCCGATAGTAACCGAGGAGAAGAAGTCGCGGCGCCTCAATTCGGGATAGTAGCGGGGAAGGAGTTCCGGTGCGCCGTGAACCTTCCAGGCGGTCACATCGGTGGAGAGGGACGCAACGTGGACCGCGAAATCCCGCTCTATGGATGTTTGGAGTTCGAACAGGAGCTTTGGTGTTGCCACCTTCTCCGGGCAGAGAAGAGCCACCTGCCAGAAGAGGGGCTCGCCTTCCCTGGCGCGGCTGGAGAGGACCTCGCTCCGGACAATGCCGGGCCGCTCCACAAGCAACTGGACGCCGGCGGCGGAGAACCGGCCAAGGATTGCCTCCTGCAGCTGCGGATCGGCGACAATGGCCTCCTTCGGCAGAAGCAAATGCCCTACGGCAAAGGCGGGAGCTTCGGCCAGATCGGGGTCTGCGCCGGCGCCAGCCAGGACCTCCCGCCAGATCGTCCGGGGGATGTCGGTCAGGACGCCGCACCCGTCCCCTTCGCCGTTGATTTCACCGGCCCGGTGCCCCATTTTCACCAGGGCCTCGATGGTCCGTTGGACGTTGCCGTGGGTGGGACGGGCTTCCTTGTTGATGTGACAGATGATGGCACAGGCGTCCCGCTCGGGGGGGACGAGGCCGGAGGGGTCGATGGTCTTGTCGGCCATGGTGCTCTCCTCGACACGGCAGGGTAGTGAACGGTACAACTATCTCACACCATTTTAGCAGGCCGCAAGGGTTACAACCCGGTCGCGGCCGCAAAAAACAAGAGGGGCGCGGCCATGCCCGTCCCCTCACCGCTTCTCCCGATTGTCAGCTGCAACCAAGCTATTGTAATGCTGTCCAACGAAAAATAACAGCCTGGATTTTTTCCCGCCGCGCGTTATAGTTGACTCAGGTAGCTACCTAAACCAGCACTGCCAAAAGGAGGGGCGAAACCTATCGAGGAAGTTTCAGCCGAACCACATCTTGGGCAGTATGAAACCGGCAGTCGTTGATGTCGGAAGAATCCCGTGAAACGGGAGCACAGAATCCGGAATGAACAGGGGCCCGCCGAAGCATGGCGGGCCTTTCATTTTCTCCCCAACACCCCTTCCTGTTCCAGAAATCCCTCAATGATCCGCCAGAACTCCGTCCAGTCGGGGGGGCAGTCATTATGGCCGCAACGAAGCTCCACCAGGCGCCCGCGCCGGGCGGTACGGGCCAGTTCGCGCCCGTGGCCGACAGGGATGATGTCGTCTTCCGCGCCGTGCAGGATGAGGACCGCGCCACCGTAGGACTCCAGGGCCTTACGGTTGTCGAAGACATCGCGCGCCAGAAATCCGGGAAGGAGCATCTGCCGCGCAAAGGGACGGATGGAGGTGAATGGCGACTGGAGAACAAGGGCCGCCAGCGGGCGCCTGAGACTCAGGGCGCAGGCCGCTCCGCATCCGAGCGACCTGCCGAAGGCGATCATGCGGCCGGGATCCGTGTCGTCCCTTCGTACAAGTTCATCGTAGGCGGCCACGGCAGCGGCCGTGATCCCCTCCTCGGACGGCGAACCGCCGGAACGGCCGTATCCCGGGTACTCGACGAGCATGACGTGCATCCCCATCCTACGGAAACCCTCTGCCTGCTCCGGCAGAACATCGATCACCTCGCCGTTGCCGTGAAAAAAGAGTACCACCGGACGCCTGCCTCCGGCAACGCTCCCCGTGGCCGGCAGAAACCAGGATTCGACGTGGCCGTAGGGGGTTGCGAGCCAGAGAGGGTGGATATCTGGCGAATCAGGGGGCTGGCCGGCCACGGAAATGGAGCGACCGGGATAGATGATGGAACGCTGAGCGAGGTAACAGAGCAGCGCGTACCCCGCGTAGGCGAGTACGGCCAGAATGACGATCCGGATGAGGGGATGCTCCATGGCTGCCCCTATGAATGGCTGTCAGTAATGGGGAGGCGGCGTTTCCTCGCCGGGCGGGCGGGTCGGCGACGGTGCCACCGCCAGGAACTGCATCCGCAAGGACTTCAGCTCGTCTTCCAACCGGTCGATGGTCTGCTGCTGGCGATAGACCACCTCGTTCAGCTCCTGGATGGTGTGCTCCAGGTGGGAAAGGTGGATCTCGATGTCGGTGATACGGTTTTCCATGGCGGGTTCGCTATCTGAGCAGGAATGAGGAAAAGGCAGCGCCAGGGCTGCCTTTTCCTCGTCCAGGCAGGTAATCGGGCTACTTCTGCGACAGCCGGTGCACGCACTCCACCATGTGGATGGCGTTTTCCGGCGACACCGTCGGCAGGATGCCGTGTCCCAGGTTGAAGATGTGGCCGGGACGGCCGGCGTTCTCGTCGAGCACCCGCTTCACCTCGGCCTCGATGACCTCCTTGGGGGCATAGAGGACCGTGGGATCCAGGTTCCCCTGGACGGCCATGTTCTGACCGAGCACATCCCTGGCCTTCCCAAGGTTCACGTGCCAGTCGAGCCCCATGACGTCGCCGCCGGCCTTCTGCACCGTCTCCAGCATGGTGCCGGCACCCTTGACGAAGTGGATCACCGGCGTGTTCTGGCGGTTCAGGCCGTTGATGAGCTTGGTGGTGTAGGGAAGGGCGTACTTCTCGTAATCGGTGGGGGAGAGGACCCCGCCCCAGGTGTCGAAAATCTGGATCGCCTGGGCACCGGCCTTGATCTGGGCGTTCAGGTATTCCATGTCCATCATGGTCACCTTCTCCATCAGGGCGGCATAGACCTCGGGAGCGGCATACATCATCCGCTTGATGTTTGCCCAGTCCTTGGAGCCCTTGCCTTCAACCATGTAGCAAGCCAGGGTGAACGGCGCTCCGCCGAAGCCAATCAGGGGAACCCTGCCGGCCAGTTCCCGACGGAGGATCTTGATGGTGTCCAGGACGTAGGGGACATCTTCCTCGGGGTTGGGAATGCGCAGCTTCTCCACATCGGCCATGGTCCGCACCGGGTGCTCGAAGACCGGGCCGGGCACGAAGTCGAGTTTGAGCCCCATTGGCTCAACCGGGGTAAGAATGTCGGAGAAGAGGATTGCCGCATCGACACCCAGGATGTCGATGGGCTGGATGGTCACCTCTGCGGCCAGTTCCGGGGTCTTGCAGAGCTCCAGGAAGGTGCACTTGGAGCGTATCGCCATATATTCGGGAAGATAGCGGCCCGCCTGGCGCATGAGCCACACGGGAGTACGGTCAACGGGCTTGCCCCAGCACGCGTCGAGAAAACGATTATTCATTGAAAACCCTCCTCAGAGAAATTGCCTTTGGAATTTTGATCGAAAAAACCCAAAAACGTGAGATTTGCGCCAGATTGGTGCACCCGCCGGGGTGACGAGGACGGCGCCAAGACGGCGTAACTATCGCGTTCCTTACGCCTTCTTCTGAAGGCGTATCGGCACGTAATTACAGAACGGCTCCTCTGCCATGTAATCCCCATAAACCGCGTCGGCTCGAGCCCGGCAGCCGCCGCAGACGTTGATGAATTCACACTCGCCGCACTTCCCCTTGTATGCCTTGAAGTTACGGAGATCCTTGAATATTTCCGAGTTCTCCCAGATTTCCCGGAAGGGGATTTCCTTTACGTTGCCGGCAGTACGGTGGAAGTAGGAGCAGGGCTTCACGTTGCCGAAGCAGTCGATGAGACAGATGGTCTGGGCCGCGATGCATCCTTTGCCGCCGCCCGTGGAGAAGGTCAGGGAGCGGCGCTCGAACTTGACCCCTTCCTGCTTGGCCCGCATGGGGACCATACGGTAGTAGTGGGGGGCACAGGTGGGGCGCATGAGGATTTCGTCCTCCAGCTTCTCCTGCTGGTAGTGCCACTCCAGGATCTCTTCGTAGTCCTCCTTGGAGATGAGCTCGTTCATGATCTCCTCGCCCCGGCCCGTGGGGACGATCATGAACATGTACCAGGCAGTGGCGCCCAGGCTCTTGGCCAGCTTGAAGGTGTTGGCGATATCGTGCTGGTTCCGTTTGGTAAAAGAAGAATTTATGAGGAATTTCTGGCCGTTACGCCGGAAGATTTCGGCGGCCCGCACCACCCCCTCGAAGGCCCCGGGACACTGGCGGAAATCGTCGTGAACCTCGGCGCTGCTGCCGTCCAGAGAGAGGGACACCATCTTGATGTCCGCCTTCCTCATTTTGGCGCAGATTTCGTCGGTGACCAAGGCGCCATTGGTGGCCATGCACATCCGCAGCCCAAGGGAGGTGCCGTACTCGGCCAGCTCAAAGATATCCTGGCGCATGAGGGGCTCGCCACCCGAAAGAACGATAACCGGTTTCGAGAAATCGGCTATCTCCTTCAGGAGCTTCTTCCCCTCCTCGGTGGTGAAATCACCTTCGGAGGAGGTCAGGTCAGAGGAACAGCGACAGTGGACGCACTTGAGGTTGCATTTCTGGGTGGTTTCCCAGGCAACCCACTTGGGAATGAATTCTTCGGCCATGGGTTCTCCGTTCGTGTGACAATCCTGTAAATCCTACTAAAATAACCTCGACAGCACAAGAAGTTTAGCGGCCGGGGGCCGGTGCTACTCTGCCATCTTTCGATTGAAGATGGCCACCGTGGCGACAAAGGCGGCCAGAGCGGTAATGGCGAGGATGGCAAAGAGGCCGGCATCGAAGGCTCCAGCCAGGAGAGCCCTGCGGGAGCCCTCGAACAGTGCCGTGGTGGGGATGAGCATGACCGTGGCTCGCAGGGCTTCGGGATAGGACGAGACGGGAAAGAAGGCACCGGACAGGAAGATGAGGGGCATGATGACCACTGCCTGGACCTTGCCGATGGTCTCGGGCTTGTCCAGGAGCGTCCCGCAGACCGTTCCGGCACAGGAAAACGCCATGGAACCGAGAATGATGAAGGAAAGATAGGCTGCCAGGTGAGCAGGGTCGAACCGGACGCCGGTGAGAAGGAAGATGACCGCAGCCACGGCCACCCCCTTGAGGGCGCCCTGGGTGAAACCTGAGAATATCTTGCCGATGACGATATCGTAGACGGTGATCGGGGTGACCCGGTAAGCCTCAATGGTCCGCTGGACCTTACGGTGAAACCACATGCTCCAGGCGCTCTCGTCGAAGGCAGCAGAAACGGCAGTCATGGTGATGAGCCCCGGCGCCATGAACACGGTGTAGGGCACCCCTTCCACATCGGCAATGTAGCCGCGAAGGCCGAAGCCGAAGGCGAGGTAAAAGGTGAGTGGAGCGGCTACCACCGCCGCCAGTTCCGAGAAAAGGCTGCGGCGGAGCACCAGCATGTCGCGCTTCCAGATGGAAAAGGCGCCTGTCAACACGGCTCCCCGCCTCCTGTGGCACAGATCACCCCCGGACCGGCGGAAGGCCGGCGCTGCTGCGCGTTCAGCCGCCATGGCGGTCCGTGGCCTGTCCGGCCGTTACTTGTAGTTTTTCCGCCGGAAGAGACCCGTTTTGATCGAGACGATCCGGTCGAGGAACAGGATGCCGTCCAGGTGGTCCATCTCGTGCTGGATTGCGACGGCCTCGAAACCGGAGGCCGTGATCTCCCGCTCAGAGCCATCCGCGCCGTCCAGGAAGCGGACCCGGATCTCGGTGGAGCGCTCCACGTCACCCGTGTAGTCGGGGACGCTCATGCATCCTTCGCGCATGACCGCATTGCCCGACCGGTCAACGATCTCCGGGTTGACCATGAGGAGCAGCCCGTGGTTGTTGTCCTTGCCGTGGCGACTGCCCGAGACGTCAATGACGCAGACACGCAGGGTGACGCCGATCTGGGGGGCGGCAACGCCCACGGAGCCGGGACCTTCACGCATGGTCTCGATCAGGTCGTCGATCAGCCCACTAATGGTCTCGTCGATGGCCGTGACGGTATGGCATACCTTCTTCAGGACGGGATGGGGATACTGCAGTATGGTCTGTGCTGGCATGGCGTCAGAGGGAAACCGGTGTGATGGAGCGCACCGAGATCTCCACGTTCAGCTCCTTCCTGATTTCTTCGAGCATGGCCGACACCTGGTCCACCGAGATCCCCTCCGGCAGCGCGGCCTCGATCATCATGACATAGACCGGTTCACCTTTTTTCCCTACCAACTTTGTGTTGAGGTCGGTGATATTGATGCTGCGCTCGGCCAGCTCCTTGGTCACCCGGTAGACGATGCCCGGCTTGTCCGACCCGTAAACCGACAGCATGCAGATTTCCCCTTCGGGGGCGCAGTACTCAGCCTCGTCGGGGGTCATGGTACGGGCTGAGACGGTGAGGCCCATTTCCTCGCCAAGTACCCGGAATTCTTCGAGCAGCCTGCTCTTGGTGAACGGCTTTGGGTGGGAGATGATGAGGATCATGGCGAACTCCCCTCCCAGCATGGTGGAGCTGGAGTCCTCGATGTTGCAGCCGAGCCGGTAGAGAATGCCGGTGGTTCCGGCGACGATGCCGGGCCGGTCCTTGCCGACGACGGAAAGGGCGAAGTGGACAACTGAATCCTTGGTCATGGTGTGCCTCCCGGGGTCGATGCCCGGCAAATGTGTCTCACGATTTGGTTCATTAATCTATAGCAGATGCGGGAGGCCATGGCAAGACCGGCTACCCGGGCCCCAGCCGCTCCCGGGCCGTCTCCACGAGGCAGTCGAAGACCATCTCGCGGCTTTCGATGAAGCGTGGCATGTCCTGGTGCATGATATCTTCGAGCAGATTAAGGACCCGGCCATCGCTGGAGCCCAGTTCATTCATCACCGCTTCCATCATTGCCAGAACCTCATAGAGGTCGTCCCGGTTGAAGGGGTGCGAATCGGGCTTGCCCCGGAACTTGGGCTGATCGCGGTTGACCACGTCCTTGGGATACTTGTAGAAGAGGTCAGACGCCTTGAGCTTTACCGGCATGGCTCGTGTTCTCCTTCCGCTTTGATCAGTTCCGTCCGCGCACCACTGGCCACCACTCAGGTGACGCAGACAAAATCCTCTCCCTCGCGCAAGCCCGCCCTGCGGGCCCAGTCCCGGATTCCATCCCGCGCTCCGCGGGTTCCCACGGTAACGAGAATCTTTTCTGCGCCCGCCCTCACGTCATCCGGTGCCGTCACCGGCGCCCCGTGGAGTGTTCGTCCCTGTTTCCGCGGATCCACGTCGAGCCATCGGCCCACCCGCACCCCCTCCCGCGCCAGGGCTCGTTGCCACGCCCTCCCCTCCAGCCCGGCACCGGCCAGGGTGACGTTGTCCACACCCAGCAGGAACCCCTGGCACAGGTGATGGATTTTGCAGGCGCGGAAGGCATCGGCGGCATATTCACCCATGGTGCGGGTCGCGCGCTCGGGGCGCTCCCGCCAGAAGAACAGCACCTCCGGCAGCCGCGTGAACCTGACCCCCCCGGCTGCAAGCCTCAGCCAGAGGTCGTAATCCTCTGCCCAGCCGGTCTTCCGGTAGCCTCCGGCATCTGTCAGAGCCTGCCGGCGAGCCATGACACTCGGGTGGACGACCGGCGACTCCACAAAGCGGTCACGCATGATTTCCTCGTGAGTCAGCAGGGCGTTTTGCCACTCTTCATAGGTACGCATGCCGAGTCCCACCGAGTGTCGGGGAAAGTGGCGAAACCGGGTGGCTACGAGTCCCAGGCCGGGATCCGCGTCAAGGGCAGCGGCTTGGCGTTCCAGCCGCTGCGGGTGGGAGATGTCGTCACCGTCCATGCGGGCCACGAGTTCCGCTCGGCAGTGGGCGAGGCCGTAATTCAGGGCATCTACCAGTCCCGCGCCCGCGTTGTTGAGCACTCTCACCCGCCGGTCCCGGGCCGCGGCCGCGCGCAACAGCTCCGGCGTGCCGTCGGTGGAACCGTCGTCCACGATAATGAGCTCCCATGCCGTCAGGGACTGCCGGCACAGGGAGGCCAGGGCAGCGGGCAGGAAGCGCTCTTCGTTGCGGACCGGCATGAGAATCGACACGCGGGGTGCGCTCACGGCATCTCCGCCATCAAGGCATGGATCAACTCGGAGGGAAGGCGCTTGGGCTTCATCCCCGGCCCGACGCAGACGAGGGTCACCTTGCCCCCAACCAGCAGCTTGCCGTCCAGGCAGCGCACCACCTGCTGCCCCACGGTGAATGAGGTTTTGCCCACCTCAAGCACCTCGGTCTCGACCCGGACAAGGTCGTCCAGCACTGCCGGGGCACGGAAGTCGATCTCCATCCGCACGACCGGAAATATGCAGTCTCGGTCGGCCAGCTCCCGGACCGAAAGCCCGCGCTCCCGCAGGTACTCGCATCGTCCCCGCTCGAAAAAGCCCAGGTAGCGCGCATGATAGACCACGCCGCCGGCGTCGGTGTCTTCATAGTAGATACGGAATTCCACTCTGGCTCCTCACGAAAAAAAAGAGGCTGTGAGCCTCTTTTTAATGGCAGATGGGGCTGCGGTTACTTGAATCTCAACACCACGTTGGAGGTCACGCCGGTCTCACGCTCCCGCAGCTGCAGGCGCAATTCCTTTGCACTTCCGGCTTCGGCAGGGAAGAACAGGAAGCCGCTGGCAATGCTGTCCGCCGGCAGAGCTTTCCCCTCAAGCCCCTTGTTGCGGATATCTTCGATGATGGTGCGCTCGCGCTCGCCCGACGTCCCTTCGGAAACACCGCCGGCAATGGCTCCGCCGGCTGCGCCGACGGCTGCCCCCTTGCCCACCGCCTCGGCCACGCTGTGCCCTGAGACGATGCCGATGGCCGCCCCGAGAATCGCTCCGCCGGCCGCGCCGAGCAGTGCTCCCTTCCCTGCTCCCTTGCCGAAAAAGGAGGCGAACTGGGTCGACTTCTCGATCCGGTCGACGGCGGTCGTGTTGGGGACCACGGGGAAGTAGCGGTTCTGGTCGTTCACCAGAAAGGTCTGGCTGGAAACGATCTCAAGGCTTCTAGGACCCTTGTTGCTCATGACCACCTGCACCGGCATGACCCCGGTCCCGATCACGTCGAATCCGAAAGCGTCGGTGGCGGAGGCCGTGTCGGCAAAGGCCTCGCCGCCAATGGTCACGCCGTTCACCACCTTACTGTTTATGTAGTCCTCGGCGGGCCTGAACCCGACATACTGGCTCCGATAGGAGGTGCAGGCCGTGAGGATGAGTGTCGGCAGCAGCACGGCAGCAATGATTTTGAGGATGCGAATTTTCATTATTTTAATCTCCCTTTTCCTCGACTGGCTGGCAGCGGGACTCCGCGGCACCTTACGGTTCACGGGCACCGCGTTTTAATGATATCACCTGCTGGTCGGCACGCAACAGCAGGGCTGACTGTACGGGATGCGGGTCTATGGGCGAAAAACCCCGTGAAGGGCTGCAGAGAAGCGGCTTTCAAATTTTAGCTTTGAGCGGCTTTTTGGTAACCACCAAGGCCGCTTCCTCCCCCGACAGCAAAAGCCTGCGAGAAGGCTGTTTCGCCCGCCAGATTGCTAGATTGTAAAAAATTAACAAAAACCAATCTCAACCAGGGTGCGTGCATCGCCTGAAAAGGGAAGGCGGTACTCTGTCACTCGAACAACAGTGAGGCCCATCTCCTCCAAAGCCCCGCGCGCGGCATCAGCCTCTTCCGCGCCCCCCCTCCCCTTCATGGCGATGATCGTCCCCTGGGGCATCAAGAGCGGCAGCGCCATCCTCGCAAAGGAGGGAATGTCACTGAAGGCGCGCGACACGATCCGGTTGAAGCGACGCCCGAGCATTCGAGGCAGATCCTCGCCCCTGGCGTGGACGGCCTCGAGCCTCCGGCACCCCAGCAAACGGGCCGCGTGGCGCTGAAAGATAATCTTCTTTTCAACGGCATCAACCGACACTGCTGTCAGGTCCGGGAACACCAGAGCCAGGGGCAGAACGGGAAAACCGCCTCCCGAGCCCAGATCAAGCAGATCGTCGGCACCGCTCACCAGCCGACACAAGGCCAGCGAGTCGACAAAGTGCTTCAGGGCGATCTCTTCGTCGCCGGTGATGGCCGTAAGGTTGATCTTCCGGTTCCACTTTTTCAGTTCGTCGGCGAAGAGGGAAAACAACGTGACCAGCTCGTCGCTGATCTCTACGCCCAGCTCGGCAGCACCTTCCTGCAGTATCCGGCAGGCCCGGGCGTTCATGACGAGGCGCTCCTGGATTTGATGGCCACGGACAGGATACCGACGGCGGCAGGGGTGACCCCCTGAATGCGTGACGCCTGCCCCAGGGTATCGGGGCGGAAGCGGAGGAGCTTTTCCCTCACCTCGGCGGAGAGCCCGGGAATGACGGCATAGTCCAGATCGGCGGGGATGCGGGTCCCTTCCAGCTTGCGCGCCCGCTCTACCTGATCCAGCTGCCGCTCGATGTAGCCCTGATATTTGATCTGGATCTCCACCTGTTCCTTCACCGACGGCGGAACCATACCCACGACCGGGTCAATCTGCGAAAGCTCCGCATAGGTGATGTCGGGCCGCCGCAAGAGCTGCTCAAACGTCAAAGCATTGCGCAGATCGGTCATGCCGTAGGTTTCGAGGAACGACGGATCCGCTTCGGACGGCAGGAGTTTCGCGGTGCGCAACCGTTCCAGCTCCGCACCGATCCGCTCACGTTTTTCCAGGAACAGCCGGTACTCCTCGTCCCGAACGAGACCCACGGCGTGGCCACGTTCCCGAAGGCGCAGGTCGGCGTTGTCCTCCCGCAGCAGCAACCGGTATTCGGCCCGCGACGTGAACATCCGGTAGGGTTCGCGAGTCCCCAACGTTACCAGATCGTCAATCATGACCCCGATGTAGGCTTCGTCGCGGCCGAGCACCAGGGGCTCCCGGCCTCGCACCCGCAACGCCGCGTTGATACCCGCCACGAGCCCCTGCCCCGCAGCCTCTTCGTAGCCGGATGTGCCGTTGATCTGGCCGGCGTGATAGAGGTTGCGGATGAGCTTTGTTTCAAGTGACGTATGGAGTTGGATCGGATCTACATAGTCGTACTCGATGGCGTAGGCCGGCCGCATGATCTCCACGTTTTCCAGCCCCTCGATGGAGCGGTAGAGGCGATACTGGATATCGATGGGAAGCGAGGTGGAGAGGCCCGACGGATAGTATTCCACCGTATCGCGCCCCTCTGGCTCAAGAAAGCTCTGGTGACGGTCCTTGTCCGGGAACCGCATGACCTTGTCCTCGATGGATGGGCAATACCGGGGACCAACCCCTTCAATAACGCCCGAATAGAGAGGTGAACGGTCAAGACCGCTCCGGATGATTTCGTGGGTACGTTCGTTGGTGTAGGCAATGTAGCAGGGAAGCTGGGGCCGATCGATCCGTTCGGTGGAAAAGGAAAACGGCACTGGCGGATCATCCCCGTACTGGGGTTCCAACCGGGAAAAATCGATGGTGTTCCCGTCCAGGCGCGCCGGGGTTCCCGTCTTGAGGCGGCCGACCGTGAAGCCGAAATCGCGCAACTGGTCAGACAGCCCCACCGACGGCAGGTCTCCCGCCCTGCCGCCCGGGTAATTGGTGAGACCTACGTGGATCAGTCCGCGCATGAAGGTCCCGGTAGTGAGAATAACCGTTTCCCCCAGAAAGCGAACCCCGACCTTGGTCGCCACCCCTCGCACCTGACCATCTTCAACCACGAGGCCCGTGACCTCACCCTGCTTGAGCGAGAGCCGCTCCTGCTGCTCCATCACGTGCTTCATCCGGAGGCGATAGAGCTGCTTGTCCGCCTGGGCGCGGGAAGCCCGCACCGCAGGCCCTTTGCGGGTATTGAGAATGCGGTACTGGATGCCGGTGGCATCGATGTTCTTTCCCATCTCGCCGCCCAGCGCATCGATCTCCTTCACCAGGTGCCCCTTGGCGAGTCCGCCGATGGCCGGATTGCACGACATGAGGGCGATGGCATCCAGGTTGATGGTAAGAAGCAGGGTCTCGCACCCCATCCGTGCCGCGGCCAGGGCCGCCTCACAGCCTGCATGGCCGGCTCCCGCCACGATGACGTCGTACTGTTTTTCGTAATCTATGAAATTCATGACGTCCCGCCGCCTCCCTTCCCCTTCGTTTCACACCAGAACTTCAAGGATACTGTATCCCAGCTTTTTTATCACTACATTCGCAATGTTACAGCAAACGTTTCACGTGAAACATGATGCCGGCATCGGATCAATCTTGACCTGACTCATGCATCGTGTGGCACGGGGAACCTGCGTCAGCCACATCAGTCAGTTGACGTTGTGGGTCACTTGCCAATGCAGAACCGGTCAAAAATGACATCCAGGATGTCATCCGGGGTTGTCTCACCCGTGACCTCACCGACAGCGGCCAGAGCGTCGCGCAACTCAACAGCCAGCAACTCAAGAGTGAACCCCGACGCAAGTCCCTGCTCGAACGCGGCCAAGTGCATCGTGGAGCGTGACAACAGATCGCGGTGACGAACCCGGGATACAGCAACATACTCACGGCTGTCAATAGCAGCTCCATGAATAAAGGTCTGGAAAATTGCTTCCTTCAACTCATCAATGCCGTCGCCGCGCGAGGTGGAAACCATGACCCTGGGCATAAGAGCAAGTTCATCGGGAATCTGCACGGCCCGCGGCAGATCGCATTTATTCTCCACGAGAATGAGTCGCTTGCCGGCAAGGGCCGCAAGGATCATCCGGTCGTCCTCATCAAGTGGTCGCGAACCGTCGACCACCAGCAGTACCAAATCCGCCTCGGGGATCTTTTCAAGGGTCAGGCGCACCCCTTCTTTTTCCACAATATCTTCGGTCTCGCGAATACCGGCGGTATCGATCATCCGGAGCGGCAGACCGCGGATATTGACCACCTCCTCGATAATGTCTCGGGTGGTGCCGGGCACCGAGGTGACGATGGCCCGCTTTTCCTGAAGAAGGGTATTCAGAAGACTGGACTTTCCCACGTTCGGTTTGCCGGCGATAAGGACAGCCACCCCTTCTCGCAGGACCCGTCCCTCGTCAAATCCGGCAATAAGCTCTTCAACCGTTTCGGCGGCCTTCCTCACATGGACCGTTAATGCATCCTGAGCGGCTGGGTCGATGTCGTCTTCGGGAAAGTCGATGAACGCTTCTACCAATGCAAGAGCCTGACGCAACTCGGCCATGACCGTGTCGAGCCGTTGAGATAGCCGCCCCTGGCGCTGGTGCTGAGCCAAGGCAAGGGCAGCGCCGGTCTTGGCCCTGATCACGTCGATGACAGCCTCTGCCTGGACCAGATCGATGCGGCCATTGAGAAAGGCCCGACGGGTAAACTCACCGGGTTCTGCGAGACGCGCCCCGGCGGCAAGCACGAGTTCCAGCACGCGTCGGGTGACGAGATATCCCCCGTGGCACTGGATCTCCAGGACGTCCTCGCGGGTGTAGGACCGTGGACGTACCATGAGGACCGCCATTGCCTCGTCAACGACCTCGCCAGTGACAGTGTCAATGACCGACCCATAATAAAAACGGTGACTCTCGAAGTCACCGTTGAAACCGCGCCTGAAAACACGGTGGGCAATCGAGGGGGCGTCCGGTCCGCTAACGCGGACGATCCCGACCCCACCCTCCCCTGCCGCCGTGCTGATGGCGGCTATGGTATCTTCAACGTACATGGTCCGCTACTTGACCTCCGCCGTACTGATGCTGCGGTTGATGTAGTACTGCTGGATGATGGTAAGCACGTTGTTGACGAGCCAGTAAAGCACAAGGCCAGACGGGAAGTTGAGGAACATGAACGTAAAGACCACCGGCAGCGCCATCATCATCTTCTGCTGCACGGGATCCATCTGGGAGGGCGTCATCTTCTGCTGGATGACCATTGTCACACCCATGATGATCGGGGTCACGTAGTAGGGATCCTTGGCGGCCAGATCGGTGATCCAGAGCATGAAAGGCGCGTGGCGCAACTCTATGGAGAACATGAGCGCCTTGTAGAGCGCGAAGAAGACGGGAATCTGTACGAGCATGGGGAGGCACCCGCCCACAGGGTTCACCTTGTGGGTCTGGTACAGTTCCATCATGGCGCGGTTCATGGCCTCACGGTCATTCTTGAACTTTTCGCGCAACTGCTGCATCTTCGGCTGGAGCTTCTGCATCTCCTTCATGGACTTGTAACTGGAGTGGGTTAGCGGGTAGAAGATAACTTTTATGATAACCGTGATGATGATAATGGCGATCCCGTAGTTCCCGGTGTAGTTGTGGAAAAACTTGAGACTGTGGAGCAAGGGCTTGGCCAGCATCGCGAACCAGCCCAGGTTGATAGCCCGCTCCAGGCTGTTGCCCTGTGCCTTGAGAACATCGATATCCTTGGGCCCGAAGAAAAGACGATAGGTAAGCGCCCGGCCCTCGCCGGGGTTAAGGGACAGTTCCGGTGAAGCGATGGTGTTCTCCAGATAACCCGAGGCTGTCTTGCGGATGGTTGCTGCCGCCATGCTACCCTCATGAGCCAGTACGGCAGAGAGGAAGTACTTGTCAGCGAATCCGGACCAGAGCGGAGCCGCATGAGTCTTTGCGCCCGACTCCAGGTCCTTCACCTTGTCCTCAAACAGTTTGTCCTGGGCAAAGGTCGCCGGTCCGAAGGTCTCAAACCTGCTCTCCTTGACCTTTGGCACAAGGGGATAGGTCTGAACCGTCTGAACAGGCGAGGTTACGCGAGCGCTGCCGCTGTTGGTGACCCGGTATTCCATCTCCAGCCCGTAGCCGTCACCGGAAAAGTTATATGTCTTTGTCACCGTGACGCCGGCCGGCGAAACCCAGGTGAAGGAAAGCTGCTTCTTCTCGCCGGGTACTACGGTGAGTGCGTCGGCACTCGGGACAAAGACTGCATTCTGGTCAAGACCGAAACCGGGGGCGCGGAGGCCAACGGTGTAATTCGACGGATTGTCCTCGGAAACCAGTGTGACGTTCTTGCCGCCCGGACCAGCCGTTTCATGATACCGCTTCAGATCGAGGCGTTTGATGCTCCCGCCCTGGGTGGAAAACGTCACCGAATAGGCAGGAGTGTCGACCGACACGTCCCTGGCGGCAACAGCCGGTTGAGGCTGAGCGGGAACAGTCACGGGAACCGGTGCGGCAGCCACCAGCTGCGCCGGCTGACTTTGCGTCGCAGTGGCAACCGGCTTCGGTGTCTCTTTCGGGGGCGGCGAAAAGAGTGCCGTGTAGCCGTAAAAGAAGAGAATGGATAGAACAACAGCTATCAAAGCCCTTTTTTCCATGTCAGCTCCTGATTATTCGTTACTTGACTGGATCAACGCCGCCCGGATGGAATGGATGACACTTGAGGATCCGGATAGTAGTAAGCCAGAGTCCCTTGACGAGACCATGCCGTGTGAGCGATTCGTGCGCGTATCGTGAACAGGAAGGGTAAAAACGACAGGTAGGCCCCTTGAGGGGAGACAGGTAGCGCTGGTAGATGCCGATGATGTAGAGAATACCCTTCAGCATTCCAAGCCTGCGAGGCGTTCAACAACCGGGTCAAGCTCCCGGCAGACGCCGTGATAATCAAGCCGCTCGGCGCCCTTCTTTGCAATGACATTCAGATCAATGCTCGGAAGGGCTTCGCGATGGTGCCGGTAATACTCCCGCACAAGACGCTTGATGCGGTTACGTACCACAGCCGTTCCCACCTTGCGGCTAACAGTGATTCCAATCCGTCTCCGTCCTGTTTCACCTGGCGTCCAAAGAATAATGAAGCTGGACGTATGAAGCTTTCGCGCCGCTGCGGAGAGCCGAAGAAAATCGGCCCTCCGCAGCAGACGCTCATCCTTGGTAAAACGGAACAGGGTCGAACGTCCTACTTGCCGGCGATGGAAACCGAAAGTCTCTTCCGCCCCTTGGCACGGCGACGCTTGATGACCAGACGGCCGTTTTTGGTTGCCATGCGTACGAGAAAGCCGTGGGTGCGCTTGCGCGACGTATTACTCGGTTGATAAGTCCTCTTCATGGGTTCTCTCCGTACAGTGAAAATCGAGGGTGTTCTCGGGGATTGCAAAGAGGATACTTTTAACCACAGAGACCCTTATATGTCAAGAGTTTATTTACTTACCCCGCAATAAATTGACCTTGCAAATTGGACCACCGTCTGCTAGTCTGCATCTTCCCAAGACTGCCGAAATGGCTGTAAAAGCCACCATTTCACGTTACAACCCCCCGGTTTTTCGTAGTTATTTAGTTATCAACAGTTGTTGAAAAGCCTGTGTATAACTAATAAGTTTCACTATCTCCCGGCGAGTACGGGTTCTGAGCGACTGAGCTTCGCGTTTCCCGAGAAGGTCTGGTTTATGGAAGAAGTTTGGCTCCAGGCACAATCCAATCTCGCTAAGGTTCTCACACATCAGACCTTTAACACCTGGATCGAACCGATCAAGTATCTCGGATCCAAGAAGAACGTGCTGCTGCTGGAAGCCCCGAACCAGTTCGTCAGGGACCGGGTAAGCGAAAACTATCTTCCCATGATTCTCGAATCGGTTCAATCGCTTACCGATTCCCAGACCAAGATCGAACTTCTGATCGCAAAGCCCAAGCCGGAAAAACCTAAACAGCCTGAGGCCCCTCAAGTCACTGCCGCGGAACCGGAAATCTGTTCGGGGCCCGATCACTCGACCAACCTGAACCCCAAGTACACCTTCGACACGTTCGTCTGCGGCGGCAGCAACCAGTTCGCCCACGCGGCGGCCCAGTCGGTGGCGAACAGCCCGGCCGGCAAGTACAATCCCCTTTTCATATACGGTGGCGTTGGGCTGGGTAAAACCCACCTCCTCAACGCAATCGGCAACCATGTACTGTCGGCGAACCGCAAGGCACGGATCTGTTTCTACACGTCGGAAAAATTCATGAACGAACTCATCAACTGCCTGCGATACCAGAAGATGGATCAGTTCAGGAACAAGTTCCGCAAGATGGACATTCTTCTCATCGACGACATTCAGTTTATCGCCGGCAAGGAACGGACCCAGGAGGAGTTTTTCCACACCTTCAACTCTCTCTACGAATCGCACAAGCAGATCGTGGTGACGTCCGACAAGTTCCCCAAGGATATTCCCGGCCTGGAAGAGCGCCTGCGCTCACGTTTCGAGTGGGGCCTCATCGCCGATATCCAGGCGCCCGACACGGAAACCAAGGTAGCGATCCTGCGCAAGAAGGCGGATGCGGACCATATCTCGCTCCCCGACGACGTGGCCCTGTTTCTGGCATCCAGCTCAACCACCAACGTACGGGAACTGGAAGGAATGCTCATCAGGCTCGGTGCCGTTTCGAGCCTGACCGGCAAGAACATCACCCTCGACATGGCCCGGGAAGTCCTCAAGGACATTATTGTGGACAAGTCCAAGGAAATAACGGTGGAGATGATCCAGAAATTCGTGGCCGAACACTTCGGCCTCAAGGTGGCTGATCTCAAGTCGGACAAACGACTCAAGGCGCTGGTGATACCACGCCAGATCGCCATCTTCCTGTGCCGTGATCTTACCAAGTCGTCATATCCTGAGATCGGTGAACGGTTCGGCGGCAAAGATCATTCAACCATCATCCACTCGGTGAAAAAGGTGGAAAAGCTCCTCAGCCAGGATTACGAGCTCAGGAATACCATTGATACCCTGAGAAAGGGGCTGTTGAGCTGAGTGGCAACAACCCTGTGGACAGAGGAACGGTTATCGACATGCCGTTGTCCCTGTCCGAGCACGTCCGTGGATAACCCACGCCGTGCCCACAGGACGGCATACTGAAAAAAACGAGCTGCAAAGGGGTGTTGAGCGATTATCCCCATATCCACAGCCCCTACTGCTTCTACTGATTCTTAAAGAAAACATCACCATAACCATGATGACCTGTTGAAAAGGAGGAGCAATGGAATTCACGATTGACAGGGACACCTTCTCGCGGGCTCTCCAGAAGATCCAGGGGATCGTCGAAAAGCGCAACACCATGCCGATCCTCTCCAACGTCCTCATCGAGGCACTGGAAGACCGGATCGAACTTACCGCCACCGACCTGGAAGTCGGCATGAAGAGCTCCTACCCCACAACGGTTGCGGGTCAGGGCAAAATCACCGTATCGGCCAAGAAGCTCTATGAAATAGTCAAGGAGCTTCCCGATGAGACCATATCATTTCTGACCAAGGCGAACGACTATGTGGAGATCCGCTGCGGCAAGGCCAAGTTCACTATTGTCGGCCTTTCCTCCGAGGAGTTCCCCTATTTCCCCAAGGTCAATGAAGAGAGCTTCATCAGGATCGAAAGCGGCCTGCTGGCCGACATGATCGAGAAAACCTCCTATGCCATCTGCTTCGATGAGACCAAGTACAATCTGAACGGTACCTTCGTGAAGGCGTCCGAGGAAGATGGCCGCTCGATACTTCGCATGGTTGCCACCGACGGTCACCGGCTCTCCATCACCCAGAGGGAATTCAACGGTGCCGTGAGCCCCGAGATGGCCAAGGGAGTCATCTTTCCCAAGAAAGGTATCTTCGAGCTGAAAAAGATGTGCGAGGAGGAGTCGACCCAGCTTTCCCTGGGCTTCATGGATAACAGCGCCGTGCTCGTTAAGGGAAACACCGTCGTGGTGATGCGGCTGGTGGACGGAGAGTTCCCCGACTACACCAGGGTGGTGCCGGTGGCCAATGACCGGATCGTCACCGTGGCGCGGGATCCGTTCTTCCATTCGCTGCGCAGGATGTCCATCCTTTCCAGCGAGAAGTTCAAGGGTATCAAGATGGATATCCAGGAAAGCGGCATGGTGATCTCCTCCAGCAACCCGGAACTGGGCGAGGCGTCCGAGGAGCTGGACGCCGTATTTGCCGGGGATGCCATCTCCATCCGCTTCAACGCCAAGTACCTCATCGATGTGCTGGCAGTGCTGGATGAGAGCAGCGTGGCACTCCACCTGAAGGACGAGCTTTCTCCGGCCATCGTAAGGCCGGCTGACGGCGACGATTTCACGGCGGTAATCATGCCCATGCGTTTGTAGGGAGAGGGTACTTTCGAGACGAACAGGCAAAGGCCGCTCCCCGGGAGAGGCCTTTGCCGTTTCTTGCAGGCCGGTCATTCATGCACCTGAACGCAATTGCCATCAGCGCCTTTCGCAATATCGATCATGTGGAAATCTCATTCGATCGGCGGTTCAACGTCCTGCACGGCGCCAATGGACAGGGGAAAACCTCGGTTTTGGAGGCCATTTACCTCTTGGGGACCATGAAATCGTTCCGGATGGCCAAGGCCCATGATCTCATCGCCTGGAACGCCCCCCACTCGCTGGTACGTGGCGATATCGACAAGGCGGGGGTCAGACGTGAGATAGCTATCTATCTCGGCCGAGAGGGACGCAAGGCCCGCATTGACCGGAAACCGGTCACCAAGCTGGCGGATTTTTTCGGCGCCGTGAACGCAGTGGTATTTTCACCCGAGGAAATTGGCATGGCCCGCGGAGGCCCCGAACTCAGACGCCGCTACCTGGACCGGGCCATATTCAACGGCGACTTGGGGTACCTGCTCCTCCACCATGAGTACCATCGGCTGCTCAAGCAGCGTAATGCTCTGCTGAGACGGGGCGAACGGGACGGATTGGATGTCTGGACAATCCAGCTTGCCGAGGCCGGAGCCCGGCTCATGGTAAGGCGAAGGGTCTATCTTTCTCAGATAGAGCCGCTGGTGCGGCAGTTTTACCGGGATATTGCCGGTGCGGGCCAGGATGTGGGACTTGCCTATCGCTGCCACGGACTGGGGCCCGTCGAGGATGAGCGCGATTGTGCAGCGGCCCTCCGGGATATCATGGCGGCCCATGAGGCCGAGGAACTGCGCCGGGGGGCCACTGGCGTAGGCCCCCACCGGGACGACGTGGATTTCGTCCTGAATGGCCGGGTCATCCGACACCACGGCTCCCAAGGGGAGCAGCGGAGCTTTGTCCTGGCAGTAAAAATGGCCGAGATCGAGTACCTGGAGCGGCTCAACGGTGCGCCGCCGGTGCTTCTGTTGGACGACATCTCCTCGGAACTGGATCCCGAGCGCAACGCGAACCTGATGACCTTTCTCCGGAGAAAACGGATGCAGGTCTTCATCACCACCACTGATATCTCGACCCTCCGCCTGGAGGGGATCGACACCCACGCGTCGTTCCGCGTTTCACGTGGAACGGTGACGCCTTCATAGAGGGAGAAGTATGGCTGATCAACAGACTAACGACTACGGCGCGGACAAGATCAAGGTCCTGGAGGGGCTCGAGGCGGTACGCAAGCGCCCCGCCATGTACATCGGCTCCACCGCGGCCCAGGGGCTCCACCACCTGGTCTACGAGATCGTGGACAACTCCATTGACGAGGCCCTGGCCGGCTACTGCAACGAGGTGAACGTCACCATCCATCTGGATGGTTCCCTGACGGTGGTGGACAATGGCCGCGGCATTCCTACCGACATCCACCCCACGGAGGGGAAGCCGGCGGCGGAGGTGGCCCTCACGGTCCTCCATGCCGGCGGCAAGTTCGACAACACCTCCTACAAGGTCTCCGGCGGGCTCCACGGGGTCGGGGTCTCTGTCGTAAACGCCCTGTCCAGGAAGCTGGAGCTGGAGATTCGCCGGGACGGGAAGGTGTACCGCCAGTCCTACGCCTGCGGCGACCCCCAGACTCCCCTCGAAGTGATGGGGGAAACGAAAAAGCGTGGGACCAAAATAACCTTCCTCCCCGACGATACCATCTTCGAGACCACGGAGTTTTCCTTCGACGTTCTTTCCCAGCGGCTCCGGGAGCTGGCGTTCCTCAACGCCGGGGTCCGGATCACCATCACCGACGAACGGGAGGAGGGAAAGCACCACGACTTTCACTACGAAGGAGGCATCGTCTCCTTTGTGGAGTACCTGAACCGCAACCGGACCGCCCTCCACCCGAAGCCGATCTACTTCAAGGGTGAAAAGGCAGGAGTCGAGATGGAGGTGGCCCTCCAGTACAACGATTCCTATGACGAAAAGGTTTTCTCTTTTGCCAACAACATCAACACCCACGAGGGTGGAACCCACCTGGTGGGGTTCCGGGCGGCCCTCACCCGGACCATGAACACCTATGCCGCCGCCAACGAACTCCTCAAAAAGGAGAAGGTTGCCATCTCCGGCGAGGATCTGCGAGAGGGTCTCACGGCGGTCATCTCGGTCAAGATTCCCCAACCACAGTTCGAGGGGCAGACCAAGACCAAGCTGGGGAACTCGGAGGTGAAGGGATACGTGGAATCCCTCATGAACGAGAAACTGGCGGTCTTTCTGGAAGAGAACCCGAAGATCGCCAAAGACATCATCGGCAAATCCATCGAGGCGGCCCGGGCCCGGGAAGCGGCCCGCAAGGCGCGGGAACTGACCCGGCGCAAGGGTGCTCTGGACATCTCCAACCTTCCGGGCAAACTGGCCGACTGCCAAGAGCGGGATCCGGCCCTGTGCGAACTCTACCTGGTGGAGGGCGACTCCGCCGGCGGTTCCGCCAAACAGGGGCGCGACCGGAAATTCCAGGCCATTCTGCCGCTGAAAGGAAAGATCCTCAACGTGGAGAAGGCCCGGTTCGACAAGATGCTTTCCTCCCAGGAGATCGGGACCCTTATCACGGCGCTCGGCACCGGTATCGGGAAAGACGACTTCGACATCGCCAAGCTCCGCTACCACCGGATCATCGTCATGACCGACGCCGACGTGGACGGCTCCCACATCCTGACGCTGCTGCTCACCTTCTTCTTCCGGCAGATGCCGGAGGTGGTGGAGCGGGGGCACCTCTACATCGCCCAGCCCCCCCTCTATAAGGTGAAGCGAGGGCGCAAGGAGCTCTATCTCCGCAATGAGGCGGCCATGCAGGCCTACCTCCTTGAGGAGGGGACCGAGGACATGCTCCTTTTTCTGGAGAGCGGCGAGAAGACCTACAGCGGCAAGCAGATCATCCCGATCCTCAAGCAGTTGGTGGAGTATCGGACCATCCTGGATAAGGTAGTGCGCAAGGGGATCAACGAGGAGCTCATACGGGTATTCCTGCGGCTCGGCGTCAAGGGGGGGATTGAGGACATGGAGCAGTTGGTGCCGTTCCTGACGAACATCTCCCGGGTCTATGACGGCGGCGATTTCAGCCCCTTGGACGACGGGCGGGTCATCGTGCGGCTCGGCAACCTCCGGATCGCCCTGGATCAGCATACGCTCGACCTCATCGGTTCCTACGAGTACGGGCTCCTGGTGGAGAGCTACCGAAAGGTCAGGGATATCTTCGGCGACGGCCGGGCCGTGGTCTCCAGCGAGGGTAAGGAACTCTTCGCGACCACCATCGGGCTCGACCTCCTCTCCTTCTTCATGGACAGCGCCAAGAAGGGGCTCTCCATCCAGCGCTACAAGGGTCTCGGCGAGATGAACCCGGAGCAGCTCTGGGAAACCACCATGGAGCCCGTCAACCGGACCCTGCTCCAGGTGAAGATTGAGGACGCCATCGAGGCAGACACCATATTCACCATCCTCATGGGGGACCAGGTGGAGCCCCGCCGGGACTTCATCGAGCAGAACGCCCTGAACGTGTCGAATTTGGACATTTAGACGATTATGTGGGGGTGTGATTCATCGCGCCCGGGTGCAATGAATCACACCCCTACGGGTGCCATGCCGTTATCGGGCGAGGCATCGTCTCGACCCTACATGTATTTGGAAATAAAGAGGTTTATGAATGCTTGAACAATCCCTGAACAAGACAGCCGTCAACATCGAAGACGAGATGAAGCGCTCGTACATGGACTATGCCATGAGCGTCATCATCGGCCGGGCCCTCCCCGATGTGCGGGACGGGCTCAAGCCGGTGCACCGCCGCTGCCTCTACGCTATGTACGACATGGGCAATGATTACAACAAGCCCTACAAGAAATCGGCCCGGGTGGTCGGGGACGTGATCGGTAAGTATCACCCCCACGGCGACGCGGCGGCCTACGATACCATCGTCCGGATGGCCCAGGACTTCTCCCTCCGCTATCCACTGGTGGACGGCCAGGGGAACTTCGGCTCCGTGGACGGCGACTCGCCGGCGGCCATGCGGTACACCGAGATCCGGATGGAGCAGTTGGCCCACGAGCTCCTGAACGACCTGGAGAAGGAGACCGTGGACCTGGGGCCCAACTACGACGGCTCCCTCACGGAGCCCCTGGTGCTTCCCTCCAAGTTCCCGAACCTCCTGGTGAACGGCTCCTCCGGCATCGCCGTCGGCATGGCCACCAACATACCTCCCCACAACCTTACGGAGGTCATCAACGGGATTATCGCCACCATTGAGAATCCGAATATCAGCTTCGAGGAGCTCCTGGCCCTCATCCCCGGCCCCGATTTCCCCACCGGCGGGTTCATCTACGGCCGGGAGGGAATCCTCCAGGGGTACCGGACCGGCCGCGGCATCGTCCAGATGCGGGCCCGGGCCTCCATCGAGACCCACAAGAAGACCGAGCGCCAGTCCATCATCGTCACCGAGATCCCCTATCAGGTGAACAAGGCGAACCTCATCACCAAGATCGCCGAACTGGTGCGGGAGAAGAAGCTGGAGGGGATCAGCGACATCCGCGACGAGTCCGACCGGGACGGGATGCGGATCGTCATTGATCTCAAGCGGGACGAGAATCCCCAGGTGATCCTGAATCACCTCTACAAGCAGACCCAGATGCAGACCTCCTTCGGCATCAACATGCTCGCCATTGTGGCGGGACGGCCGCGGGTCCTGACGCTTCGGGATGCCATCGGCCACTTCATCGACCACCGGCGGGAGATCGTCACCCGGCGCACCATCTTTGATCTCAAGAAGGCCGAGGCCAGGGCCCACATCCTGGAAGGGTACAAGATCGCCCTGGACTGGCTCGACGCGGTCATCGAGCTGATCCGCGGGTCCAAGACCCCGGCCGAGGCCAAGGAAGGGCTCATGTCGGGCCTCTTCTCCGACGAGGAGTGGCTGCGGAAGATGGGGCTCCCGCTGCCGGCCATCCACAGCCAGTACCAGAAACCGGTCCGGCTCACCGAGGTCCAGGCCCAGGAGATCCTGAACCTGCGGCTCCACCGCCTGACAGGCCTGGAGCGGGACAAGATCCTCCAGGAGTACGACGACATCCTCAAATACATCGCCCGGCTCAAGGAAATCCTCGCCTCCGAGGCGGAGATCCTCAAGATCATCGTGGGTGAGCTGCGGGAGCTGAAGGAGAAGTTCGGCGACGAGCGCCGCACCGAGATCGTGGACCGGAGCGCCGAGATCTCCCTGGAGGACACCATTGTCGAGGAGGACGTGGTGGTCACCGTCTCCCACACCGGCTACATCAAGCGGACCGCAGTTTCCCAGTACCGCTCCCAGCGCCGGGGGGGCAAGGGGAAGACCGGCATGAAGACCAAGGAGGAGGATTTCGTCGAGCACCTCTTCGTCGCCTCCAGCAAGGACTTCATGCTCTTTTTCACCGACGCCGGCAAGGTCTACCAGATCAAGGTCTACGAGATCCCCGAAGGGGGCCGGGCCACCCGTGGCAAGGCCATTGTCAACCTTCTGAACCTTCAGGAGAATGAGCAGATCACCGCCATTCTCTCGGTGAAGGGATTCGACGACGACCGCAATATCATCATGGCAACCCGGCTCGGGGTGGTGAAGAAGAGTCCCCTGCGGGAATATGCCAACATCCGCAGCGGCGGGATCATTGCCGTGAATCTGGACGATGGGGACAAGCTGATCGCCGTGGCTTTGACCGACGGCAAGCAGGACGTGCTCCTGGCCTCGAAGAACGGCAAGTCAATCCGCTTTCACGAGGACGACGCCCGTCCCATGGGACGGGTCTCCCGCGGAGTGCGGGGAATGTCCCTGGAGGACGACGACGTGGTGATCGGCATGGAGATCATCAATCCCAACGCCACCGGCTCCACCATTTTCACCGTTACCGAGAACGGCTTCGGCAAGCGGACCGAACTGGATGAGTACCGGGTCCAGTCCCGCAGCGGCAAAGGGATCATCACCATCAAGACCACCGAGCGCAACGGCTGCGTGGTGGACATCATGCAGGTGACCGACGAAAACGATCTGATGCTTATTACCGACCAGGGGAAGATTCTCCGGATCCCGGTGGCCCAGTTCTCGGTCATCGGCCGCAACACCCAGGGGGTGAGGCTCATGACCGCTGAGCAGCACGAGCGGATCGTGGCCGTGGCCAAGCTGGCTGAGAAGGATGAAGGGGACGACGGCACCGACGGAGGCGATGATCTCCCCGAAGCGGAGGTCGTGGAGGAGTAGCCGCGACGGGCCGCGATCCGTAACCGGATTGTTTATTCCGGTCCCCGGTTCCCGGCCCCAGGTCCCCCGTTATGGAACGTCACCGCACCATTGACATGAGCCTGCGGGAGCGTCGCGATATTCTCGACCTTCTGGAGCGCCTTAAAAAAGAGGATCTGTCCCCCGCCGAGATGGACGAGATCGGCTCCTCGCTCCGTAAGGAGGGACGCCGGGCCCTTTCCCCTCTCTTCCGGTGCCTGCGCCGCGAAACGGACCCGGAGATGATCGCCCGCTACGCGGCGCTGCTGGAATTCTTCGAGGATGACGCCTGGCTCGACCAGCTCGTGGCCATTACCCTTGCCCGCCGCGACCTGGACGATGAGGGGAAATCGGCCCTTCTGTCCATCTTGAACGAGTACGGCGTGGACGTTTCCTCGCCCCTCTTCGCACCGATCACGGATCGGCCGGGAGGCTTGCGCCTCACTCTTCCGCGGCTTCTGGACCGGGGCGAGCGGGGGCTCATCACGTTCATGGAGGGGCTTGTCACCTACACGCCCGAGGCCCAGCAGGCCGTGGTGCGTGAGCTGCCGTTCGTCGACGACCGGAGGGTCGTGGAACTCTTCCGGGTCCTGCTGGGCTTTGATGAGCCCGAGACCCTGCCGACGGTCATTGAGACCCTCGGCCGCATCCGGTATCCGGAGGCCGCCGATCTGCTGCGGGATTTTCTCGCCGCAGCGCCGGACGCTTACCGGGCCCCGGCTGAGCGGAGTCTGCGCCGGCTTGCTTTTCTGGGGTTCGTGCCGGCGGGTGAAATTCCTGCTCCTCTTCCCTTTGAGGCAGCCTTTACCGGAACCGCTGATGCGTCCGGTTACTCATGCGTGATGGTCGCTCGCTGGACAGGCCCCGGCATTATCGATACCCTGTTCATGGAACTTCATGAGAGCGAGGGGATGCGCGATGCCTGGGGATGGAGCGGCCTCTCCCCCGAGGGATTCCAGGATCTGCTGCGGGAACACCATGTGGAGGACACCCTTGTGGCGGTGGATCCCGCCTTTGCGGTGCTGCTGGTGCGGGACGCGATCCAGAGGAGCGTCGGGAGCGGATTTTACCTGCCCCCCGAGTTTTACGTCCGCCGTTCGATCTTTGCGGAGGTAGATCTGACGCCGGTCGTCTATGAGCCCCCCTTCGGGGAGGATGAGGTCGCGAAGGCCTGCACCCCTTCCCGGGTCGCGGTGGGAGACGATCTCATTCGGGATTGGTTTTTCGACGGGTGGTTCATCTTCAACGAGCGGGTCCGGCTTCTTGCCGATGATCTGGACCGGCTGGAGGGGGATCCCTTCGGCCGGGGGGATGAAGCCGCGGTTGACCGGTTCCTGGAAAGCTGGTGCCGGCGTTATGTGGCGCCGCGCCGGGAGCGGCTTGTCCGGCGCATCTTGCTTGCCGCCGATCTGATGGTGCGCAGCGGCCGGGAGCGCTCGCTGGTGGAGCAGAGCCTGGCAGCAGCCCGGAGCATCCGGGAGGAACTGGTCCCGCTCCACCGCCAGCCGTTCATCAGGCGCTGGCTGCTGGACCTGATCGAGATGGTCAGGGAGGCCCGGGCCGAGGGATACGAGTTCCCACCTACGCGGCGGGACGAGGAGTATGAAGGGGAGTGGGACTAGTGGAGCTTGGCGCAGGGGCACATCATCGGTTGGGAGTGGCGGACATGAGTGAACGTATTGGAGTGATCGGAGCGGGAAGCTGGGGAACGACGCTGGCGAATCTGCTGGCCCGAAAGGGGCTTGACGTAACGCTCTGGGCCTATGAGGCCGAGTTGGTGGAAGAGATGAGAGCGACGCGGGTCAACTCCCTTTTTCTCCCCGGCATCGAACTCGCTCCCGGCCTTTCGTTCACCAACTCCCTGGAGGAGGCGGCCACCCGGAAGGATTTTCTGGTTCTCGTTTCGCCCTCCCAGGTGATGCGCGGAGTGCTGGCGCAACTGGCGCCGCTGCTGCGTCCCGGCGTGGTGCTGGTGAACGCATCCAAGGGGATAGAGCTTGACACCCTCATGACCATGGACCAGGTCTGCGCGGCGGTCCTGCCGCCGGAGGTCGCCCGGGGTTTCAGCGTCCTGTCCGGACCGAGCTTTGCCCGCGAAGTCTCCCTGGAGATGCCGACGGCGGTGGTGACGGCTTCGGGCGACCCTGCTGTGGCTGCGGCAGTGCAGCGTCTCTTCACCACACCGTCCTTCCGGGTCTACACTAATACCGACGTGGTGGGAGTGGAGATCGGCGGCGCCCTCAAGAACGTCATTGCCGTGGCGGCCGGGATCTCGGACGGTCTGGGCCTCGGACACAATACCCGTGCGGCCCTGATCACCCGAGGCCTGGCAGAGATGACCCGCCTCGGGCTCTCCATGGGGGCTCAGGCGGAAACTTTTGCGGGTCTTGCCGGCATGGGCGATCTGGTTCTCACGTGCACCGGAGACCTTTCGCGCAACCGGACCGTTGGCATGAAACTGGGCCAGGGGATGAAGCTGGCTGATATCCTGGGAGAGATGCGCATGGTGGCGGAGGGGGTGAAAACCGCCGAGTCGGCGTACCGGCTTGCCCGCCGGACAGGGGTCGAGATGCCGATAACCGAGAAGGTCTACCAGGTGCTCCACGAGGACAAGCCCGCCCGCCAGGCGGTGATGGAACTGATGACCCGCGATCTCAAGGCGGAGCGCTGGTAACTGGCTTGGGGCATCGCCGCCCCTTTACACTGAGTAGTACCGTTCGTGTATCCGTGCCCGAAAGAGACCGGAGACGGCCTCGCTGAAGGGATTGCAATGAAATCGTTGCTCGCGATCCGTACAAAAATTTTTCTCGCCATCCTGCTCATTCTTCTCGTTTCCTATTCCTTTCTCGTCGTTATCACCATTAGAACCGTCGATTCTTCCCTCGAGGGAGAACTGTCCCGCAAACTGGCCGAACAGGTCCGGTATGCCAAGGACCAGTACACAAATCGGGCCGAGCAGATCCAGTATTCTCTCATGCATCCGGCCTCCGCGCCACCCGTCCGCGAACGCATGGTCGCCCGCGACAGCCTCTGGCTGCGGGATGCCGCCCGCCGCTGGATGACGATCCTCCCCTTCGTGGAACTGATCGTGTTTGTCGATTCACGGGGTACGGTCATCGCCGGCGGGAACCAGTACCGCATGGACAGAACGTTTGAGTTGACGCCGGTCGTGGAGCGTGCCCTCAGGGAGAGGCATCCCATCGTCTCGACGGAACTCGTGACGTCCGAGTTCCTCTGCAGCGAGGGGCTGGTTAACTACTGTCGCGGGGGGGGCGCCGGGAACACAGGCGAGGTCATGATGCAAACGGTGGTGGTGCCGGTCGTGGACACCAGGGGGGCCACGGTCGGTGCCTTCGTGGCCGGAGACATCCTCGATACCGACACCAGGATCCCGTCGCAGGTCCAGGAAGTTTTCGGCAGGCAGGTGTTTGTGGCCATCACCCACAAGGAGATCATCCCCCCCGACAGTTTCGGAAAAAGCGGACCCCAGGCAATTCCTGCGCGGATTCTGGGGGGCCTCAGGCAGGGTCTCCCGTTCAGGGGCGATGCGGAGATCGGCGGCAAGGTCTTCACTGCGGCCTTCGATCCCCTTACCAATAGCAGGGGCGATTTCGTCGGGGCCCTGATTGTGGCCCTTTCCCGCGACGACTACAAGGGGGTTCTGCAGGGAAGCCTGGGCAATATCGTGGCGTCGGCGATCCTGGGTCTCGTGTTGTCCTTTGTCACCGCCTACTGGGTATCGCTCAGGCTGACGAAACCTGTTCGCGAACTTGCGGACGGGGTTCGACGCATCGAGGAAGGGGAACTGCAGCAGCGGGTCGCGGTCACTACCTCCGACGAGATCGGAGAGCTGGCCGAGGCATTCAACCGGATGGCCGCAGCCATTGACGAGCGTGACCGAACCATCCGGACCAAGGCCCACGACCTGGAGAACCTCAACCTCAAGCTCACGGACATGAACGAATTCCTGGAGCGACGGGTGGAGGAGCGGACCGCCGCATTGCAGGTGGAAATGGGACGGCTCGAGGCGATCCTTACCAGCATGGCAGAGGGGATCGCGGTGACCGACCGGGACGGGCGCGTCATCCTGTTCAATCCGGCGGCCCAGCAGCTTTTCGAGATGGTGCCCCACCGCGTGGTCGGTCAGCCTATTCTGGACATTTGCAACCAGGGGGAATTCTGCCGGCTTGTGGAGCACATCACCTCCATGGGGGAAAACCGTGACAAGGCAACGGTCAGGGAAGTCGATCTGGACGCCCGGGGGAAAAAGCTCAAGGTCACCCTGGCGCCCCTGGTCGACGGGGATGGGCATTTTGCCGGCGTGGTCATGTCCGTCCGCGACGTGACCGCCGAGGAGGAGGTGGACCGGATGAAGACCGAGTTCATTTCCACCGTCTCCCACGAGCTCAAGACCCCCCTCACCTCCATCAAGGGCTCGCTCCAGCTGATCGTGGACAAGAGCAGGGGCTTCGCCGATGTGGAAAAGGAACTCCTCGGAGTCTGCCTCCGCAACACCGAGCGGCTCATCAGGCTGGTCAACGACATCCTCGATATTGCCAAGATCGAATCGGGCAAGATGGAGTTTGCCCTTGCGCCCCACTCGCCGGCTGAGCTGGTGGAGTGGTCGGTGCGGGAACTGGAGGGATTTGCGCGGGAGCACGGCGTAACGGTCGTCAACGAGGTGTCGGCCCATCTGCCCGCCATATACGGCGACGGTGACCGGCTGGGGCAGGTTCTGACCAACCTCATTGCGAACGCAGTGAAATTTTCACCACGGGGAGCAGTGGTAACCATCTCTGCCGAGCAGAGCGACAACTTTGTCGCCGTGTCGGTCATGGACCGCGGACGCGAGATCCAGTGGGCCGACCGGGGGAAACTCTTCAAGAGGTTTCAGCAGATTGACAGCGGCGACCGGCGGCAGCATGGCGGCACCGGCCTGGGGCTTGCCATCTGTAAGGAGATCGTCGAACGGCACCACGGCAGGATTTTCTACTCTGAAGGAATCGGCGGAGGCAACGTGTTCACCTTCACCGTTCCCATCCACGAGGGAGAGCCATGAGCGGCTACAAGGTATTCATCGTCGACGACGAAGCGGATATCGCCCTCATCCTCAAGCTGCAACTGGAGGATGCCGGCTATCGGACCATGCGGGCGCGGGACGGGATCGAGGCACTGGACGCTCTCGAACGGGAGGGCTTCGATCTGGTGTTGCTCGACATCCGCATGCCGCGCATGGACGGGATCGAGGTCCTGGAGCGAATCCGGGACCGGTGGCCCGAACTGGTGGTGATCATGATGACCGCCCACGGGAGCGAGGACATTGCTGTTGAGGCGATGAAAAAGGGAGCGGTGGATTACATTTCCAAGCCCTTTTCCTCCGATGACATGAAAAAGCGGGTGGAACGCGCCATCCAGTTCAACCGGACCAGGCTTGAAAACGAGCGGCTGCAGCGGGTGCTCGACGGGGAGCGGCGGAAGATGGGGGCGATCCTCCGGGGGATGGCGGACCTTCTCGTGGCGGTGGACCGCGATGGGCGGATCATTACCATCAACCGGGCGGCCGAGGAACGCTTCGGCATTGCGGCCGGCGGAGTGCAGAACCAGCCGGTGGAGCTGCTCCTGAAAACCGATATGCCGGCGGAGCGGCTCCCCTGCCGCGTGGTGTTGGCCACCGGCGATCCCTGCCTCGACGTGACCTATGCCGTGGAGGCGGGCGGCGGCATGATCCCGGTCCTGTCCAGCGCAACTCCCCTCAAGGGAGCTGACGGGGAAATGATGGGATGCGTGGAAATCATCCGGGACATCTCCACCCTCAAGGCCCTTGAACGGGAGCGCGAGGATTTTGTCTCCATGCTCTCCCACGACCTGAAGACCCCCATCACCGCCGTGGTCGGCTCCATCGATCTGGTGCGGGAGGGGCGAATCGGCCCGGTCAACGCCGAGCAGCGCTCCTACCTGGATTCGGCCATGGAAAGCTGTGCCGAGATGGTGGACATGATCGACACGCTGCTCGACGTCCACCGGTTCGAGGCGGGGCGAATGGTCATGGCTGCCCGGCGTGAAGACCTGGGACCGCTCATGGCCCGGACCCTGGGGCGTTTCGACTCAGTGTCCCGACGGGCGGGCATTGCCCTGGTTCTGACGCTTCCCGACTATCCCCTGGCCCTGTCGCTGGATCGCAACCAGTTCGCCAGACTCATGGGCAATCTCATTGCCAATGCCATCAAGTTTACCGAAGAGGGGGGAGAGATCGAGGTGAGCGCCCGGCTTCTGAACGACCCGGTGGAACTTGCGGGCCGCATTCCCCGGGAAAGTTACCCCGATGTGCCGTTGCCGCCGCTGAACCCCCATCTGCTCATCACGGTGCGGGACACGGGGGTCGGCATCCCGGCCGACTCCCTCGTCAGCATTTTTGATCGCTTTGTCCAGGCCCGCAACCGCAGGTTGGGTAAATCGACCGGCACCGGGCTCGGCCTTGCCTTCTGCCGCAAGGTGATGGACGCGCACCACGGCTTTATCTGGGCGGAGAGCGTCGAAGGGGAAGGCAGCTCGTTCCACCTGCTCTTCCCCGTCATGGACGAAGAGTGCCTGGCGGCGAGAGGATAAACGGAATGGATAACGGACATCGCCACGCTTCCCTGCGGATTACGGGGATATACCTGGTGGTAGGGATGCTCTGGATCCTCTTTTCCGACAGTCTCCTGACGGGAGTCGTCTCGGAGCCGACGCTGCTTACTCGCCTCCAGACCGCCAAAGGATGGTTCTACGTTGCCGTCACCGCAGCCCTCCTCTTCTGGCTCATTCGCCGCTACTCACAGGATGCCGAGAGGACCGAGGAAGAGTTGCGTTCCCGAAACGAAGAGCTGTGCATGGTAGAAGAAGAACTGCGCCAGCAACTGGACGAGTATGAAAAGAGCCAAGTGGAGCTCCACGAAACAAACCAGGCCCTGCGGGAGTCCGAGGAGCGCTATCGTCTTCTGTTTTCCAGTAACCCCCACCCCATGTGGGTCTATGACATGGAGACCCTTGCCTTTCTGGAGGTGAACGACGCGGCCGTTGCGCACTACGGATACACGCGCGAGGAATTTCTCGCCATGACCATCCGGGATATCCGCCCCTCCACCGATGCCTCTGCTCTCGAAGTGAGCGTGGCCAGGGCGCGGCAGTGCCCCGGGCTCGACCTGGCCGGCATCTGGTGTCACCGGAAGAAGGATGGCACCTTGCTGGCGGTGGAAATCACGTCCCATACCCTTGATTTCGGCGGTCGGCCCGCCGAGGTGGTGTTGGCCAATGACGTGACCGAACGGGTCAGGGCGGATGAAGAAATCCGTCGCCTCAATGGCGAACTGGAGGAACGCGTGCAGGCCCGCACCCGGGAGCTGGAGCATGCCAACCGCGAGCTGGAGTCCTTCAGCTACTCCGTGTCCCATGACCTGAGGGCACCGCTCAGGCACATCGACGGCTTCAGCAGGATGCTGCTGGAGGATTACGGGGAGCGGATCGATGCCACGGGCAAGGGATACATTCAGAGAATCAGGTCGGCTGCCCAGCGGATGGGGCGCCTCATCGACGACCTGTTGCAGCTGGCCAATGTGAGCCGGAGCGAGCTGGAAAAACGCCAGGTGAACCTGAGCGCGCTTGCCCAGGTGATCGGCCTGGGGCTGAAACAAATCGAAGGTCGGGAGGATGTGACCCTGCGCATCACGGAGGGGGTCATGGCGTTCGGCGACCCGCGGCTGCTGCGGGTTGTGCTGGAAAATCTCCTGAGCAACGCATGGAAGTACACCGGCAAGCGCGCCGATGCCGTCATCGAGTTTGCTGTTGAGGAACAGGGCAGCGGGAGGCCCGTCTACCTGGTCCGGGACAATGGGGTCGGTTTCGACATGACCTTTGCGGGCAAGCTCTTCACCCCGTTCCAGCGCCTGCACAGTGCCGACGAATTCGAGGGAACCGGCATCGGTCTCGCCACGGTGCGCCGCATCGTGGAGCGGCACGGCGGTACCGTCTGGGTCGAGGCAGCCCCGGACCACGGTGCCACATTCTATTTCACCCTGGGCGAGGAAGAGCACCCCGCCCGGAATTCCGACAAAGAGGACGGAACAACCCCATGACCGAAAAGAAACTGCGACTGCTTCTCGTGGAGGATTGTGAGGACGATGCCCTGCTGCTCCTCAACGACTTGAAGCGCGGCGGCTACAGCGTAGAGCACGAGCGGGTCGAGACTGCCGCCGCCATGCGCGAGGCACTGGTGAAGCGGGAGTGGGACATCGTCATCTCCGACTACCGCCTGCCCCAGTTCACCGCGCCGGCAGCCCTTCAGATCCTCAAGCGCAGCGGTCTCGACCTCCCCTTCATCATCGTGTCGGGGAAGATCGGTGAGGACATGCTTGTGGACGCCATGCGCGCCGGTGCCCACGATTACCTCATGAAAGGAAACCTCTCCCGCCTCATTCCGGCCGTGGAACGGGAAATCCGCGAAGCATCGGAGCGGCGGACCCGTCGCCGGGCCGAACGCTCTATCCGCCAAGGCAAGATCGAGTGGGAAGCTGCTTTCGACGCTGTGTCGGACATCGTGGTCCTGACCGATCCCACCGGCACCATCATCCGCTGCAACAGCAAGCTGATTCAGTACTTCGGTACCACCTACAACGATGTGATCGGCACAAACATCACCGAGCTTTTTTACGGAAACGATCCCGCCGGAGAAAGCATCTTCGGCCTCTGTGCCGATCTAAAGGCGGACGAGGACGATGTCCGTTTTCCCCGGCTGCCCGGGTGGTACAACGCCGCCTGCTACCCGATGCACCCCACCGAAAACGAGCACGGCTACGTTTACGTGATCAAGGACATCACCAAGCGCAAGCGGATGGAGGAAGAGAAAAAACTCACGGACCGGGAGCTCCTCACCCTCTATGCCGTGGCCTTTCGCCTCAACTCCCAGCGGGGCTCAACGCGGATCATGGCTGATCTCCTCTCCCAGCTGCACCAGATGCTCCAGATCGACTGGTCCTGCATCCATCTCATGGAGAAAGGAAGTCTGAGCCTCAGCGCCTGGCTGGGGCTGTCGCGGGAGTTTGCCGATGCCTTCGGTTCCCTGCCGCGCAGCCTCCCCTGGGTCAAGGATGTGCTCGACGGCAAAAGCTTCAAGGCTGCCGAAATCGCCGGTCATTTCGGCCCTGAGGCGGAAGCGGCCGCCGAAGCCATGGGCATGGGAGCCTGGTGCGCCCTCCCCCTCAAGATCGGCTCCGGCGTCCTGGGCACCCTGTTCGTGGCCCATCGCCCCAACCGGCAATACACCGACCGGGAGGTGTTCCTCCTCAACTCCATCGCCAATCAGATGGCGGTCCTCATCGAGAACCACACCCTCTACGACCGGATGAAGGAGAAAAACGAGGAGCTTGTCCGCAGCCGCAAGGCCCTCAAAGAGAACCTGGAGGAGGTGAAGCGGGCGAACATTGAACTGGGACGCCTGAATGCCTCTAAGAACAGCTTTATCGGCATGGCTTCCCATGAGCTGAAGACGCCGCTCACCTCCATCATCGGCGGGTTGCAGTTCCTCCTTTTCTACAGCGACATCCCCATGACCCCCGAGCAGAAGGAGATGATGCAGTCGGTGTACGAGGGAGTGACCCAACTCAAGGGAATCGTCGACGATCTCCTCTCCATCTCACGGATAGAGGCCAAGGGGTTCGCCGTCCACACCCGCCCCGTGAAACTGTCGGATCTCTGTCAGGAGGTACGGCAGACCCTGCTGCTCCCCCTGTCCGAGCGGGACATCCGCCTGGAAATCGCCGACGATCCCTGCCGCGTGCCGGCGGACGAGGGTTTTTGCCGCCTCGCTGTCCGCAACCTGATGGAAAACGCCATCAAATTCACCCCCGACGGCGGACGGATCACCATTACCGGCCGTCTGACCACCACGGAGGAACTCGCGGCGGACGAGGAGCTGCTGCGTCCGTTCTACCGGGATTTCCCCGCCAATATCGCGGGGCATCCCGGGTTCTACCGCTTGGACGTGGCCGACACGGGGATCGGGATTCCTCCCGATGAGGCGGTGCGGATCTTCGAGAAATTCTACGGCGTCGGCGACATCGAGTACCACTCCTCCGGCAAGACCGGCTTCATGTCCAAGGGGTCCGGGCTCGGCCTCTCCATCGTCAAGGGAATCATGGACGCCCACGGCGGCATGGTCTGGGTGACGCCGGGCGAGGGGGGCGGCGGGAGCGTCTTCTCCCTCCTGTTCCCCATGGATAACACCTGCGTCGTTCCCCTCCGGCGCGAGGCGAGGTAACGAGCGCGTGCCGGCCGCCCTCTCACTGCACGAGCTGACCAAGCGCTACGGCACCCTCACGGCCGTGGATCGCTTTTCCCTGGAGGTCGAACGGGGTACCATCTTCGCCCTGCTGGGCCCCAACGGCGCCGGCAAGACCACCATCATCCGGATCCTCACCACGGTCCTTCGTCCGGACAGCGGCACGGCCCGGGTGGAGGGTTTCGACGTCCAGCGCCAGGGACGGGAGGTACGCCGGCTTATCGGCGTGGTACCCCAGGACAACAACCTGGATCGTTACCTCACCGCCCGGGAAAACCTGGTCATGCAGGCCCGGCTCCACGGTATGCCGTCGGCGGAGACCAACCGGAGGGTTGACGAGCTTCTGGAGCTCGTGGGACTCTCCGGGCGGCGCAACGATTTCCCCGACACCTTTTCCGGCGGCATGCAGCGTCGGCTCGTGGTGGCGCGTGCCCTTGTGCACCGGCCGAAGGTCCTCTTCCTCGATGAACCGACCACGGGGCTTGACCCCCAGTCACGCCGCGCCGTGTGGGACTACGTGGCATCCCTTAAGGATGCCATGACCATTTTTCTCACCACCCACTACATGGATGAGGCCGACGCCCTCTGTGACCGGATCGTGATCATGGACCACGGCCGACTGCTGGTGGACGGGAGTGCAGCCCAGCTCAAGGAACGGATGGCCCACGCCCACTGCTACGAGCTCCAGTTCCGGGCCAATGCCGACCGCTACGAGGCAATGCTGACGGCTTTCCCCTTTGTCCGGTCCCTCCAGCGCACGGGCGACCTGTTCCGCCTCTCGCTTGCGGGCGAGGAATTTCTCAAGCCTCTCATGGATGCCATCGGCACCGAGGACATCCGGAAGATCTGCCTCCGGGAGCCGACTCTGGAGGACGTTTTCATCGAACTGACGGGGCGTGACGTGCGGGAATGAGATCGGGCGGGACCAAGACGGGCGATGGAAGGGGGGCATGGTGCCCCCCTTTTCTGTTCAGCGGGATGTGAGCTGGGCGATGGCCTCGCCGGCGGTGCGGTTGGCGGCGGCCACGCAGTCGTTGAGGCCGATGCCCCGGTAAGAGTTGCCGGTGAGGAAAAGGCCCGGCAGGGAGTTTGTCCCCTTCTCAAGGGCGGCCACTCGCGTGGAGTGCCCCACGGTGTACTGGGGGATGGCCTGGTGATGGCGGAAGATGCGGACGAACGAGGGAGGTGCCGTGATGCCCATGATGGTGGCAAGGTCGCTCTTCACCCGTTCAGTGACCTCATCGTCGCTTAGGTTTACGTACTCGGGGAAGCAGGCCCCCCCCATCATGCTGCGGAGGAGGACCTGACCTTCCGGCGCCCGGTTTTCGAAGATGCTCGAATCCCAGAGCGTGCCCAGGGTGTTCATTCCCTCCTCTTTGGGAATGAGATAGCCGAAGCCGTTCAGGTCGTGCACGATCCGCTCCCGGTCATACCCGAAGCAGACCACTGTCATGGTGGCGTAGGGGACCTGCCGGAGGATGCCGGCCATGTCGGCGGCCACTCCCTGGATGATGGAGGCGGTGGCATAGGCTGGGGTCGCCAGGACCACCAGATCGGCATCCATGTCGATGCTTCCGGTTCGTACCCGCCAGGGGAGGCTTTCGCCCCGCGAAACTTCCAGCACTTCCTGGCCCGATACGATAGTGTCCGGACCGAGGCGTTCGGTCAGGATGTCGGTAAGGGCCTGAATGCCGTCCCGAAACGAGGTGAGCACACCGCCCGGTCCGGCGGCGCTGGCCACCGCCTTTCCTTGAGCGACCTCCTGCTTCTTCTTTTTCGCCAGACGGATCATGGCCCGCACGAGGCTGCCGTACTCATCCTCCAACTCGGCGATGCGGGGAAAGCATGACCGCAGGGACATGGTTTCCGGATTGCCGGCAAAAATCCCCGACACCATGGGCGCAATCAGCTTGCGCAGCGCTTCGTCCCCCAGACGGCGCCGGCCGAAGGCCGCCAGGGTTTCGTCCTCGTCGCCCGCTTTTTTCGGAATGAACGGTTCCATGGCGAGCCGCAGCTTGCCCGGCCAGGAGATGAGACCGCTTTTGAGAAACATGGGTCCGTTCTCGGGCAGGCGGTTCAGCTCCCCGCCGGTGTAGATGAACCGCTTGCGGGCGTTGTCGTTGCTCCGCAGGAGCAGGTCGGATGCGCCCAGTTCCCGGCAGAGGTCGAGGGTCTGGGGTTTGGAGTCCAGGAAACCGTTGGGGCCCCACTCGCAGAGATACCCCTCCTCCTTGATGCTCCAGATTTTGCCCCCCAGGCGTTCCTCCCGTTCCACCAGGGTCACGTCCAGCTCAAGTCCTTCCTCCGCGGCCCGGGTTTTCAGCAGGTACGCGGTGGCGAGCCCTGAGATGCCGCCGCCGGCCACAATCGCCTTTTTCATGGTTCTCTCTCCTTCCGCTGTGGATAAGCTGTCTTTGTACGGTTATTCGAGTTTGCCGAGAACGTCCGCAATGGTCTCGAAAGCGGTGGCGAGGCGTTCCTGGTCCCCTTCAGGCAGTCGGGCGAAGAGCTGCCGGTAGTTTTCGATGATGCCGTGCCTCAGTTCGCGGATGAGTTCTTCACCCCGGTCGGTGGTGTAGATGATCACCTGGCGGCGGTTGTCTTCATCCACGGCCCGATAGACGATGCCCAGGTTAACGAGGCGTTCCACCATCTCACTGGCTGAGCTCATGGCGATTCCCAGCTCCCGGGCCAGCAGGTTGAGCGGGCAGCTCCCCTTGTCGTAAATGGTGAGGAGCATCTTATACTGGTTGTATGTCAGGTCCATGCCGTCATGGACGAGGCTCCTGATCCGCCCCATCACGCGCATGATCACGGGGTACAGCTGTGCTATCCGTTCAATCTGTTCCATACGATCATCCCTGTTACGGTATACGAAATGTTCGGTTACCTAAATATTAGACTGCTGAACTGATTCTGTCAACCCCTGTTCATTGACAGGGGGGCAAAGTATCATTACATTCTGAGGGCTACATCATCGTGAAAGGATCTATGTCATGGCGCAGCACGACTATTACGAAACCCTCGGCCTGAAAAAGGGGGCAACCGAAGAGGAGATCAAGAAGGCCTACCGCAAACTGGCCATCAAGTATCACCCGGACAAAAATCCCGGCGACGCCGCGGCTGAGGAAAAATTCAAGGAGATCAACGAGGCCTATGCTGTCCTCTCCGATCCCCAGAAGCGGGCCCAGTACGATCAGTTCGGTTCCAACGGATTCCACCAGCGCTTCTCCCAGGAAGACATTTTCCGGGGGTTCGACGTGGGGGACATGTTCAAGGATATGGGGGTCGGCACCGACGACATCTTTTCCCGCATATTCGGAGGAGGATTCCGCCATGGTGGCTTCGGCTTCACAGGGACACGGCAGCGGGGCGAGGATTTTACCATGGAGCTTCCCGTCACCTTCCGGGAGGCTTACGCGGGCTGCGAAAAGCGGGTTGCGTACCGGCGGGACGGCATGCGGGAGGAGATCTCCGTCAAGGTCCCGGCCGGCGTTGAAACCGGGGCGCGCCTGCGGGTTGCGGGCAAGGGTGGGGGCGGCAGCGGCGGCACGGGGGACCTCTACCTGGTCGTGAAGGTGGGAGGCGATCCACAGTTCCACCGCGAAGGAGATGACATCGTGGTGGAGCGGGAGATCAAATTCACCGACGCGGCTCTCGGTACGAGCCTTGATGTGCCGACCCTGGAAGGGACCAAGCGAGTCAAGGTTCCCGCCGGTATCCAGGTCGGCACCAAGATTCGCCTGAAGGGCCTAGGTTTCCCCCACATGGGGAAAACGGCCAAGGGAGATCTCTACGTTCACATCAGTGTATCGGTTCCCCGGTCGCTTTCCGCCGACCAAAAGGCTATTCTGGAAAAGCTGCGTGAGGCGGGGCTGTAACGAGGGGTGCCGTCTGAATCACGGCGCCAGGGAGATGGGTATGGCATAAAAAACCCCCGGTGCCGCGGCTCGGGGGGTTTTTTATGCTTTGCTCGATTGGGCGGCTACTGCCGCAGTTCGATGGCCGCTCCCTTGCGCAGGTCAGCGACCCATTGGTTGAAGCGATCTTCTGATTTTTTGCGGTAAACCAGATCCTCCACCTCGGCCTTTACCTGCTCGAACGGCTTGGGGGTGCCGAGGGAGCGCTCTTCCAGCTTGACGATGTGGAGCCCTGTGGCGGTGTAGATGAGGTCGCTCACCTCGCCCGGCCGCATCCGCGCCAGCTGCTCCTCGAATTCCGGCAGGATGTCCCCCTTGCGGAAGGTCCCCAGATCGCCGCCGTTGCCCTTGGCGGCGGGATCGTCGGAATACTGGCGCGCCAGCTCGGCGAAATCCTTGCCCGACCGGGCCTCGTGCAGGACGGTCATGGCCGTGGTCATCACCTTTTTTACCTGCTCGGCGGACATCTTGTCGTCGAGCTTGAAATAGATGTTCCGCGCCTTGAAGATATCCTCGGCCCCGAACTTTGCCTTGTTCGCCTCGTAATACTCCCGCATCTCCCGCTCACCCACCTGGATCTTGGAACGGACCTCCTGGCTCACGAGCCGCAGCCGCTCCAGCTGTTCCTTGATCTGGGCCTTGTACTGGTCGAAGGAAAGCCCCTGGTTGGCCAACGCCGCCACAAGAGCCTCCGGGGAGAGCTTGTTCTGCCGTTTCACGTCTTCAATTGCCTGACGCACTTCCTCCTCACCCACCCGGATGTCGAGTTCGCGGATTTTCTGTTCCACGAGCTTTTTGTCGATGAGCCGATTGAGGGCGACCTCGTCCAGATTGGCAAGGGTCTTGGGGTCGGGAGGCGGCTGCTGGCGCTCGGCCTCCTTGAGAAGAGCCCGTTTCTCCTTGTCCACGGCGTAGGAGGTGACGATCTCATCGTTAACAACGGCGAGGATTCGACTTACCACCTCGGCGGACGAGAGGGACGGGAGAGTGAGGACGACGGCGAGAGATAAAGGTATGAGGCGTTTGATCATGGTCCGTTGTCTGCGCACGAAAGAGGAGGGGGCGACCCCTGGTGCGGTCCCGCCCCCTCCTGAAGGTGATTACGTCACTACTTGGCGGCGGGTGCCGCGGCAGGCTGCGTGGGAGCAGGATGCTCGGCCGCTGCGCTCTGGCCGCCGAGCCCCTTGAGCACGTCTTCCTTGATGGAGATCGTCGCGCCCTTCTTGATGTCTTCCTTGAGCTTCTGGAAGACTTCCTGCTGCTTGCCCGGCAGGACTGCTGCCTTGATCTGATCCTTCACTTCCTCAAAGGTGCGTTCGCCGGCGGGACGCTTGCCGGTCACCTTGATGATGTGGTAGCCGAACTGGGTCCTGACGATGCCGGAGGTCTCCCCGTCCTTGAGGCCGAAGGCGACTTTCTCGAATTCGGGGACCATGTTCCCCTTGCTGAACCAGCCCAGATCGCCACCCTTGGCAGCGGCTGAGTCGATGGAGTGCTTCTTGGCCAGTTCCTCGAAATTGGCTCCGCCCTTGAGTTCTTTCACGATCTCCTGAGCGAGCTTCTCATCCCGCACGAGAATGTGGCTGGCTTTAATCTGGGCGCCGGACTTGAATTTGTCCTTATTCTGATCGTAGAACTTCTTGAGTTCCTCGTCGGATACCTGGACCTGCTCCTCGACCTTCTTCTTGAGATAGGCCTCCACCACGACGCGCTTCTTGAGCTCTTCCACCCGGTCGGCAATCTCGGCGCTCTTGTCGACCCCGTCCTTCTTAGCCTGCTGGTAGAGGAGCTCGCGCACCACCATGGTGTCCAGCAGTTCCTTTTTCCCTTCCGGCGTATCCGCCATGGGCTTCAGGTAGGGAGGCAGTCCCTCAAGCTCCTTGTTGAAACTATCCACGGTGATGGCGTCACCGTTGACTTCCACGAGAACCTGGCCTGCTTTTTTGGCCGGAGCTGCCGTCGTGCCGGACTCGGTCTTGCCCTTGCAGCCGCCGAGAGCAGCCAGGCAGAGGGAGACCGAAAGGATGGTGACGATAGTGTGTCTCTTCACGGACGAACTCCTTTAAGCTAAATGATTTAAATACCGAACAATCTTACGGAAGCTAGCATATCACCCCAGCCTTTTCAAGAGATTTCTGGCTTCGGCCAGAACCCCCTCGAAGCTGGTGTCGGTCAGTTCCGCCACAAGGCGGAAGTCCGGGGTGAACTGGTACCGTTTTGGGTTTGCTTTAATGAGACTGATAGTGGTGTCGGGCGAAACAGGTGTTTTCTCGTGAAATGAGAGACAGAGCCGTTTGCCGTCAAACTCCGCCATCCGGACCAGGAAGTGCTTGAGCATGATCCGCAGCTTCATCACGTCCAGCAGGTAGGAGGCCGCCAGCGGCAGCGTGCCGAACCGGTCCACCAGTTCTTCCATGACCTCGCCCACCTCCTCTTCGGCCGTGGCCTGGGTCAGCTTCTTGTAGATGACGAGGCGCTGATTCGGTTCGCGCACATAGTCCTCGGGGATGAAGGCCGGCACCCGCAGGTTGATCTCCGGCTCCACCCGCTCTACCGGCTCCTCGCCCTTGAGTTTCTGGACCGCCTCTTCTAGGAGTTCTGTGTAGAGGTCGAAGCCGACGGCGGCAATGTTGCCCGACTGCTTGGCCCCCAGGAGATCGCCGGCGCCCCTGATCTCCAGGTCGTGGGTGGCCAGGCGGAAGCCGGCCCCCAGCTCGTTCAGTTCTTGGATGATCCGCAGCCGCTCCCGGGCATCGGACGAGATGGCGCCTTCGCCGGGTATGAGGAGATAGGCGTAGGCCCGCTGCCGGGAGCGCCCTACCCTTCCCCGCAACTGGTAAAGCTGGGCCAGTCCGAAGGTGTCAGCCCGGTCCACGATGAGGGTGTTGGCACTGGGGATGTCCAGGCCTGACTCGATGATCGTGGTGCAGAGCAGAAGGTTCGTTTCCCCGTGCATGAAGCCAAGCATCACCTTCTCCAGCTCGCCTTCGTCCATCTGGCCGTGCCCCACGGCGATCTTTGCCTCGGGCACGATGCGGCGCAGGTGTTCGTACCAGGCTCCGATGGACTGGACCCGATTGTGGACGAAGAACACCTGCCCTCCCCTTCGGAGCTCCCGCAGAACCGCTTCGCGGATGAGCTCGTCGGAGGTACGGGCCACGAAGGTCTTAACTGCCAGCCGATCCACGGGCGGGGTGTCGATGATGGAGAGGTCGCGGATACCCATGAGCGACATGTAGAGAGTGCGGGGAATGGGGGTGGCGGTGAGGGTCAGGATGTCCACCGCTGCCTTGTACTTTTTCAGCTTTTCCTTGTGGGTTACCCCGAAGCGCTGCTCCTCGTCCACGATGAGAAGCCCCAGGTCCTTGAACGTCACATCGTTTTGAAGGAGTCGGTGGGTGCCGATGATGACATCGACGGTCCCCTTTTTCACCCGCTCCAGGATGTCCTTCTGTTCCTTGGGAGTCCTGAAGCGGGAAACCATTTCAATGGTGACCGGGTAGACCCCAAGCCGCGCCCTGAAGGTCTCCAAATGCTGCTGGGCCAGGACTGTGGTCGGCACCAGGACCGCCACCTGCTTGCCGTCCATGACCGCCTTGAAAGCTCCCCGCATGGCCACTTCGGTCTTGCCGTAGCCCACGTCGCCGCAGACCAGCCGGTCCATGGGCCGGTTGCTGGTCATGTCGGCGATGACGTCTTCGATGGCAGCCAGCTGGTCGGAGGTCTCCTCGTAGGCGAAGGAGGCCTCGAACTCCCGGTAGAGATCGTCGGGGGGGGAAAACCGGTGCCCCTCGTGAAGTTGGCGGGCCGCGTAGATCCGCAAGAGTTCTTCGGCCATCTCCTGGACTGCCGCGCGGGCCTTGCCCTTGGCCTTCTCCCATGAGGTGCCGCCGAGCCGGTCGACCCGCGGTTCGATCCCCTCGGAGCCCACGTAGCGCTGCACCAGGCTGAGCCGGTCCACCGGCAGGTAGAGCTTGTCCCCCCCCGCATACTCCAGCAGCAGGAAGTCGCCGGCACAGCCGCTGAGCGAAAGGTGCTGGAGTCCACGGTAAATGCCGACCCCGTGGTCCAGGTGAACCATGTGATCGCCCGGCTTCAGCTCCGCCAGGGAGGTCATGATCTGCTTTTTGCGCAACTCGGTGATGCCGCGCCGTTTTTGCCGCTTGCCGAAGATTTCCTCTTCGGCGATGACCACGAGCCGTCCTTCCGGCAACCTGAACCCGCGAGAGATTTCGCCGATTACGATGTCCACCCTGCCGTCGTCCCGCTCCCGTTCCGCCGGGAAGGGGCGGTCCGAGACGGTAAGGGGGACCGGGTAATGGGCCAGTAACTCATACAGCCGCTGGGCCTGACCGCGCTGGTGGCAGGCTATGATCACCCGTTGCCGCTCCTCGATCCAGCCGGTCAGGCGAGCGGCCAGCGGCCGCAGGACCCCCTCGCTGTCGGGCGAGATGTCCACCTTGAGGTCGGCGTTCGTCTCGGTGGCAATGTCGATGGTCTCCGGGGAATCACCCTCGTTCAGGTGCAGGAAGGGGATGGTCACCAGTCTCCCCGCAGCCAGGGCGGCCGCAGTATCCGCCGGGGCGAGGAAGAGGCTTTCCGGCGCGGGAAAGAGCTCGCCCCGCTCCCGGGCGCGGTCGGAAGCCTCCTCCAGTTCCCGCGAGAGTCGTTCTCCCTCCTCTTCCTGGGCTGCCGGATCGACCAGGACCCGCACGGCGTCGCCGGCGTAGTCAAGCAGAGTCTCCAGATTCTGGTGAAAGAGGGGGAGAAGCCATTCGACACCTGCCGGGTAGAGACCGTTTTGGAGCTGTTCCAGCAGCTCGCGGCGGACCAGGGGGGATATCTCCAGATCGTCGCAGCGCGCCTTGATGCGAGATGCCGCCCCCTGCAGGGTATCGGCAGTCAGGAGCAGCTCCCGCGACGGGAGCAGCAGCAGCTCCTCCAGGGGCTGGAGGGAGCGTTGGGAGAGCGGCTCGAAGCTCCGGATGGTATCGACGAAGTCGCCGAAGAATTCGATCCGCACCGGCAGATCGAAGCCCGGCGGGAAGATGTCGACGATACCGCCCCGCACGGCAAAGGTTCCCCGGTCCTCCACCAGCGGCACGTTGAGGTAGCCGAGGGTCACGAGCCGCGACAGGAGATCGTCCCGGTCGCTCTCTTCGCCGGGCAGGAAGTAGAGAGAGGCGCTGTCCAGGAGGGAGCGCGGCACTACCCGTTGGCGCAGAGCCTCCGGTGTCGTGACCACGGCAGCGGCCCTGCGGTCCGCCAGCCGGCGCAGGACTGCCAGCCGCTGGGCCGTCACGTCGGCATGGGGCGATGCCTTGTCAAAGGGCGAGGTGTCCCAGGCGGGAAACAGAAGGATGTCGTCGGGTCTTCCCGTGAAGAACCGAAGTTCCGTAGAGAGCTCGGTGGCGGCTTCCGCGTCGGGGGCGACCACGAGGAGTGGAGCTCCCGCCTCCCCGATGAGCCGGGCCAGCAGATAGGCTGGCGAAGACCCCCTGAGCCCGGCAAGGGTGAGCCGGGCGGCAGGGGGAGCGAGGCGGTCGGCGAGGCGTTTGATGAGGTCGGTATCGGTCTGTGTCATTGGTTGGTTCTGTCGGATTACTGGGCGGCCATGATCGCTGGGACAGGATAGCAGATAGGCGCCGGGCTCGCCAATCACATCATGGCGGCGGCCAGTTCGCCAAGGGCATGGATGGCCCGTTCTACCCGATCGTCCCACCAGGCGGCGTTCAGGCGGATGCAGTTGCGGTACTTGCCGGTGGCCGAAAAAATTGGACCCGGCGCAATGGTGATACCCCTGGTGAGCGCCTGCTCGTAGAGAACCAGGGAGTCCACCCGCTCGGGGCATTCGACCCAGAGGACAAACCCCCCTTCGGGCCGGGTCACGCGGGTGCCGGCCGGGAAGGCCCGCCCCACCGCTTCGGCCATGAGGGACATCTGGCGGGCGTAGGTCCTGCGGATGCGCCGCAGGTGGTGATCATAGCCGCCGTTGGCCAGAAACTCCGCCACGGCAAGCTCCGTGGGCGTAGAGCAGGCGATGGTGGTCACCGCCTTGAGCCGCTCGATCTCCTTCTGGAAGATCCCCGGCGCCACCCAGCCGACCCGGTAGCCCGGCGCAACGGTCTTAGTGACCGATGTGCAGTACAGGACGAGCCCCGCCTCGTCAAAGGCCTTGGCCGCCCGCGGACGCTCCGGGGAGAAACTCAGATCACCGTAGATATCGTCCTCGATGAGGGGAACCCGGCGGGCCGCCAGCATCGCCACCAGTTCGCGCTTGTGGTCGTCGGGCATGAGGCTTCCCAGGGGGTTGTTGAAGTTGGCAACCACCAGGCAGGCCCGGATCGGGGTGTGATCAAGGGCGTAGCGCAGGGCGTCGAGGCTGATCCCCGTGCGGGGATGGGTGGGGATCTCCAGGGCCTTGAGCCCCATCAGGTCAATGGCCTGCAGGAAGTTGTAGTAGACCGGCGATTCCACCGCCACCGTGTCACCGGGACGGCATATGGCCCGCAGCGACAGGACCACCGCCTCGATGCAGCCGGAGGTGGTCACGATCTGGTCCGGTGCCAGGGCGCACCCCACGGCCAGCATCCGCCGGGCGATCTGGACCCGCAGCCGCTCGCAGCCGGGCGGCATGTCATAGGAGACGCTGGCCACGGCATGTTTCCGACTCTCGGTGGCGAGCATCCGGTTCAACCGGTCCACCGGCAGGAGCTCGGGATTGGGAATGGCGGCGCCCAGCGGGACAAGGTCCGGGTTGCGGGTATCCCGCATTACCATCATCGAGAGTTCCGCCGTGCCGACGGTTGTGGGTTTCAGGGGCGGCGCCGTCATTTCCGGCTCGGCTGTCGAGCCGGGGAAGCGGGCTCTCACGTAGTACCCTGACTGGGGACGCGCCTCGATGAGTCCCCGATCCTCGAGGAGGGTGTAGGCCTCCATCACCGTGGTGAGGCTCACCTGGAACTGCCGCCCCAGTGCCCTGACTGACGGAATCCGGTCCCCTGCCCGGAACGTTCCCTCGCCGATGAGTTGAGCCACGCGGTCGGCCACCGATTCGTAGAGAGGGATTTTACCTCCGCTTTTCACCGTGTTCATCGCTAGTGTCATGGTCCTCGTCTCCCCGAGAGCGTTTTCCGATCGGTACACTCGGTGGATGAAAGTATACGTCGCAACTCCATATGCTGGATAGACACAGTCGTCCCTCAATTAAACCATAACAGTTGGCTAAAAGTCACTATTGTATGTGTACAGATATTTTTTGCTCTCCCCTTCAGCGGCGGTAAAAAATAGCTAAAGGGATCGAAGGGTGATCCGATAAGTGAAAATGGGGAAAGAGGCATGATGCTCCGCTCCCCGCTTCAAACCCATGAGAAGGAAGCGTATCCGACTATGCTGAGGTATCTGCTCAGGTCATTCCTGTCGCTCGTGGCGGTGGCGTTCATCTGCGGCCCTGCCGTTGAATCAGCGGCATCCGCATCCGGGAACAGGGGGAAAAAAAGGCCCCTCGACTACGAGGAGTACGTCCGTCTCATCACGGGCGCGCCCCGCAAGGTTGCACGTAAGGAGCCGCGCAAGGTTGCACGTAAAGAGTCCAGCAAGCCCAAGGTTGAGGTTGCTGCGGCTGAAAAACCGGCCGCTGTCCAGCAGTCTGCGGTGACGGCAGCGGCTCCTGCTCCGCGCCGCGCCGTAACGCCCACGCCCTGCCGGGACGGATGGCGTCCCTCCCCCGAGCAGGTTCACGAGATCCTGCGCACCTCCCGCAATCTGGCGGGAGCCGTACTGCGCGGAGCCGTATTGGCCGGTTTTGATCTGCGCGGGGTAACCCTGTCCGGTGCCGACCTCTTCGGCGCGAATCTGGCGGGGGCCAATCTCGACGGCGCGAATCTGCGGGGCGCGTCGCTGGAAATGGTGAACCTGCGGGGAGCCAGTCTCAGGGGGGCCAACCTGGCCGGTGCGGGGCTGTTCAAGACTGATCTGGAAGGGTCCGACCTCCAGGGGGCCAACCTTTCGGGCGTGTACGCCGTGTGCGCCAATCTGCGGGGTGCCATCCTGGCGGGCGTCACTACCGTTGGCGGCCACTTCGCCCAGGCGGCCTTCGATGGCAGGAGTCAGGATACCGCGGTTGCGCAGGTACGGGGAGAGGATGCGACGCGGAGTGGCGTCGTCCCTGTTGTGGGAGGAGAAAAGGCACTGCCGCCGGGCGGCGAAAAGGGACGAATTCTGCTTCTGAATTTCTGAGATCGCCGCTGATCATGTCGGGAAACAAACGGAGCCGGCCCTTTGGGGACCGGCTCCGTTTGTTTCAGCGGCACGCGTCTTCCTCAAGATATTCCCGCGAGTAGCGTACGTAGTTGCCTGCCGAGCGCTTCAGCCAGGCAATCTCGTCGGGGGTCAGGTCGCGCTTGTACTTTGCCGGCGCCCCCACCCAGAGGGTATGGGGCGGAATGACGGTCCCCTCGGTCACCAGTGCCCGAGCCCCCACGAGCGCTCCTTCGCCCACCACCGCCTTGTCCATGACCATTGCCTGCATGCCGATGAAGGCGCCATTGCCGATGGTGCAGCCGTGGAGGGTCACGCTGTGCCCGACCGTCACGTCATCGCCGATGACAAGGGGGGCTCCCGGGTCGTCGGCGTGCTTTTTGTGAGTCACATGAAGCATGGAGAGATCCTGGATGTTGCTCCGGGCGCCGATGCGGATGAAGTTGACGTCGCCTCGGGCAACCACGTTGTACCAGATGCTGCTTTCGGGGCCGATGGTTACGTCACCGATGACAACGGCGGTTTCGGCAACGAAGGCCGACGGGGCGATCTGCGGGCTCATTCCCTTGAAAGGGCGAATCATGGGATACCTCTGGCTGCGGTGATAGGTCCGGTGTCAATCCCGGGGGATGGCGATCATCCGGTCCAGGGCGTGCTTGGCCGGCACCCGGATTTCTTCGGGGACCTTCACTGCCGGCGACATGGTCTGCAGGCTCGCCAGCACGTCTTCCAGGGAGGTCAGCTTCATGTTGGGGCAAATGAGGGCCGGTGAGGCGAGGATGAACTCCTTGTCCGGATTCTCCAGGCGGAGCCGGTAGAGAATTCCCGCCTCGGTGCCGATGATGAACCGCCGTGCCGGGCTTTTACGGCAGTATTCGTACATACCGCTCGTGGAGCAGACGTGGTCCGCAAGGGCCACGACCAGGGGGTTGCACTCGGGATGGCAGATGAAGAGGGCGTCGGGGTGCGCTTCCTTGAGCCTCTGGACGTCGGCGGGCTTCAGCCGCTCGTGGGTGGGGCAGAAGCCGTCCCAGAAGTGGAACGTCTTGCCGGACTGCTTTGCCACGAACTGCCCCAGGTTACGGTCGGGAACGAAGATCACCTCCGGGTCCGGGAGGGAATTCACCACCTTCACCGCATTGGCCGAGGTGCAGCAGATGTCGCTGACGGCCTTCACCGCCGCCGAGGAGTTCACGTAGGTGACAACCGGCACGCCGGGATGACGGGACTTCATCTCCAGCAACGCGTCGGCGGTTACCATGTCTGCCATGGGGCAGCCGGCATCCATGCGCGGCAGAAGGACCGTTTTGTCCGGCGAGAGGATCGAGGCCGACTCGGCCATGAAGTGGACCCCGCAGAAAACGATGACGTCCGCGCCGGTGCGGGCCGCCTCCTGGGAGAGAGCGAGCGAGTCGCCGGTTATGTCGGCAATCTCCTGCACCTCGTCCCTCATGTAGTTGTGGGCCAGGAGCACAGCGTTACGCTCCTTCAGGAGCTTCCGTATGTCCTGTCTGATGTCGTTGGCGTGCATGGCGCGCTCTCCCGTGTCGCAGGCGCCCGTATACGGCGCGAAATGGGGTAGATGGTAATCAATGTTCGCCGCGCTGTCAAACCCTTTAGGCCGCCTTCTGCAGGCTGCGCTTGACATAACTGGGCAGAACACCTATTATTTTCACAGCCGCGCAGTCGGGTTTCTGTCGCGCGTGCAGCCAGATGCGGCGGATCGGAGGCACCGGCTGCCGAAAAGAGGAGGAAGGACACCATGTTTGGAATCGGGATGCCGGAGCTTATCGTTATACTCGTCATCGCCCTGATTGTCATCGGGCCCCAGAAGCTCCCCGACATTGCCCGTTCGCTCGGCAAGGGGCTGGCGGAGTTCAAGCGCGCCTCGGACGATTTCCAGCGGAACCTGGCTGAAGAGGTCCGGACGCTGGATGAGAAGGAAAAGGCGGAAAAGGGGGAGGCCGCTGCCGAGCCCGTCAAGCGGGACCTGGCTGCCGAGGTTAAGGCCTACGAGGAGCAGGCCGCCAGCGGGGCGCACCAGGGCGAACCGGCCCCTGGTGAGGGCAGCCCGGAATCCGAGAAAAAAACAGCCTAGCTCATCGTTGGCCAGGGGACAGAAACAAACAAGGCGGGGTGAAAACCCCGCCTTGTTTTATTTAAGCTCCTTGAGCCTGTCTTTTGCCCGTTTAGCCTCCTCCGAGGAGGGATAGTCGTCCACAAGCTTGCGGAGGACGAAGCGGGCGCTTTTGGTGTCGCCGATCTCAGAGAAGGCCGCAGCCTGCTTGAGCATGGCGGCCGGCACCTTTTCCTTGCCCGGATAGTTCTTGATGACATCCTGGAATTCCAGAATCGCCTGTTCGAATTTCTTCTCGCTGTAGTAAGTCTCGCCCGTCCAGTACCGGGCGTTGGCCGCCAGTTCGTGCTTGGGATGTTGTTCCAGGAAGCGGGTAAAGCTTTCGCGGGCAACGCCGTAATTTCCCGCCCGGTAGGCGTCGAGTCCCTTCTGGTACAGGGCTTCGGGAGTCGGCTTTTCCGCCTCCTTCGGCTGGGTTGCCTGCTCGGCCACCTTTTTCTGCAGCGCCTCGATACCTGTCTCGGTCTTGGCCAGTCGCTGGTCAAGGGCCGTGAGCCTGCGCTCCAGATCTTCCCGCAGGAGGAGCAGATCATCGCCCGGCTTTTTGGCGGCGAGTTCAACGTCGTCCACCTTGCCCGCGAGGACCTGCATGTCCACCTTTATCCCGTCCATGGCCGCCTGCAGGTCGGCCAGCCCCTTGCGGACTCCGGCCCGTTCCGAGTTCAGGTCCTTGAATGAGCTCTCAATGCGCGCAGTCGCCTCGGTCCGTACGCCGCCGACCTCTTTCTCCATCTGGAACTGGCGGTTCTTGAGTTCGTCCAGATCGCGCCGGACAACGTCAAGGTCACTGCTGGTGACACACCCTCCGAGGGTGAAAAGGGCCAGGGCAGTCAAAGGCATGGTCAACTGTTTCATGGGCTAATCGGTCTCCTTTGGCTGGAGGGACGGTGTTGTCACAGAAAAAGGGAGCCGTCAACGGCTCCCCTCCGTTCCGGACCTTGAGGGATTATTTTACGATCACGAATTCAGCCCGCCGGTTTTTCGTCCAGGCTTCATCAGTGTGGCCGGGATCAAGGGGCTTTTCTTCGCCGTAGCTGATGATCGACAGCCGTGCGGCCGGCACTCCCAGGGTGATCAGGTAGTTCATGGCAGCCTTTGCCCGTTTTTCACCCAGGGCCAGGTTGTATTCGTCGGAGCCCCGCTCGTCGCAATGTCCTTCGATGGATACCTTGGCGTTGGGAAACTTTTTCAGCAGCGCCTCGGCATTGCGGGAGAGCGTGTCGCGGGCGGTCTGGGAGAGGACAAACGCGTCGAACTCGAAATAGATGCGCTCAAGGGATGTTTCGGCGGCCTCGGCTCTGCCTGAGGTGTCCGATGTCTGTGAAGCCACCGCCACCGGGGCTTCAGTTATGGTCTGGGCTTTGACCGGTTCTTCCTTGGGCTGGGCAGGCTGCGGTGCCGGCGATACGGGCGTTGCGGCAATCGGCGTAGCGGCCTGGTCGGGTTTCACCATTTCCTTCTTTGCGCAGCCGCCAACGAGAGACAGGGCGAAGCAAGCCAGGGCAACAACACCGAGTGTGCGAGAATACATGGTTCCTCTCCTTTTTGTTAATGCAGTGGTCGGGCGGGTACGACCCGCGCCGCGTCAACTCGAACAATTATATATAATGGAGAAGCTTTTTCAATGGGTTAGATGGTAACTGCAAGTAAAAACGATGTCTTACCACCGTGGCGACCAAGTTGGGTGGGATGCTTTTCCCTTGCTTCGGTAGACCCGCGTCTGGCCGCTGCCGTCGGAACGCATGACGTAGATGGCTTCACCTCCGTCGCGGGTGGAGCTGAACGTCAGAAATCGCCCGTCCGGGGACCAGCGGGGATGCTCGTTGCTCCCTTCGCTGGTAAGGCGGGTATCACCGGTTCCGTCCGGTGCGATGGAGTAGATCTGGAAGCCCCCCTCCTGACGACAGTAGACGATCCTGTCCCCCTTGGGTGACCAGCGGGGTGAGACATTATAGGCGCCGCTGGTTGTGAGTCGCCGCACGTCGGAGCCGTCGGCGTTCATGATGAATACCTGGGGCTTGCCGAGCCGGTCCGAGACAAAAGCGATCCGCTTGCCATCCGGTGACCAGGCGGGTGAAACATCAATGGCCTGATGGGTGGTGAGCCGCCTGGGGTCCCTGCCGTCACGGGAAATTGCGTAGATTTCGGAGTTGCCGTCCCTGCTCATGGCAAGGGCCAGTTGTTTGCCGTCCGGGGACCAGGTGCCGGTAACGTTGATGCCCCGGTGTGACGATACCACCGCTTCCGTTCCGGTGAATATTTCGCGTCGAAAAAGATCCGGATTGCCGCGGCGGTAGGAGGTATAGGCGAGCTCACGACCGTTGGGGGAAAAATCGGGATTCAGGTTGATGGAGCGGTTCTTCGTGAGACGCTGCACGTTATGCCCGTCGTAGTCCATCAGGTAGATTTCCTTGTTGCCGCTCTCGGTGGAGACAAAGGCGATCTTGCCCGTGAAAGGACCCCGCTCGCCGGTCATCGCCTGCATGATGTCATCGGAAAAGGTGTGGGTAATCCGCCTCAGATCCGAGCGTTTACCGGTATAGCGCTTGGCAGCGAGTTCGCGCCCCTGGGTGGCGTTGTAAAGGCGGAACTCCATGGTAACGGAGTCCCCCGTTATGGTGTAGCCGCTTTTGACCAGCAGGTCGACGCCGGCACTTCTCCATGAGTCCAGGTCAAATTCACCAGGACGAATCCCTCCCGGTGAAGTGCCCTCCGGCGGAGCCATTACGCTGAAGGGGCCCGCCAAGGTCATGTCGAATCTGAGTACCTCGGCCGCATCCCGGGCCAGGGCGGCATCGTCGGCACCGCCGAGATCCCGTGGATTGTCGACGGCAAGGGTGAGGCTGTGGGCCCCCGCGGCGGTCACCTCGCGGTAGACGTCCTCGGAATGGATCACCGCCGGGGTGACGGCGGCGACCAGCAGGGCGAGGAGCATGGCACAGATTCTTACGTGTTTCATTGTCTCTTCCCTACCCCCTCCGGCCTGAAGATGAAGCCGGTTTCGAACTCCCCCCCGGACGGCGGCGGAGTGAACGTTTTCTCCGCCATGGCGATGGCCTTCATGACCGATTCCTCGAAGATCCGGTCGCCGGTCGAGCGTTCGATCCGCTGGCGTGCTACGCGGCCGCGGGGGTCTATGGTCAGCCGGATCACCACTTCGGGCGTCTTTGCCTGGTGGGCGATAGTGTAGCGGAATGCGTCCCTGAGACGTGACTGGATGTACGCGGCGTAATCGCTTCCGGCCTGGGTGCCGGTCGCACCGGGCATTCCTGCCGGTTCGGCCCGGCCGCTGCCGTCCACTTTGCGCCTGAGAGCATCGAGGGCCGCTTCCTGGCGCCGCTCGTCCACATTGCGTTGGAGCGCGGAAAGCCGATCTTCGAACTCTTTGCCGGTGTCGGCTGTGGTGGGCGATTTTTTGCCGACAGCAGCCGGGGCGTGGGGTGTCGGCCGGGGAATGGTCATGGTCTGGCCGACGGGAGGGGGCGGTTCGGGAGGGGCTCCGCCGACCGTGGGACTTCCGGCTCTCGGAGATGCTACCGGCAGGTTCACCACGTCAACATAGTAGACCGGGGCCTCCGTGTAGCGCGGTACCTGAAAGCGGACGACCAGGGCCAGTGCGACGAGGGCCATGTGGAGCAGAGCCGATGCCGCCAACCCCCAGCCAAGGCCCGATTCTCGATGTGCGATACTGCGGTTCATTTCCCCGGCGCGGGCTCCGTCACCATGCCAAGACGCTCAATGCCGGCACCTTTGATTTCAGCCATGGTTTTGACCACCTGACCGTAAGGGACATCCCGGTCAGCCTTCAGGAAAACCTCCTTCTTGGCCCGGTTTGCCACCATGGCGGTCAGCTTGGCCGTCAGGTCGCCGGAGGCCACTTCGGTGCTGTTCACGAACACCTTGCCGGCCCGGTCGATGGAGACCACTACTGCCTCGTCCTGGGCGGTCATGGCCTTGGTCTCGGCTTTGGGAAGGTTTACCTGGACCCCCTGCTGCATCATGGGTGCAGTCACCATGAAAATGATGAGGAGCACGAGCATGACGTCAACCAGGGGGGTGACGTTGATCTGCGACATGGTGCCGCGGTCGCCGCTGTTTCTGCTGCCGACTTCCATACTGACTCCCTATTTTCCCGCAAAGGTCCGCTGGACGATGTTGAGGAATTCGGTGGAGAAGTTGTCCATGGAGGCGATGAGGACCTTGATCTTGTGCTGGAAGTGGTTGTAGGCCATGACCGCCGGGATGGCAGCCACCAGGCCGATGGCGGTGGCGATCAGCGCCTCGGCGATGCCCGGTGCCACGACGGCCAGCGATGCGGAGCCGGTTTCACCGATCCCCTTGAACGCGTTCATGATCCCCCAGACCGTCCCGAACAGCCCGATGAAGGGTGCCGTGGAGCCGGTGGTGGCCAGGAAGGTCACGTACTTCTCCAGCCTGGTGATCTCCGAGGTGGTCGCGCGGCGCAGCGCACGGGCGATGTTATCGATCCCCCCCAGGTCGGTGCTCACCACGCCCGGCTCGTCCCGTTGCTCCCCTCCTTTGTCGAGAAGCCGGCGCAACTCGGCGTAGCCTTCGTTGAACAGTACCGACAGGGGGGAGTTTCCGAACCGGTCCAGTTGGGAGCTGATGGCATCGAACCGCTTGGTTTTCCAGAAGAAGTCAAGGAACCGGTCCGATTCGCCGTTTGCCCGGTTGATCTGCAGGAGCTTGAAGAAAATGATGGCCCAGGAAACCACGGAAAAGAAGATGAGCACGACCAGTACCAGCTTGACCACCAGCCCGGTCCCAGCGAATAGTGTCACGATGCAACCTCCGGTTGAGGGTGTCCGCCCTCGGAATAATGAAATAGGAACGACAAGGTAGCTTAGACCTTGTCCTTGTGCCCGTCAACTGTTTCAGTAGCAGGAAGGCCTGCGGTCGGCGAAGCAGGGTATCTGGTCGCGCCATGTCTCCATCACCTGGAAGTCGAGGGTTGCCATGGGTTCGCATGGGTCGTAGCCGCCTTCGGCCAGGAGCTCTCCCTTGGGGTCGATGATCAGGCTGGAGCCGAAGAAGTCGAGCTTGCCCTGGACTCCGCAGCAGTTGGCGGCCACCACGAAGAGCTGGTTCTCGATGGCCCGGGCCCGCAACAGCGCCCGCCAGTGTTCTTCCCGCGGTTTGGGCCACTCGGCCGGGACGACGATGATTTCGGCGCCTTCAACCGCCAGCCGTCTCGCCAACTCCGGGAAGCGAAGGTCGTAGCAGATGAAAACGCCGAGCCGGCCCACGTGGGTATCGACCACCAGCCACCGGTCGCCGCCGTCCAGGGAGCGGTCCTCCCCCATGAGGGAGAAGAGGTGGATCTTGCGGTATGAGCCGAGCAGTTCGCCATGATCGAGAACATACGCGGTATTGAAGACCTTTTCACCGTGGGGCTCCGGCATGCTGCCGACGATGACCATTTCCAGTTCCCTGGAGAGCCGGCCCAGTTCCGCCACCACTTCAGGGGTCCGCTTGGCCAGTTCGTTGAGCTCCTTGTAGGCGTAGCCGGTACTCCACATCTCGGGGAGAACCGCCAGCCGGCACCCCTGGGATGCCAGCCGCCGCAGGGCCTTCTGGACGTACGCCACGTTGGCGTCGATATCGCCGAGCCTGACAGTGAACTGTACGGCTCCTGCCTTGACGGTCCGATTCATGGGAAAGCCTCCGGGTGCAGGGGATACAAGCCCTGTGGATGACGAACGAGTGTACCGTCAACCCGCTTATATTTCAACTCAATAGATGGTGGACGGCCGGCTGGGCGGTGGCGTATCATGGGGGGCATGAGCGAGTCGCTGCATCTTTACGTCCATATCCCTTTTTGCCTGAAGAAGTGCCGTTACTGTTCTTTCGTTTCCCGGTCGGACGCCCCCTTGGAGATCGACGACTACGCCTCCCTCGTGACTCTGGAGATGGCGAAGATGGCAACGGCGGCTATCCTCCCCCCCTCTCCTGCCGCTACTCTCTATCTTGGCGGAGGGACCCCGTCGCTCCTGTCGCCGGCGGCCCTGGAGCGCATCATCGGGGCGGCAGCGCGCTGCTATGGCCTTGGCCCCGGCGCGGAGATAACCCTGGAGGCTAATCCCGGCACCGTCACGCTGCGGCGGCTCGCCGATTTCCGCTCCGCGGGGGTGAATCGCCTCTCCCTGGGCGTCCAGTCCTTCGACGACGGGATGCTGGCCCTGCTGGGCCGGCTTCACACCGCCCGCCAAGCGAGGGATGCCGTTGCGGCGGCCCGTCGTGCCGGCTTCGACAATATCGGCATCGACCTCATCCACTCGCTTCCCGGCCAGACGCCCGACCAATGGCGCGAGCAACTGGCCTGCGCCGTGGCTCTTAATCCTGATCACGTTTCGGCCTACGGTCTCACGGTTGAGGAGGGCACCCCCTTCGCGGCCATGGAGGAGCGGGGAGAGCTGGTGCTGCCCGACGAAGAGCAGTCGGCCCTCATGTTCGAAGCCACGGCGGACGTGCTGGTCTCCGCCGGCTTCGAGCACTATGAGATCGCCAATTTTGCCCGTCCGCACCGGCGCTCACGCCACAATCAGGCTTACTGGCTCCGCCGAAACTACCTGGGATTCGGCGCGGGCGCCCATTCCTTTCTGCGCGCTCCGGCCTATGGCGTGCGCTGGAAGAATGCCGACGACCTGGAACACTATCGCGACACCCTTGCGGCGGAGCTTCCCGGGGAGGAGCAGACGGTTCTTTCCCGTACCGACGCCATGGCCGAGTATTTTTTCCTCGGGCTCCGGCTGCTGGACGGGGTGCGGGAAGAGGAGTTCGTCCGCGAGTTCGGCGATACGGTGAATAACGTGTACGGTCGCGAAGTGGAACGCCTTTGCTCGGCAGGGCTCCTCATGCGCGATGGGGGCAGATTGAAGCTCACCCGCCGGGGAGCCATTCTCGCCAACCGGGTATTCGCCTCCTTTCTCTGACCCGCCTGTGTCACTCGTGTATTCCCCCTTCAGAAGCGGGAAACCCCCTTGACAAAGCGGGGGTCGGTTGTTACTTTAGCAACCAGTTAGCACTCACGTCCCTTGAGTGCTAATCTGCTTTGTGGGGCCGAGAGATGACAGATATATCCGAGCGCAACAAGCTTATCCTCGAAGCAATCATCGAGGATTACATCTCGACGGCGGAGCCGGTCGGCAGCCGCGCCGTGACCAAGCGGCACGGCCTGACCCTCTCGCCGGCAACGGTGCGCAACGTCATGGCCGACCTGGAGGAGATGGGGTATCTCGTCTCTCCCCATACTTCGGCGGGGCGGGTTCCCACCGACAAGGCCTATCGGTTCTACGTGGACTCGCTTCTGGCGGTTCGGCGCATCGACAAGGTGGAGCGGGAGCGGATCCGCAAGCGTTACGTGGGGGCCGGCCGGGATATCGGCGCCGTCCTTCACGAAACGAGCCGATTGCTCTCCTCGGTCTCCCACTACACGGGGATCGTCCTTGCCCCCCGCTTCTCCGCCACCATTTTCCGGCACATTGAGTTCGTAAAGCTGGGAGGGCGCCGTATCCTCGTCATCCTGGTGGCCGACAACGGCACCGTCCAGAATCGGCTCATCGAATCCGACGAGGAGTTTTCCCTCGAAGAACTGATCAGGATGTCCAACTACCTGAATGAGCTTCTGGTGGGGGTTCCGGTGGGCCAGGTCCGATCGCGGATACTGGAGGAGATGAGAAACGAGAAGGTCCTTTACGATAAGCTCCTCGCCCGCGCGCTCCAGCTTTCCGAGCAGAGCCTGAATGACGACGGCGCCCAGATCTTCATCGAGGGACAGACCAATATCCTCGAACAGCCCGAGTTCGCCGACTCGCGGCGGATGCGGGATCTCTTCCGGGCGTTCGAGGAAAAGAACCAACTGGTGGGGCTCCTGGATCGGTGTCTCAATGCCCAGGGCGTGCAGATATTTATCGGCGCCGAAACCCATCTCAGCCAGATGGAGGGGTTGAGCATCATCACCTCCACGTACCTCACGGGAAAGAATACTCTTGGTGTTCTGGGGGTCATTGGACCGACCCGGATGGGCTATGCCAAGGTGATCCCCATCGTCGACTATACCGCGAAGCTGGTCAGCAGGCTCCTGGAAGGGGAATAGGGGCGGTTCGGCAGCATATTCGCAGGGAGGACAATCAGCGTGGATAAAAAGAAACACAGCACCGCACAGGGTGCAGATGAAGCAATCACTGCCGCCGGTGTTGCCGGCGAAGCCGTTCAGGTGAAAGGCGAAGAGGTACAATCCGTTACCGCCGAGGAGCGGATCAGGCAGCTTGAGGCCGAACTGGCGGCCAAGGAGACCGAGGCGGCTGCGAACTGGGACAAATTCGTGCGAGAACGGGCCGACCTGGAGAACTATCGCCGTCGGACCCAGAAGGAAAAGGAAGAGTTGCTCAAGTACGGCAATGAGAGCCTCCTGCAGGACATCCTGCCGGTAGTGGACAGTATGGAGCGCGCTCTGGGTCACGCGGACAGCGAGAGCCTGTCGGCGGTTATCGAAGGGATCAGGATGACCCACGGCATGCTGGTGGGCACCCTGAAGAAATTCGGCGTGGTCGCCGTGGAGGCCGAGCGGGGAACTGCCTTCGACCCGGCGTACCACCAGGCCATGTGCCAGGTTGAGGTTGCCGGGCTTCCCCCCAATACGGTTGTCGAGGTCTTTCAGAGGGGGTATCTCCTGAATGAACGGCTTCTTCGCCCCGCCATGGTATCCGTGGCCACAGTGCCCAAGGATGCCGCGTAAAAAATTCCGTCGGCCCCTTGCTTTTGGGGAGGGCGATGACTACGTTGTTTCCAGAGAGAGACCACAAGGAGGATTATATTCATGAGCAAAGTAATCGGTATCGACCTCGGCACCACCAACTCCTGCGTTGCCGTCATGGAAGGTGGTGAGCCGGTTGTCATAGCCAACGCCGAAGGAAGCCGCACCACCCCGTCCATGGTCGCCTTTGCCGAGAGCGGAGAGCGGCTGGTGGGCCAGCAGGCCAAGCGCCAGGCGGTGACCAATCCGGAGAACACCCTGTTCGCCATCAAGCGGCTCATCGGCCGTAAGTACGATACGGAAGAGGTGCGCAAGGACATCTCCATCTCACCCTTCAGGATCGTCAAGGCCGACAACGGCGACGCCTGGGTTGAGGCCCGCGGCAAGATGTACTCGGCCCCTGAGATCTCGGCCATGGTGCTCCAGAAGATGAAGCAGACCGCCGAGGACTACCTGGGCGAGACCGTGACCGACGCGGTCATCACCGTGCCGGCCTACTTCAACGACTCCCAGCGCCAAGCCACCAAGGACGCCGGCAAGATCGCCGGCCTGAACGTCCTGCGGATCATCAACGAGCCGACCGCCGCCGCATTGGCTTATGGCCTCGACAAGAAGAAGGACGAGAAGATTGCCGTTTTCGACCTGGGGGGCGGAACTTTCGACATCTCCATCCTGGAACTGGGTGACGGCGTCTTCGAGGTGAAGTCCACCAACGGCGACACCTTCCTCGGCGGCGAGGACTTTGACCAGCGGGTCATCGACTGGATCGCCGACGAGTTCAAGAAGGATCAGGGAATCGACCTGCGCGGCGACAAGATGGCCCTGCAGCGCCTCAAGGAGGCCGCCGAGAAGGCCAAGTGCGAGCTCTCCACCTCCATGGAGACCGACATCAACCTTCCCTTTATCACCGCCGACGCCACCGGACCCAAGCACCTCACCATGAAGCTGTCCCGGGCGAAGCTCGAAGCCCTCTGTGCCGACCTGCTCAACAAGCTGGAGGGGCCCTGCCGCACCGCTCTCAAGGATGCCGGCCTGTCCCCCTCCGAGGTGGACGAAGTGATCCTGGTCGGCGGCATGACCCGCATGCCGGCGGTCCAGAAGAGGGTCCAGGAGATATTCGGCAAGGTTCCCAACAAGGGGGTTAACCCCGATGAGGTGGTCGCCATCGGCGCCGCCATTCAGGGCGGGGTGCTCAGGGGCGACGTGAAGGACGTGCTGCTGCTCGACGTGACCCCCCTCTCGCTCGGCATCGAGACCCTCGGCAGCGTCATGACCAAGCTCATCGAGAAGAACACCACCATCCCGTGCCGCAAGAGCCAGGTTTTCTCCACGGCCAGCGACAATCAGCCGGCGGTAACCATCCACGTGCTCCAGGGCGAGCGGGAGATGGCGATCGACAACAAGACGTTGGGGAATTTCGAGTTGACTGGCATCCCGCCGGCACCTCGCGGAGTGCCCCAGATCGAGGTAACCTTCGATATCGACGCCAACGGCATCGTTCACGTCTCCGCCAAGGACCTGGGCACCGGCAAGGAGCAATCCATCAGGATCACTGCATCCTCCGGCCTCTCCAAGGAAGAGATCGACAAGATGGTCAAGGAGGCAGAAGCTCATTCCGCCGAGGACAAGAAGAAGCGGGAGCTGGTGGAAGCCCGCAATCACGCTGATACCCTCAGCTACTCAACCGAGAAGTCTCTCAAGGAATACGGAGACAAGATCGGCGCCGACGAGAAGGCCAAAATCGAGGAATGCCTGGCAAACCTCAGAAAAGCCATGGAGGGAAGCGATGTAGATGTCCTCAAGAAGACCACGGACGAGCTGACCCAGGCGTCCCACAAGCTGGCAGAGGCGGTCTACGCCAAAGCCCAGGCCGAAGGCGCCCAACCAGGCGAGGAAGCAGCGGGTGAAGCCTCTGCCAAGGATGAGAAGGTCGTCGACGCCGACTTTGAAGAGGTCAAGAACGACAAGAAATAACCAGAAGAGGAGGAGGGGCGTGAACGACCCCCTCCTCCTCTCTACCAATCAACCATGCGGAGCAGCAGGAGAGTGGATCTCAGTGCTGCTTTTTGCATTGGAAAGGATCGATCTTGGCGGCAGACAAACGCGACTACTATGAGGTTCTGGACGTCCACAAGAATGCTTCGGACACGGAAATAAAGAAGGCCTTTCGCAAGCTTGCCATCCAGTACCATCCGGACAAGAATCCCGATGACAAGGAAGCGGAGGAGAAGTTCAAGGAGATTACCGAGGCCTATGAGGTCCTTTCGGATCCTCAGAAGCGGGCCCAGTACGATCAGTTCGGCCATGCCGGGGTCGGGGCGGGGGGCTTTTCGGGCGGCGGCTTTGGCGGGTTCGGCGCCGGCACACCATTTGGCGACATTTTCGGTGATATCTTTGGCGACATCTTTGGCGGCCGCCCTCGCGGCAGTCGCGGTCGCCGCGGCGACGACCTGCAGTACAACATGGAGCTCTCCTTCGAGGAGGCTGCGTTCGGCGCGGAGAAGGAGATTCAGGTCCCCTACGGCAAGCGCTGCGGCGATTGCGGAGGCAGTGGCGCCAAGCCGGGGACCGAGCCGAAGGTCTGCCCCACCTGTCGCGGCGCTGGCCAGGTGCGTTTCCAGCAGGGATTCTTCAGCGTCAGCAAGACCTGCAACCACTGCAACGGTGAAGGACGCGTGGTGGAGAATCCCTGTACCTCTTGTCGCGGCAGCGGCATGATCCGGGATACCAAGACCCTGTCGGTCAAGGTCCCGGCCGGGGTCGAAACCGGTACGAGGCTCAAGCTCTCCGGTGAAGGGGGGCAGGGAATCAAGGGTGGCGGCAACGGCGATCTCTATGTGGCCATTGCAGTCAGGGAGCATCCCATTTTTACCCGCGAGGACAATGACGTTCTCTGTGAGATTCCCGTCAGTTTCGTGCAGGCAGCCCTCGGATGTGAGATCGAAGTGCCGACTCTCGACGGCAAGGTTTCCATGAAGATTCCCGAGGGGACCCAGTCGGGACGCATCTTCAGGCTGCGTGGCAAGGGGGTTCCCCAGCTCCAGGGCTACGGGCGCGGGGACCAGCTTGTCATCATCAAGGTGGAGACACCGTCAAATCTCAATAAGCGCCAGCGGGAACTTCTGGAGGAGTTCGCCCGCATCAGCGGCGAGGACGTCCATCCCATGAAAAAGAGCTTTTTCGATAAAGTGATGGACTTTATCAGCTGACAGCCGTGCCCGTTCGCCTGTGACGGCCGCCATCCTCATTGAGAAATGGCGGCCGTTTCCATTTCTTCCCCTCCCCTCTTCTCCCTCGGTCAGCCGGTCAATCGATAGGATGCCTCGCGACGGTGCAGGGCACCGCCCGCAGTCAGCGTGCTCGAATAGAGGAGGAATTCTTCGACAGCGAACGGCTCCGCCCTGAATTCCCCGTGTCTGGACTGGAAAGCGGAAAAACCCTCCGGGATGGCATCCTTAAGGCGTGCCAGCGTTATGTGCGGGGAAAACGGACGCTCCTCCGGGGGGATCCCCGCCGCTGCAACTGCCGTTTCCACCGCGCGCTGCAGGAGGGTCAGCCGCTCATCGGCGGTGACCCCGGCCCAGATCACGCGGGGGCGCCGTGGGGATGGGAAACAACCGACTCCTGCCAGCGCCAGGGTAAAAGGTGGTGACGTTACGGTAGCCATGCTGTCTTTGATCCGCTGAAAGCATTCGTCGTCGGCATTTCCGATAAAGCGAAGGGTCAGATGGAGTTGGTCCGGGGGGACCCGGCGAACCCCGTCCAGTTCCCGGCCGAGATCGGCAAGCTGTGCCCTGACGGAACCGGGCAGATCAATGGCAACGAAAAGGCGATACATAGGCCTGCTCCATTCACTGCCTGCGGGCAAGCCGGGCATTCGCCTCCGCAGGCGCGACGAGGTGGCTGCCAGCGGTGGAGGTGATGACTGTGCTAAAGGGGGCCGACAGGCGATTCAGCCGGTCCACCACGTCCGCCGCCTTGCGGCCCGTGAGGATGGTCGGCTGGAAGCGTACCTCGCGGAAAAGAACGTTGAGAGGGATGATCTCCGCAATCGGCGGTCCTTCGCCGAGGGTGACCCGGGCGATGATGCTCCGGTCTGCCGAGGGGCTCCGGCTGCCGAAGGCAAAGTTGCCGAGGCTGTAAAAGATCGGCCTGCCGCGATAGATTTCGATTCCCTGAAGGACATGGGGGTGGTGGCCGATGACGATGTCAGCCCCTGCATCAATGGCGCGATGGGCTGCTTCGATCTGGTAGGGCGATGGTAGCGCGGCGCGCTCCTGTCCCCAGTGGAAGGAGACGACCACATGATCGGCGCTGCCGCGGGCCCGTCGGATATCCGCAAGATAGTGGCCGGCGTAGCCGGGCGCGGTGCCGGGGCGTCCCGCGGTGGCGAAGAATTCGATCGGCTGGGTGAGCGAGTAGGCCAGGAAGGCGACGGTCTGCCCCCTGACCGCCACGGATGCTTCGCGTCGGGCATCCGCAATTGACGGCCCCGCTCCCGCGAAGGCAATGCCGTTACGATTGAGATGGCGGATCGTGTCGCTCAATCCCTCGGCGCCAAAGTCCATCATGTGGTTATTGGCCAGTGTCATGACCGAGAAGCCGGCCCTTTTCAAGGCCACTGCCGCAGCGGGAGAAGCTTTGAAGCGGAAACGTTTGGCGCGGAACTCGCACCCCCCCTCGGTGAGGGGGGCCTCCAGGTTGCCCACCACCAGGTCGCTGCGTCGCAGCTCTGCGGCGGTAGCGGAAAACGCATAGCTGTAGCCGTACCGCTGGAGGGTGTCGGTTGCACTGCCGGCCAGCATCACATCACCCACAAAAGAAAGGCTGATACGCTCGGCCAGAGCCCCCGCAGGGGCTGCAAGCAGTACGAGCACAAGGGCCAATGTGGCGGGGAAGATGGTCATTTTTGCTCCGGAGGCATAAAAATATTGACTAATTCGCAGGTTAGTGCTAAACACTATAACTTTAATGTCGCAAAAGTAAAGGCTTGAACCAATGCTTGACGCCAAATATCTGCGAGAGAATCTGGAAGAGGTGGAAGCGCGGCTTGCCACCAGGGGCTCCGAGGTGAGTCTCGGCCGGTTTCGCGAGTTGGACGAGCGTCGGCGCGCGCTCCTCACGGAGAGCGAATCGCTCAAGGCGTTGAAAAACTCCGTGTCCGAAGCCATCAGCAAGGTCAAGGACAAAAGCCAGATTCAGGACAAGATCGCCGAGATGCGTGAGGTGGGGGTCCGGATCAAGGGGCTCGACGACGAGTTGCGCGGCATCGAGGACGAGTTGCAGATGGTACTGCTGACGGTCCCCAATGTGCCGCATCCGACGGTACCCGTCGGAGCGTCGGAGGCGGACAATCGTCAGGTGCGGACATGGGGGGAACCTCCCTGTTTTGCATTTAACCCCAAGCCCCATTGGGAGATAGGCGAAGGGCTCGGCATCCTTGATTTTGAGCGGGGAGCGAAGCTTACCGGTGCCCGGTTCACGCTCTATCGTGGCGCAGGTGCCCGATTGGAGCGCGCTCTCGTCAATTTCATGCTCGACCTACACACAGAGCGGCACAATTATCTTGAAATGCTCCCGCCCTTCATGGTAAACAGGGAAAGCATGACCGGAACCGGTCAGCTGCCCAAGTTTGAGGACGACCTCTTCCATCTGGAAGGGGTCGATTATTTCCTCATCCCCACGGCAGAGGTTCCCGTCACCAATGTTCATCGCGCTGAAATCCTCAAAGCTGCAGACCTGCCGCTCAGCTACACGGCCTACACCCCGTGCTTTCGCAAGGAGGCCGGCTCCTACGGCAAGGACGTCCGCGGACTCATACGGCAACACCAGTTCAACAAAGTCGAGCTGGTGAAGTTTGTTCATCCCGCGACATCCTACGATGAGCTGGAAAAACTGCTCTCCAATGCCGAAGAGGTGTTGCGCCAGCTCGGGCTGGCCTATCGGGTCGTTGAACTCTGTACCGGCGATATGGGGTTTTCGGCTGCCAAGACATACGATATTGAAGTCTGGCTACCCGGCCAGGAGACCTATCGGGAAATTTCCTCGTGCAGCAACTTCGAGGATTTTCAGTCCCGGCGTGCCTCGATCAGGTTCCGGGAAGACGAAAAATCAAAACCTGAATTCGTCCACACGCTGAACGGTTCGGGGCTTGCAGTCGGCAGAACGCTGGTGGCCATCCTAGAGAATTACCAGCAGGAAGACGGGTCGGTAGTAATCCCGGACGTGCTCCGGCCGTACATGGGGGGACTGCAGAAGATCGGCTAGGCTTTCGGAGGGATGGCCGAGTGGTTTAAGGCGGCGGTCTTGAAAACCGTTGAACGAAAGTTCCGTGGGTTCGAATCCTACTCCCTCCGCCATAATTGATAAACAACGATCGGAGAGATGGCCGAGTAGGTCGAAGGCGCTCGCCTGCTAAGCGAGTATACGGGCAAAACCTGTATCGAGGGTTCGAATCCCTCTCTCTCCGCCAGATATCTACAGCCCGTATCAATGCGGTAAGGTTCTGGAGACGAGGAGGACACGTGAAGGTGTTGTTCAGGCTGGTGGTCGTTGCCCTTACCGTCATGGTAGCTGTTGCCGGGTGCTCGAAAAAGGAAGAGCAGAAAGCCGGCGGCGATACCGGGGCGCAGCACGGCCAAGCGGCAAAGAAGGAATCGGTAGTTGTTGTTCCGGATAACGTCAAGGGAAAGTGGAAGTCCGTCAAGATAGCAGTTACCGATAAGGCCGCCAACAAGGAGTCGGTCTATACCATCAACGTCGGAGCTGAACTGGCAATTCCGGAGAGCAATCTCACGATAGCGGTAGACAATTTCCTGCCTCACTTCACGATGGACGGGACGACTCTTACCTCTCAGTCCAATGAACCGAAGAATCCTGCTGCACAGATCCGGATTCTGGAGGGAGGGAAAGAAGTTTTCAAAGGATGGTTGTTCTCTCTGTACCCGACCACCCATGCCTTCAACCATCCCAAGTACGGTTTTACGTTGGTGGATTTTATACCCGCCAATTAACAATGCGCTCGTAGCTCAGCTGGATAGAGCACCAGACTACGAATCTGGGGGTCAGGAGTTCGAATCTCTTCGAGCGCGCCATATCAGAGGGGCTAGGCAGATTGCCTAGCCCCTTTTTTCTATCCGAGGCCGCTCGGGCAGCGCGGATGCCATCCACTAAGGTGACCTGCCGGGTGCATGGCGACAGAGGAATGTCATCATTGAAAAAGACCCCCATTCGCGACGATGCCTATTGGATGGGAAAGGCGATTCGAGAGGCCGCAAAAGCCGCAGCCCGTGACGAAGTCCCCATCGGGGCCGTTATCGTGCGTGACGGTGCGGTGATCGGGAGGGGGCACAACCTCCGCGAGGGTAGCAATGATCCCTCTGCCCATGCCGAAATGATCGCCATCCGGCAGGCTGCCCGCAGGTCGTCAAATTGGCGTCTTACGGGTGCAACTCTGTATGTGACGCTGGAACCGTGCCTCATGTGCATGGGGGCCATTATCCTCGCACGGCTGGAACGGGTCGTTTTCGGCTGTTATGACCCCAAGGGCGGCGCAGCAGGGTCACTCTACGATCTCTCGGCGGACCCGCGCCTGAATCATCAGGTACGGTTATCGCCCGGCGTCTGTCAGGAAGAATGTGGCACGATGCTGAGTGATTTTTTTCGTGATCTTCGCCGCAGGAAAAAGGCCAAGGCTACCCCATCGCTTTTCATCGATGAAAGGAAGGTGCCACCAGAGCCTTGAGTTTTTTTTGTAAATGAGGTATAAACGACCCTCATTCCATGCAGGACCCAGCAATGTTACGGAGAGATGGCCGAGTGGTCGAAGGCGGCAGACTCGAAATCTGTTGTACCGCTTGCGGTACCTAGGGTTCGAATCCCTATCTCTCCGCCATACCAAAAGGGGCAGCCGGTAAAACGGTATGCCCCTTTTTCTTTGCAGTAACAGCATGATTGCTTCGATGCGGTCAACAGAGGTGCATTGACAGTCACTGCTCGACTGCTAAACTTTCAAAGACTATCCGTCCGGGCCGGTAGATTCCCCTGCGGGAGGTGCTATCTATGCTCATCCGGGTCCGATATGTGAACGACACCTACGATATGCTCAAGGCGTGGCGACTCCAGGAGTACCTGGAAGATGGCAGGGTAGTTGCCTTCCTTCGATCCGACGGCTGGGCGGTGGTGGGACGCGATCCGCTCAGGCGGAGCATGCGCAGGGGATATCCGGGCCCTGAACGACGGCGTATAGAGAACAACCTGCACCGGGCTGCCTGAACGTGCAGTATGGAGACCGGTGCCCGCCTTGAGCGGGTTCCGGTCTTTTTGTCTCCAGAGAGGAGGTCGTGGTGGCCATCGATGAACGAAAACCCGTCTACGAACTACAGAAGGAACTCGACACGCTGAGAGAGGACTACCTTGCCGGTATGCCACCCGAGCATGCGGCAACCCTGCAACGCACCGCTACCGAACTGGTACTGTCGGGGATAGTCGAACATGCTGCAACGAGTGGCGATAGGGCGCAGGACTTCACCCTGCCCAATGCCGTGGGCAGGCAGATCCGGCTTTCCGAGGTCACGGCACGGTCAACAGCGGTGGTGACGTTTTATCGGGGTGCGTGGTGACCATACTGTAGCCTGCAGTTGCGGGCCTATCAGACGGTGTTGCCACGGATTCGGGAGCTGGGGGGCGAACTCCTGGCCATTTCGCCCCAGACCCCGGACAAGTCGCAGGCGACGTTACTCAAGAACTTTTTGCAGTACGAGGTGTTGAGTGACGTGGGAAACCTGGTCGCCCGCAGCTTTGGCCTCGTGTATCCGCTTGGCGGGGAAATGCGTCGCATCTATCTGGGGTTCGGGGTAAATCTTGTCGATTACAACGGCGACGAATCCTGGGAGTTGCCGCTTCCCGGCACGTTCGTCATTGATGGCACCATGACCATCCGGTATTCATTCGTGGATGCCGATTACACCCGGCGCCTCGAGCCGGCGACGATACTCGACGTGCTGGAACGGATCCGCGAGGAGAGGGGGCGCGATGATATCCAGGCTTCTTGACGGGAACCGGCGTTTTGTGGCTGAGGTCTTTGAAAAGGAGCGCGAGACCTTTGTGACCCTTGCCCGGGGACAGCGCCCGACAGTTCTCTGGATCGGTTGCTCCGACTCTCGAGTGCCGGTCAACACCATTACCCAGACCAAGGCGGGAGAAGTTTTCGTCCACCGTAACGTGGGGAACGTGGTCTCGGTCAACGACTGGAACCTTTCGGCAGTGCTCGAATTCTCGATCAACCATTTGTGCATCCCCGATATCGTTATCTGTGGTCACTACGGCTGCGGCGGCATTCAGGCCCTGGACGAGGAGCGGGCTGACGACAAATACATTCCCATCTGGCTCATCAATGCCTACAAGGCCAAGGAACGGGTCGACGAAAAGATCCGGGCGCTCCACATCGGTCTCCCTCCCGAGCAGCGTATGAAGCTCATCGTGGAGGAAAATGTCCGGCTCCAGCTGGAACACCTGCGCGAATATCCCTTTGTCCGTACCGCCATGCGCCAAGGCAAACTGAGCATCCATGGCTGGATTTACGACATGGAGAGCGGTGAAATCAAGATTCTGTCCACTGAGCGGCCAGGAGAGGGGGCGGCAGTTTCGTCCCGGGCCACGGAGTATTGCCCGCTCCCGTAAGTTTCGTCGCAAAGGGGCCTTGCTGTTCCCTCTAAGGAAACGCTGCCCCGGATCCCGGCTCTGCATCGCCGGAAGAATTGTAGAATGGTTGAAGAGGAGGTTGCGTGAAGAGCCATGTCTGGCGTCCCCTCTATGTTGCCCTTAGCGTGGCCGGAGCGCTGCTCTTGGCACGCAGCTTTCTGGTGCCTAACGATTTCGGGGTGCATGAGCAAGGGTACATGTACGGCTGGCACCGCAAGGGGAACGAGAACGAGTGGAAACAGGTTCCCGTCAAGTACCGGACCAAAGCCTACTGCGTTGGATGTCACGCTGCAAAGGTCGCCAGTATCGACCGCTCTCCCCATGGCGTCATTCCCTGTGAGAATTGTCACGGACCTGCCCTAGGGCACCCCAAGGACCCGCCGACCCTGACCATTGACCACAGCCGCCGGCTGTGCCTCCGTTGCCACGCAAAACTCGTGACGCCATCCAGCGGCAGATCGCAGATTCGCGGCATAGATCCCGATACACACAACCCCCAGGCCGAGTGCCGGCTCTGCCACGATCCCCACCACCCAAATCTGGAGGAGTTGAAGCGCTATGAATAGACGCGAGTTTCTCAGACGGAGCATGGTGGTTGTCGCGGGGTTGGCGGTGCCGGCGGCGGCTCTGGAGCTTGTCGACCCGAAAAGGCTGCTGGCGGCACGGCCGGAGTTGCGCTGGGCCTTTCTGGTTGATACCTACAAATGCGTGGGGTGTGGCTTCTGTGTCAAGGCGTGCAAGGTGGAGAACGAGGTCCCCTACGAGGCCAACGTGACTCGTACGTGGGTCGAGCGTTACGTGGTGAAACCGGATGGCGAGGTTCTCATTGATTCGCCACGTGGCGCCCGCGACGGTTTCACCGATAAGAGAATCGAGGTCGGAACGGGGAAACCCCGGGACGTGGGGGATGAAGAGGTGGAAAAAGCCTTCTTTGTCCCAAAACTCTGCAATCAGTGCGACAACCCGCCCTGCGTCCAGGTCTGCCCCGTGGGGGCCACCTACAAGACCGTCGACGGGGTCGTGCTCGTGGACCGCTCATGGTGCATCGGCTGCGGCTATTGCATCATGGGGTGCCCGTACGGGGTCCGTTTTTTTCATCCGGTGCACAAGGTGGCGGAGAAGTGCAACTTCTGTTACCACCGGATTCCCCAGGGGCAGGCGACGGCGTGCGTCGACGCCTGCCCGTTCGGCGCCCGCCGGATCGGCAATCTTCGCGATCCGCATGACCCGATCACCAAGATCATCATGGCCGGGCGGGTCGGCATCCTCAAGGAAGAGTACGGAACCAAGCCCCAGGTCTACTATGTGGGGCTCTCCAAGGAGGTACGCTAGCCATGGTGCACGGGGAGGCCTGGACCGTCAAAGAGCTGTTCGTCTATCCCAACGAGTACATTTACTGGACCATTCAGATCGTCATGTACCCGTTCCTGACCGGCCTCGTTGCCGGGGCCTTCGTGCTTTCGTCACTTTACCATGTGTTCGGAGTCAAGCCGTTGAAGGACATTGCCCGCTTTTCGCTTGTCTTTTCCTTCGCGCTCCTCCCCTGCGCGCCACTGCCGCTTCTGCTCCACTTGCAGCAGCCGCTGCGCAACCATCATGTCCTCATGACGCCACACTTCACCTCGGCCATTGCCGCCTTCGGCATCGTCTTCCTCACCTACGGGATGATCGTCGCCTCGGAGCTCTGGTTCGTCTACCGGGGGTATTTTGCCGTCACGGCCCGGCAGCTGAAGGGACAGCGGGAGCGCACCCGGGCGGAAACCATCAAGATGCGCCTCTTTTCGGTGCTGGTGCTGGGCGCCTGGGACGTGAGCCACCGTGCCCTGGAGCAGGATGAAAAGGCCGTTAAGATATTGGCGGCTGTTGGCATTCCCGTTGCCTGCTTCCTCCACGGCTACGCGGGATTCATCTTCGGCTCCGTCAAGGCTAACGCCCTCTGGATGACACCGCTCATGCCGGTCATCTTCATCTGCTCCGCCGTGGTATCGGGGATCGCGCTCTGTATTCTGACCTACATTGTCACAATGGAGCTGCGCAAGTTCGTTGCGGCCTGGCGGCGAAGGGACAACCCGGGGCTGCCGGCTCCCGCGGAACACGGAGAGGGGGAAGCCAACGTGGTGAGAATGACCTCCCGGTATCTCATCATGTTCCTCATTCTGGCCATCACTCTGGAGTTGCTGGACCTCATCTTCCGGGGCTACACGGCGGTCAAGTCGTGGGATATCCTGCGCAGCGTCATCTACGGCAAGGACTTTGTCGCCATCTTTGTGCTCCAGTACGGCCTCGGCAATCTTGTGCCGTTTATTCTGTTTCTTCTGCCCGGGCTCACCGTGCGCCGGGCGGTCGCGGGCACGTTGCTGGTACTGTTCGGTGTCTTTATGATGCGGTGGAACGTCGTTATCGGCGGCCAGGCCTTCTCAGCTTCATTTGCCGGCTTCATGCACTATCATCTGCCGATCATTCCCCATGATCTGGAGACATTCAAGGAGGGGTTGTTCGGGGCGCTTGCGGTCGGATCGGTGCCCTTTGTTCTGTTCTGGCTTCTTTCCCGGATTTTTCCGGTGTTCGGGTCCGGCGAGAGTGACTGACGATGTGTCCTAGGCAAAAAAAGGGCGGCCTTGAGCCGCCCCACGGAAGGAGAGAAAGGGGTGTTCGCGTTATCGGGCTGAGGAGGGAAGCGATGAAGTTTCCCGCTCGATAATCTCGATGATCTCGCGATAAATGGCGATCATCACGCCTATTTCGCGCCACTTCTTTGCAACCATCCGGAGCAGGGACCACGCATGCACCAGGGTTCCCGCAAGGATGAAAATACCGGCCAGCCGGGTCTGTTCTTCGTTGAGCATGACGCACGAGACGATGCCGACCACGATCATGGAGGCAAACCAAGCGAGCTCGGGTCCCTTGAAGGGGTTCTCCATGAGGGTCAAAAAGTCGACGTAGTAGCGGGTCAGTCCCTTTACCTTGCGCAGGAATTCGCCCACCTCATCCCCTGCATATTTGAGATAAGCATAGGACAGGAAGCGTTCCGCAGCACGCGTTTTCCCCTTTTCCATTCTCTCGTGCACGTATTTATCGATGGCTTCGTCGATCACTGTGGTGTCCATGGTCCCTCCCGCGGAGTATGGCGTTTTCATGCGGGGCATGCCGGGTAGCCAGGAAGCCGGAGCATTGGCCTGCTCCGGTGGATGACTGTCGATTGTTTGGTTACCCTCGCCCGGAATGCCGTGGCTGTCTGTGATGATACATAAAACGTGCCATCTGGCAGTCTTTGCGGGGGACACCGATGAATCTCCTTGCGGCTCCGGGATCCCGGAGTCGTGTATATAATTTTACTACAGATTTCAGTGGGTGCATTGTGTCTAAATTGTTTTTGCATTGTATCAAATTGGGGGGGGACGATACGCGTGCCGGCAGTCGGATCGGGAGAGGGGCGGAAATTTCGCATTATTGCGAGCAGGTTGGACAAAATGCGAGGAGCATAATGGATCGTTGCCGACAAAAAAAGAGGACGGCAGCAGCCGTCCTCTTTTGTGACGAGCATGTCGTCGAGTCAGTTGAAAAAGAGTCTGACACCGAAGGTGGCGGCAACGCCGCTGGGATCGAAATTGCCCGATTTTCCCCCCGGTGCGTCGATGTCCACTTCGGGAGCCACGACCCCCCTTACCTCGGCATTCAGGACGAGGTGCTTGGTCAGGAAGTAATCAAGTCCGCCGCAGAGGTGAACGCCGACGGTGGGGTCCACATCGGCCCCGCCCGGGCGATCGTAATCGCTGATGAGGATGTCGATGCCTCCCCCTGCATAGGGAGAGAGCTTCGGCTGCGGGGTGTCGAAGCGGTACTGGACTCCCATAGCGATGTTGGTCACCGAGAAGTCGCCCTGGTCGAGGCCGGACACCAGCTCTGCGCCGAATTTGGTATAGGTCACATCGACCTCTGCCGCCAGGTTGTCCGTGACCCCGTAGATCAGTCCGCCGCCACCGAGGAACCCGGCGTCGGTCTCCAGTTTGTAGTTGTCGAAATCGCTGTCGCCGGGGAGGTAAAAGCCGATTTTGCCGGTGATCCCGAGTCGCCCCTTGATGTTTTCCGCCAACGCGGTACCGCTGCCGGCAGCGACGGTCAGAGTCAGGCAGAGCAGGGCAATAAGTCGTTTCATGTCGAGAAACCTCCGTGTCGTGATCGCGACGCCGCTTGGCGTCGGTAGTTGTCAGGCCATTTCCACGACGGCCTTGACCGCCTTTTCGATCCCTTCCGCCGCTTCCGAGATGCGGTTGGCGAGCATGTAGGCGGGCGTGGTGACGATTTTGTTTTCCCGGTCAATGACGAACTCGGCAACCGGGCAGGATATGTGCTCACTGCCTGTTGCCGCAATGGCGGCGGCGGTGCCGGCATCGGTGCCTATGGTCACCTTCGGCTTGTAGTCGCGGCCGAGGGTGGCGGCGATGAGGGCCGGGGCGATGCAGATGGCGCCGATGGGCTTTTTTGCCACGGCCATCTCGCGGATGAGGCGGGCCACCTCCGGGTGGATGGTGGCGGCCGCCCCTTTTTCGGCAAAGGTGCACAGGTTTTTTGCCGCGCCGTAACCGCCGGGGAAGATAACGGCATCGAGCTCCGCAGCCGACACATCCTTCACGTCCCTGATTTTGCCCCGGGCGATCCGCGCAGCCTCCACAAGCGCGTTGCGGGTGGCGCCGGTTTCCTGGGAGGTGAGGTGGTTCACCTCGCGGAACTCCATGCCCGGGGCCATGCAGACCGCCTCGGCACCGTTGCGGTCGATGGCGAGGAGCGTCAGGACCGCCTCGTGGATCTCGCTACCGTCATAGACGCCGCAGCCGGAAAGAACAACACCGATCTTTTTCATGGGCTCCTCCTTCGTTGTCCTGGAATCATAATGATGCCGGACGATATTCTGTGGGTGCCGCTTAAAGCGGCGCTAATTGTAATCATTCGTCTTCTCTTCCGCAAGTGCGATCGTCACGGCCCGCTCGTAGGTGGTGAGCGGGAAGGGAATGAGGTCACGAATCCGGTTTTCGCGGCAGACGACCTCGTTTTTCAACCCCTCGATGAGCGGGATGGCGATAGAGGGGCGAACCGGCGTGACAAGGCCAACCCAGTAGGACGAAAGCCTGGGAGTCAGCACCGGCACTGACAGGATCATGGTGAATGTTTTCTCCACGCCTGCGAGTCGTTCCATCATCTCCCGATAGGTGAGGATATCGGGGCCGCCGATATCGAAGGTTTCACCCGTGGTCCGCTCGTCCTCCAGACAGCCGGTCAGGTAGCGGATGACGTCCCCTACGGCGATGGGCTGGCAGCGCGTGGAGACCCACCGGGGAGTGATCATGACCGGCAGGCGCTCCACCAGCGCCCGGATCATTTCGAAGGAAGCGCCGCCGGCGCCGATGATGATGGCAGCCCGCAGGAACGTGGTGCGGAATGAGCCCCGCCGCAGAATGGCGGCCACTTCGAGGCGGCTCGCCAAGTGCTCCGACAGATGATCGCCCGTCTCGCCGAGCCCCCCGAGGTAGATGGCCCGCCTCAGGCCCGCCCGGTTGCCCGCGGTTACAAAATTTTCCGCCGCCTCACGGTCCCGCCGCTCAAACCCGGCCCGGCCGCCTGCCATGGAATGAACCAGGTAGAAGGCAGTGTCGATCCCCGCCAGGGCGGCATCGAGTCCTTCGCGGGTCAGGATGTCGCCCACCACCCGCTCTGCCCCGTCGGGAAGCGGGGCATCGGGCCGCCGAACAAGACAGCGCACCCGGTGGCCGCCGGCCAGCAGGGCCGACACGAGCCGCTTGCCGATAAATCCGGTTGCACCGGTGACCAATACGATCCCTTCTCCGGGGTTCATAATTCCTCCTTGGCAGATGGCGGCGGAAATCTATCTATCTATTGTACACGCTTCTGCCGTAAGACAAGGGCCGGAGGCTGTGGTATGGTTGTGGCGGGAGGGGGCGATGAGCAATACGGAAGGTCCGTTCACGAGAGAGATAGCCTGCCAGCAGATCCTCATGGAGGATTCCTCTGTATTCTCGGTCCAGTGGACGACGGTACCCTCAGACCTCCGCCCGCGGCTCTCCGCTGAGTTTCTCCTCGAGCGGTACCTTGCCTACATCCGGCGCTTCACGCTTACCCTGATCCGGCCGGTTGTCGCGGCGGACGGTATCGCCTTCCGTCTGGCCGGGACGCGCCGGAGTCTGATTCTCTTTACCCCGCCGACACGACGGGATGGCCCAGGCCATGAGGCGCTCACCCTCCGTATTTGCGGCGGGTTCCTGGTTCAGGCCCGCCAGTGCGACCGCGGAGAACTTTCGTTCATGCTGGATGATGACGTTTCCGGTGTGCGTCTCACCCTGCGACTGACCGACTACTGTCCGCTGCTGCTCGGGAGCAGTGAACCGTCGCGGCTTCGGAAATGGCTCTATCGCTTCACGCAGGCATATATCCACAAAGTGGTGACGGTCCGTTTCCTGGCACGGGTGTATGCTGACCTGGCCGGGGGCGGAGGGTGCGTGCGGGTGGTCCGGGCGAGAGTCGGGGAGGGGGAGGAGCTGTAGCGTCCCCGGAGGTCCCGGTTGCAAAGCGGATGGCCCGTGTTAGGCTTTTTTCGTCAGTATCGAACGCGAGGGAGGGACGCCATGAAAGAGCAGGACCGCACAGTGGTATGCAACCGCACTGAACGCAAGGAAGAGAATGTCAGGGTACGGAACGTGAAAACCGGCGAGATCGGCTTTACCTTCGGCTGCACCGAGGAGGGGGGAACCATTCAGGTTCGACTGGAGAACGGTCAGTTGGACAGCTGGGTGGCTGCCGACTGCGAGGAAGCGCCCGAATAGGGGTGTCCCGTGGAAGGACGAAAGTGCAAGCGGCTGTCGGTGGAGGTAGGGTGCTGGCTCGTGGAAATGGACGGAGCCACCTGCCTCTACACCTTTGACCTGTCGGACGAGGGGGTGGCGGTTATTACGGAGGACCCGCTGCCGGTCGGGCGTAGCGTTATCCTCCAGTTTTTCACCCCCCGCTCGGCCAGTGCCGTCACCCTGAAGGCCCAGGTGGTCTGGAGCCGCCTGGAGCCGGAAGGGGCCATGGGTCTGCAGTTTGTGGAGCCGGATGCCCGGGGCCGGGAGACGTTGCGTGAGTTCATGCGACTGCTGCTGGAGCAGCGGGAGCGGGAACGGCCCGTGCATTAGGCTTTCTGCCGGACCGGGTCAGTCCCGGGTATAGAGAACCGCCACCGCCCGAGCCCGCTCTTCTCCCACCGAAACGTAGCCGTGGGGCTCCGAGGAGTCGTAGTAGATACTGTCCCCAGGCAGGAGCCGCATGACATCGCTACCGTAGTGGAACTCCAGTTCTCCGGCGAGCAGGTAGATGAATTCGAAACCGTCGTGCCGATAGAAGAAGCTGTCACTCCAGTCGGTCAGTTCGAACTCCACCAGAAACGGTTCCATTGGCTTGTGCCGGATGCCCGGGGCCAGGGACCGGTAGATGTAGCCATGGGGAGCATCATTTCCCGAGCGGCGTCGGGTCGGCTGTTGCTGGGCTGCCCGGGTCAGCACCACTTTCTGCTGGTCTTCCTCCTCTTCGAAGAAGTAGTGGATGCCCACCTTCAATCCCTTGGATATCTTGAGCAGCGTGGCAATGGGAGGGGTGACCTGGTCGTTTTCGATCTGGGAAAGAAGGGGTTTCGAGAGTCCCGAGAGCTCAGACAGTTCCTGGAGGGTGAGCCGTCGTTCCTGACGGAGCTTCCTGATCTTCGCGCCGAGCCGCAATTCCTTGATCTGGGATTTGATGTCGTCCACGGTGATCTCCTCTCCTGCCCGTTATAGGTCAACTCCCGCGGGACCGTCAAGTGCTAATCCGAATGGCCGCGGGGCGCGGTTCGGCGCCTAAAGGGCGTTGACATCCCCGGCCATATTGGCTACTCTTTCAAAGGTTTAGAGCGATCAGCTCCCATGAACCGGTATGAGCGAGGTTCTTTGCATGTTCGTCCGTCGTCTGCTCCTGATATCGCTGCTCTTTGTCACAACTCTCACCGCCTGCACGAAGAAGGAAGAAAAGCTCTTCTATGAGTCGGGCCGTGCCGACGCGCCGGTCAAGGAGGTGCCCAGGGACATCCTTGCCACCCAGCAGGCCTTCGTCGAGCTGGTCAAGAAGGTGACCCCGTCGGTCGTGAACATCTCCACCGTCAGCCGGAGAAAGATCGAGCAGCCCTTCTTCGAGTTTTCCCCCTTCTTCAATGATTTCTTCGACAACCGCCCCCGGTTCCGGCGGGAACAGAGCCTCGGCTCTGGCTTCATCATCAACCGGGAAGGGTACATCGTCACCAATGACCATGTGGTGCGCGACGCCGAAAGCATCAAGGTCAAGCTCTCCAATGAGAACGTCTACGACGGCCGCATCGTCGGCAGCGACCCCAAGACCGACATCGCGGTCATCAAGATCGACTCGCGTGAGGAACTTCCCGTGGCGGTCCTGGGCGATTCGGACAAGCTCCAGGTGGGGCAGTGGGCGGTAGCCATCGGCAATCCCTTCGGCCTGGACCGGACCGTGACCGTCGGCGTGGTGTCGGCCACCGGTCGCTCAAACATGGGGATAGAGACCTATGAGGACTTCATCCAGACCGACGCCTCCATCAACCCGGGCAATTCGGGGGGGCCTCTGCTGAACGTCCACGGTGAGGTGATCGGCATCAACACCGCCATCGTGGCCGCCGGCCAGGGGATCGGCTTTGCCATCCCGGTCAACATGGCCAAGCAGATCGTCACCCAGCTCATCACCAAGGGTAAGGTCACCCGCGGCTGGCTCGGCGTCACAATTCAGCCGGTCACCGACGATCTTGCCAAGGAATTCGGCCTGAAAAAGGCTCAGGGCGTCCTGGTGAGCGACGTGGTGGCAGGGAGCCCGGCTGCAACTGCCGGCATCCGGCAGGGGGACATCATCCTCAGGTTCGCCGGCAAGGAGATCAAGGATGCCCAGCACCTCCAGCGGGTGGTGGGCGACACGGCGCCGGGGACAAAGGTGCCGGTGGTGGTCTTCCGGGAAGGGAAAGAGGTTCAGCTCTCCCTGGCGACGGCCAGTTCCGACAGCGCCCAGGCACGCCAGGCGCGCCCTCAGGGAGGGGCTCCCGACACCCTTGGCCTTGCCGTGGAGGAACTCCCCCGCGAATACCGTCAGGAAGGTTTCACCGGCGTCCTGGTGGTCCAGGTGGACGATGGGAGCGCCGCCGGCGAGGCGGGCATCCGGGAGGGGGACGTGATCGTGGCGGTGAACCGGCGTCCCGTGGCGAACCTGGCAGAGTACGACCGCGTCATGCGCGAGGCGGCCCGACGCGGTTCGGTAGTGCTTCTGGTGCGTCGCGGCGACGCGAGCATCTATTTCTCCCTCAGGCTCAGGTAGCGGAATTCCGGCTCACGGGCCGGCCAACGACAGGGGACTTACCATGACAATGATCGACAATCCCGACCAGGCCCGCCGCCTTGCCCGCGCCATCATCTCGGACATCGCCATCTACAACCGGGAAAAGGTCGAGCAGGGGATCAAGAACGACACCATTTTCGATCTGCTGGCCGAAGAGATCGAGGAGGGGCGCCAGCATTTCGCCTCGCGGGTGGCGCCGGAACTGGCGGGGGCCGGCATTTTCGACCTGGCGCTGGTTGATGTTCTGATCAAGCGGGCGGGCAAGATCGAGTCGGCCATCTGGTAGCGGCGGAAGAGCGGGAAAGGGTTCGGACGGGGGCACGGCCGGCGGTCGCGCCCCCGTCCTGTTCAGGGACGGAGAGGAGCAGTGGTGGAGAGACAAGAGGAGCGCTACGATCTGTCGGTGCCGACGGAAGGTGAAGCGGAACGGCTCGACCAGTTCGTGGCCCGTTCGGTCCAGGGAATAACCCGTTCGGCGGCCCAGCGCCTCATCGAGGAGGGGCGGGTGACGGTGGACGATCGCGTCGAGAAGCCGTCTCTCAAGCTTCGGGGTGGCGAGCGGGTGGTGGTGACGGTGCCGCCGCCGGCCCCTGCTGTGCCTGAAGCGGAAGAGATTCCGCTGGTCGTCCTCCACGAAGATGGCGACGTGGTGGTGGTCGACAAGCCGGCGGGCATGGTGGTCCACCCGGCCGCGGGAAATCCCGGCGGGACCCTGGTCAACGCCCTTCTGGCCCACTGTACGGATCTCTCGGGCATTGGCGGTGAGATTCGTCCCGGCATCGTCCATCGCATCGACAAGGATACCTCGGGCGTCCTGGTGGTGGCCAAGAACGACCGGGCCCACGAATCGCTCTCCCGACAGTTCCACGACCACACGGTCAAGAGGGTCTACCTGGCTCTGGTCTACGGCTCGCCCCGCGAGGACAAGGGACGGATCGAGGGGGCCATCGGCCGGCATCCCACGGACCGGAAGAAGATGTCGGGCACGGCGCGCCACGGCAAACACGCGGTCACCCACTGGCGGGTGGCCGCCCGTTTCACCGGCGTGACGCTGCTGCGGCTCCGGCTGGAAACGGGGCGTACCCACCAGATCCGGGTGCACATGGCCGAGGCCGGGTTTCCCCTGGTGGGGGACGAGGTCTATGGGGGCGCCGGCCGGATCAACAACCTCAGGGACCCGGTCCTGCGCAAGCTCATCCGGGAGCTGGGCCGTCAGGCGCTGCACGCCAAAACCCTTGGTTTCGTCCACCCGGTCACGGGGGAGTACCTGGAGTTCGACACGGAGCTGCCCGAGGATATGGCGCGGATTATCGATTTTCTGGAACGACAAGGAGCCTGATCATGGAGATGAAACGAGCCGACAAGGTTCATTACGTGGAACCGTCCCTGCTGGCCGCCGCAGGTGTGGCGGTGCAGGGATTCACCACCCGCCACGAAGGGGTGTCGCGCACCCCCTACAATTCCCTCAACCTGGGTACCGGTACCGCGGACTCCTCCCACAGCGTGGAGGGGAACCGCAGCATCCTGGCCCGGGCCTTCGGCGGCACCGTTGAGCGCCTGGTGACCGTCACCCAGGTCCATGGGACCGACCTGCTGGTCATCGACGCGCCGAACCCCGATTACGGCTACTTTCAACGGCTGGAGGCCGACGGGATCATTACCAACCAGCCCGGCGTAATGATCGGCGTCTGTGTTGCCGACTGCGTGCCGGTGCTCCTGCTTGATCCGGTGAAGGGCGTCGCGGCGGCACTCCACGCGGGGTGGAAGGGAACTGCATCGGGCATCTGCCGCAAGGGGGTGGATGCATTTATCACCATGTTCGGCTCCGATCCCCGGGATATCCTGGCGGCTGTGGGGCCGGCCATCGGTCCCTGCTGCTACGAGGTGGATACCCCCGTCGCCCAGGCCTTCCGCCAGGGGGGCTGCGAGTGGGACGAGGTCGCAACCCTCAGCGGCGTGGCCCGGTGGCAGCTGGACCTGGCGCGGGCCAACGCGCGGCAGCTGGCAGCCTCGGGTATTGCGGAGCGGAATATCGAGACGAGCGGCCAGTGTGTCTGCTGTTCGCCGGAGCAGTTCTTCTCCTACCGTCGCGACAAGGGAGATACCGGTCGGCAGATGGGATTCATCATGCTGAAAGGATAGGGCGGGGGCGCCGATGAAGTTTTCCATTTCCGATCAGATCCGGTCAGTCCAGTGCGCTCCCATCTCCGAGGTCAAGAGCTGGCTCGCTCACCGGGAGCCCGACCCGGAGCGCCCGCTGGTGGATCTGTGCCAGGCCGTGCCCGACTATCCGCCAGCCCGTCAGCTGACCGACTACCTGGCGGTGCTTCTGGACGATCCGCTGGTGTCGAAATACTCGCCCGACGAGGGACTCCCAGAGGTGCGCGAAGGGGTGTGCACCCGCTACGGCCGGGTCTACGGCGCGGCCATGAATCCGGATCAGCTTTGCCTCACCATCGGCGCCAGCCAGGCGTTCTGGCTCGCCATGGTGACCCTCTGCCGCGCCGGGGACGAGGTGATCGTCCCGCTCCCCGCCTACTTCGACCATCCCATGGCCCTGGATATCCTGGGCGTCAGGCCGGTCTACCTTCCCTTTGACGAGGAACGGGGCGGGGTGCCTGACCCCGTTGCGGTGGAGCGTCTCATCACCCCGCGCACCAGGGCCATTCTGCTGGTGACCCCCTCCAACCCCACCGGCGTGGTCACGCCGCCGGAAACGATCCAGGAACTCCACGGGTTGGCCCGGCGCCGGGGCATCGCACTGGTCCTGGACGAAACCTATGCCGACTTCATCCCCGGCGGTGAGCGGCCCCACGATCTTTTCCAGGACCCCCGCTGGGGGGATCACCTGATCCACCTGATGTCCTTCGGCAAGACCTATGCCCTCACGGGGTACCGGGCCGGCTGTCTCGCCGCGTCGAAAGAGTTCATCGGCCACGCCCTTAAGGCCCAGGACACCATGGCGGTCTGCCAGCCGCGCATCACCCAGCATGCCGTGCTCTACGGGGTCAGCCATCTGGACGGCTGGGTGGAAGAGAACCGGCTCATGATGACCCTGCGGCACGACCTCTTCCGGTCGCTCTTTACCCGTCCCGGCAATCCGTTCAGCCTCGTGGCGAGCGGCACCTTCTTCGCCTGGGTGCGGCATCCCCTGCAGGAGGGCACCGGCCGGGAGGCTGCCCGCAGGCTGGCCGTGGAAGCCGGCATCATCTGCCTCCCCGGCGAAGTGTTCGGCCCCGGCCTCGAATCCTACCTCCGGCTCGCCTTCGGCAACATCCGCGACGAAGCCATCCCCGGCGCGGTGGAGCGATTCCGCTCGTTTGCCCCCTGAGGTTCTCCTCTTCCGATTTTCATCCGCCTGCCGCGGAACGAAAAAAGCCCCCTGCCGAATGTCACGGCAGGGGGCTTTTGCGCAGAAGCGTTCGCGATTCAGAACTCCTGGGGCATGGCCTTGACCTGGGCCGCAGTGAAGACCGGGCCGTCCTTGCAGACATAGACATTGCCCACGTTGCAGCGGCCGCACTTGCCGAGGCCGCACTTCATCCGGTTCTCCAGGGTCGTGTAGATGGCCGTGTCGGCGAATCCCAACTTCTCCAGCACGGGAAGGGTGAACTTGATCATGACGGGCGGTCCGCAGACCAGGGCGATAGTGTTTTCCGCGGCCGGCGCTGCCTGCTCCAGGACCGTCGGCACAAAGCCCACCTGTCCGTCCCATGAGGGGGAATTACCCCCCGGATCCACGGTCTTTACCAGGCGTACGTCGCCCCGCTCCTCCCACTCCCTGAGCTCCCGCTTGTAGACGAGGTCGGCCTCGGTCCGGGCGCCGTAGACGATGGTGATGTCGCCGAATTTCTCCCGCCAGTCCAGGCACTGCCAGATGAGCGTCCGCAGCGGCGGCAGCGCAATACCTCCGGCCACGAATACGAGGTTCTTGCCGAAGAACTCTTCGACGGGAAACGAGTTGCCGTAGGGTCCGCGCACACCGATGGTGTCGCCGGTCTCCAGGGAACGCAGCGCTTCCGTGACCCGCCCCACGGCCCGGAAGCAGCACTCGATGTATCCCTGCCGGGTGGGGGCCGAGGCGATGCAGAAGGTGGCCTCGCCGGCGCCGAAGGCCGAGTACTCGGCAAACTGGCCGGCCCTGAAGGTAAAATGCTCCCGCACCCGTTCATCCTGAAAGACGAGCCGGAAGGTGCGGATGTCGGGGGTCTCGTCAACGATCTCCTCGATCGTTGCCAGGTGGGGGAGGTAGATGTTCTTGTGGTCGCACATGGTGGAGCCCTTTTATCCTTCCGCCAGTTTTGCCGCCAGGTCCGAGAATGCCTGGCCCTTTACCTTGAGCTCCACGGGGCGGTTGTTGTCTCCGAAGCCGATGGTGATCACGCCACCCAGCAGGTGGTTTTCCATTTCCGCGAACAGAACTGCCCTGGGATTGATCAGCAGGTTGCCGGACTGCACGAAGCCGCGCTTCAGCAGGTTGGCCGCGAATTGTTCCTGCTCCGCTCTGGATACCTTCTTGAAGAGCTGTTTCCGGATGGCCGGTCCGTCGAACCAGACATCCATGATCCGGCTGGCGTCGGTCACCAGCGGATTGTCCTCCGGCGTGGTCATCTGGACGGCGACAACCCGGTCGATGTTGATGAAGCGTTCCATGGGGAACTCCTCTTACTTGTTATTGATGTCGTCAATGATCTGGGCGATGTCGATCCCTACCGGACAGGCGCGGATGCACCGTCCGCAGCCGGTGCAGAGGCGCTGGCCGAACTTGTCGTGGTAGTACTTGAACTTGTGCATGATCCGGTTGCGGTAGCGATGGGGCTGTACCTCGCGGGGGTTGTGGCCCGACGCATGGTAGGTGAATTTGCCGAAGCCGCAGGCGTCCCAGTGCTTGCGGCGCGCCCCCTGCTTCTCGCTCCCCTCGTCGCTGATGTCGAAACAGTGGCAGGCGGGGCAAAGAAAGGCACAGGCGCCGCAGCCGGCACAGCGGGCGGCGATCTTTTCCCAGAGGGGGTCCTCGAAATGGGTGTCGAGCCAGGCCTTGATCCGGTTCAGGTCGAGCGGCCCCAGCTGGGGCTCGGCAAGGGGAACGGGCTCGCCGGCATCCGCCTCGTCAAAGAGCCCGGCATGGGCGGTCAGGAGCGCCTCACCCTTGTCGGAAATCACGTCGCAGCGATAGGTGCCTCCGGCCAGGGGGGTGAGGAAGAGATCGCTTCCCCTGGTGTCCGCCGGGGAAAGCCCCACCGCCGTGCAGAAACAGGCATCGTCCGCGGTGGTACAGGCAAGGCCGATGATCGTGGTCTTGCGCCGCCGCTCCAGAAAAAACTCGTCCTTGAAGTCCCAGGAGAAGACCGCGTCGAGCACCGGGGCCGCCGCCACGTCGCAGGGGCGGGCGCCGATGAGCACCGTCTCCGGGAAGCGGGCCGGGTCGATGTCGTGCACCGTGGTCCCGGAACTGCTCTTTTCATAGGTCAGGATATTCTCGCACAGGGGGAAAAAGGTCTCCTTGGCGGAACGGCGGGGCAGCTCTCCCAGGGACAGCTCTTCCGCAGAGGCCAGCGGCTCGTACAAGGTCAGGGTGCCCGCGGCTTTCGGGCCGATGACCCGTTTGCCCTCGCCCACGAGCGTATCGATGAGAAGGCGGAGATTCTGGTCGGTGATGATTTTCGGCATGGGGGTTCCTGGAGGGGCGGCCCGGCCGGGCGCCCCTGCATGGTTATTTTATGAACGATTGATCGTCGTCTTCCCGGTACTCCGCCAACGGACCCTTTTCCTTTGCCTGGAAGCCCGCCTCGTGGCCGTAGAGTTCCTTCAGCTCCTTGGCCATTTTGCGGTTGAGGAGGTTGAGCGGGATGTCCATGGGGCACGCCCGTTCGCACTCGGCACAGCCGGCGCAGCGGCCGGCCAGGTGCATGGCCCGGACCATGTGCCAGGCCATGTTTCCCGCCGGACGCGGCGTGGTCTCCACCGCCTGGGGGCGGTTGCGGTCGCAGAGGCATTGCTCGCAGTAGCAGAAGGGGCAGACCTGGCGGCAGGCGTAGCAGCGGATGCAGCGGGAGAAATGCTCCTTCCAGAACGCCCACCGCTCGGCCGGGGTCATGGCTTCGAGCCGGGCCAGTTCAGCCGCCTCGTGGGGGGTGAAGTCGGGCCGCCGGGGGACGGTTCCCAGGGATACATCGGCCCCTTCGGGGAGCCCTGCGGCGCATTCCCGGCACTTGCGGGCCAGGGTGCCGTCGTCCAAGGGGGCGTTGCCCCGGACCGCCGGACCGTAGACCCCGGCACAGGCCACGCCGATGATGTAGATGTCGTCGCGCTTGAGCTGGTTCTCACCCATGAGGCCGGCCAGGGCCTTCATGTCACACCCTTTGGCCACCACGGCCAGCTTGCCCTTCTCCCGGACTTCCTTCTTGGCCTTGGTCAGGTAGAGGGCCAGATTGTTGACGCAAGAGGGGGAAAAAATGAGTTTTTCAGCGTCGGCAGGCTCGGTGACGATGGCCGGTACGGCGCTTCCCCTGCGGCGCCCCGCCTGCCAGCCGATCACGGCGGCAGCCGTGCCCGATTCCAGGACCTTTTTCGCTTCCGCCCGCAGGGCGTCGGTGACGGCGTCATAGAGCGCTGTGTCGATGGTATGTGCGGTATTCGTCATGATGAACCCTTGCAAGCTCCGTGGGAGCCGGCTTCAGATGTCGTTGTACGCGGCCTTGAGCTCAGGCGTGTCGATGGCCCCGGACCAGTGTTCCTCGGCTTCCAGTTCCTTGAATTCGGGCATGGGCCCCAGGGCGCGAATCCGTTCGGTCAGCTCGGTCACCACCTCAACCCACTTCCCCCCCTCGGCGGCCGAAACCCAGGAGAACTGGAGCCGCTGGAGATCGACTCCGATGAAGTCCAGGAGTTGGCGAAAAGCGGCGAAGCGGCGTCGCGCGTGGAAGTTGCCGGCCATGTAGTGGCAGTCGCCCGGATGGCAACCCGATACCAGGATGCCGTCTGCCCCTTTCTGGAATGCCCTGAGAATGAAGACCGGATCGATCCGGCCGGTGCAGGGAAACTTGACCACCCGGACATTGGCGGGATAGTGCATCCGCGAGGTCCCGGCCAGGTCGGCGCCGGCATAGGTGCACCAGGTGCAGACAAAGGCGACTATCTTGGGTTCGAAAGCGTGTTTCTCTTTGTGTACGTGCATTAGAGCGCCTCGATCATGGCCATTATCTGCTCGTCGGTGTAGCCATCCAGCTCCACGCTCTTGGATGGGCAGGTGGCCTGGCAGGTGCCGCAACCGCCGCAGACCCCGGGGTTCACGTAGGCCACGACCCGGATCAGGTTCCCCTGCCGGTCGCGGATTTCTTTCTCTTCCACGGCGCCGTAGGGGCAGACCTTCTTGCAGTAAAGGCAGGCCACGCAGCGCCGCTCGTCCACCTTGGCCACGATGGGCTCCCGCTCCAGTTCATCGCGGGCGAAGAGGGTCATGACCTTTGCCGCAGCGGCCGACGCCTGGCTGACGGTGTCGGGGATATCCTTGGGACCCTGGCAGGCCCCGGCCAGATAGACCCCGGCGGTGGCGCATTCCACGGGCTTGAGCTTGGCATGGGCCTCGGAGTAGAAGTTGTAGTTGTCATAGGAGATGCCGAGCTTCTGGGCGAGGGAGTCGGCTCCCTCCCGCGCCTGCACGGCGGTGGCGAGCACCACCAGGTCCGCCTCGATCTCCACCTGGACACCCACGTGGACGTCGCTCCCCATGACCACCACCTTGTCCCCCTTCTGGTAGAGGCGGGAGACCATTCCCCTGATGTAGACCGCCTCCTCTTCCTCGATGGCCCGGCGCCAGAACTCGTCGTAGTTCTTGCCCGGCGTCCGCGCGTCCATGAAGAAGACATAGGCCTGGCCGTCGTGCACCTTGTGCTTGTAGAGCATGGTGTGCTTGGCCGTGTACATGCAGCAGATCTTGGAACAGTAGGAGATCCCCTTTTCGCGGGCCCGGGAGCCGACGCACTGGACAAAGACCACCTGTTTCGGCTCCTTCCCGTCCGAGGGGCGAACGATCTTGCCCCCCGTGGGGCCCGAGGCGGAGGCAAGCCGCTCGAAGGTGAGCCCGTCGATCACGTCGGGGATGGTGCCGTAGCCGAACTCGCCGTACCCCTCGATGGGGGAGCCGGCCGGCTTGGGGCCGATGTCGTAGAGCGAAAAGCCGGTGGCCACCACGATGGCTCCGGCCGGCTCGACGATGAGCTGGTCCTGCTGTTCGTAGTCCACTGCCCGGGGGCCGCAGACCTTGGCGCAGACGCCGCACTTTCCCGACTTGAAATAGGTGCAGTTTTCCCGGTCGATGACCGGCGTGTTGGGCACAGCCTGGGGGAAGGGGACGTAGATGGCGGGGCGCATCCCCAGGTTCTTGTCGAAACTGTTCGGGATCTTCTTCTGGGGACACTTGGCCATGCAGACCCCGCAGCCGGTGCATTTTGACTCGTCCACGGAGCGGGCCTTCTTCCGGATGGTCACCTGGAAGTTGCCGATGTAGCCGTCAACGCTCTCGATCTCGCTGTAGGTGTGGAGGGTGATGTTGGGATGGTTGGCCACATCCACCATCTTGGGGGTCATGATGCACTGGGAACAGTCCAGGGTGGGAAAGGTCTCGGAGAGCTGGGCCATGTGTCCGCCGATGGAGGGCTCCCGCTCCACGAGCACCACCTTGTGGCCCGCGTCGGCTATATCCAGGGCTGCCTGGATGCCGGCGATGCCGCCGCCGATGACCAGGGCCCGCTTGGTGACCGGTACGGTGATCGGCACGAGCCGCCGGTCCTTTTTGACGCGGGCCACCATCATCTCCACAATGGAGATGGCCTTGGCGGTTGCCTCGTCCCGGTCCTCGTGAACCCAGGAACAGTGTTCGCGGATGTTGGCCATCTCGCAGAGGAAGGGGTTCAGGCCGGCCGCCTTGGCCGCGGTGCGAAAGGTCTTCTCATGCATCCGGGGGGAACAGGCCGCCACCACGACACCGTCGAGGCGGTGTTCGGCCACCGCCTTTTTCAACAGGCCCTGCCCCGGATCGGAGCACATGTATTTGTAGTCGGTGGCAAAAGCAACGCCGGGAACTTTGGCCAGTTCCCCGGCCACGCGCTCTACGTCAACGGTGCGGGAGATGTTTTCGCCGCAATGGCAGACAAATACGCCGATTCGGGACATCTAGACCAACCCTTTCTCTTTCAGAAGCGGCAGGGGGTTGACGATCATGCTGTCGAACCCGAGCTTTGCCGGCGCCACCCCCACTGCCAGGGCCAGGAGCTGGGTCATGTAGAAGACCGGCATGTCGAACCACTGGCCGCTGGCTTCCTCGATCTCCTTCTGGCGGATGTCCAGGTTGCCGTGACACAGGGGACAGGCCACCAGGATGCAGTTGGCGCCGGCCGCCTTGGCCGAGGCGAGGATGTCGCCGGAGAGTTTCAGTACCACGCCGGGACGCGAAAGGGTGAAGTTTGCGCCGCAGCACTCCATCCGGTGGCTCCAGGTAACCGTTTCGGCCCCGGCTGCGCCGATGACCCGCTCCATGATGGTCGGCGCCTCGCAGTCGTCCAGTTCCGGCACCTCGGGCGGCCGGGTCAGCAGGCAGCCGTAATAGCAGGCAACCTTGAGCCCCTCCAGCGGCTTCCTCACGGCTGCCGTCAGCCGGTCGAGGCCGAAGTCCTTGGCCAGAATTTCCAGAAGATGCTTCACCTTGTTGTCGAAGGAAACCTTCCCGTCGATGGCGTACTCCACCTGCCGGCGCTTTTCTTCGTTATCCGCCAGCCGGTGCTGGGTCACCTTCAGGCGCGAAAAGCAGGCGGCGCAGGCCACGGCCAGGTCGCCTCCAACCTCTTCAGCCAGGGACAGGTTTTTGGCACAGAGGGAGAGAGAGAGGAGCTCGTCCACGTTGTGGGCCGGGGTAGCGCCGCAGCAGAGCCAGTCCGGGACCTCGTGGAGCCCGATTTTCAGCGCCCGGAATAGGCCCCGGGTCGACTCGTCGTACTCTTTTGCCGAAGCGTGGAGGGAGCAGCCGGGATAATAGGAATAGTTCAGCAGGTTCTTGGCGGGGGTCACGGGGCTTCACCTTTTTTGCGCAGCGCTTCGATCCGGGCGAAGATGTTCTCGATCTCTGCGATGTTGCGGTTTTTCCGGTGGAACATCCGGAGCTTTCCCTTGGTGATCAGCTTCGGTCCAAGCATCAGGTCCTTGAGGAACTGGCCGCTTTTCACGTTGAAGACTGCGGCAAGCCGCATCTCGTACTGACGGCCGTAGGTGCGGATGTTTTCGATGAACAGCCGGTTCGCCAGCTGGACCAGGCTTTCCTTGGACGGGCCCTTGGCATCCCACGAGCATTTGCGCAGTGCGTCCATGATGGCGGCCAGATCCACTTTGTTGGGGCAGCGGGTGGTGCAGGTCTCGCAGGAGGCACAGTACCAGATGCTGCGTCCCGCCAGCACGCGTTCGTACTGACCCAGTTGCAGGAATCGGACGATCCGGTTGGGGGGGTGCTCCATGAACGAGCGCATGGGGCAGCCGGCCGAACACTTGCCACACTGGAAACAGCGGCGGACCGAACTGCCCGAGAGAGCTTCGACCTTGCGCACGAAACCGAGATTCATGGTTTCGGTCGAGAGGCGCATCGTGGAGTGCTTCACACTACCTCCTGGTGGCGGGTGGGGCCGCAGGAAAACAGCGACGGTGAACGGGCCAAGATCTGGGGGCGGGAGGAAGGGGTGTCTTCCGCGGATGCGGCAGGATGATGCCCCGGCGGATCTTGCCGGATGATAGCAGGGCCAACAGCTGTTTTATTTTTACTAAACAAGTGCCGCCGCCATCAGCGTATTGACGGGTGGGTGTAGGGAAAAATTTTAGTCTTGATAAATTGTGCTATCACACGAAAGGCCGCTTTGTCAACGCCAAAGTAAAACGGCGTATGGCAACAGTACGATCTGCCAAAAGCTTGCGCGCGATCAAGGTGTCGCATAAGTGGTAAGACCACTTTTGTGTTTACCATGTAACTCCTTGGTTCGTCAAGGTAAAATACCGCTTGGAAATACCCATGAAGACTGGTGAAGGAGATGGGATAATGGGTAATCGCTGCGAATTATAGGGATTCAGGCCTGTTAGTGCTGGTCAGGCCAGGATGGCCGCTCGCCGGTGTGTTGGAACCGCTGAATGCATGGTAACAAAAAAGAAACAGTCTATGGAAGCCTCTTTTGACAAGGTGGGCGAAATGGATTACAAGGGGTGGTAGCTCTGTTGGTTTCGAGGTCTCTCATCAGCGAACTTTCCCGATTATACGGTTACATGCGTCCCTGTTGGCGCACGTATCTTTTTGGCGCCCTCTGCCTGGTCGGCACGAACGGATGCGCACTCCTGATCCCCTGGCTCCTGAAGCTTGCCGTGGAAGGGCTGCGGTCTCCCGGTCAGGCGACCCGCTCACCGGCTTGGTATGGCGGGGTCATTATCGGCGCGGCACTTGTGCAAGGGGTCATTCGCATTTTCTCGCGCACCAGGCTTTTGCACGCCGCGCGCAGGATTGAGTTCGCCATCCGCGAGGACCTTTTCGCCAAGCTTCTCTCCCTCGACATGCCCTATTTTTCCGGGGAGCGGACCGGCGACCTCATGTCGCGCTTCGCCAACGACCTGACCAATATCCGGATGCTCCTGGGCTTCGGGGTGCTGAACGTCATCAATACGGCCGTCATTTATGGGGCGGCGCTGGTGCTCATGGCGAACATTGACGTGACGCTCACCGTTCTGGCTGTTGCGCCGTTCCCTCTTATGATCCTGGTGGTCAAGGGGCTCTCGCGGAAGATGTATCACTGCTCGCGGCGGGCGCAGGAGGAGTTGGCGAAGCTTTCCAGTCAGGCTGAGGAAAATGTCTCCGCTGCCGTCGTGGTGAGGGCCTACCGTCGCGAGTCGGCAGCGGTGGATGCCTTTCGCCGGGCAAGTCTCGACTACTTTGCCAGCAATATGGCGATGGCGCGCCTGAGGGGGCTCATGCTCCCTCTCATGGCGGCCACGTCGGCCCTAGGCACCCTGGTGGTTCTTTTTGTGGGCGGAAGCCGCGTCATCGAGGGGATTATCACCTTGGGCGACTTTGTCGCTTTCAGTGGCTACCTGGCCATGCTCGTCTGGCCCACGGTCATTTTTGGCTGGATACTCAGCCTGATCCAGCGGGGAGGCGCCTCCATGGCCCGCCTGAATGAGATCTTCGACGCCCGGCCGCAGGTAGTTGACCCGGAGGCGCCGGCGTCGGTCGCCGCCATCCGGGGGGAGATCGAGCTGCGGGGTCTCCGCTTTGGCTACAACAGCGGGGAGGTGTTGCGAGGTGTGTCGCTCCGGGTTCCGGCTGGCACGCGGGTCGGCATTGTGGGGGGCGTCGGATCGGGTAAGACGACCCTCGTGCGCCTGCTTGCGCGACTCTATCCCGTTGGTGACGGGCAGATTTTTGTGGATGGAACCGACATTAACCGGATTCCCCTGGAGGTGCTCCGGCAGTGTATTGGCCTTGTGCCCCAAGAGAGTTTCCTTTTTTCCCGGACGATCGGCGAGAACATTGCCTGCGGCAGGGATGGGGCCACGGAGAGCGAGGTGATGCAGGCGGCGCGGCTGGCCAGTCTGGATGGCGATCTGGCCCGTTTCCCCCGGGGGCTTGCCACTGTCGTCGGCGAACGGGGAGTAACCCTGTCGGGGGGGCAGCGGCAACGGGTGGCCATCGCCCGCGCGCTGTTGCGCAATCCTTCCGTCCTGGTGCTCGACGATCCGCTTTCTGCGGTGGATGCCCGGACCGAGGAGGAAATCCTCCGGTCATTGGCCGGGTACTACGGTGATCGGACCGTGGTAATTATCACCCATCGACTCTCGGCCGTTCGTACCTGTGATGTCATTGTGCTGCTCAAAGACGGTGTCATTGCCGAGCAGGGAAGCCATGATGAACTTGTTGCCCGGGGTGGAGCCTACGCGGCCCTCTGGCACGAGCAGCAGTTGCGCGACGAGATCGCCGGTTTCCGGGAAGATGGCGTGGAAAAGGAAGGGGAAAAAGGGGCTTTACAAACGGAAAATGCTGTATTATAGTCCATCGTTCCGGAGAGATGTCCGAGTGGCCGAAGGAGCACGATTGGAAATCGTGTGTACTGCAAGGTACCGAGGGTTCGAATCCCTCTCTCTCCGCCATAAGCAATCCATGCCCCTTGGGCTAGCCTTCATATCCGCGCTGTCCGGGCGCTCCGATCCGGTGGCCGGAACCCCTTTGCGGGCAGAGCTGATAGCTGGGTCCCGCGCAACGGTAGGTTATGAACCCCGCCAGATCCGGAAGGAAGCAACGGTAGTAGCTGATTCCGTGTGCCGCGGGGGAGCCCAGCTATCAGTTGTGCCCGCAAAATCCCCGATGTGCCCCTCTCCCTTCGCAAGCGCACGAACCGAACCCGTAGTGAGGTGTTGACCCGTGTCCTATCTCGTTCTCGCACGAAAGTGGCGTCCCCAGACCTTCAGCGACCTCACGGGACAGGAGCACGTCAGCCGAACCCTCCAGAACGCCATTGATTCCGGCAGGATCGCCCACGCGTTCCTCTTCACCGGGGCACGCGGCGTCGGCAAAACCTCGTCGGCCCGGATACTGGCCAAGGCCCTCAACTGCGAGCAGGGTATGAGTCCCGAGCCGTGCAACGTCTGTCCCGCCTGTGCCGAGATCACGGCCGGCACCTCGGTCGATGTTCTTGAGATTGACGGGGCCTCCAACACCGGCGTCGACGATATTCGCGAGCTGCGGGAGAACGTCAAGTACCTTCCGTCGCGGTTGCGCTACAAGATCTTCATCATTGACGAAGTCCACATGCTCTCCACCAACGCCTTCAACGCCCTGTTGAAGACCCTGGAGGAGCCACCGCCCCACGTGAAGTTCATCTTTGCCACCACCGAGCCCCACAAGCTTCCCATCACCATACTCTCACGCTGCCAACGCTTCGACTTCCGGCGGATTCCGCTTGCAAAGGTGGTGGCCCGACTGCGTTACATCGTCGACCGTGAGGGGATTTCCATCAGCGACGAGTCCCTTGCCGTGGTGGCGCGCAAGGGAGACGGCAGCATGCGGGACTCCCTGTCGGTCCTGGACCAGGTGCTTGCCTTCTGTGGCGAGACGGTGAACGATGATGATGTGGTGAGCCTTCTGGGTGTCGTGGACCGGCGCCTGCTGCTGGAGGCGTCGGCCGCCGTTTTGGGCCGTGATACGCGCAGTGCGCTCGGGGTGGTTGCCCGGGTGGACGAATTCGGTTACAACATGCGTCAGTTTTGCGGCGAACTTATCGACCATTTCCGCAATCTGACCATCATGAGGGCCGTGGGCGATGCGGGAGACCTGCTCGACCTCTCCGAGGCGGAGCTCCAGTCGGTTCGTGAACAGGCATCCTCGGCGCTGCTGGAGGATCTGCAGCGGCACATGACAATCCTCCTGCGGGCCGACGGCGAGTTGGCTCACTCGGGCTACCCCCGGCTGGTCCTGGAGATGGCGCTGGTTCGAATGGCGACGCTGGCGCCCCTGGTGCCGGTGGGTGAACTGCTGGACAGGCTCGGCAGAATCGAGGAGCGGGGCAGCGGTGTTGCTGCCGACGCCCGGGCGTCATGGCGCCCCTCACCCCCGCCGGAGGCCGGGGTCACCCCTGTGCCGACGCGTCCGGCCGACCACCCGCGTCCGACACCCTCTGCCCCGGCCGAACAACGACCCCGCCCCGTTCCTGCCGGGGCTGAGGCAAAGCCGTCCCCGTCGCGTAGTGACTCGCCCGTTCAGGAACCTCGGCGGACCGGGGATGAGTGGGCCGATTTTGTTGCATTCGTCAAGGGGGCCAAGCCCCGGATCGGCACATCGCTGGAGTACGGCAGTCCGCTGCATATTGCCGCTGACCGCCTAGAAATCGGTTTTCCGGAAAACTCCTTTGCCCTGTCGAGCCTCCGGGACGGCGATGCGCAAGCATCTCTCAAGGCCTTGGCGGAGCGCTTCTTCTCGGCACCCATGACGGTTGCCCTCAAGGTGTTGACCGGTGAAGGCCATGCACCTCCCAACCTGCTTGAAAAAAAAAGAACTGAAGATGAGCAGCGCCGCACCGGCCTGAAGCGGTCGGCCGAATCCCATCCGGCGGTATCCTCGGCCCTTGAGGTCTTTGACGGAACACTCGCAGAGGTTACTCCGCTGGGGACGCGAGGCAAGCTATAACCATGTTTTAGTTTCAACAAAAGTCATTGAGCGAGAGTAAATTTACATCACAGTAACAATGGAGGAGAAGATGTCCAAGGGTTTGGCCGGAATCATGAAGCAGGCTCAGATGATGCAACAGAAAATGGCGAAACTTCAAGAGGAAGCCGCCAATCGGACCGCCGAGGCCACCGCGGGGGGCGGCGCGGTCACCGCCGTGGTGAGTGGCAAGAATCAGATTGTTTCTCTGGCGATCAAGCCCGAGGCAGTTGATCCGGAAGATGTCGAAATGCTTCAGGACCTGGTCGTCACGGCCGTAAATGAGGCGCTCAAGAAGGTTCAATCCCAGTTTGCCGAGGAGATGAGCAAGGTTACGGGCGGACTCAATATTCCCGGCCTGTTTTAAAGGGCAGTATACGCGAACTTGATTTGCTGTTCGTTTCCGGGAAAGATCGGACTTCGGACAGGCGTTCGGCGAGGGGGTTCCTCTCTGGATAAAGTCACTTGTAATTAGTAATTTAGCCGAAATTTTATTTCGGCTAAATTTTTTTATTAACATTATAATAAAAAAATGTTTTAAATGGCGGATAAAGTATGGTACATTTTTCAGACTCATTGTCACGGTTGCTCGCGGAACTGCAAAAGCTGCCGGGAGTTGGCGAGAAAACCGCCCTGCGCCTCGCCTTTCATCTTTTGAAATCCCCCGACAACGCCGCTGCCCTGGCTGACAGTCTTCGGGACGTTATATCCCGGGTGCGGTTCTGTTCCGTCTGTTTCGGCATTACCGAGGACGATCCCTGCCGGTTTTGCTCCGATGCCCGAGATGACGGTGCCATCTGCGTCGTCGAGGAACCCCAGGACCTTCTGGCCGTTGAGCGGACCCGAGCCTTCAAGGGGCGTTATCATGTGCTCCAGGGGGCGCTGTCCCCGCTCAACGGTGTTACACCCGACCGGCTCCGCGTTGCGGAGCTCATGAAGCGGCTGGAGGGGGGAGGGGTTCGGGAAGTGGTTATTGCCACCAACTTCTCCGTGGAGGGCGAAGCAACCGCGCTCTATCTGGCCAGGATGATCAAGCCCCTGGGGGTCAGGGTGACACGACTCGCCCACGGGATACCGCTCGGCAGCGATCTAGAGTTCGTGGATGCGGCCACGGTGCAGCGGGCGCTGGAAGGACGGAGCGAGTTGTAACAACGTTGTACTATTCAACGCACAGGTTTCGGGCTGTACGTACCTATCGCAGAGGAGGAGAGCATGAGTCGCAAAATGGTAACCATCGACGGCAATACCGCGGCTGCCCACGTGGCGCACGCCACCAACGAGGTCATTGCCATCTACCCCATTACCCCTTCGTCGGTCATGGGTGAGATTTCCGACATCAAGAGCGCCATGGGCGAGAAAAACATCTGGGGAACCGTACCGTCGGTTGTCGAGATGCAGTCGGAAGGCGGCGCTGCCGGTGCCGTGCACGGTGCCCTCCAGGCAGGTGCGCTGACCACCACTTTTACCGCCAGCCAGGGCCTGCTCCTGATGATCCCGAACATGTTCAAGATCGCCGGCGAGCTGACCTCTACGGTCTTCCATGTCTCCGCCCGCGCCATCGCGGCCCAGGCCCTTTCCATCTTCGGTGACCACTCGGACGTCATGTCCTGCCGCTCCACCGGCTGGGCCATGCTCTGCTCCAACAACTCCCAGGAGGTCATGGACTTCGCCCTGATCGCCCAGGCCGCCACGCTCCGCTCCCGGGTGCCGTTCCTCCATTTCTTCGACGGCTTCCGCACCTCCCACGAGGTTCTCAAGGTGGAGGAGCTGACTTTCGACGACATGTGCGCCATGCTGGACGACGAGTTGATCGCCGCCCACAAGGCCCGGGGCCTCTCTCCGGACCATCCCGTCATGCGCGGCACCGCCCAGAACCCCGATGTCTACTTCCAGGGGCGCGAGACCGTTAACCCCTTCTACCCGAAATGTATCGAGATCGTGGAAGAAGAGATGAACAAGTTCGCCAAGATTACGGGCCGCCAGTACAGGCTGGTGGACTACGTGGGCGCCCCCGACGCCGACCGGGTCATCGTCATCATGGGCTCCGGCGCCGACACGGTGCAGGAGACCGTGGAGCACCTGAACACCAAGGGTGAGAAGATCGGCGTGGTGAAGGTCCACCTCTACCGGCCGTTCCCCATCGACGCGTTCATTGCCGCCCTCCCCAAGACTGTGAAGAAGATCGCGGTCCTCGACCGGACCAAGGAGCCCGGCGCCTTGGGCGAGCCCCTCTACCTGGATGTCCGCACCGCCATCGGCGAGGCCATGGCCGACGGGAAGTTCCAGTTCGACGGCTACCCGGTCATCGTGGGCGGCCGCTACGGCCTCGGTTCCAAGGAATTCACCCCGGCCCAGGCCAAGGCGGTGTTCGATAACCTGGCCACTGCCAAGCCGAAGAACAAGTTCGTGGTCGGCATCACCGAGGACGTGACCAACAGCAGCCTCCCCCTCGACCCGTCCTTCTTCAATCCGATGGAAGGGGCCTACCAAGCCATGTTCTTCGGCCTCGGCTCCGACGGTACCGTGGGTGCCAACAAAAACTCCATCAAGATCATTGGCGAGATGACCGACAACAACGCCCAGGCCTACTTCGTCTACGACTCCAAGAAGGCCGGCTCCATGACCACCTCGCACCTGCGCTTCGGCAAGAAGTACATCCGGGCGCCGTATCTGGTGCAGGAAGCCGACTTCGTGGCCTGCCACAACTTCGCCTTCGTGGAGAAGTACGACATGCTGGCCAAGGCGAAGCAGGGTGCCACGTTCCTCCTGAACGCCCCTTACGACCACAACGAGGTGTGGGACAGGCTCCCCGCCGACATGCAGCAGCAGATCATCGATAAGAAGCTCAAGTTCTTCGTGATCGACGGCGTGCGCCTCGGCAACGAGATCGGACTCGGTCCCCGGATCAACGTGATCATGCAGACCGCCTTCTTCAAGATATCCAACATCATCCCGCTGGATCAGGCCGTTGACGAGATCAGGGACGCCATCAAGAAGACCTACGGCAAGGCGGGCGAGAAGGTTGTGGAGATGAACTACAAGGCGGTTGACGCCGGCCTCAACAACTTCTACGAGGTGACGGTGCCGGCAACGGCCACCAGCACCCTCCAGAAGCCCCCTGTGGTCAGTGCCAAGGCCCCTCAGTTCGTGCAGGAGACCACCGCACCGATTATCGCCGGCCTCGGCGACGACCTGCCGGTTTCCAAGATGCCTGCCGACGGCACCTTCCCGACAGCGACCTCCCAGTTCGAGAAGCGGAACATCGCCGTGGAGATCCCCGTGTGGGATGAGCAGCTCTGTATTCAGTGCGGCATCTGCTCCTTCGTCTGCCCCCACGCCACGATCCGGATGAAGGCCTATGACGCCTCTGCCCTTGCCGGTGCTCCGGCAGCGTTCAAGTCGGTTGACTGCAAGATTCCCGAGTTCAAGGGGCAAAAGTTCACCATCCAGGTGGCCCCTGAAGACTGCACCGGCTGCGGCGCCTGCGTCCACAACTGCCCGGCGAAGAGTAAGGAAGACCCGAACCACAAGGCCATCAACATGGCATACCAGCCGCCCCTGCGCGCTCAAGAAGTCGAGAACTGGGACTTCTTCCTCACCATCCCGGACGTGGACCCCACCGTGGCCAAGCTGGACACGGTCCGCGGCTCTCAGCTGGTCCGGCCGCTGTTCGAGTTCTCCGGCGCCTGCCTCGGCTGCGGCGAGACCCCGTACCTGAAGCTCCTGACGCAGCTCTTCGGTGACCGGACCGTCATTGCCAACGCCACCGGCTGCTCCTCCATCTACGGCGGAAACCTGCCCACCACCCCCTATGCCCAGCGGGCCGACGGGCTCGGTCCGGCATGGTCCAACTCCCTGTTCGAGGATAACGCCGAGTTCGGCTACGGCATGCGGCTGGCGGTGGACAAGTTCAACGCCATGGCCCTTGAGCTGGTCGACAAGCTTTCGTCCTCCTGCTCCTGCTCTTCCTGCACGAGCGCGGTGCCCCTCATGAACGAGATCAAGGGCGCCGACCAGTCGAGCCAGGCCGGCATCGAGGCCCAGCGCGGTCGGGTGGCGGAGCTGAAGAAGGCCCTTGCTTCCTGTCCCGAGCCGGATGCCAAGCGCCTGCTCACCGTGGCCGACTACCTGGTCAAGAAGTCCGTCTGGTGCATCGGCGGCGACGGCTGGGCGTACGACATCGGCTACGGCGGCCTTGACCACGTCATCGCCAGCGGCAAGAACATCAACCTGCTGGTGCTCGACACCGAGGTCTACTCCAACACCGGCGGCCAGGCTTCCAAGTCGACCCCGCTGGGCGCAGTGGCCCAGTTTGCCGCCGGCGGCAAGCCGGTCTCCAAGAAGGACCTGGGCATGATGGCCATGGCCTACGGCTCGGTCTATGTGGCCACCGTCTCTCTCGCCAACCCGGCCCAGTGCATCAAGGCGTTCCTGGAGGCCGAGGCCTATGACGGCCCGTCGCTCATCATTGCCTATGCCCACTGCATCGCCCACGGCATCGACATGACCAGCGGCGTGGATGCCCAGAAGCGTGCGGTTCAGTCCGGCTACTGGCCCCTCTACCGCTATAATCCGCAGCTTGCCGCCGAGTGCAAGAACCCGCTCCAGCTCGACAGCAAGGCCCCGACCATCGCCTTTGAAGAGTACGTCAACAGCGAGAACCGCTACCGCGTCCTCAAGAAGAACAACCCGAAAGGGTACGAGGATCTCATGAAAAAGGCGGCAGCATGGTCCAAGGCCCACTTCAGCTACTACCAGAAGCTGGCGGCCCTCAACTTCGAGGATACCTGCGAGAAGTAGCAGTTGACCCATAACAGCCAGAAGGCCCCGACGGATGAACTCGTCGGGGCCTTCGTTTTTGGGAAGGAGGAAGCACGGCCCGCTCTTTCGGGAGGTAGCCCCCGACTTGCTTGGCCTTGATGTTGCATTGTAAACGGTTACTGCCGGGCCCGCGGCGCCTGAAAGGACGACAAGCGTCACACTGACCGTTAGAATTCTTGTGTGAGTGTCAAATTTTTGTTATAACGGGCCGTCATTCCACAACCCGGTCGAGGGGTGTTTCATGTCCTATCCTCAGATGGTCATGTACGATGAGGAGTTCAAGCTGATCAATGCGATCATTGAGAAGCTCCTCCGGGAGGCCAACGCCAAGGTCATCTTTCTGGTCGACAAAAACGGCCAGCTCATCTCGGGAGTGGGGGAGACCGAACGGTTCGACACCACCTCGCTTGCATCGCTCACTGCGGGCAATATCGCGGCCACTGGCGGCCTGGCCAAGCTGATCGGCGAGAAGGAGTTCTCCATCCTTTTCCACGAGGGGGAAAAGGACAACCTTCACATCTCCATCGTCGGTGGGCGGGTAATCCTCGTGGTCCTGTTCGACAACCGCTCGTCCCTGGGGCTCGTCCGGCTTAGGGTGAAGAAAGCGTCGGACGAATTGACCACCGTGTTTGACCGACTCATGAAAAAGGCCGAGGAAAAGGAGCGAAGCGGTATCCAGGAGTTTCCCTTCGCCGAGATCACCGACGACGACATCGACAATCTTTTCAGCTAGCGGCGGGGGTACGGCGCAATGTCTTTCATCAACTACGCTTCGCGAGAGATAAACTGCAAAATCGTCTATTACGGCCCCGGCCTGTGCGGCAAGACCACCAATCTCCAGTACGTCTACCAGAAGACCGCTCCGGAGGCCAAGGGGAAGATGATCAGTCTCGCCACCGAGACCGAACGGACCCTGTTCTTCGACTTCCTTCCCCTTGCCCTGGGCGAGATCAGAGGGTTCAAGACCCGATTCCACCTCTATACGGTGCCGGGACAGGTCTTTTACGACGCATCCCGCAAGTTGATCCTCAAGGGGGTTGACGGGGTCGTTTTCGTGGCCGACTCCCAAGAGGAGCGGATGGATGCCAATATCGAGTCCTTGGAAAACCTTGCGTTTAACCTGAAGGAGCAGGGGTACGATCTGGAGAAGATCCCTTTTGTGATCCAGTACAACAAGCGGGATCTCCCCGGCATAGTGCCGGTTGAGGAGTTGCGCCGGGAACTCAACCACCGGAACGTGCCCGACTTCGAGGCATGCGCAGCCACCGGTGAAGGGGTGTTCGAGACCCTCAAGGCCGTGGCCAAACTGATCCTCATCGATCTCAAGAAGGGGCGCTGAACCCCTCGCGACTGGCAATCAGCCGACAAATAACCACGAAAAGTCCAAGGGTTTCCTTGGGCTTTTTTCGTTGTGCGGAGCCGAACATTAGCGCTACTATGGGCTCCGGCGACAGATACCAAAGGGGACGGACAGCCCGGCAGGAGAGCGATGCACTACGGCAGCGCCTACGAGGATGAAATAGTCGGCAAGGCATATGACCGGGGGCTCATGCTGCGGTTCATCCGGTATGTGCATCCCTATCGCTGGCTGGCGCTGGCGGCGCTCGTGCTCCTGCCGCTCTCGGCGGCGGCCCGGCTGGCGCAGCCGCTGGTCCTCAAGGCCGCCATCGACGATCACATCGTCACGGGGCGGCTGGAGGGATTGCCGTTGGTTGCCGCAGGGTTTCTCCTGCTCATCGTGGCCGAATCGCTGATAACCTTTCTCGAAGTGTGGCTTCTCCAGTACCTGGGACAGCGGGTAATGCTCGACCTGCGGTTGGAGCTGTTCGCCCACGTGCAACGCCTTCCCGTCTCCTTTTTCGACCGCACCGCCACCGGCGGCCTCGTGACACGGCTTACCAGCGATGTGGAGGTGCTCGGCGAAATGTTTGCCGCCGGCATCATCACGATTGTTGGTGACATCCTCTTTCTGGCCGGCATCGTCGGTGTAATGCTCTGGCTGAACCCCCCGCTTTCGTTGATCACCTTTTCGGTGCTGCCGCTGCTTGTCTGGGTCGCATTCACATTCAGGATCAGGATGCGCAAGGCGTTTCGGGAGGTGCGCGCCCGCCTGGCGAACCTGAACACCTTTCTGGCCGAAACCATCGGCGGAATGTCGGTGATTCAGCTCTTCAACCGCCAGGCCGGGGAACGGGCCGAGTTTTCCCGGCTCAACGGCTCATACCGTGACGCCAATCTGCCGGTCATCACTTGGGACGCCTCTCTCTACGCTCTTGTGGAGACACTCTCCTCGGTGGCTGTCGGCCTCATCGTCTGGTACGGTGGAGGAGAGGTTATCACGGGGGCCCTCACCTTCGGAGCGCTGGTTGCCTTCATTCAGTACATTGAGAAATTTTTCGGCCCGATTCGGGACCTGTCGGCAAAATACTCCATCATGCAGGGCGCCATGGCCGCGCTTGAGCGGATCTTCGGCCTGCTCGACACGCCACCCGATCATGACGCCGGAATCACCGGTCCTGCCGTCAGCGCCGGCGCGCCTACCATCGAAACCATCCGGTTTCGCAACGTCTGGTTTGCCTACCAGGGGGACGACTACGTCTTGCGTGGAATCGATCTGACGATTCGCCGGGGCGAGACCGTGGCGCTCGTTGGGGAGACCGGCGGCGGCAAGACGACGGTGACCCGTCTCCTTTCGCGCTTGTACGACGTAAGCAGGGGCGACATCCTTTTCAACGGCGATGATGTCCGCTCGATCCCCCTGTCAGAACTCCGCCGTCGGATCGGGGTGGTCCTCCAGGACCCTTACCTCTTCACCGGCACGGTGGGCTTCAACATCCATCTGGGAGACGAGCGTGCCCGTGCCCGGATGGAGGACGCAGCCCGACTGGTGGGAGCAGACCGCTTCATTCGTCTCTTCCCCGGAGGTTACGACGAGCAGGTGCGCGAGCGGGGGAGCAATCTGTCGGGCGGGGAGCGCCAACTCATTTCCTTTGCCCGCGCCGTTGCCTTCGACCCTGAGATTCTCGTGCTGGACGAAGCAACCGCCAGCATCGACACCGAGTCGGAGCGGCTCATTCAGGAAGGGCTTGCCGCACTTATGGCTGGTCGCACTTCCATTGTGGTGGCGCACCGCCTCTCGACGGTCCAGGGGGCGGACCGGATAGTGGTCATCCACAGGGGTGAAAAGGTAGAAGAGGGGACCCACGGCGAGCTCCTGGCGCAAGGGGGCATCTATGCACGGCTCTATCAGCTTCAGTTCAGGGATTGACCTGATGTTGCATCTTCCGGAGGTATTGTTATGAAGCATTTGATTCTCGGCACTGCCGGGCACATCGACCACGGCAAGACGTCACTGGTACGGGCGCTTACCGGCATCGACACCGATCGCCTCCCCGAGGAAAAGGCGCGCGGCATCACCATCGAGCTGGGATTCGCCCACCTTGAGCTGCCGGGAGGGCTTCAGTTCGGTATCGTGGACGTGCCGGGGCATGAGCGTTTCGTCAGGACCATGGTGGCGGGGGTCGGCGGCATGGACCTGGTGATGCTCGTCATTGCTGCAGACGAAGGTGTCATGCCCCAGACCCGGGAGCACCTGGAGATCTGCCAGCTCCTGGGGGTTAAAAAGGGGCTTGTTGCCCTTACCAAGAGCGATATGGTCGATCCTGACTGGCTGGAGCTGGTAGTGGAGGAGGTCCGGGACTATCTGGCCGGGAGCTTTCTTGAGGAGGCGCCCATCGTGCCGGTTTCTTCCCGGACCGGTGCCGGCATCGGGGCCGTCAAGGCGGAGCTGGCGCGACTGGCAGGCCAGGTGGACGAAAAGAAGACAGAGGGTCCCTTTCGCCTTCCGGTTGATCGAGTCTTCACGGTTATGGGCTTTGGCACGGTGGTCACCGGCACCCTGCTGTCGGGCGCCATCAGTGTGGGAGACGAGGTAGAGCTTTTGCCGTCGGGGCTGTCCGCCCGGGTTCGGGGGGTCCAGACCCACGGCCGCCGGGGGGATGCCGCCAGCGCCGGGCAGCGGGTGGCGGTCAACCTTCAGGGGGTGGAGCATACGGAGGTGGGACGGGGAGATATCGTGGTTCCCCGTGGCGTCTACCGGACCACGCGCGCCGTGGATGCCCGGCTCGACTATCTGCCGTCGGCGCCTCGGGAGTTGCGGCACCGCTCGACGCTCCGGTTGCACTCCGCCACCTATGAGGTGCCTGCCCAGGTGATTCTGTTGGACCGTGACGTGCTCGCCCCCGGAGATTCGGCGTTCGTCCAGCTGCGCCTCAAGCACCCCGTCCTCCTGCTGCCGGGAGACCCCTTCGTGCTTCGTTCCTACTCTCCCCAAGCAACCCTTGGCGGGGGGAACGTGCTCGACCCCATGCCCCCGCGCCGCCGCCGCCGTTCCGACGAGGCCCTTGCGCTCCTGGAGGCGCTCGGTGAGCGTTCCGAGTCCGATACGGTGCGGCTTCTCGTGTCGGGCAGCCTGCTCACCGGCATCTGCTTCGAGGATATTGTCGTGCGCGGCGGTCTCAGCGCCCGGCGCGCCGAGGCCGCCATGGCAACGCTTCTGTCATCCGGCGACGTGGTCCAGATGGTGCGCGAACCGCGCATATTTCTCTCTCGCACCTCCTTTGTCTCGCTCAAAGGGGTTCTGCTGTCTGAGGTCGAGGAGTATCTCCGGGACAACCCACTCAGGGAAGGTCTCGGCAAGGAAGAACTCAAGACCCGCCTGCCGCGGCGCAGCGATCCACGGTTCTTCACTCCCCTTCTCATTTCCCTCGAGAAAGAGGGCAAGATCGTTGTGGATCGTGATCTGGTGAAGCTGCCGGGCCGCAAGGGAACGATAACTGTGGACCAGGCGGATCTTCAGGTCCGCCTCGAGAAAGCGCTCCAGCGCGGCGGGTATGAGCCGCCCACCATCAAGGAGATGTGCGACTCCCTGCACTGCGCTGAAAAAATGCTGCTGGAGCACCTCAACATCTTGGCTCGGGAGGGGCGGGCGGTCAAGGTGAAGAGCGATATTTTCTATGCGCCAGAGCCTTTGGCTGACATCCGAGAAAAACTCATGGCATACCTCCGTGAGAAGGGAGAAATAATGCCGCCGGAGTTCAGGGAGCTCACGGGGTTGTCTCGCAAGTTCATGATTCCGCTGCTCGAATTTTTCGATCAGGGGAAAATAACGATTCGTGTGGGTGACAAACGGGTTCTCAGGCGGGGATGATGTGTCGCATAGGGAAATCCCTGATTTGCATAGGCGAGGGCATAGGGTATTATTTCTATGAATAATGCTTAATAGCTTTCGGCAGCTCAGAGGGAATTTTACTGGCCCGTAACACGGGCGTATTCATTTGTGTGGCTGGGTGCAGACATAGACAATGCACTGGCGCTTCAACCCCTCGAACGAATTGTCACCGAGCACGAAGGATGGCTTGCGGCTCGCGTGCTCGGCTATGCCAAGAATTGCGGCTACACGCGTTATACGTCCACGCTTGAAGAAGCCTGGCGGATTTCCGTCGCTGGCCTTTCCATGTCACTCATCCATGCTCTCCGGGCAAAAGAGCCGATTCCCGAGTTGTCGCCGGATTACGATTCCGTTGCAGACCCCGTTACGCTGTTCGGCATTGAGGAAGCCCGACGTCACCGCATGCGCGGTGTGACGCTCGGCATGTTCCTCGGCCTCATGAAATACTACCGCCGCAGCTACCAGGATCTGGTGCGCGGCAGTGGGTTGGATGAGAAAACACGAGAGTCCGGCAGGCTCTTCATCGACTGTTTTTTCGACCGCGTCGAAATTGGGTTCTCCGCCGAATGGTCATCGGTTTCCGATCCCCAGCGACTTGCCGAACTGGAGGAGGCCAACCGGTCCATCACCAACGAGAAGAACAGGCTCCTCACACTGGTTGAAAGCATCCCTTCCCCTGTTATGCTTCTGGGTGCCGACGGCCGGCCAGTGCTCATGAACCATGCTGCAGTCGAGTTGTTCGCCGGTCCGACGACGCCGGGCACGCACTACTACCGTGTGAGTGGAAGCCCTGAGCTGGAGGTGGCCGTCCCCCGCTGGAGCCGGCTGAAGCGTTTTCTGAAGGGGAAGGCGCGGGAGGCGCGTTTCGAGGAGAGCATCGACACAGCCGCCGGGCGCCGGTATTTTCAGGTCACCGTGCAGCGAATGCTCGACGTCAGCGAAAAATTTTGTGGCACGACCATCATTCTTTCCGACTTCACCGGTCGCAAATTCGCCGAAGATGAACTCCAGCACCTTGTGGAAGAGATGGAAGCCCGGATCAGGTCTCGAACCGCTGAATTGCTGGATGCGAACACCCGACTGCTGGAGGAGATCGAGGAGCGTCGCAGGTCCGAGCGCTTTTTCCACGCCACTATCGATTCCCTGACAGCTCCAGTAGCCATTTTGAACGGCGAGGGGGACATTGTCACCGTCAATCGGGCTTGGCGGAAATTCGCCGATGAAAACGGGGGGCTTCACCCCAATCACTTCATTGGGTACAATTATCTCGGATTGTGCGATAACGTGAAGGGCGACGATGCCGTCACCGCTTCCGCTGTGGCGCGGGGTATTCGAGAGTTGATGGCCGGCCGCATCAATGAGTTCCACCTGGATTATCCCTGCCACGCCCCCGATGAGCAACGGTGGTTCCAGGTCCGTGTCACGAGGCTTGAGAACGGCAGCCGTGGCCGGGTCGCCGTGGTTCATGAAAATATCTCCGAGGTCAAGAGAGCCCAGGAAGAAATCCTGTCCCTGAACCGGAGCCTCGAGGAGCGGATCAGGCACCGGACCCAGCAGCTCGAATGCTCCAACAGGGAACTCGAAGGATTCTGCTACGCCGTATCTCATGATCTGCGCTCCCATCTGGCGAGGCTTGAGGGACTTGGTCGGGGACTTCTTGAAGACTGTTTCGCCGGTCTCGACAACCAGGCCCGTCATTATGCGGAGCGAATTTGTCGCATCAGTATGGACCTGCGAAGGGCCATCGACTCCCTGTTGGACCTCAGTCGGCTCGCCCGATGCGAACTCGCCAACGTAACCGTGGATTTGAGTGGGGTGGCGGAGCGGGTCGCTGAAGAACTGCACCGGTTGCAGCCGTTGAGACGGGTGAGTTTTTCCCTTGAGCCCGGCGTAATCGTACGAGGTGACCCGCAGCTCCTGGAAACGGTCATGCGGCACCTGATGGGTAATGCATGGAAATTCACCAGCCGCCGCGAGGACGCTGAGATAGCCTTCGGCTCAATCATGCTCCACGGTATGAAGACCTGCTTTGTGCGTGACAACGGCGTCGGATTTGACATGAGGTATGCCGGTGCTCTGTTCCAGCCGTTCCAGCGGCTTCATGGCCCTGCCGAGTTCGACGGAGCCGGGATTGGACTGGCAACGGTGCAGAGGATCATCCAACGTCACGGCGGGCGCATCTGGGCCGAAGGAGAGAGTGGGAAAGGTGCCGTATTTTCCTTCGTTTTTCCCGATTAATCGATAGAGGTGGGGTGGTGGACACCAAGACGATACTACTTGTGGAGGACAATCCCGACGACGAGTTCCTCGCTCTGCGGGCGTTGCGACGTCATGGGCTGCAGGATATTGTCGTGGCCCGTGACGGAGAACAGGCGGTCGGCCAGCTCTTCGAGGCGGCCCCCCCTCTGGACCCCTGGCTTGTGCTCCTTGACCTCAAGCTGCCGAAGATGAACGGCCTTGAGGTCCTGCGCACCATTCGGAGCGAAGAGCGCACCCGGCATACGCCGGTCATCGTCATCAGCTCGTCCCAGGAGGAAACCGATGTGGTTACGTGTCGTGAACTGGGCGTCCTGGCCTATCTGACGAAGCCCATTGATGGTGAGAAGATCATGGCGCTTCTCGCGACGGCGGGCCTGTCATTCTGACCGGCTCTGCGTCACGGCCCTTTGCCTGCCCGCAGTTCGCAGAAGCCGGTGGGGCGCCGGCTACTGTCCAGCCTGCGGCTTCGCCTTGTGACATTCAAGGCAGGCGGCATCTTTCACGCGACGCTCCATCAGCGTCGCCTTGTCTTTAGGCTGCCCCTTTCCCATGAGGCGTTCACCGACTTTGTGGCAACCGAAGCAGCCCCGTCCCCGCACGGCCTCGTGCATTTTTACCATGGCCGGATTTTTACTGTGACAGACGTTGCACTCGAAGGCCCCAACCAGAGAAATATCTCCAGCCAGGAACCAGACCACCGCCATTGCCAGAACGAGATGCATGTTCATAGGTAACCTCAGGAGTTTTAGCCATACCATACCCTAAGGGGCTCCCCGAAGGTTTGACGTAAGTCAAAGAGAAACCCCCTCCCGTTCAACAGCTTGAAAGAACGCAGGAAAAATACCTTCACAAACGGTGTCGAGTATGGTAACTATCACGAGTTTCCAGGACTGCCAACGACAAAGCGATTGAGCCATGGCCAAAATAATTTGTATCGCCAATCAAAAAGGGGGGGTCGGCAAGACCACCACGGCTGTTAATCTGGCAGCATCCCTTGCTGCGGCCGAGAAGCATACGCTGCTGGTCGACATGGATCCCCAGGGGAATGCTGGCAGCGGTGTCGGTGTTGACAAGGCTGGACTGGAGGAGTCGGTCTACGACGCCATCATCAATGATGTGGACCCGTCGGGGCTCATCGTTGGAACCGACCTTGCTCACCTGGATCTGCTCCCCTCGACCACCGACCTGGCCGGTGCCGAACTCGAACTGGTCTCCATGCCCGAGAGGGAGCGCAGGCTCAAGACGGCGCTCGCCCGTCTCGCGCAGCGTTATGACTATATCATCATCGACTGCCCTCCGTCCCTGGGGTTGCTCACCGTGAATGCCATGACCGCTGCTGATTCGGTCCTGATTCCTCTCCAGTGCGAATACTACGCCATGGAGGGGCTTTCGCAGATTATCAAGACTATAAAGCTTGTGCAGAAGGGGCTCAATCCCGGCCTTGCCATCGAGGGGATCGTTCTGACCATGTACGATGGCCGAAACAACCTGTCCCGCCAGGTTAGCGAGGAAATACGAAGTCATTTTGCGGACATTGCTTTCCAGACGGTCATCCCGCGCAATGTCCGCCTCTCCGAGGCGCCCAGCCACGGTCGCCCCGTCATCCTCTACGACATCACGTCCCGGGGGGCGGTGAGCTACATGGAGCTGGCCCGGGAACTCATGACAAGGGAGGTCCGTCGTGGTTAAAAAAACCGGCCTCGGCAAGGGGATGGCTGCCCTTCTTCCCGTCGTGGAAGAGGAGGGAAAGCGCTACTTCTCGTGCCCAATCGAAGATATCCGCCCCCATAAAAACCAGCCCCGCAAGACCTTTGTCCCGGAAAAGCTGGAAGAGTTGGCCGCCTCGATCCGCGAAAAAGGTATTATCCAGCCCCTGGTGGTCCGGAAGAAGGGGGATCACTACGAACTCATCGCCGGTGAGCGACGCTGGCGTGCCGCCCAGAAAGCCGGCCTGCGCGAAGTCCCGGTGGTGATACAGGATGTTTCCGAAGATACGGCCCTGGAGATGGCCCTCATCGAAAACATCCAGCGCGAGGATCTGAATGCCGTGGAGGAGGCCGAGGCCTACCATGCACTCATGGAGAATTTCGGTCTCACCCAGGAGGAGCTGGCGAAGCGGGTCGGCAAGGACCGCTCCACCATAGCCAACTCGCTGCGGTTGCTGAAGCTCCCGGTTGAACTGAAGAGAGATATAATCGAGGAGCGCCTTGCCATGGGGCACGCTCGGGCGGTTCTTGCGCTCGATTCCGATGCCCAGATCAAAGAGGCTCGGGACGCTATCATCAAGGGGAATCTAACGGTCCGGGAGGCCGAGGGCCTGGTCAAGCGCCTCAAGGCCGGAGCCAGAGCCGGGGCGAAGGCAAAATCCGCCGATGTCCACTCCGCGGACCTTGTGGAACAACTCCAGCGACGGCTCATGACCCGCGTTGTCATCCGGCGCGGCGGCCGTGGCGGAAAAATCGAGATAGCATTCGGCAATCAGGAGGAGCTGTCGAGGATTGTCGATATGCTTATCGCATAGTCCTTCGCGGGGCACGGAGTGGCCCGCGAAGGCGAGGCAACCGGTATAAATCCCTTGACATGCGGGATCGTCTATGGTAGCTAACGTCTGTTTACGGCCACGCCAGAGTATTTTTTTTTAATACAGCCGATTTGTATACTGTATACAAAATTCAGTCGGATCACGAACGGGGTGTAGAGTGATAAGTCTCGATCTTGCCTTTGTCATTCAGGTAATCAACTTTTTGGTTCTCATGATCATCCTGAACGTTTTTCTGTTCAAGCCGATCAGGAAAGTTATCGCGGACCGGAAGGCGCAGATCGACGGATCCAGGGAACGCGCTGCGGTAGTCGACAAAGAGGTGCAAGAGAAGATGGCCCTCTATGAAGCACGTCTGCGCGATGTGAAGGCCAAGGCCGGTGCTGAGCGCGAGGTGTTGCGTAAGGAGGCCCAGCAGGAGGAGTCGGCGATTCTTGAGAAGGCCCGGAAGGAAGCTGCCGATTCCCTTGCTTCCATCAAGAGCCGGGTGGCCAAGGAAACCGTCGATGCCAAGGAGTTCCTGAAGGAGCAATCCCGTTCCCTGTCCCTTGAAATCTGCCAGAAAGTGCTCGGGAGGAGTCTGTAACAATGGCCTACGCGTTTAAGAAAAACGGGCTCCTGAAGCCTTTTGTGTCGACTGCCGCGATCTGCCTTCTGGTGGCCGGCACTGTTGTACTCTGCCATGCCTCGGGTGGCGGGGAAGGCGCCCACCACGTGGATACCGGCAAACAGATGAAGGATTTCATGTGGCGGGTCATCGACTTTATCGCCCTTGCCGGCGTGATTGTCTGGGCGCTCAAGAAGGCCAATGCCAAGGGGGCCCTCGCCGATCGCTCCGCCAATGTGGAAAAGGCCCTGCGCGAGGCCGAAGAGGCGCGGACCGCTGCCGAGAAGAAGTTCGCCGAGTACAGCGAGAAGCTTGAAAAAGCCAATCAGGAAATCGACGGGATTTATGCAGCCATCCGCAAGGAGGGTGAGCTGGAGAAAGAGCGCATTATCACTGAGGCCAGGCTCACTGCCGAAAAGATACGTGAACAGGCTACGGCGACCGCTACCCAGGAAGTTCTCAAGGCCCGGGCCGAACTTCGTGACGAGGCGGCGCGCCTCGCGGTGCAGATGGCTGAGCAGGCTCTGCGCGAGGCTATCAAGAAAGATGACCAGGATCGGCTGGTTAGCGAATATCTTACCAAGGTGGAGAACTTACATTGATCTCGAACGCTATTGCACGTCGATACGCCAAGGCGCTGGTGCAGCTCGGGGCCGAGGAGGGAGCGGTCGACCGGTTCGGTGTCGAGTTGGGGCAGTTCACGGCCCTTCTCGACGGTAATGCCGACCTGGCTTCCGTTCTCAAGAGCCCCGCGTACCGCATTGAAGCCAAGAGGGAAATTCTCAGGGATGTCCTTGCGAAACTGAATCTCTCCGGCACCGTCTCCAATTTCCTGCAGGTACTCCTCGATAGGGGGCGAATCGGCTTCACTCCCCAGATCGCGCACAGCTACGCAGTATTCGCCGATGGACTCTCCGGCATTGTCCGCCCGGTCCTCACGTCGGCATTTCCTTTGGACGATGCCCAGGTTGAGGGGATGAAGAGTGCCCTTGCCAAGGCGACCGGCAAGCGGGTAGAGCTTTCGGCTCAAGTGGACTCCGCTCTCATCGGCGGAGTGGTCACCAAGATTGGCGATAAGGTATTTGACGGCAGCGTACGGACCCAGTTGAACAGGATTCAGGATATATTACAGAAGGGGTGAGAGGTTCCATGGAAATCAGAGCCGAAGAAATCAGCGAAATTATCCGTAAGCAGATCAAGGAGTACGGCAAGGAGGTAGAGGTTGCCGAGACCGGCACCATCATCTCCGTCGGTGACGGTATCGCCCGTATCCACGGCCTGGACAAGGCCATGGCCGGCGAGCTCCTGGAGTTCCCCGGCGGGGTCTCCGGCATGGTTCTCAACCTCGAAGAGGACAACGTCGGTGCGGCGATCCTCGGTGAAGACAACGAGAACATCAAGGAAGGGACCACCGTCAAGCGGACCGGCAGGATCGTGGAGGTTCCGGTAGGCGAAGCCCTCATCGGTCGCGTGGTCAACGCCATCGGCCAACCCATCGACGGTAAGGGGCCGATCAATACCACCACCTTCGGCAAAGTCGAAGTCAAGGCCCCCGGTATCGTCAAGCGGAAGTCAGTCCACCAGCCGATGCAGACCGGTCTCAAGGCCATCGACTCCATGGTGCCGATCGGTCGGGGCCAGCGGGAGCTCATCATCGGCGACCGCCAGACCGGCAAGACCGCTGTTGCCATCGACACTATCATCAATCAGAAGGGCGGCGACCTGATCTGCATTTACGTCGCCATCGGCCAAAAGCGTTCCACCGTTGCCCAGGTGGTGAGCAAGCTGCAGGAATACGGCGCGATGGATTACACCATCGTTGTATCCGCCTCCGCTTCCGAGCCGGCTCCGCTCCAGTTCATCGCCCCCTATACCGGCGTCACCATGGGCGAGTACTTCCGGGATAACGGCAAGCATGCTCTCATCATTTACGATGACCTGTCCAAACAGGCCGTTGCCTACCGTCAGCTCTCCCTGCTCCTCCGTCGTCCGCCGGGACGTGAAGCCTACCCGGGTGACGTCTTCTACCTGCACAGCCGTCTCCTTGAGCGTGCCGCCAAGCTTTCCGACGACTGCGGCGCCGGTTCGCTCACGGCGCTCCCGATCATCGAGACCCAGGCCGGTGACGTTTCCGCCTACATTCCGACCAACGTTATTTCTATTACCGACGGCCAGATTTATCTGGAGAGCGACCTGTTCTACTCCGGTGTGCGTCCGGCCATCAACGTCGGTCTCTCGGTTTCCCGGGTCGGTGGCTCAGCCCAGGTGAAAGCCATGAAGCAGGTTGCCGGTACGCTCCGTCTGAACCTCGCCCAGTATCGCGAGATGGCAGCGTTCGCCCAGTTCGGTTCCGACCTGGACAAGGCGACCCAGATGCAACTTGCCCGTGGCGAGCGTCTGGTCGAGATCCTCAAGCAGCCCCAGTATCGGCCGATCCCGAACGAGAAGCAGGTCCTTGTCATCTTTGCCGCCAACAACGGCTTTGTGGACGAGTACCCCGTCTCCTCCCTGCGTCGCTATGAAAGTGAGCTCTACTCCTTCTTCGACAGCAGAAAGGCCGATATCCTCGCTGAACTGCGTGACAAGAAGGCCATTGACGACGATCTGAAGGCAAAGATGATCGCCGCTCTGGAAGAGCTGAAGAAGGAATTTACTGCGTAATCTAAGGACGGTCCTCACCATATGGCAAGCCTTAAAAGCATAAAAAAGCGTATTGTCTCGGTCAAAAACACCAGACAGATAACCAAGGCCATGAAAATGGTCTCGGCCGCCAAACTGCGCCGCGCTCAGGAAAACGTGGTTGCCGCCCGTCCCTATGCGAAGAAGCTGGGGGAAGTGCTCCAGCGGCTGGCAAAGAGCCAGGACGAGAGCGGGAGCCCGCTGATGCAGCAGCGTCTCAGCCAGAAGGCTCTCTTGATCGTGGTCACCTCTGACCGGGGCCTGTGCGGTGGCTTTAACGCCAATATCTGCAAAGCGGCGGAACGATTCATCAAGGAAAAAAAGGCCGAGTTCGCCGAGATTTCCGTCATGACCGTCGGCCGCAAAGGCTACGAGTTCCTGAAGAACCGTCAGAAAGTCCATAAAAACTATGGAAACGTTCTGGCGAATCTCAGCTACCCGGCAGCTGCGCTGCTGGCCCAGGAAATTATAGAAGGGTACATCGCCGAAGAATACGATGAGGTTTACATTCTCTTCAACGCATTCAAGAGCGTCATGTCCCAGGACATTACCCTGGAGAAGCTGTTGCCGATCGCACCCGAGGCCGCCTCTACAGAGGAGTATGCTCCCGAGTACATCTACGAGCCTTCAAAGGGTGAACTCCTGGCGGAACTTCTTCCCAAGCACATCGAAGTGCAGGTGTTCAAGGCACTGCTCGAGTCGGTTGCGTCCGAGCACGGCGCCCGGATGACCGCCATGGACAGCGCGTCCAAGAACGCGACCGAGATGATCGGCAAGCTGACGCTCCAGTACAACAGGGCACGTCAGGCCGCCATCACGACCGAGCTCATGGAGATTATCTCCGGCGCCGAGTCGATCAAGGGCTAAGCAATCTTACGATTATAAAATAGAGGCCCGGCACGGGCCGCAGGAGGAAGAGGCACCATGAGTCAGAACTTCGGTAAAATTTCGCAGGTCATCGGCGCGGTTATCGACGTCGAGTTCGAGCCGGGCAAACTGCCTCCCATCTACAACGCCCTCCGGGTGACCAACCCGGCCATTGACGATAAGGAATACAACCTGGTGCTCGAAGTGGCCCAGCACCTGGGTGAGAACGCGGTCCGGACCATCGCCATGGATTCCACCGACGGGCTTGTCCGGGGCCAGGCAGTGCTCGATACCGGTAAGCAGATTTCCGTGCCGGTGGGCCGCAAGACCCTGGGTCGAATCCTCAACGTCATCGGCGAGCCGGTGGACGAGATGGGCCCGGTCAACGCCGAGAAAGAGTACGGGATCCACCGCGAAGCTCCCGCCTTCGTGGACCAGTCCACAAAGGTTGAAGCCTTCACCACCGGGATCAAGGTTGTCGACCTTCTCGCTCCCTACGCCCGGGGCGGCAAGATCGGCCTCTTCGGCGGCGCCGGCGTCGGCAAGACCGTTCTCATCATGGAGCTCATCAACAACATCGCCAAGCAGCACGGTGGTTTCTCCGTGTTTGCCGGCGTCGGTGAGCGGACCCGCGAAGGAAACGATCTCTGGATGGAGATGAAGGAGTCCGGCGTTCTCGATAAGGCCGCCCTCGTCTACGGCCAGATGAACGAGCCGCCGGGAGCACGTGCCCGGGTTGCCCTTTCCGCCCTTTCCATTGCCGAGTACTTCCGTGATGAAGAAGGTCAGAACGTGCTTCTCTTCGTTGACAACATCTTCCGCTTCACCCAGGCGGGTTCCGAAGTTTCCGCGCTCCTCGGCCGGATCCCCTCCGCCGTTGGTTACCAGCCCACGCTGGCCACGGAGATGGGAGAACTCCAGGAGCGAATCACCTCCACCACCAAGGGCTCCATTACCTCGGTTCAGGCCATCTACGTTCCGGCCGACGACCTTACCGACCCGGCTCCGGCAACCGCCTTCGCCCACCTGGACGCAACGACCGTTCTTTCCCGTCAGATCGCCGAGCTCGGCATCTACCCGGCCGTTGACCCGCTGGACTCCACGTCGCGGATTCTCGACCCCCAGGTAATCGGCGAGGAGCACTACTCCATCGCCCGGCAGGTCCAGTACGTACTCCAGAAGTACAAGGATCTCCAGGACATCATCGCCATTCTCGGTATGGACGAACTTTCCGAGGAGGACAAGCTGGTCGTTGCCCGGGCTCGGAAGATCCAGCGCTTCCTCTCTCAGCCGTTCCACGTGGCCGAGGCCTTCACCGGTAGCCCCGGCAAGTACGTTGAGCTGAAGGACACCATCAAGGGCTTCCAGGAGATCGTCGCCGGTAAGCATGACGATGTTCCCGAGCAGGCCTTCTACATGGTCGGAACCATTGAAGAGGCCCTCGAAAAGGCCAAGAAGCTCGCTGCCTAAGGATTTACATGACCTCGTCGCGGGGGAGGATGGTGTCCTCCGCATAAAGGACTACGATAGATGGCTGAAAAACTGAAAGTCGATCTGGTTACCCCTTACAAGAAGATCCTGTCGGAAGAAGTCGATGAGATTACGGCGACAGGTGCGCTTGGAGAATTCAGCGTTCTGCCGGGGCATGCCCCCTTTCTTACCTCACTGAAGATTGGGGAGCTTACCTATAAGAAAGGTGGGCAGTTCGTCCATCTTGCGCTCAACTGGGGGTATTTCGAGGTTGAGGACGACAAGGTTACGGTACTGGTTGAGACCGCCGAGCGTGCCGACGAGATAGACCTCGAACGCGCAAAGGCTGCCATGGGGCGTGCTGAAGCTGCACTCAAGAAGCTTGCTCCCGAAGACAAGGATTACCGTGTCATGGAAGCGGCACTGGAGCGTGCACTTATCCGGATGCAGGTCGCCGGAAAAGCTGCGAGAAAATAACCATCATCGATAACATACTGAAAAGAGCGGCTCTGCCGCTCTTTTTTTTTACCGGGACGCGTTTGAAACCTGCTATGATTCCGCCATGCAGATGAAAAAACCTCGCATTGTTATCACGATGGGGGATCCGACCGGGGTCGGCCCCGAGATCATAGCGAAAGCCCTGGCCGATCCGGCGGTGAGAGAGTGCTGCCGGCACCTTGTGGTCGGCGACGAGTTCGCCATGAGTCGGGGAATTGCCCTGGCCGGAACCGGCTTCAGAATAGAGACGTCGAAGAGCGTTCCCATTGAGGAGTCTGCCGACGGAGTCGTTAATCTTCACAAGGTTACTGCCCTCTCCCCCGATGACCTTTGCTATGGTCAACCGACGATCGCCAGCGGTGAGGCCGTGTTTCGCTCCATCTGTCATGCTGCAGACCTCTGTCTCAAGGGTGAGGCTGACGGTATGGCAACGGCTCCGATCAACAAAGAGGCACTCAACCGGGCGGGACACCGGTATCCCGGACACACTGAGCTTCTTGCCGAGCTTACCGGAGCTGATCGCGTCGTCATGATGCTGGCAGGGTCACGGCTACGGGTTGCGCTGGTAACCATTCATGAGGCCCTGGCGCGGGTCCCCGCACTGGTGACATTCGAACGAGTGCTGGAGACCATTCGTATCACGCACCGGGACGTACACCACTACTTTACACGCAATCCCCGCATCGCGGTGCTTGCCCTCAACCCCCACTGCGGCGAGGGAGGGATGTTCGGGGACGAAGAGTCTCGGATCATCGCTCCAGCCGTCCAGGCAGCACGGCAGGAAGGTATTGACGCGACAGGCCCTCTATCCGCAGATACCCTCTTTCACTTTGCCGTGCAGGGAGCATATGATGCGGTTGTCTGCATGTACCACGACCAGGGGCTCATTCCCCTGAAGCTCCTCCATTTTGACGATGGTGTGAATGTTACCCTGGGGCTCCCCATCATTCGGACATCAGTGGACCACGGTACCGCCTACGACCTGGCGGGCACAGGGAAGGCTTCTGCCGAGAGCATGAAGGCCGCCATCATGATGGCCGCGGCAATGGCCGGGAACATGCGAGAGGAGAGCGGAGCGCCGTGAGGATGAGGAAGCTGCTGTATCTGGCCATCGGAGCCGTGGTCGCATATGGGATCTATATCGCCATATCGCTCATGTTTCTCCCGTCGGTTGCAGAACTGAAGAACCGTCGCACCACCATGACCATTCAGGTCAAGGACTGGCACGGAGAGTACCATCCCTTCACGGTAGGGCCCAAGAACCGATACTGGACGCCGTCAGGCAGCATCCCCCCGGAGATGAAGTGGGCGGTGATCCTGGCTGAAGACGCCAATTTCTACAAGCACGAAGGAATCGACGTCAAGGCGATCAAGAACGCCATCAAGTACGATCTCGAAAAAAAGAGCTTTGCCCGCGGCGCATCGACCATCACGCAGCAGGTCGCCAAGAATCTGTTCCTCTCCCGTGAGAAAACCATCTCGCGAAAGATCAAGGAAATTGTCCTTGCCAAACGGATGGAAGAGGAACTGACGAAGGGGAGGATAATCGAGCTTTACCTGAACGTCGTGGAATTAGGTCCCATGGTCTACGGCATAGGTCACGGCGCGCGATACTACTTCGGCAAATCTGCTTCTGCGCTTACTCCACGCGAGTGTGCCTTCCTGGCCGCCATGCTGCCGGGTCCGCGGGTGGCCTACAACCCGTACAAGAACCTCGGCAAGGTCCTGAAACGCTCGGATATGATCCTGCGCCTGCTGCGTGGCAAGGGAGTGCTGTCGGACGACGAATACCGTCAGGCCCTTGCCCAGACGCCAAACATCGCCGGACTCCAGCGGAAGGTGGACGCAAGCATCGAGAAGGAAGAAACGACCTTCGAGAACAGGACGGGCGCAACCGTGCCGCTTGAGCCCCAGCCAACGACAGCGCCCGACGAGCTGGCACCCGAAGAGGTGCCGGCGGTATCGCCACAACCGGCTGCGAACGGCGAACCGGCCGCCGGAGATGGTGGCGAACAGCAGAGCCCGTCGCCTGCCCGCTGAGGTAGCCGGACGTGCTCGGACTGCTGTCCGCCGGGGCGGCAATCGGAGAGAAGAGAAAAAGGGGTGACCGATTGTTCCGGTCACCCCTTTTGTTGTTACCACGGCGAATCGTGATCAGGAGTTCAAGTACTCCTTGATCCTCTCTGCCAGGGTACGGTAAATGCGCATGCACTCGTTCTCATCCTTTTCAAGCAGCGTAACCCGGAAGCCCTGAAGCGGGGTGTTGAAGGAAGAGAGTGGCACGATACAGATGCCGGTGCTTGCCAGGATATAATAGACGAAACGTTTGTCCGGCGAGACCCCGGGGGCGTTCACGAGCTTCTCTACCAAGTCACGGACCTCGACGCTCTCAATGGGCAGCGACTGCCGGTCGGTGAGGAGTCCGTCCCGGAACGCGACCGACATGTAGAAGGCACCGTTGGTCCGGTTAACCAGGAGCCCCGGGACCTGCTTGAGGCAGTCGTAGGTGATGGTGCTCATCCGCTCGTAGCATGCGATTCGCTCCCGGAGGTACGTCTGGTATTCGGGATGCTTCATGATGGCCGGGATGCACTTCTGCGGCAGGGTGGTGGAACAGACTTCATTCATCTTGGCGGAGAGGATGGAGTTCAGGAACTTGCGGAACTGCTCGTCGCGGTTGCCGTTGTAGACCTCGATCCAGCCGCAGCGCGAGCCGGGCCAGGGGATTTCCTTGGAGATTCCCTTCATGGCGATGGCCGGCACATCGCCGATCACGTCGGAGATGGGTACGGTGGCCTGGCCGTTGTAGGTGATGTTGTTGTAAACTTCGTCGGCAATGATGAAGAGCTCGTACCTGCGGGCAATGGCCACGAATTGTTCGAGGACCTCCCTGGGGTAGACCATGCCGGTGGGATTGTCGGGGTTGATCAGAAGGATGCCTGAGATTTGAGGGTTATACTTGACATGATTTTCCAGATCTTCCAGGTCGGGGAGCCAGCTGTCTTCAGGCTTCAGCCGGTAGCAGACCGGCGCCGCCTGGGCGTGAGCGGCTTCACCGATGGAGTGGGTGGTATAGGTGGGGGATGGCATCAGAATACGGGTTTCGTGGCGAAGATTGCCATAAACCGTGGAGATGGCATCGCCAAGTCCGTTGAAGAAGATGATGTCGTCGGGGGTGATCTGGGCTCCGCCGCGGCTGTTGGTCAGTCCGCAGAGGAACTCCCGGGTCTCCAGTACCCCGCGGGTATGGCAGTAGCCCCAGGTATCGTTCTCCATCACGGCGGCCGCCACGATCTCCTTCATCCAGCGGGGGATTTCCTCACCCTTCACGATCGGGTCGCCGATATTCTCCCAGTTGATCTTGATTCCGTGCTTCTGGAGCTTTTCCGCCACATTCACGATGTTGCGGATTTCGTAGGTCAGTTCGCCGGCTCCGGGCGTAACCAGTTCATTTCTCACGTCAGTCGTCCCCCTTATGGTCCTGTTGTGATTGCCTGAAAATGAAGAAGGCCGTGGGGGTTCCCCACGGCCTTCCGGTACACGAAGCGTATACGCCTCCTCACACGGCAGCGGGTAACCCTGCGGCGACGGACGCCGCTGCGGTGATAGCTCGTGCTGCGATAGCGATGGAAACGATGTTTTTCTTCATAGCGACTTCAGATACCACGGTGAGTGCGTGGCGTCAATGTTTTTTTCCGCAGGGAATATGCCGTTACCGGACGGCCTGCCCGGCAGCTTCACTCAACGGTGATCAGCAAGCGCCCGTCCGGGTCGCGCCAGCGCAGCCACGCCATCACGCTCAGGTCCACAAGGACCCTGGCCCGGTCTCCGTCAACGTCAAGAATTCGCATGCTCCGCTCCGGCGTGAGCGGGGGGAGTTCCGGGGCACTGCCGTCCGGCCCGCTCCGGGCCAGGTAGAATTCTTTCCTCAGTCCGCGCAGCAGCCGTGCCGTCTTACCGCGAAGATACTCTTCCCAGGTAAGGTAGGTCCAGGTCCGGCGGGGTTCCAGCCAGCCGGAGCGGCCCGCATCGTCATAGTGAACCCTCAGCCACTCCCCCTTTGTGGCGGTTACCGCCAGGGCGAGTACCCCAGGCGGTGTCTTGACCACTCCGGCGAGAGCGGGAAGCGATGCCACCCGCAGTTCGCCGATGCGACCAATGCCGGGTTCCCGATAGATGACGACAAAAGACCCACCGCCGGCATTATCATGCGCGGGCGAGTTTTTTACCAGCAGGACTCCCTTGCCGGTTTCGGGACGGGCAGGCGGGGGCGCAGCAGACACTGTGCCGATGGCAACGGCCGACAGGAGCCAGAGAAGTGCACCGGTGCGGAGAAACCACATGATGGAGCCGGAATGCCTTACCGGTCCACCAGGGCGAAGAGGTTGCCGTCCGGGTCGCTGACAACCGCCATCTTGCCCCAGGGGCTCTGCTCAAGGGGCTGATCGAAACGGACGCCGGCCTGGACCAATTCCGTGCAGAAGCTGTCGATGTCCTTCACCCGGAACGTGATGCCGGTATGCCGCCCCACGAAGACCAGTGCGTCGGGGGTGAGGGCCTGAGCCACACCAAGCGTGGTGCCGCCGGAGAAGAACTCCATCATGGTCATGCCGGCCTGGGCAAGGGGAAGTTTGAGCTGGTCGCGGTAGAACCTCTTTGCCGCCTCCAGGTCCCGGACAAAAACCACCACGTTTTTCATTGCTTCGATCATGGGAATCCTCCCGAAAAAGTATACGGATCACAATGGATCGAACCATAGCAGACGGTACCGTCCGCGGCAAGGGGGAATCGCTTCCCGCCAAAACCGACGGGCGCGGGGACACTCGGGTCCGCGCGCCTGTCTTGAATGGGTGCGTCGACATTGCCGGGATCAAACGGGATAGATGCCCCATGCCGCCAGTTCGGCTAATACCTGGTCCACCAGCAGGGGGAGCGCTTGAGCCACCGGCGCCGACAGGTCGGTCCCCGGTTCCACGGAGCAGTACTGGATTCCCCAAAGGACCATCTCGCCGGGAAGGTTTCCCTGGAGATCGGCCACGGCAAGAAGATCCTGGAGTCCCATCTGGTGGGGGGAAACCTTGGTGCGGAGCGCTGCCGGAATATCCTCTCCCTCGAGCCGCACCAGGGTGCCCGCCGGCGCGCCCGTGTCGATGGCATCCACCACCAGCAGCCGGTCGACCCCATCGAACCGGGGAAGCAGGTCGAGGCCAAGGGTGCCGCCGTCCAGGAGCGTCACCCCGGCAGGCAAGGGATGGCGTTCCCGGATCAGTTCCACTGCCCGCACGCCGGCGCCGTCATCGGACATGATGAGGTTTCCTATGCCGAGAACCAGGATGCTCAGCGGTTACTCCCTCCGCTTCACCGGCTTGTAGCCGCCGAAAATGCTCGACATGACGCCGCCGCGCTCCTTCACGTCCATGAGCCACGCGCTGTACACATGGTGGATAGCAAAGGCGATGAGAAGCCACATGACCATATGGTGGGTCAGGCGCATCCCCTGGTTACTGAACAGCCAGTAGAGGGGCGAAAGGAGCACGTGCATGGCGCCGCCGGGGCGGTGCTCGGCATAGAGGGCGAGCCCGGTGAAGATCATGGTCAGGTAGAGCAGGAAGACCAGAAGGTAGGTGGCGCCCGCCAGGGCGTTGTGGCCGATGGGGTGCGGGACCTTCCGGGAGAGGAAGGTGTAGTAGGTGAACATCCGCCACATGTTCCGGCGACCCTCCGGGTAGAGGAATGGTACGAATTCACGCCATCCCGCGTGACGATTGCCGGCAAAGGCCCACCATATCCGGCTCGCGACGCTTACGGCAAAGGTGTAGCCCGCCGTGAAGTGGATGACGCGGACCCAGCCCATGACATAGTCAGAGGCGGAGAGTCCCAGGGTCTTGGGCGATCCGATGTAGATGCCGGTCACCGACAGCACGACGATGGCGAGCATGTTGACCCAGTGGGTCACCCGTACCGGGACCTCCCAGACGTACTCCTCGTAGAGACAATTCCGGGTCCGTGCCATGAATTCCTCCTACAGGACCTTCACGCTGACCAGTTCCCCTCCCTTCGGGTCGACCACATGCACGGCGCAGGCCAGGCACGGGTCGAAGGAGTGGATGGTGCGGAGGATCTCCAGTGGCTTGCCGGGGTCCGCAATGGGGGTGCCGACCAGGGCGGCCTCGTAGGGGCCCCGCTGTCCCTTTTCATCCCGGGGGGATGCGTTCCAGGTGGAGGGAACCACTGCCTGGTAGTTTTCGATTTTCTGATCTTTGATCCTTACCCAGTGCCCGAGCGCGCCGCGGGGTGCATTATGCCAGCCATACCCGGCAGCTTCCCGGGGCCAGGTGGCCGGGTCCCACTTTTCGCCGTTGTGGATAGTGAGGTCGCCACCGGCGATGTTGGCCACGAGCATGTCGAGCCACGAGGAGAGTTCGCGGGCCACGAGCAGGGTCTCGATTCCCCTGGCCGCGGTACGTCCCAGAGTTGAGAAGAGTGCTTCGGGGCCCGCGCCGAGCTTGCCGAGGACCATGTCCACCGCGCCTCTTGCCCCTGGGTGGCCTGCCGCGTAGGCTACCAAAATGGTCGCCAGAGGCCCGGTTTCCATGGGTTTGCCGTCGTAACGGGGCGACTTGACCCAGGAATACTTGCCGTCGGTGTCGAGCATCTCGTACGGCGGTGTCGGCCCGGTGTACCTGGCCTCGGTCGTCTCGTCATAGGGGTGGACCCCCGCGGCTTCCCCCTCGTACCAGGAGTGGGCCACGCTCTCGGTGATCTTGCGCTGGTCGATGGGGTAGACCCGGGACAGATCCCGATTCAGAATGATCCCCTGGGGGAGCCAGAGCTTTTCGGGTTTGCCGCTGTTGTCCAGGGGATATTCGCCGTAGGAGAGGTAGTTTCCGACCCCGCCGCCGATGCCGGCCCATTCCGTATAGAAGGAGGCCACTGCCAGCAGGTCGGGGATGTAGACCTTTTCCACAAAGGCCCTGGTCTTTTTCAAGAGCTGGCCGATCTCGGCGATCTTGTCGGCGTTGAGGGCGTTCTGGGAGTTCGGGTCCACCGGCACCGCCATGCCGCCCACCAGGAAGGTCTGGGGATGGGGGTTCTTGGACCCGAGGATGGCGTGGATCTTGATGATCTCCCGCTGCCAGTCCAGCGCCTCGAGGTAGTGGGCCGTGGCCATGAGGTTCGCCTCGGGTGGCAGCTTGTAGGCCGGGTGACCCCAGTAGGCGTTGCCGAAGGGGCCCAGTCGGCCCTTGTTGACAAAGGCCGCCAGCCGGTCCTGGATCGACTTGAAGTAGGTGGGAGAATTGAGGGGCCAGTCAGAGATGGAAGCCGCCAGGGTCGCCGTCTTTGATGGATCGGCCTTGAGGGCCGAGACCACGTCGACCCAGTCCAGGGCGTGGAGATGGTAGAAGTGGATCACGTGATCCTGAACCACCTGGCTCCCGATGATGAGGTTGCGGATCAGTTCAGCGTTCAGGGGGATCTTCACGTTCAGGGCATTCTCCACCGCCCGGATGGAGGCGATGGAGTGTACGGTGGTGCAGACGCCGCAGAAACGCTGGGTGAAATACCAGGCGTCGCGGGGGTCGCGTCCCTTCAGAATTTTTTCGATGCCCCGGAACATGGTGCTGGAACTCCAGGCATCGGTTATCCGACCGCCGTTCACCTCGGCCTGGATGCGCAGATGTCCCTCGATTCTCGTGATCGGGTCAACAACGATCGTGGCCATGGATTACCCCTCCTTCTCGTCGTCGGATTCATTTCCCTTGCGCAGGGCACTCACCACGCCGTGGATCCCGAAGGCAGCTGCCGTGGCCGCGGCAATCCCCAGGCCGATCTGGTCGGCCGTAGTCTCGATGCCGAAGCCGGGAACATTGGGGAGCCTCTTGTAGAGCGGAGTCATGGAGTCCCAGAAGTGGGGTTCCGAACAGCCTGCGCAGCCGTGGCCCGCCGAGACCGGCCAGGCTGTCTTTTCGTTGTAGCGCTGGGAAGGGCAGTTGTGGAAGGTCTCGGGACCCTTGCATCCCATTTTGTAGAGGCAGTGACCCGCCCGGTGTGCCTGATCGCCCCACTGTTCCACATACTGGCCCGCGTCGAAATGGGGCCGTCGCTCGCAGTTGTCGTGAATCCGCTTGCCGTAGGCGAAGAGGGGGCGGCCCTTGCCGTCGGTGGCCGGCGGGGCGCCGAAGGTGAGCAGGTGGACCACGGTGGCCACCAGGTTGTCGGTGTTGACGGGGCAGCCGGGGAGGTTGATCACCGTGGCCCCCGGCACCGCATCCTTGACGCCGACCGCACCGGTCGGGTTGGGCGCCGCCGCCGGTATCCCCCCGTAGGAGGCGCAGGTGCCGACGGTGATGGTTGCCATGGCGCCGCCGCAGACTTCCCGGGTGATGTCCAGGGCCGACCGGCCGCCGATGCAGCAGTAAGCGCCGTTGGCTCCGGTGGGGATCGATCCCTCCACCACGGCGATGTACGTGCCGGATCGCGCTTTCATGGTTGCGTGCCTGGCAGCTTCGGCCTGGAAGCCCGCCGCAGCCATGATGGTCTCAGCGTAGTCCACGGAAAGAACGTCCAGGACGATGTCGGCCACGGTGGGATTGGCGGCCCTCAAAAGCGCCTCGGTATCGCCGGTGCAGCTCTGGAATTCAAGCCAGATGACCGAGGGGCGCTTGTCATCCTCGAGGGCCTCGGCGATTCGTGGCACCAGGGTAACCGGCAGGGCCAGCACCGCCGATATTGCGGTGCAGAACTTCAGGAAGTCACGCCGGGAAATTCCCTGTTCTTCCCATGTTCCCGAGCTCTTGCAATACTGTTTCACCAAGTCGTTGCCATCGTCGTTACCTGACATGAAAGCATCCTCCTTCATTAGGCGTGGGAAGGCTCAGGTGGGGATATTCACGATAGGGCAGCATGATAAAACGTTATTTGTTAAAGTATACTTTCCGCGATGGTCCTGGTGTTGTCAAGTGACAATCTGGGTGGAAACCTGAGGTTGGGAAGGGGGAGCTAGGGGGTTCTGGCAACGGTTGTCGCGTGGACTGCGGCGGCTCCGGCCTTCCGGAGGACCAGGGCACATTCGGCAATGGTGCTACCCGTGGTGAAGACGTCGTCCAGCAGGAGTACCCTCCGGCCGGCCACCGCAGCGGGGGAGGGGACGGCAAAGGCTCCCCGGATATTCTCCCGCCGCTGGGCGGAGGTGAGCCCCACCTGGGGGGCCGTGGCGCGGACCCGGCCCAAGGTGGCGCGGTGCAGAGGGATGCGCCATTGTCGGGCAAGAAGTTCGCCCATCAGGATCGCCTGGTTGAAGCCGCGCTCCCGAAGACGGGAGCGGTGAAGGGGAACCGGGATGATCAGGTCGGGGGCTGACTCGGACACGAAGGAAGAAAGCCGCTCCGCTGCCAGGAGGGCCAGGGGGCGGCGCAGGTGCGCCTTGTGGCCGTACTTGAAGCGGTGCACCAGTTCCTGCACCGGTCCCTCGAAGAGGTAGGCGGCCCGGGCTCCCTCATAGGGAGGTGGGGAGATGATGCAGTCGCCGCAGCGGTGGTCGATTCCCCCCTCGGTGGCGAAGGGAACTCCGCACACAGTGCAGAGGGGTGAGCCGATCGGCTTTGCCCGGGCGAGGCAGGCGGGGCAGAGGTGAAGCTCCTCCGCCCCCGGGATGGGGGCGCGACACAGGTGACAGAGGGGAGGGAAGAGGATGTCGAGCAGCGCCCGGATGATCACCGGCTAGAGCCCCATGTCTTCGTTTACCACCAGGACCCTGAGGTCCGTGAGCCGGGGCTTGCGGTCGATCACCGTGGTGATCCGGCAGATCCGGTCCGGGGAGTTGCAGTCGGAGCAGAAACCGGTGGTGGCGCAGGGGGTCTTGTAGCTGAGTCGTCGGGCGTTGGGGGGCGATGCCCATTCCTTAACCCGTTCAATGGCTTCCGTTACCCCGCCGTCCACGATTTTGTTCCTGCCGGCGACAACGATCACTGTGCGCGGGCCGAAGAACATGGAGGCCACCCGGTTCCCCGTGGCATCGATGTTCACGAGCCAGCCAGAGAGGGTAAGGGCGTTGGTGCCGGTGAGAAAGAGGTCGCAGGTGAGCTGACGCCGCATGATGGCAACACGTTCCTCAAGGGAAAGTCCCGGCAGTCCGTGGATCAGGAGCTCTTTGCCCATCTCCCTGAGCCGGTCGATCACCTGCAGATCAACTACCGACATGGAGCCGCCGAAGCCGATGCTCTGGGCGTCCGCCGCCTCGGTCAGGATGTAGTCGAAGGCCTCCCTGCCGCTCGGGCAATAGACGGCGGTGAAGCCGTTCTTCTCAAGTGCGGCCACTGCCTTGCGGCACTTCTGTTCATGGGTCCAGTCCACGAGTTCCGTGGTAAGTGACATGGTTAGACTCCTTTCTTCAGGGGGTCACGGTCCCAGAAGCCGCATGTACTCGGCATAGGGAATCTGTGATTTCCAGTGTCCGGTGGCGCGACCCGCAACGGATCCCCCAACGAAGATCACCACCACCAGCACGGCGAAGACGATGCCGCTGACCGCCACCCGCCTGCCGGTGAGCTTCATGGACAGGGCTCCCTGGGCGCGGCAGTGGCTGACGCAGCGCCAGCAGCCGATGCACTCTTCCGAATGGACCCGCTCCTTGGTCATGACCGGGATGTAGGCGGGACAGACCTGGGTGCAGACTCCGCATGAGACGCAGACGGTCCGCTCCCGCGTCACCTTCACCGGCGAGAGGAGGGAGACGAGGCCGAGCAGCGCCCCGTAGGGGCAGAGGTAGCGGCAGAAGGGGTTGCGCACCGGCAGCGACAGGACCAGCAGCACCAGGATGACCACCAGGGGGATGCCTGACAGGTGCAGGAAGAAGTTAAGCAGTTTCACATCAGCAATCAGGTGATCATCCATGAAAATGAAGGCCTTTACCGCCGGAGGCGGCATGACCCACAGAATTGAATAGAGAAAGAAGGTCAGGAGCAGGTACTTCAGGCCGCGCAGGGCCACATCGAGCCAGCGGGGAGGCCTCAGATTGCGGCGGAAGAGGGCGAAACCACGTTTCCAGAGCAGTTCCGACAGGGTCCCCACAGGGCAGATCCAGGAACAGAAGGAGCGCTTGAGCAAGAGCGACACCGCTGCTACCGTCACGAAGACCACCACGGCCGCGGGATGCACCGGGTTTATGGTGCCGCCGGCAAACCAGTCCTTGAGCCCCAGTAGGCCCGATATGGGCAGGAACCCGTCCACGCCGTCGGGGCGGGGCACAAAGGGGGTCGCGCCCCCGGTGCGGAAGTGCTGTACGAAGAGATACAACCGCACCCCCAGGTAGAGCATGAAAACAAGAAATCCCCACTGAATGGCGATTCGGAGGGGTTGCATGTAACGGTTGCTCACGCAGGTCTCCTCTTGAGACATATTGTGTCGCGGCTCTCTGGTACCCTTGCCGTATCAGATACTCAAGGAGGCTGCCATGGAACCGCTTGTCGCCTTTGGCGTTATTCTCGTTGTCTACTGTGCCGGCATCACCCTTGCGGACGTGTTGCGCGACCGGCCCGCTCCCCGGGGTGAGGCGCAGGGTGTGCCCCAATCCCGCTTTGTGGTCAGGGAACGTCGCAGAGCCGCTGCAGTTCGCGGTCGAGGAGGTAGCGCGGCTGCACGTTGCCCAGTGCGCGCAGCAGGCTCCGCTTGACTGCCGGGTTTTCCTTTTCCAGTTCGACCAGAAGCTTTTTCATCCGCCGCCGCTGGAGATCAGCGGTGCCGCAGACCGGGCAGGAACAGCAGACCACCGGAAAGCGGTTCTCCCGGGCAAAGGGAATGATTTCCCGCTCCTCCACGTAAACCAGCGGCCGGATCACCGTTGTTTCGCCGTTGTCGGCCAGCATCCGGGGGGCCATGGCCTTGAGGGTCCCCACAAAGAACTGATTCAGGAGCAGGGTCTCCACGAAATCGTCCAGGTGATGCCCCAGGGCCAGTTTGTTGCAGCCCAGCTTCTGGGCCAGGGTGTAGAGGACGCCGCGCTTCAGCCGGGCGCAGATGGAGCAGTAGGATGAGCCGGGTCGGCGCTTCTCGCGGATGATGTCGTAGTGGTCCGTGGTCTCCAGGTGGTGGACAAACCCCTGTTCCCGCAGGTAAGAGGCGATCACGTCGCTGCGGAATCCGGGGTAGCCCGAATCGATGGTGACGGCAACCAGCTCGTATTTTACCGGTGCCCGGCGCCGCAGGCTCTCCAGGATGTGCAGCAGGGTGTACGAGTCCTTGCCCCCTGAGACCGCTACCGCAATCCGGTCCCCGTCCCGGATGAGGTCGAAGTCGGCCACGGCCCGGCCCACGGCATTTTTTATCTTTTTGTATCGTATGTTGTCGATGAATTCCACCCGAATCTCCCTTCTGCGCAAGCCCTCAGGGTAACGGAAGCGCGCCTGTTTCGTCAAGGCATGCCGTCCGGGCAACCAGCTCTCTCCTTGTCCGGATGCCCGACTGCTGGTACCATGGGGCCATGTCATCATTCCCCATGAACGAACGGCAGACCGTCATTGTCCACGTGGCGGTCCCGCTTCCGCTCGATGCCCCCTTCTCCTACCGCGTGCCCGCTCCGCTGGCCCCGGCAGCGGAGGTTGGGCGGCGGCTCCTCGTCCCCTTCGGCCGACGGAAGGTCACCGGCTACGTGCTGGAGGTTGCCGCCGACGACGGGCGGGAACTGCGCGACGTTCTTGAGTTCCTGGATGATGGTCCCCTCTTCACCCCCGGTGAGCTGGCCCTGTACCGCTGGGCTTCTTCCTACTATCTCCACCCCCTCGGCGAGGTGATCAAGGCGGCGCTCCCCGCGGGGATCAACGTCCAGAGTCGGCGGGGCCGGGGCCTGGAAGAGGATGAGCTCACCGGCGGCCGCTCGGTGAAGACCGAACGGGTCTATCGCGCCGTTGCCGGGGCTCCGGAGACTGCTCCTCCGCCGGGGAAGGCCTCGGTGCTGCTGACGCACCTGACGGAGCGGGGCCAGGAGTCGGCACCTGAGCTGCGGCGTCTCTTCGGTGAATGTTCAGTTCAGCTCAGACGGCTGCGGGAACTGGGATTCGTGGAGATGGCGGAGCGGGAAATTTACCGGGATCCGTTCCGGATGGAAACCGTTGGTCACGACTGCCCCCTGGTGCTCAACGAGCGGCAGTCCGCTGCGCTGGTCCGGCTGAGGGCGGCCCTGGACGCCGGACGGTTCACCCCCTTCCTGCTCCGGGGGGTCACCGGCAGCGGCAAGACGGAAGTCTATCTCCAGGCTATCGCCCATTGCCTCGAACAGGGGAGGAGCGCCCTGGTCCTGGTCCCCGAGATCGCCCTCACTCCCCAACTGGTAAGCCGGTTCCGCCGGCGGTTCCGGTGCGGGGTGGCAGTGCTCCACAGCGGTCTCTCCGATGGGGAGCGCTTCGATGAGTGGCGCCGGATCCGCCGGAGTGAGGCGGCCATCGTCATCGGTGCCCGTTCGGCCATTTTCGCTCCCCTGGCCGACCTGGGCATGATCGTGGTGGACGAGGAACACGAAGGTTCCTACAAGCAGGGGGAGGGGTTCCGCTACAACGCCCGCGACATGGCCCTGGTACGGGGCAAGATGGCCGGGGCTTGCGTGGTCCTCGGCACCGCCACGCCCCAGGTCACCACCTGGCATGCGGTTGCCGGCGGCAAGCTCGAATGCCTCGACCTCCCCGAACGGGTGAACGGCCTTCCTCTGCCGTCGGCAGAGATCATCGACGTCCGGGGTGCCAGGGGGCACATCCTCCACCCGCGCCTTGTCGTGGAAGTGGAGGCGAACCTGGCGCGCGGGGAGCAGACCCTTCTCTTCCTCAACCGCCGCGGCTTCTCCACCTGGCTCACCTGCGAAGAATGCGGACATGTGCTCCGCTGCCCGAACTGCCAGGTTACCCTCACCTATCACCAGGGAAGGAACCGGCACATCTGCCACTACTGCGATTATGCCGTTCCGGCCCCGTCCATGTGTCCGGGATGCGGTTGCGGCCGGATCATCCATCTGGGGCTCGGCACCGAACAGGTGGAAGCATACGTGCGGGAGCACTTTCCCCATGCCAGGGTGGACCGGATGGACCGGGACACCACCGCCCGCAGGGGGGGGCATGCCCGGATTCTGCGCAAGGTGGCGGAGCGACAGACCGATATCCTCATCGGCACCCAGATGGTGGCCAAAGGGCACGACTTCCCGGGGATCACTCTGGTGGGGATTCTGTCGGTGGAATCGACCCTCAATATCCCCGATTACCGAAGTGCCGAGCGGACGTTCCAACTGGTGACCCAGCTCATCGGACGGGCTGGCCGGGGGGATGATCCGGGGCGGGTGCTGATCCAGAGCCTCAACCCCGAGCACTACGCCCTGGCCCACGCCGTGGCCGGCGATATGGACGGTTTTTACGGGGCAGAGCTGGCGTTCCGCCAGGAGACCGGCTACCCCCCCTTTGCCCATCTGGCGGCTCTCTGTCTGAGCGGAACCGCCGCATCGGCCGTGGAGCGGACAAGTGAGCTCCTGGCGGCGCGGCTGCGCGAACTGCGCCGGGATGGGGGCGGACGGGTCGAGATCCTGGGGCCTGCGCCCGCGCCCCTGGCCAAGCTCCGCGGCCGTTTCCGCCGGCAGATCCTCCTGAAGGCGACAGGCCGGACTGCCCTTCATCGCCTCGTCTGCCGGGTGCGGCAGAGCTTTCAGCCTCCGGCCGGCGTGAGGCTCCTGGTTGACATCGATCCCGTGGATCTCATGTAAACCCCCGTGCGCCTCGTTTAGGTTTGATTTTTTCCGCCGCAATTGGCTATTATCAGAAAGATTAACCCATTACGGAAGGTTCAGACCATGGTACGCACGATCCTCACCTATCCCGATCCGGTGCTGAAGAAAAAAGCGGTGCCGGTTACCATCATCAACGACGCCACCCGCGAACTGGTTCGCGACATGGCCGAAACCATGTACGATGCCCAGGGAGTCGGGCTGGCGGCCCCCCAGATCGGAGTGAGCCAGCGGGTCATCGTCATTGATGTTTCACAGCGCGACGAGCGGCCCGAGCTGATCGTCTGCATCAACCCGGTCATCATTCATGCCGAGGGGGAGTCCTACGAGGAGGAGGGGTGCCTTTCGGTCCCCAAGTACTCGGCCAACGTCCACCGCCACGAGCGGGTGGTGGTCAAGTCCCTCGACCTGGAGGGAGAGGAGGTTGTCCACCGGGCGGAGGGTCTGCTTGCCATCGCCTTCCAGCATGAGATCGACCACCTGGACGGAGTCCTTTTCGTGGATCACCTCTCCGCGCTCAAGAAGGAAATGTTCAAGAAAAAATACCGCCGCATGACCGAAGAGGAGTGAGGATCAACCTATGGCCGGACTGCGCATCATCTTCATGGGAACCCCCGAATTTGCCTGCCCCACGCTCAGGAAGCTGATCGAGCGCGGCGACGAGGTCATCGCCGTCGTCACCCAGCCCGACCGTCCCAAGGGGCGTGGCCAGAAGCTCGTGCCGCCGCCGGTGAAGGCCCTGGCCCAGGAGCACGGCATCCCGGTGCTCCAGCCTCTCAAGGTGCGGACCCCGGAGTCCGTCGACGAGATCCGCCGGCTCGCCCCCGATCTCATCGTCGTGGTGGCCTTCGGCCAGATTCTGCCCCAGAGCCTGCTCGACATCCCGAAGCACGGCTGCATCAACATTCATGCCTCGCTTCTTCCCCGCTACCGGGGAGCGGCTCCCCTCAACTGGTGCCTCATCAACGGCGAGACCGAGACCGGGATCACCACCATGATGATGGATGCGGGCCTCGACACCGGGGACATGCTCGTGAAACGGGCCATCCCCATCGGGCCCGACGAGGACGCCCAGTCCCTCCATGACCGCCTGTCGCAACTGGGGGCCGAGACCATCGACGAGACCCTCGATCTCTTGCTGGCCGGCAAACTGGTGCGCGAAAAGCAGGATGATTCCCTCACCTGCTACGCTCCCCTGCTCAAGAAGGAGGACGGCCTCGTCGACTGGACCCGAGAGCCGGCACAGGTCAAGAACCAGGTGCGGGGCTTTACCCCGTGGCCGGGAGCCTATACCTTTCTGGACGGAAAGACCCTCAAGCTCTACCGGGTGGCTGTCGCCGATGAAACCGGCGGGCCCGGCGAGATCCTGGGGGTTGGCAGGGAGGGGATCCTTGTGGGGTGCGGCTCCGGCAGCATTCTGATCCAGGAGTTGCAGTTGGAGGGCCGCAAGCGGCTCCCGACCGCCGAGTTTCTTGCCGGATTCCGCCTGGAACCGGGAACGCGCCTCGGTGAGGCAGGGAGCGTGGAGAACTGACAATGGCGGAACACCCTCCCCAGAAACGTCTGTTCATCGCCCTCATGGGGCTTACCTGCCTCCTGATCGTGGGGGGAATCTACCTTCTCTGGTGGGTCCCCACCACCGGGCTCGCCAACATCCATCCGAGCCTGCCGAGGGTTGTGGGAATCGTGCTCGGCGGCCTCTCGCTCCTGGCACTCCTGGGCACCGCCGTGCTCGTGCTGACCACCGCCCTGGGCAAGGACATGTACTTCACCCGTTTCCTGCGCGGCGTGGTCATCAAGTTCCTGCTCCCGGTCATCGAACTCCTGGGGCGTGCCTTCGGTATCTCAACCGACACCATCCGCCAATCGTTCATTGCCATGAACAACAGCCTGGTGCTGTCCCAGCGCTACAAGGTGAAGCCGGACCGGATCCTCATCCTGCTGCCCCACTGCCTCCAGCTCTTCGACTGCGAGATCAAGGTGACAGGCGACATCAACAAGTGCATCCGTTGCGGCCGATGCGACATCAAGGGGCTGGCGGAGCTGGCCGAGAAGTACCGGATCGACATCTCCGTGGCCACCGGCGGCACCCTTGCCCGCAAGGTCATCATTGAGAAACGCCCCAAGCTCGTGGTGGCCGTTGCCTGTGAGCGGGATCTGACCTCGGGCATCAAGGACTGCTATCCTCTGCCGGTCATCGGCGTGCTCAACGACCGTCCCTTCGGGCCCTGCTTCAATACCTCGGTGGACATCGCCAAGATAGACGAATCCCTCCAGGTCGTCATGGGATGATGCGCTGCCGTACGGCAGCGCTCACTCCACACTCTGTTTCACGTTCCTCTGTAGATGTATTGCTGTTCAGGAGTGTGTCGAAGGCGGCTCAGTAGAGAAAAAGGGAGGGTCCGGGCGGCAACGACGCTGTTCGGCGCGCCCGGGCACGGTACGTGTGCTACGCCTCGATCTGCAGCGTTGCCAGGAAGCGGTGTTCGTTGCGGTTGAAGGGGACCACCACGGCGGCTCCGCTGGAAACCACCTCCACCGTATAATCGCTGCCGGAGATGATCGACGGGGTGGAAAGGCCCACCGTGAGGTTGTTGGCGGAAAAGAGCATTTTGATCTCGCCGGCGAGCATGTTGGTGATCTCGCCCACGGCGTCGCGAATATCGTCTTCGCCTTCGAGTTCATCCAATCCCATGCCGAGCATGGACGCAGTGGACTCCCGAGCGAATTCGATGGGAATGTGGATTCCCACCATCCCCGAAAAATCGCCGCCCAGGCCGACCATGCCCGAGATGCTGGCGATGAAGTGGGATTCGGGTTTGGCAAGGGGATACTCATCGACAATGTCATCTATGAAGATCATGGTCGAGAATATTTTTTTGACCGACTCCACGATGTGACCCACCAGATCCGCTTCGCTTAAGGTGGCTTCCTTGACGGTAAAACTCAACGCCATACGCTTGCTCCTTTACTCGCCTTGACGCGGCCCTGCACTCACTGTGCAGGGATTGCTCGGACGACGCGTTCTGCTTCCGCCACCCGCCGCGCGCGATCTCGGTATTCGCGTTCCCGCATACACATTTATCGGCGTTGGCAGATAAAACTGCAATAATTTTTTCATGTGTGGAGTAAATCCGGGGCATCCCGCCCGTTGATCGATAATCTGCTTGCACCCCGCCGCCCCGCCGGTGTATCACTGATCCCTTTCCACCTTATCCGAAGGAGCAGAACCATGGGTATTCTTTCAACTACAACCGCCATATGCCAGTTCCGGGTCGCGGGGGATATCCCCTCCGGGGACCTCTATCCCTGGATTGCCGAACATCTCGCCCGACAGGCCTTTCAGTCCATCGATCAAGGGGTCGCCGAGCAGTCCGTGGGGTGGGTTCACCTGGACGACCATCGGCAGATGAGCTTTGACGCTCCCGCCGCCTTTTGGCGCGACCACTACGTGGCCTTCACCCTGCGCCGCGATCAGCGCAAGCTCCCGGCGGCGCTGGTAAAGGCCTACCTCCAGGTGGCCGAGCACGAGCATCTTGCCGCCAACCCCGGCCTCAACCGGGTGCCCAAGCAGAAGCGGGAGGAGTTGAAAGAGGCGGTGCGCCTCAACCTCCTAGCCAAGACCCTGCCGGTTCCCTCCACCTGGGATGCGGTCTGGGACACCCGCACCGGTATCGTCACCTTTACCTCCCTGTCGGCTCCCATTATCGAGCTGTTCGAGACCCAGTTCAAGAAGACCTTCGAGGGGACGCGCCTGGTGGCGATCCATCCCTATGCCCGGGCAGAGGCCGTGGGCGGCGAAGGGCTGAAGCCTGCCCTCGAACAGGCCAACCTCGCCACGAGCGATGCCGCCATCGATCTGATCAGGAGCAACCAGTGGCTCGGGTGGGATTTCCTCCTCTGGCTTCTCCACCGGACCATGACCGATTCTTCCGAGTACCGCGTGGGCCAACCCGGCCCGGCTCTGGCTGGCGAGCCCTTCGTGGCCTACCTGAACGACCGCCTCGTGCTCATGAGCGCGGGGGAGGCCGGAACCCAGAAGATCACCGTGGCCGGCCCCCAGGACCACTTCCGCGAGACCCGCACCGCCCTTGCCCATGGCAAGCGGATCACCGAATCGACCCTTTACCTGGAAAAGGAGGAGAACGTCTGGAAGCTGACCCTCAAGGGGGAGCTCTTTCATTTCGCCTCCCTCAAGTCCCCCAAGGTGGCCATCGAAAAGGGCGACCACGTGGACGAGGTGAGCGAACGGGAGGCGGCCTTCTACGAGCGGATGTATGTTCTGGAGCAGGGGCTCCAGCTCTTCGACAGCCTGTACGGCGAATTCCTCGCGGTGCGGTTGGGTGCCGGATGGGGCGAAGAACTGGCTCGGATCGAAGGATGGCTGGCAGGGGAGTAAGCCCCCCTCTATTCCGCGATTTTCCAGAGGCCCGGAAACTCCCCCGGCAGAAGCGGCCGGGGGGTAAGATGCTCGGGCAGTCGGATCAGCCGGGTTTCCGGCGCAAGGGTCAGCTCCCGGTAGAGGAGGTGGCCCTTTGTATTGTAGCTCTTGGAAAGATGCATGGGGAGGAGCCAGCCGGGACGGATCTCCCGGGCGAGGGCCGATACATCCACCGTGCAGAGATGGTGGGAGGTGCGGGCCTTGGCCACGTCGGCCGCCAGAAACGAGCACTCGCAGGCGAGGAGAGTGACACCGGCAAGGAGCCGCTGCACCGTCGCCAGGTTGGCGTCGCCGGCGCCGATGTCGGTGAGGTAGCCGATGCTGGCAGGCTCCTGGTTCCTCCGGATTGCCTCGAACAGCTCCCGTCCTTCCCGGATCCGTTGTGCCACTGTGTCGCCGGCCGTGCGCACGGGCACGGTGATCGTCTTCCCGTCCAGTCCGCCGCGATAGAAGCGGTGCTTCAGCTCCCGCAGCCATTCCCCCGGCACAAGGCCCTCCTGATCGACTTTTGCCCCGTCGATCCAGAAGGTGGGACGTTCGGTGATGCGAAAGACCAGGGTCGGCAGGGTGTTGTGGTCGCAGAGATCCGCGTCGACCGTGAGGAAGTCGTTGCGGAAGATCTCGGTCCCCTCCCGCGTTGTCTCTTCCTCGGGCAGGCAGGAAAATCCTTCGGAGCCGGGGAACGTGAACCGGACAATGCGCTCGGGATGGACTTCGCTCACCCGGAAGGTGCACCAGTAGGATTCGGTCAGGTTCCAGTCGTAACCGGCCAGCTTTGCAGCCACTTTCCGGGCGATCCCCGGCGGGCCGAAGAGTTCCACCGTCCGCGGGGAGACGTGAATGTGGCGGACCAGAGTGTCCAGCCCCATGAAGTGATCCATATGGGCATGGGTGACGAAGACGGCATCGATGGATTTCAGGACCCGCTTGGCCAGATGGTGGATCTGGCCGCAGTCCACGAGGATCGACCGTCCCAGGGGCCGGATATTCACCAGGAGGACCGGGTCGTCCAGGAGCCCCGCGCAGAAGGTGGGTTCCAGGTAACGGAAGGGGAGGCGGCTCTTCATGGGATGCCTCGCGAATGCGGCTGATACGAAAAAAGGCCCGCCATCCGGCAGGCCTTTTCAGTGTATCACGGAAACAGGCTATCCTCTCTTGAGGACCCGCGCAGCCTCCTTGGCGTGGTAGGTGAGGATCAGGTCGGCGCCGGCCCGCTTGAAGGAGAGGAGGGTCTCCATCATGACCCGCTCTTCGTCGATCCAGCCGGCCCGGCCGGCGGCCTTGATCATGCTGTACTCGCCGGAGACGTTGTAGACCGCCACGGGGAGATCGAACTCCTCCCGCAGGTCCCGGACGATATCGAGGTAGGGAAGCCCCGGCTTCACCATGATGATGTCGGCGCCCTCTTCCACGTCCATGCGGGCCTCACGAATGGCCTCCCGGCGGTTCCCCGGGTCCATCTGGTAGGAGCGGCGGTCGCCGAACTGGGGGGTCGACTCGGCCGCCTCCCGGAACGGGCCGTAGTAACCGGAGGCGTATTTTACGGCATAGCTCATGATTGGGATGTTCTTGTAGCCGTTGTTGTCCAGAATTTCGCGGATCGCCATGACCCGTCCGTCCATCATGTCCGAAGGCGCCACCATGTCGGCCCCGGCCTCGGCGTGGGAGAGGGCCTCCCTGGCCAGGAGCTCCAGGGTCTCGTCGTTGTCCACGTCGCCGTCCTTGATGATGCCGCAGTGACCGTGGTCGGTGTATTCGCACATGCAGACGTCGGTAATGACTGCCAGCCCCGGCACCTGTTTCTTCAGGGCCCGGATCGTCTCCTGAATGATGCCGTGCTCGGCGTAGGCGTCGCTGCCCACGGCGTCCTTGGTCTCGGGGATGCCGAACAGGATCACCGCCGGCACGCCCAGTTCATGGACCTCCTGGGCCTCGGCCACGATGTGCTCGATGGATTGCTGATAAATCCCCGGCATGGAAGAGATTTCCTTCCTGATGCCCGTGCCGAAGGCGGAAAACATCGGATAGATCAGGTCGGTGGCGGAAAGGGTGGTCTCGCTGACCATCCGGCGAAAGACCTCCTTGCCTCTGATCCTGCGTGCTCTGAAGGTGGGATAGAACATGGCGTCTGATCTCCTTGCTGTCTGATGGCAGCCTGGGCGGCTGCTGCCCAACCTGGTCATACTAACTCATCTGGTGGCTCTCACTCAAATAGTTTTCCGCAGCGACGCTGCGACGACGAAAGCCGCTTCCGACAAGGGGTATTTACCGTTGCGCGCGGACGGCTCTTGTGGCAAGAATAGCAGTGGCCGGCCATGCGTGATGCGCACGCCGGCACGCCAACGCAGGAGGTTCCCATGGCCAGGTCGAACATGGGCGCCGTGGCAGATTCACTGGCGCTTCTCATGATCAGGGTGCCGCTCGGCGCCATATTCATTGCCCACGGCTCCCAGAAGCTTCTCGGTGCCTTTGGAGGGCAGGGGCTCACCGCCACTTTCAGAATGTTCGAGGAAAAGCTGGGAATCCCGCCGATTTTCACGCTGCTGGCCATCATTGCCGAATTCGGGGGTGGTGTCGGCGTCCTCTGTGGTTTCCTCACCCGGCTGTCCGGCTTCGGCATCGCCTCGACCATGGCGGTCGCCATGTACAAGGTTCACTGGGCGAACGGCTTCTTCCTCAACGGCCCCCGGGGGAACGGCATCGAGTACAACCTCGCCCTGCTCGGCATGGCGCTGGCCCTCGTCTTTGCCGGAGGCGGGGCATGGTCCGTTGATCGCTATCTTTTCAAACGGTAACTTTTTGCCCTTGATTTCATAGTCGTTCCATCGGGGTCGAATGAGTGCCGGATTGGCCGCGACGACTGGGCATGGCCACAGACGTAACTGCGTCATGTGGAGGGTCGAGCGACGGAGGGGCGGACGACGGGCATGCAGGTGGTGCGCCTGCTAGAAAATCGAGTCCTTCAGTTCCCTGATGATCTCAACCTGGCGCTGAAAGATGTAGTGGGATATCCCCTTCTCGGTCCGGTTGTCGGGTTGGATCTCAATGATGCAGAGGTCTGTCTGTTGCGTGGTGATGACCCGCAGGACCTGGGCGGGCACCTCAAACGGGCCGCCGGGCAGATGCAGCGTGACCTTCCCCTTGGTGCCCGCATCGGGATGGGTGGGGATCGTGGCGGAGATGGCCACGCCTCCCAGGGAGATGTCGTTCAACAGGCCGGCCACGGTGAAGCCGTCCCCCGAGAAGCTTGCCTCGATCTTGTCCTTGACCTCCACCCGCACGAATTGACGGCGTTCCGACCTGATCACCGCATAGGCAAAGTTGGTGATGATGGCCGTGCACTTATCGATATTGATGTAGCTGACGGCCGCCAGCACGTCCTTGGGGAAATGGCTGCTCTTGAGAAACACCTGCTTTTCCAGTTGCATGACGATGGCCTGCTGCTGGTTTACCGTCAGCTCCACCGAGCCGCGCTCTACTGATGCCACCGTGGCGCCATAATTGACAGGGATCGAGCGGTAGTAGTTCAGGAGTCTCAGGTCGTTGGGCAGCTTGCCCGCGCCGATGGCTGTCAGTGTGTCCAGAATCTGCCGGTTGTCCTGGGGAAGATCGGCAACCGTAACCAACTGGTAGTAGTCGTGCATTACTCCATCCTTGAGCGAGGTGTCGCCCCCGGCGTTCTTTTGGTTGTAAACCGTCGGGGTGCTGGTGTATTATTGATTTCCAAGGCGAAGAGTAGCTTCTTCGCCTTTTCTTTGTCCAGATATTTTCAAGCCTTTCGGAGTATCACGCAATGAAGTACAACGAGCAGGAAGTCGATCGTCGGCGCACCTTTGCCATTGTCAGCCACCCGGACGCCGGTAAGACCACCATCACCGAAAAACTGCTGCTGTTCGGCGGCGCCATCCAGCAGGCGGGCGAGGTCCGTGCCCGCAAGGCGGCCCGTCATGCCACCTCGGACTGGATGGAGATGGAAAAGCAGCGCGGCATCTCCGTCACCTCGTCGGTCATGAAGTTCACCTACCGGGATTACGAGGTTAATCTGCTGGACACCCCCGGTCACAATGACTTTTCAGAGGACACCTATCGGGTCCTTACCGCCGTCGACTCGGCCCTGATGGTCATCGATTCGGTGAAGGGCGTTGAGAGCCAGACCATCAAGCTCCTGGATGTGTGTCGCCTGCGCCATACGCCGATCATGACCTTCATCAACAAGCTTGACCGTGAGGGTCGGGATCCTTTTGAGCTTATCGACGAAATCGAAAAAGTCTTGAGAATCCAGTGTGCCCCCATGACGTGGCCCATCGGCATGGGCAAGCGCTTCCGGGGCACCTATCACCTCTACACCAAAGAGCTCGTTATTTTTGATGCCGAGGCGGAGCGCGGAACCGGCGGCGTTATCTCCATGACCGGTCTCGACGACCCGCAGTTGGACGAACTCCTGGGCTCCCAGGCCGACGAGTTGCGTGCCGATGTGGAGCTGCTGGAAGGGGCCGCCCATCCCTTCGAGGAAGAGGCGTATCATGCCGGGCTCCAGACCCCGGTCTTCTTCGGTAGCGCCATCAATACATTCGGCGTGCAGCAGCTCCTCGACACCTTTGTGGATCATGCCCCGGCGCCGCTTCCCCGTGAGGCGGTCAGTCGCACCGTTTCCCCCTACGAGGAGCCCTTCACTGCCTTCGCCTTCAAGATCCAGGCGAATATGGACCCCGCCCACCGGGACCGGATCGCCTTTTTCCGGATATGTTCCGGCAAATTCACCCGGGGCATGAAGGTCCGCCACGTGCGGCTCGGCCGCGAGGTGTCCATCAACAATGCGACCATCTTCATGGCCCAGGACCGCACCCATGTGGACGAGGCGTTTCCCGGCGACATCATCGGCATTCACAACCACGGCACCATCAAGATCGGCGACACCTTCACCCTGGGGGAGGACCTCAAGTTCACGGGCATTCCCAACTTTGCCCCCGAACACTTCCGCAGGGTGCGTCTGCTGGATCCCCTGAAATCCAAGGCCCTGGAAAAGGGGCTGACCCAGTTGGCCGAAGAGGGAACCACCCAGGTCTTTCGCCCGCTCATGGGTGCCGACTGGGTTGTCGGAGCCGTCGGTCTTCTCCAGTTCGACGTGGTCATGCACCGGCTCGAGCACGAGTATAACGTGAAGGCAACCTATGAGCCGGTTTCCTACGTGACTGCCCGCTGGGTGACCGGGGAGAAGAAAAAAGTCGAGGAATTCCAGAAGAAGGAAGTGATGAGCTGTTACATCGACGGCGAGGGGGATCTGGCGTATCTGGCCGGCTCCCAGTGGCGCCTCGACAATACCATGGACAACTGGAAAGACCTCACCTTCCACGCCACCCGTGAACACAGCTGATTGCCGAAGCGCAACGTGTGCCGCGCATGGCTCATGATGTGACTGGCGTGACACAAAATACGGTGGGCACAGTTGACACATAGTATGTAATCCCTCTGTAACGACAGGTAGTTTCGCGTATACGCAAAACTGACGTATACGGGAATCCGCTTTGCACTCTTCCCGGGCAAGGGCGGAAGCGCGGCCACCGGCGGCGCCCCTCCCCATCCCGACACGGAGGATTGCACATGCGGTATCAGGCCAGCCCCCAGACCCGCCTTCTCCTCAAGTACATTCATACCTTCTCCGCCATGATGTGGATCGGCGGCGCCCAGGCCATCCTCATCCTTCTCTACAAGGACCACCTCGCCACTAACGGGGACGAGCTCTTCGCGGTCAACGATGCCATCCGATCCCTGGACAACTGGCTCATAGGCCCGGGAGTTGCCGGTTCGATCTTCTCGGGTGCACTCATGTCGCTCACGACCCACTGGGGATTTTTCCGTCACCGCTGGGTTTCGGTGAAGTGGGTGGTGACCGTGGTGGCCACCTTGTTCGGCATCGTGTTTCTCGGTCCCTGGCTCCAGGACCTCTCAGAGATTACCGGCCTCAACCGCTTGGCGGTTTTCGACAACCTCGCCTACGTCCAAACCTACCGGCTGGGCGTCATTTTCGGTGTTGCCCAGATGGTGGTGCTTCTCTTTCTGGTTCTCATCTCCATCTTCAAGCCGGAACTGGAGCCATGTTCCCCCGCCGCCCGCCAGCTGGAACGGCGGCTGGCCGTGCTGCTGCGGCCGGTTGTCGCCCCTTTCATGGGGCTTCAGGGGCAGATCTGTAACCTGCTCAGGCTCGAGCGCGACTGAACAACGCGTCCCACCGGCGGGACACAATTTCCGCCTCAGCCTCCCTCACCCCTTTCCAACCCCACAAATTGGTGCTATACACAAGCCAGACCCCGGTCCGTGCAGGGCCGGGGCCCGCTCGACGGGAACGGTCCGGCGTTGACACGGCGCGCCTGTCTATGTGCCCCAGGTATGCTACACTATGTACGAACATGATCGGAGCCCCCATGGACCCTCGGGAACTGAAAACCATCCTGCGTTCCTTCAAAGACGGCGCGCTCAGCGAGGATGAGATGCTGGAGCGGCTGCGGCATCTCCCCTACGAGGATGTGGGCGACGCTCTGGTGGACCACCACCGGGGGTTGCGCCAGGGCTTCCCCGAGGTGATTTTCGGGGCCGGCAAGAGCGCCGGTCAGGTGGAGCGGATCATGGCCTCTCTGGCCGCCAAGGGGAATAACATCCTGGTGACCCGCCTCGACGAGGCCAAGGCGTTGGCCGTGAAAGGGGCGTTCCCCTCTGCTGTCTGGCACGCCGATGCCCGCTGCCTAACCCTGGAGCAGCGCCCGATCGAGAAGCGGGGGCTCGGTACGGTGCTCGTTCTCTCGGCCGGCACCTCCGACCTGCCGGTGGCCGCTGAGGCCCTTGTCACCCTCCGGATGCTCGGCAACGAGGCTTCCCATCTCTACGATGTGGGAGTGGCGGGCATCCATCGGCTGCTGGCACGGCGTGATGAGCTCTTCTCCGCACGCGTGCTCATTGTGGTGGCCGGCATGGAGGGTGCGCTCCCCTCTGTGGTGGGGGGGCTCGTGGACCGTCCTGTCATTGCCGTTCCCACGTCGGTTGGGTACGGGGCCTCCTTCGGCGGCATCGCCGCGCTGCTTGGCATGCTCAACTCCTGCGCCGCCGGCGTGACCGTGGTGAATATCGACAACGGGTTCGGTGCCGCCGTTGCCGCGAGCAAAATCAACAGAGAATGAGGTCCGTTTGAAGATACTTTATTTCGACTGCTTTGCCGGCATTGCCGGCGACATGACCGTGGCGGCGCTCCTTGACCTGGGAGTTCCCTTCGAGGTGGTGCGCGATGCCGTGGGGTGTCTCCGTCTGCCCCATTCGAGCTACTCCCTTGCCACGGAGCGGACGAGCCGCAAAGGGATCGTCGCCACCCGCTTCGTTGTGCATGTGGAAGAGCACCAGCCCCATCGGCACTACGGCGACATTGCCGCCATGATCGAAGAGAGCCCCCTTGCCGACAGCATCAAAGAGAAGGCCCAGCGGATATTCTTCCGCCTGGCCGAGGCCGAGGCCAAGGTCCATGGCGTTGAGCTGGGACAGGTTCATTTTCACGAGGTTGGAGCGGTGGATTCCATCGCCGACATCGTTGGCGCCGCCGCAGCCATCGACTGGCTCGGGATCGAGGCCATCCACGGGGGAGCCCTGCCCCTGGGGAGCGGTTTCGTGGAAACGGCCCATGGACGCCTGCCGGTGCCGGCGCCCGCCACGGCGGAACTCCTGCGAGGCCTCCCCGTTCATGGCGAGGCGGGTCCCGGCGAACGGGTCACGCCCACCGGGGCGGCCATTCTGGCGGCGCTGGCCGCAGGATTCGGCCCGATTCCGCCCATGACCGTCACCGGCGTCGGCAACGGAGCCGGAACCCGTGACTTCGCCGACATTCCCAACATACTGCGCGTCTTCAAGGGAGAGATTGACAGAGGGCTCGAACGGGATGACGTAGTGGTCATCGAGACCCACATCGACGACACGAGCCCGGAGATACTGGGGTACGTCATGGAGCGATGCCTTGCCGCCGGCGCCCTGGATGCGGCCTTTTCCCCCCTCCAGATGAAGAAGAACCGGCCCGCGGTCAGGCTTACGGTGGTGGTTCATCCCGAACAGCGGGACGAACTTGCGGCGCTTGTCCTGCGGGAAACTTCAGCCATCGGGGTGCGGTTCCATCCGGCAGGGCGGCTGAAGCTTCGGCGCCAGGTGGAGGAGCGGGATACGACCCTCGGCAGGGTGCGGGTGAAGGTTATCAATGGGGACGGGGTGGCGCGGGTGGCGCCCGAGTACGATGAATGCTGCCGCATCGCCGCCGAGCGGGGCATGCCGCTCATGGAGGTTTACCGGATCGTTGAGCGGGAGTGCGGGCAGTGACCCGGCGATTCGTGGTTGTTGCCGCCACCTGGTTCGGCACGGGACTGTCGCCTGTTGCCCCCGGGACGGTGGGCACCCTCGGCGCCATCCCCCTCTACCTGGCGCTGGCGCGGCTGCCTCTCTGGCTCTATCTTGCCACCCTCGTGCCGTTCTTCTTCCTGTCGTCCTGGGTGGCGGGTCGCGCCCAGGAAGAGTTTGGCCAGAAGGACCCCGGCAAGGTGGTCATTGACGAGGTAATCGGCTATCTCATTACCATGGCCGGGGTGACCGCCGACTGGCGGAGTATCCTGGCCGGCTTTCTCCTCTTTCGCTTTTTCGACGTGGTGAAGGTCTGGCCCGCCCGCTATTTCGACCGACGGATGAAAAACGGCTACGGCGTGGTGCTGGACGACGTGGCGGCCGGACTCTATGCCTGCGCCGCCCTCCATCTGCTGCTGGGGTACTTGTGAAGATCGCAACCCTTTCCATCGGCGACGAGCTCCTGCGGGGCGAAGTGGTGGACACCAATGCCGCGCGCATCGCCGCACGCCTGGCGGACGTGGGGCTTGCCGTGGGCAGGCACCTGACCGTGGGCGATGACGAGGGGGAGATCGAGGTGGCCCTCGGCACGCTTGCGGCGGGCCATGATGCCGTCATCGTTACGGGGGGGCTCGGTCCCACGGACGACGATGTCACGGCCCGGGCCGCGGCCCGGGCAACGGGGCGCCGCCTCGTCCTGAACGAGGAGGCTCTTGGCCGGTTGCGGGACTTCTTCTCCCGGCGGGGGCGCGAGTTGTATCCCGCCAACGAGCGCCAGTGCCTCCTGCCGGCCAAGGCAGGGCTTATCCCGAACGCCCTCGGCACGGCGTGCGGGTTTCACCTGCTGCACGGGGAATGTCTTCTGATCTTTCTCCCCGGCGTCCCGGCCGAGATGGCCAGGATGCTTGAAGAGTCGGTGGTGCCCCTGGTCCTTGACCGGCGGAGGGGGGTGGAGGTCACCCGAACGGCGGTACTGACGCTGTTCGGCCTCTCCGAGGCGGAAATCGGCGACCGGCTGAGCGGCCTGGAGCGCTCCCGCGAGGGGCTCGGCATCGCTTACTGCGTCGATTTTCCGGTGGTGCAGGTGAAACTGCGGGCCACCGCCCGAAGCGAGGAGGAGGCTGCGGAGATCATTGCCGGTGGGCTGCCCCTGGTGCGTGAGCGCTTGGGCGATGTGGTCGTGGCCGAGGGGGGCGACACCATCGATACGGCGGTTGCCCGCCTGTTTCGCGAAAAAGGGCTCACCCTCGCCCTGGCCGAGTCGTGCACCGGCGGGCTCATCGCCAAGCGGATCACCGACGTGGCCGGCAGTTCCGCCTACTTTTTCATGGGGCTGGTCACCTATGCCAATGAGGCCAAGGAGCGGCTCCTGGGCGTTCCGGCCGCGCTTCTGGCGGAAAAAGGAGCCGTGAGCGCCGATGTCGCCCGTGCCATGGCCAGGGGGGCCCGCCACGTGGCCGGCAGCGACCTGGCCCTGGCCGTTACCGGCATCGCCGGCCCCGATGGGGGGAGCGACGACAAGCCGGTCGGCACGGTCTACCTGGCCCTGGCCGACAGGGCGGGCTGCTCGGTCAAGGCGTACCGCTTCGTCGGCGAGCGGGACGCCATCCGGACCGTCACGGCCGTCACGGCCCTGGACTGGCTGAGGAGGCGCCTCCTCACCGCCTGAATCGAAGCCGCTGTCCTTTTTCTCCCGTAGCGGGAAAGCTCGTCATGTCCGTACGCAACGACAGGGTGTATCTGATAGTTGTCAGTGTTTCGGCGCTCCTGGTGCTTGGCGTGCTCGCGGCGTCCTTTGTCGTCTACCGTCGCCACGATTTTCCCCTCCTCGACTTTCTTGCCCTGGTTCTTTTCCTGCTCGTTTCCTGCATCGTTTTCATGGTGGTCAGCTACCGCAAGACACGCAGCGTCAATGAGCTGGCCCACCTGCACGAGCTCATGCAGTACCAGAGGGAACTGGACAAGATCGCACGGCGCTACCGGAGCCTTCTGGAAGGGGCCGGCAATGCGGTCTTCGTCTTCAATGCCGACACCGGGCTCCTGGTGGAGGTGAACCGCCGGGGCACCGAACTTTTGGGGTACAGCAAGGAGGAAATGGTCACTCTCAAGGGGAAGGACCTGGTGCCCGAGGAGGACCAGGAGAAGTTTTCCCTGCTGGTATTGAGGGTGGTGCGGCGCGGAAGGGGGCGGGCCGACGGAATCGCGTTCCGCCGCCGGGGAGGGGATCGTTTCCTGGGAGAGGTGGAAGCCCGCCTCATCGATCTGGGCGACGAGAAGGTGGTCCATGCCACGATCAGGGATATCACATTCAAACACCGGGCCGAGCGGGAGATGCGCCAGCGCAACCGGGAGCTCACCTCCCTGGTGAACATCATCACCAGAGCCAACCAGGAGATGGAACTGGAGACCGTCCTCGACGTGACCCTGCGGGAAACGATCGAGGTCTTCGGCGTAGACGGCGGCGGCATCCATCTGCGTGAACGGGACGGCAGCCTGCGCCCGGCAGCCACCTGTTCCGTTCCGGACCGGCTCAGGGAGGCGCTCGATGCCGGAGCCGACGGCGGATTGCTTGGCAGGGTTGCCGCCACGCGCGGCCCCTTCGCCTTGGACGATCTGGCCATGGAAGGGGGCATGGCGGGGCTCTCGGATGAGTCGGCAGGCTGGAAGGGGTTCGCGGCGGTCCCGCTGTTCGCCAAGAACCGGGTCACCGGCGTCATGTACCTGTTGAACCGGCAGATTCGCTCCTTCACCGACGAAGAGCTCAAGCTGTTCTTTTCCATTGCCGGCCAGATGGGGATCATCATCGAAAACGCCCGCCTCTTCAATGAGCTCAAGTGGAAGAGCGATGAGCTCATGGGGTCATTCCGTCTGCTGGAGAAAAGCAGTCACGAGCTTGCCCTTTCCCAGCACCGGCTCCGCACCAACCTGACTCTCGTGGAACGTGCCAATCAGGAGCTGGAGCGGATCGACCGGATGAAAAACAACTTCCTCGGCATGATTTCCCACGAGTTTCGCACCCCCCTTACCAGCGTCATCAGCGGCACCGATTTTCTGCGATCCTCGTCAAGCCTTGCCGGCGACCCCGATAGCCGGCAGGTCCTCGACATGATCCACGAGGGGGGAGAGCGCCTTTTCGAGATCGTCAACGATATCCTCAAGGTTGCCCGGCTTGAGGCCAAGTCGGCCACCGTGACCCGGCGTGCCCTCCACATCTCCCAGGTGTTCAGCCAGGTGGTGGCGAAGCTTGAACCGCTGCTGGCGGAGCGGAGCCTGCGAATCGTCTTCAACAACCTGGAGGGACTCCCCCACTGTATCGGCGACCAGGAGTGCTTCGAGGAGATCTTCTCGGAACTGCTGGAAAACTCGGTCAAGTTCACCCCGGATGGAGGGACGGTCATCATCTCGGCACGGGTGGTCGACCGGCGGGCCCTGGCCCCGAAGCGGGAGATCCTGGCGCGCTTCAATGCCGATTTCCCGAGCCAGATCGGGGATCGCTGCTATCTGGAGGTGGCGGTCCGCGACAACGGCATCGGGGTCAGCCACGACGAGCAGGTGAAGATATTCGACAAATTCTACGAAATTGGCGATATCCGTCACCACTCCAGCGGCAAGTTCAAGTTCCAGGGAAAGGGGACGGGGCTTGGACTGGCCATCGTCAAGGGGATGGTGGAGGCCCATGGGGGCATGGTCTGGGTCGAGAGCCCGGGGGTTGATCCGGAGGCCCGCTTCGGCAGCGCGTTTCTGGTTCTCCTTCCCCTTGAGGAGAGTCTGCGGACGCCGGTCATCCCTCTGGCCGCCCCCCGGGATCCCCTGGCGGGAGACATCCCCGGAGAGGGAGCGTGACACCCTTTCGAAACGGGCAGGATCTGCCGGAAAGATACCCTTGAAAAGACCGAAAGATCTGTGTTATTTCTGATCAACTGACCGATACGAAACGTGGCGCCGGCCGCCGTCGGCACCGCCCAGGAGGCGATTGTGACCCAAGAACGCGAAAAGGCGATAGAGCTTGCGCTCAGCCAGATAGAAAAGCAGTTCGGCAAGGGGGCGATCATGCGCCTCGGGGCAGATGAGGCCCTCCCCGATGTGGCCGCCATCCCCACCGGCTCCCTCTCCCTTGATCTGGCCCTCGGCGTTGGCGGCGTCCCCCGCGGGCGGATCATCGAGATCTACGGACCCGAGTCGTCGGGCAAGACCACGCTCGCCCTGCATATCGCGGCCGAGGCCCAGAAAATGGGCGGCATCGCCGCGTTCGTCGATGCCGAGCACGCCCTTGACATCGGCTATGCCCGCAAGCTCGGCGTCAAGACGGACGACCTGCTCGTCTCCCAGCCCGACACCGGGGAGCAGGCCCTGGAAATCGCCGAGATGCTCGTCAGGAGCGGCGCCGTGGACGTTCTCGTCATCGACTCGGTGGCGGCCCTGGTCCCCAAGGCCGAGATCGAAGGGGAAATGGGCGACTCCCACATGGGGCTCCAGGCCCGGCTCATGTCCCAGGCCCTGCGCAAGCTCACCGGCATCATCTCCAAGTCCAATTGCTGCGTCATCTTCATCAACCAGATCCGGATGAAGATCGGCGTCATGTTCGGCAACCCCGAAACCACCACCGGCGGCAACGCCCTCAAGTTCTACGCCTCGGTACGCCTCGATATCCGCAAGATCGCATCCCTCAAGCAAGGGCAGGACGTCATCGGCTCCCGCACCAAGGTAAAGGTGGTCAAGAACAAGGTCGCCCCCCCCTTCAAGGAGGTGGAGTTCGACATCTACTACGGTGAGGGCATTTCCCGCGAGGGCGACATCCTCGACCTGGCCGTGGAGAAGGGGATCGTGGACAAGAGCGGCGCCTGGTTCTCCTACGGCGGTGACCGGATCGGCCAGGGGCGCGAAAACTCCCGCCTCTTTCTCAAAGAGCGGCCCGAGTTGGTGGACGAGATCGAAGGGAAGGTTTACGATGTGGCCGGCATTCCCCGCAAAGGGGCAAAGGAAGCGGCATAGCCCATGGAACTGAACGACATCCTCACCGTCGCGGTTCGCGCCAAGGCGTCCGACGTCCACATCAAAACGGGTCTCCCGCCCGTCGTGCGGATCGACGGGCGCCTGCGGCCGATCCCGAATGCGCCGCGGCTGGCCCCTGACCAGGTGCGCGCCATGGCGCTCGCCATCATGAACGATCGGCAGAAGCGTCTTTTCGAAGAGCACTTCGAATGCGACACCGCCTACGGCGTGCCGGGCCTGGGCCGCTTCCGGGTGAGCGTATACTCCCAGCGCGGCACGGTGGCAATGGTGTTTCGCTTCATTCCCTTCGGCATCCCCTCCATGGAGAACCTGACCCTGCCGCCGGTCATAAAAAAGCTGGCCATGGAAGAGCGGGGCCTCATTCTCGTCACGGGCACCACGGGGAGCGGCAAGTCCACCACCCTGGCCGCCATGATCGACTACATCAACGAGCACCGGACCTGCAACATCATTACCGTTGAAGACCCGGTGGAATTCCTCCATCGCGACAAGAAGAGCATCCTCTCCCAGCGGGAGGTGGGGTTCGACACCGTCTCCTTCGCCACTGCCCTCAAGGGTGCCCTCCGCCAGGACCCGGACGTGATCCTGGTCGGCGAGATGCGCGACCTGGAGACCATCGAGACTGCCATGCACGCGGCCGAGACCGGTCACCTGGTCATGTCGACCCTCCACACCCTGGATGCCACCGAGACCATCAACCGGATCATCTCGGTCTTCCCTCCCTATCACCAGCGCCAGGTCAGGATCCAGCTCGCCGGCGTGATCAAGGGCGTCGTCTCCCAGCGCCTGGTCCCCCGCGCCGACGGCAAGGGCCGGGTACCGGCAGTCGAGATCATGATCGGCACCGCCCGGATCAAGGAATACATCGACGACAAGGACAAGACGAAACTCCTCCCCGAAGCCATTGCCCAGGGCTATACCTCGTACGGGATGCAGACCTTCGACCAGTCCCTGATGCTGCTCTACACCCAGAAGCTCATCACCTACGAGGAGGCGCTCCGCCAGTCGTCCAACCCCGACGACTTCGCCCTCAAGGTGTCCGGCATCTCGTCCACCTCCGACAGCACGTGGGACGACTTCGTCCATGACGAGGCTCCCCCTGCGGAGGGAGAGGGCTCCGTCGAGGGCATCGAGAAGTTCTAGGCCGGTGGCCCGCGAGGTTGATTCAAGCATGCATTCCCGACCGGAGCGGCGGCGTGACCCGTTGTCCACCGCCCTCGACATCCTTTCGCGTCGGGACCACAGCGAAGCCGAACTTGCTCGCAAGCTGAGGTCCAGGGGGGTCGACGCGGGGGAGATCGACCGCATCGTCGCACGTCTCAGGGAATTCGGCTACCTGGATGACCGCCGCGTTGCCTGCCGCTTGGCGGAGTCTGCCCTGGCTCAGGGGAAGATGGTGGGAGCGCGGCTCCGGGTCGAGTTGCGCCGCCGGGGGATTCCGCCGGAACTGGCCGAAGAGGCCCTGGCCCAGGCGGCGGCCGGTTGCGACGAGCGGGCCTTGGTCGGAGACCTGCTGGCCCGGAAATTTCCCGGCTTCGATCCGGCTGTGGCGGACCCTCGCGAAAAGCGGCGGGTGGTGGGCTGGTTCCAGCGTCGCGGGTTCGGGCTCAGTGCCATTCTTGAAGCGCTCCGGTGTCCCGTCGATGAATGACGGAACGGCACCGTACGAAGAGATTGACCATACAATATTACAATGATCATGCAGATACAGAGGACCCGATGACCGGAAAAGAGATACGCGCCCGATTTCTCAAGTTCTTCGCCGACCGGGGGCATGCCGTCGTGCCCAGCTCCCCCCTCATTCCCCACAATGACCCCACGCTCCTGTTCGCCAATGCCGGCATGAACCAGTTCAAGGACTGCTTCCTGGGCCTGGAGAAGCGTGATTACGTCAGGGCCTGCTCCTCCCAGAAGTGCGTCCGGGCAGGCGGCAAGCACAACGACCTGGAGAACGTGGGGCGCACTGCCCGACACCATACCTTCTTCGAGATGCTTGGCAACTTCTCCTTTGGCGACTATTTCAAGAAAGAGGCCATCGCCTTTGCCTGGGAATTCCTCACCAAAGACCTGGGCCTCGATAAAGACCGCCTCTACGTGACGGTTTATACGGACGACGACGAGGCCGCCGACATCTGGCACCTGCAGGAGGGGGTTCCCCGGGAGCGGATCTACCGCTTCGGCGAGAAGGACAACTTCTGGGCCATGGGCGATACCGGGCCCTGCGGCCCTTGCAGCGAGATTTTCTGGGACAACGGTCCCGAGGTCGGCTGCGGCAGCCCCGACTGCGCCGTTGGGTGCGACTGCGACCGGTACATGGAGATCTGGAACAACGTCTTCATGCAGTTCAACCGCTCCGCAGACGGGGTGCTCACCCCTCTGCCCAAGCCCTCCGTCGATACCGGCATGGGGCTTGAGCGGATATCCACGGTCATGCAGGGGGTGAAGTCCAACTACGACACCGACCTGTTCCAGGGGATCATCGGGCACGTGGAAAAGCTCTCGGGCAAGCGCTACCGGCACAGCGAGAAAGACGACGTCTCCATGCGGGTCATGGCGGACCACGTCCGGGCCACCACCTTCCTGATCTGCGACGGCGTCCTCCCCTCCAACGAGGGACGGGGCTACGTGCTGCGCCGGATCATGCGCCGGGCCGCCCGGCACGCGAAGATGCTCGGTTTTGCCGAACCGGTCATCTGCCGGATGGTGGAGGCCGTCAGCGCCATGATGGGCGATGCCTACCCGGAGCTCCTGGAGCGGGAGGAATACATCAGGAAGGTGATCCGGGCCGAGGAGGAGCGCTTTGCCGAAACCCTCGACCGGGGACTCGCCATCCTCAACGAGGCCGTGGCGGATCTCAAGAACGAAGGGCGCACGGTCATCCCCGGCGAGACCCTGTTCCGGCTCTACGACACCTTCGGCTTTCCCACGGATCTCACCGCTGACATCGTACGGAGCGAAGGGTTCACCATCGATGAAGACGGTTTCGAAGCCTGCATGGAGCGACAGCGGGAGCAGGCCCGGGAGCACTGGAAGGGCTCCGGCGAGGAGGGGATCGCCGAGGTCCACAAGACCCTCCATTCCCGGGGCGTCCGGAGCCGTTTCACGGGCTACGAAGCCCGCACCGCCTACTCTCCGGTGACGGTCCTCCTCAAGGGAGGGGCCGAGGTGGCCGAGGCCACGGCCGGCGACCGGGTGGAGATCATCACCGACGCCACTCCCTTCTACGGCGAGTCGGGCGGCCAGGTGGGGGACACCGGAACCATCTCCACGGGCAGCGCCCACGTGGAGGTTACGGAAACGCTTCGTCCTTTCTCGGATCTCATCGTCCACCGGGGGACCGTGGTCGAGGGCACCATCAGGCAGGGCGACGCCTGCGATCTGAAGGTCGCGCCGGGCCGCGACGCCACCGCCCGCAACCATACCGCAACCCACCTCCTTCAGTCGGCGTTGCGCCAGGTGCTGGGAGACCATGTGAAGCAGTCGGGCTCCCTGGTTGGGCCGGACCGCCTTCGCTTCGACTTCACCCATTTCGCGGCCATGACACCCGAAGAGACCCGGCGGGTCGAGGAGATCGTCAACTCCTGCATCATGGCCAACGACGACGTCCATGCCCGGGAAATGGCCCTGGACGAGGCCATGGAGATCGGCGCCACCGCCCTGTTCGGCGAAAAATACGGGGACACTGTCCGGGTGGTCAGGGTGGGCGAGGTGAGCATGGAGCTGTGCGGCGGCACCCATGTCCACGCCGCCGGCGACATCGGTTTCTTCAAGATCCTCTCCGAGGCGGGAATCGCCGCGGGGGTCCGCCGCATCGAGGCCCTGACCGGCATGGGCGCCCTGCGTCACGTGCAGGAGCTGGAGGACGAGCGGAAAGAGGTCGCCGCCCTGATCAAGGCCGAGGGGGGCGACAACGTGGAGCGCCTCCAGCGGCTGCTGGCGCGCCAGAAGGAGATGCAGCGGGAAATCGAGACCCTGGAGTCGCGCCTCAACGCCGCCCGCTCAGCGGACCTGCTGGCGGATGTCCGGGAGGTGAACGGCGTCAAGGTCCTCGCCACCCTGGCCGAGGTGGACGATCCGAAGAAACTCCGGGAACTGGCCGACACCCTCAAGGACCGGCTCGGCTCCGGGGTGGTGGCCCTCGGGTGCGTCAAGGAAGGAAAGGCGAATCTTCTGGTGGCGGTGACCAAGGATCTGACCGGCCGCGTCAAGGCCGGCGACCTGATCCGTCAGCTTGCCCCCATTATCGGCGGTAGCGGAGGAGGGAAACCTGAGCTGGCCCAGGCGGGCGGAACCCTGCCGGACAAGCTCGGCGAGGCCCTCGGCAAGGTGTGTGAACTCGTCCCCTGACCGGGGAAACGGCAGGAACACCATGGATATCGTGACCAAGATGCAGTCCGAGCGCGGTCTCAAGTCGATTCTCGTCGTGGATGACGAATCGGTGATCCGCGACCTGTGCGCCAAGGCCCTCAAGGGGTACCGGGTCCTTCAGGCCGGCGACGGCGAAGAGGCCCTGCGCCTGTTCGAGCGGGGGGGGATCGACGTTATCCTCACCGACGTAATGATGCCGAAGCTGAACGGCATCGAGCTCCTGCGGCGCCTCAAGGAGATGGAACCGACGCTCGTGGTCATCGTCATGACCGGCTACGCCGAGAAGGACATCATCCTCAATGCCCTCAAGGCGGACGCCGACGACTTCATCACCAAACCCCTGAACCTCCTGCAGCTCAAGACGGCAGTGGACCGCGCCCTGGACAAGAAGGTTCTCAAGGAGGAGATCGCCAACCTCAAGAGCATGGACCGGCTCAAGAGCAACTTTCTGTCGCTCATCTCCCACAAGTTCCGGACGCCGCTCACCGCCATCTCGCTCTTTCTCCAGAATCTCGCGTGCGGCGTCTATGACCCCGACGACCCTGAATCCCGCAGGAATCTGGAGCTTATCTTCGGCCAGTCCCGCTATCTGGAAAGCCTGGTGAGTGAACTCCTCGCCTTCAGTCGCTTCATGGACGCCGAGGCGGGCCTCCAACCCGAGCCGTGCCTGCTGCAGGACCTGGTTCCCAAGCTCGTCACGTCGTCCCGCGAGGCGGTCGCTAAGTCCGGCATCGTCACCACCTTCGACCTGGCCCCGCTGCCTCCAATCTCCCTGGACCGTGAGAAGATTGCCTTCGCCATAGGCCAGATCATCGACAACGCCTACAAGTTTTCCCGGGAAAGAGGCAAGATCACCATCACTCTGAGGGAGTCGGGCGACGAGTACCTGTTGGCCGTCGAGGACACGGGCGTGGGTATTCCCCGCGACGAAATCCCCAAGATATTCGAGAAGTTCTACCAGGTGGACCCCGAAGGCACCGGCCAGATCCGCGGTTTCGGCCTCGGTCTCTTCTACGCACGTGAGTTCGTCAAGCTCCACGATGGCACCATCTCCATCGAGAGCGAAGCCGGCGCAGGAACCCGGGTCACCATTGCCCTCCCCCGCGCAGCCGCCTGAGACCGGCGTCATCCGCCCGGCTACGCGCGCTGTGAGCCGCCTTTCACGGTTGATTATTTCCCCCGTTCTGCTATAGTTACACCTTTCTTGCGACCGTCCCCGCCCCTATCCCACCGCCCGGGAGGCCATTCCGGATGCAGCATCTCATCGACAAGGCAAATACCCTCATGGAGGCGCTGCCGTATATCAGGCGCTTCTCCGGCAAGACCATTGTCATCAAGTACGGCGGCCACGCCATGGCGGACGAGGCCCTGAAGGAATCCTTCGCCCTCGACGTCATCATGCTGAAGTCCCTCGGGATCAACCCCGTCGTGGTCCACGGCGGCGGCCCCCAGATCAACGAGACTCTCAAGCGGTACGGCATCGTCTCCGAATTCGTGAAGGGGATGCGGGTCACCGACGCCGCCACCATGCAGGTGGTGGAAATGGTCCTCACCGGCCAGGTGAACAAAGAGGTGGTGGGGTACCTGAACCAGCACGGCGGCAGGGCCGTGGGGCTCTCGGGCAAGGACGGCAATCTCCTCCTCTGCCGCAAGCTTCTCCAGGAGATCAGGCAGGATGACGGCACCGTGGAGCCGGTGGACATCGGCTTCGTGGGCGACGTGGTCAAGGTGAACCAGGAGCTGATCCAGACCCTGGAGCACGGCAAGTTCATCCCGGTCATCGCCCCGGTGGGGGTGGGCGAGCAGGGAGAGAGCTACAACGTGAACGCCGACCTGGTGGCCGGCCGGGTTGCCGGAGCCCTGCGGGCCGAGAAGCTGATCCTGCTCACCGACGTGGCAGGGGTGAAGGACAAGGCGGGGGACCTCCTCTCCAGCATCCACCTCGACACGGTGCCCGACCTCATCGACGGCGGCGTCATCACCGGCGGCATGATTCCCAAGGTCACCTGCTGCGTCGATGCCATCCAGGAGGGGGTCAGAAAGGCCTCCATCATTGACGGCCGGGTGCTGCACGCGGTTCTGCTGGAGATCTTCACCGACGTCGGCGTCGGCACCGAGATCCACCGATGACGGCCTCTCCCGGCAGGAAGCCCCGGTCAGAGGCATGAAACGGACAGGCGCGGCCCAGGCCGCCCATGAGGATCGCTGATATGAATACCACCCAATGGATTGCAAAGGCTGACAAATACATCATGAAGACCTACGGCCGGTACCCCCTGGTGCCGGTGCGGGGGGAAGGGTGCCGGGTCTGGGACGCGGACGGGAAGGAGTATCTCGACTTCCTTGCCGGCGTGGCCGTGAACAACCTGGGGCACTGCCACCCGAAGGTGGTTGAGGCTCTGCGCACGCAGGCCGCCGAGATGATCCACTGTTCCAACTACTACCACATCCCGAACCAGATCGAGCTGGCCGAGCTGCTCTGCGCCCACTCTTTCGCGGACAAGGTCTTTTTCTGCAACAGCGGCGCCGAGGCCAACGAGGCCGCCATCAAGCTGGCCCGCAAGCATGCCCGGGAGAAGACCGGCGACGCCGAACGCTATGGCATCATCACGGCGCTGGCTTCCTTCCACGGTCGGACCATGGCCACCATCTCCGCCACGGGCCAGGAAAAGGTCCAGAAATTCTTCGACCCGCTCCTCCATGGCTTTACCTATGTTCCCTTCGACGATGCCGCGGCCCTGGAGGCGGCGGTTACCCCCAAGACCTGCGCGGTGATGCTGGAGCCGATCCAGGGGGAGGGGGGCGTGGTCGTCCCCTCCGCCGACTACTTCCGGAAGGTCAGGGAGATCTGCGATCGCCACGGCCTGCTCCTCATCTTCGACGAAGTTCAGGTGGGGATCGGGCGGACCGGCAAGCTCTTCGCCCATGAACACTTTGACGTGACCCCCGACATCATGACCCTGGCCAAGGCCCTTGCCGGCGGCGCCCCCATCGGCGCCATGCTGGCTCGGGACGAGATCGCCGCGTCCTTTTCACCCGGCACCCACGGCTCAACCTTCGGGGGCAATCCCCTGGTCACCGCCGCGGGTTTGGCAGCCGTCCGGGCCGTGTTGGAGGAGGGGCTCCTGAACCGGGCCGAGGAGATGGGCGAATACCTGGTGGGGGAGCTGGAGCGGCTCAAGGGAAAATACGACATCATCACCGACGTGCGGGGCATCGGTCTCATGGTCGGCATGGAACTGTCGGTGCCGGCCGGCGACATTGTGCTCAAGGGGCTGGAGCGGGGCGTGCTCCTGAACGTCGCCCAGGACCGGGTGCTCCGGTTCGTCCCTCCCCTGGTGGTGACCAAGCAGGAAGTGAATGACATGATCGCCGTCCTTGACGGGATCCTGGAGGAAATGACGAAATGACCCGGCACTTTCTGGCCCTCAACCAGTTCACGAAAGAGGAGCTCGACGGACTCTTCACCCTCACCCGGGAGCTGAAGGACAAGCAGAAGCAGGGCGTTCCCCACCGGCTGTTGGAGGGGAAGAGCGTGGCCCTCATCTTCGAGAAATCGTCCACCCGGACCCGCGTCTCCTTCGAGGTGGGAGTCGCCCAACTGGGAGCCCATCCCCTGTTCATCTCCTCGGCCACGTCCCAGATGGGGCGGGGCGAACCCATCAAGGACACGGCCCGTGTCATGGCCCGCTACTGTGACGGCGTCATGATCCGCACCTACGGCCAGGAGATCGTTGAGGAGTTCGCCCGCTACTCGTCGGTGCCGGTCATCAACGGCCTCACCGACCTGTTTCATCCTTGCCAGATCATGGCCGACCTCTTCACGGTCATCGAATACAAGGGGGGCTATCAGGGGCTGAAATTCGCCTGGGTCGGCGACGGCAACAATATGGCCAACACTTGGATCGAAGCGGCCGCCATCCTTGGCTTCGACCTGGCCCTGGCCTGCCCCACCGGGTACGAGCCCGACCGTCAGGTCTGGGACTGGGCCCAGAAACGGGCCACGTCCTCCATCACCATCACCGAGGATCCTGAGGAGGCCGTGCGCGACGCCGACGTCGTTAACACCGATGTCTGGGCCAGCATGGGGCAGGAGCAGGAGCAGAAGGAGCGTGAGGCGGCGTTCCAGGGCTACTGCCTCGACGACGCCCTGGTTGCCTTGGCCCGGCCCGACTGCATGGTCCTCCACTGCCTCCCGGCCCACCGGGGCGAGGAGATCACCGACAGCGTCATCGAAGGTCCCCGCTCCGCTGTCTGGGACGAGGCCGAGAACCGGCTCCACATTCAGAAAGCCATCATGGCTTCATTGATGAAGTAACCCGATTTCATTCCGATCAAAAGGAGATACTCATGGCCAAAGCGCACAAAGACGTCAAGAAGATCGTCCTTGCCTATTCGGGCGGACTGGACACATCCATCATCCTCAAGTGGCTCAAGAACGAGTATGGCTGCGAGGTCGTCGCCTTCTCCGCCGACCTGGGCCAGGGCGACGAGCTGGCGCCGATCCGGGACAAGGCCATCGCCACAGGCGCTGACAAGGTCTACATCGACGATTTGAAGGAAGAGTTCGTCAGGGATTTCGTGTTCCCCATGTTCCGCGCCAACGCCATCTATGAGGGGCACTACCTCCTGGGCACCTCCATTGCCCGGCCTCTCATCGCCAAGCGCCAGATGGAGATCGCGAAGATCGAGGGGGCAGACGCCGTTTCCCACGGCGCCACCGGCAAGGGGAACGACCAGGTCCGCTTCGAGCTGGCCTACTACCACTTTGACCCGGCCATCACCGTGGTTGCCCCCTGGCGCGAGTGGAAGCTCAACAGCCGCCAGGCCCTGGTGAACTACGCCAGGAAGAACGGGATCCCGATCCCGGTCACCAAGAAGCGTCCCTGGTCCTCGGACCGCAACCTCCTCCACATCTCCTTCGAGGGCGGCATCCTGGAGGATACCTGGGCCGAGCCCCCCGAGAACATGTACGTGCTGACCAAGGCGCCGGAAAAGGCCCCCAACAAGCCCCAGTTCGTGGAGATCGAATTCAAAAACGGCAATGCCGTGGCCGTTGACGGCGAGAAGATGAGCCCGGCCCAGCTCCTGGCTCACCTGAACTACATCGGCGGCGAGCACGGTATCGGCCGGGTCGATCTCCTGGAGAACCGCTCCGTGGGCATGAAGTCCCGGGGCGTGTACGAGACCCCCGGCGGCACCATCCTGCGCGAGGCCCACTCGGCGGTGGAGCAGATCACCATGGACCGCGAGGTCATGCGGATCCGCGACTCCCTCATCCCCGAGTACGCCCGCCAGGTCTATGCCGGCTACTGGTTCTCGCCGGAGCGGGAGATGCTCCAGACCCTGATCGACGATTCCCAGAAGTGCGTGAACGGCGTGGCCCGGGTGAAACTCTACAAGGGGCACTGCCGTACCGTGGGGCGCAAGTCCGAGACCAACTCTCTCTTCAACCTGGACTTCGCCACCTTCGAAAAGGATCAGGTCTTCAACCAGGCCGACGCCACCGGCTTCATCAAGATCAACTCCCTGCGGCTGCGGATCAGGTCGCTCATGCAGGGGAAGAAGTAGAAAACGCGCCTTTTCCGCACGCTCTGCGTTGCCCTGCGAAACTGCTTGTGCGGCGTACGTTCAGTATGCCTCCGCACCGTTTCGTGAGTGCCTTGACCGTGCGAAACATTCGCGTTTTCAGAAAGATCAAAAGGGACACGGTCCGCCGTGTCCCTTCGTCTATCCCATGGCCGACAAGACATTCAAGAAAGACCACATCGTCACCTCTGTCGTGGCCGTCATCGTGGATGATGACGGTCAGGTGCTCCTCACCAAGCGGAACGTGACCCCCTTCAAGGGGGAATGGGTCATGCCCGGTGGGAAGATCGACCTGGGTGAGCCGATCGTCGCGGCCCTCCAGCGGGAGGTTATGGAAGAGGTGGGGCTCCAGGTAGAGGTGGAAGACCTCATCGACGTGTTCGAGCACGTGACCCCAGGCGAGGACAACTACCACTTCATCATCCTCTACTACCTCTGCCACCCCATCTATTGTGACATCGACCACAACCGCGACGAGGTGGAGGAGGCCCGCTGGGTCCCCCGCGGAGAGCTGGCGGGCTACAAAATGCCCGAAGGGACCCGCTTCATCCTCGGCAAGGTATTTCCGGAGCTCTGCAGCTGCGAGACGTGACAAGGTTCCCATGGTCCAGATCATCGACAAGAAGGTGAATCTCGAATATCCCCTGGGGCACCACCTCCACTGCATGATCGCCCAGGTGCCGAACCACCTGCGGGGGGCGGAGAAGGGATTCGCCATCGAGGAGCCCGACCGCCAGTGGGAGCGGGTCCGGTCGATCCTCGACCTGGTGGCGGCCGGCGAGGGGAACCTGAAGAAGCTCCACTTCCTCATGTTTCCCGAGACCCACGTCCCGGTCGGCCGGTTCGACGAGATGCTGACCGCGATCAGCGGCACCTTCCGCCCCAACACCGTCACCATGTTCGGGGTGGAGCACGTGAGCCTCAAGGCCTACCGGGAGATGCTGGAGCGGTTCCGGGAGGACAACGCCGAGGCCATCGAGCTGGTGGACCGGGACATCGATTCGGGCGATGTGCTGGAGATGCCGGTCAACTGGTGCTGCATTGCGGTGAAGGAGGCCACGGGGAAACTGCGTGTCTTCCTGGAGGCCAAGAGCCACCCCTTCCACGGGGAGGAATTCCTGGACAAGTTCCACGATCTCTACCGCGGGCGCCACTTCTACCTCTTCCGGAGCCGCCCCTCCTGCTTCAACTTCATGGTTCTGATCTGTCTGGACTACCTTTACCGGGACCTGTACAGCTCCAACATCAAGCAGATCATTGACCACGCCAACCAGCTCTACTTCTCCACCCGGCAGACCCTGGACACCATCTTCGTGGTCCAGTGCAACCCCAAGCCCGAGCACCGGGCCTACCGGGACGTGCTCGCCGGGTTCTACGGCGAGTACCTGGAGGACACGCCCGGCGTGCGGGAAACGGTAACGGTCTTCGGCAATACCTCAGAGGAGACCCGGATTGAGGATGTCCCCGGCGGGCACGCCTTCGGCACCTCCTCCGTGGTCATCAACAGCAGCCACCGCCTGGCGCGGGTGCAGCTCTCGGAGTTCGCCACCGACGATTTCGACGGCGCTCCGATTTGCCGGCTTCGCTTCGGGACCGGGACCCGTCTCTACTACTTCAATCTTCCGCTCCACCACGAGATCGATCCGCGCACCACGCGGGTTCCCCTCAAGGTCCACACGATCATGCGCCCGTCCCGGGACGGCGGCTGGGTCAAGATCAGCGGGGATGAGCTGGTGGCGGGGTTCGAGATCGCGCAGGACGCATAACGGTCGAAACGTAGGGGCGAATCTTGTATTCGCGCGACAATAAAGGCATGCCGGGCGATCACAAGGATCGCCCCTACAATAAGCGTACATTCAGGAGGCCTACCATGGCACACGAAAAACTCTGGGGCGGCCGCTTTTCCGAGCCGACCGACCAATTCGTCGAGGAATTCACCGCTTCCATCGACTTCGACAAGCGGCTCTACCACCAGGACATCCGGGGCTCCATCGCCCACGCGCGGATGCTGGGCAAGCAAGGCATCCTCCCCATGGCTGAGGTCGAAAAGATCGTGGCGGGGCTCCAGGAGGTCCTTGCCCGGATCGAGGCCGGGAAATTTGACTTCTCCGTGGCCCTGGAAGACATCCACATGAACATCGAGGCGCGTCTCACGGAGAAGATCGGCGAGGCCGGCAAGCGGCTCCACACCGGCCGTTCCCGCAACGACCAGGTTGCCCTCGACATCCGCCTCTACCTGCGGGACGAGATCGTGGAGGTCTCCGCCTACCTGGATATGTTGGTGGACTCCCTCATTTACCAGGCGGAAGCCAACCTGGGCGTCATCATGCCCGGCTACACCCACCTGCAGACCGCCCAGCCCATCCTCTTCTCCCACCACATGATGGCCTACGTGGAGATGTTCACCAGGGACAAGGGGCGGATGGAGGACTGCCTGCGGCGGATGAACGTCCTTCCGCTCGGCGCCGGCGCCCTGGCCGGGACCACCTTCCCCATCGACCGGGAACACGTGGCCGAGCTGCTGGACTTCCCCAGCGTGACCCGCAATTCCCTCGATTCGGTATCGGACCGAGACTTCGCCCTGGAGTTCATGGGGGCCTCCTCGATCCTGATGATGCACCTCTCCCGTTTCTCCGAGGAGCTGATCCTCTGGTCCACCAGCGAGTTCAAGTTCGTGGAGCTGACCGATTCCTTCTGCACCGGCTCCTCGATCATGCCCCAGAAGAAGAACCCGGACGTGCCGGAACTGGTCCGCGGCAAAACCGGCCGGGTCTACGGCAACCTCATGGCGCTCCTCACGGTCATGAAGGCCCTGCCCCTGGCTTACAACAAGGACATGCAGGAAGACAAGGAGCCTCTCTTCGACACCATCGACACCGTGAAGGGGAGCCTCAAGATTTTCGCCGACATGGTGCGGGAGATGCGGATCAACGCCGGGAACATGCGGGCCGCGGCCGCCAAGGGTTTCTCCACCGCCACCGACGTGGCCGACTACCTGGTCCGCCAGGGGATGCCCTTCCGCGACGCCCACGAGGTGGTGGGGAAGACCGTGGCCTACTGTATCGCCAACGGCAAGGATCTCCCGGATCTGACCATGGATGAATGGCAGGGGTTCTCGGACAAGATCGGCGAGGACATCTTCGACGCGATTACCCTGGAAGCGTCGGTCAACGCCCGCGTCGCCACCGGCGGCACGGCCCTGGAGCGCGTCAAGGCGGAGATCGAGCGGGCCAAGGTGGGGAGATAGCGTGATTCGCGTCGCGGCACAGGGCCGGGGAGGGGACAGTGGGCGGTAATCATCGGATCGTAGTCAAGCTCGTCGCCGGAATCGCACTTGCGGCCGCCCTGGCAGGCTGCGGCAGGAAGGGGCCGCTGGTGCCGCCCGAATCCTTCGTGCCTGCCTCTGTCTCCACCCTGACGGTGGAGCAGAAGGATGACGCCTTCTACGTCTCCTGGCCCGCGCCCGAGAAGGATGAGGGGGGCCGCCCCCTCAAGGACCTGGCCGGGTTCAGGGTCTACCGCAGGCCGGTGCTCCCGCCGGGGCAGGACTGCGAGGAGTGCCCCACCGCCTACACGCTGATCAGGACCGTGGACCTGGAGTATCCCCAGGACGTGCGTTCCTATGACGGCCGCTACGTGCTGGCCGACCGCGGCCTGACCAACGGGGCCACCTACCAGTACAAGGTTATCTCATTCAAGAAGGACGGCAGCGAGAGCGGGGCCTCGAACCGGGCCCGTCGCACGATGGTGGCGGCCCCGCCTGCGCCGCGCCTCGCCGCTTCATCGAGCGCAACCGGCGTCGCGCTCCAGTGGGAACCGTCCCCGCCTGCGACCGGGGAGCCCGTTGGCGCCTACATTTACCGCCGCCGGGGCGACGACCTCGCCAGCTTGGTCCTCTTGACGCCGTCGCCGGTGACCGGCACGAGCTACGAGGACCAGCGCCTGGAGCGGGGCGTCACCTATGTCTATCTGGTGCGCCAGGTCGTTGCCGTGGACGGACAACTGGTGGAAGGCGCCGCATCCAACACGGTCCGGGGCGCCCTGACCGAACCGGAGTAGGGGCCAGGCAGTGCGCGCTGCGGCCGGAACCGGGCGATAAGCCGCTAATCTTTTGACTTTTTAGGCCTTGCATGTTAAAAATATCCACTTTTGTTTACAGCGTGACGATTATTCACTTTTCATAAACGGAGGACACCATGAATCACTTCCAGTACAAGGGGAACGAGCTCCACGCCGAGGAGGTTTCGCTCAAGGAGATCGTGGCCCGGGTTGGTAGCCCGGTCTATGTTTATTCCCACGCCACCCTGACCCGGCACTTCACTGCCTTTGACGAGGCCTTCGCCGGCGTGCCCCACACCATCTGCTACTCGGTCAAGGCCAACTCCACCCAGGCAGTGCTCAGGACGTTCATCACCCTGGGCGGTGGCGCCGACATCGTTTCCGGCGGCGAGCTCTACCGCGCCCTCCAGGCCGGCGTCGATCCGAAAAAAGTGGTCTATTCCGGGGTGGGCAAGAAGGACGACGAGATCGAGTACGCCCTGAACACCGGCATCCTCATGTTCAACGTGGAGTCGGAGCAGGAGCTGACCCGCATCTCCGAGATCGCCTCCCGCATGGGCAAGAAGGCGGGCATCGCCATCCGGGTCAACCCCGACGTGGACCCCCAGACCCATCCCTACATCACCACGGGCCTCAAGAACGCCAAGTTCGGCATCACCATCGACCGGGCCATGGCCGAATACGCCCGCGCCAAGACGCTCCCCGGCATCGATGTGATCGGCATCGACATGCACATCGGCTCCCAGCTGACCAAGGTCACTCCCTTCGTGGACTCCATCGAGAAGCTGAAGACGATGATCGCCAACCTGCGCGGCCAGGGGATCGACCTGCAGTACTTCGACTGCGGCGGCGGCCTGGGGATCCAGTACAGCACCGAAGAGCCGCCGCTCCCCGCCGACTACGGCAAGGAGATCGTCGCGGCCACCAAAGAGCTGGGCATGCACCTGCTCTTCGAGCCGGGCCGCAACATCGTGGGCAACGCTGGCATCCTGGTGGCCACGTGCCTCTTCACCAAGGAGCGGGACGAGAAGAACTTCATCATGATCGACGCCGGCATGAACGACCTGGCCCGTCCGGCCCTCTACGGCTCTTTCCACGGCGTACAGCCGGTGGTCAAGGACCAGGACGGCATGATCGTGGCCGATATCGTGGGTCCCATCTGCGAGTCGGGCGACTTCCTGGTGAAGGACCGGGAGGTACCCATGTTCCGCCAGGGCGATCTGATGGCCTTCATGTCGGCCGGCGCCTACGGCTTCGCCATGAGCAGCACCTACAACAGCCGCCCCCGGGTGGCCGAGGTGATGGTCAAGGGTAACCAGTTCGAAGTGGTCCGCGAGCGGGAGACGGTGGAAGACCTGATCCGGGGCGAGCGGGTGCCGTCGTTCCTGTAACGAAAGACAACCCCAGAGAGGGAGGATACGGATATGTTCAAGGGAAGCATTGTCGCCATCGTCACCCCGTTCACCAACGGCGCGGTGGACCAGGAGAAACTGCGGGAACTCGTGGAGTTCCAGATCACCAACGGCACCGACGCCATCGTTCCGTGCGGCACCACCGGCGAATCATCGACGCTGGACTATGACGAGCACATGGACGTGGTGAAGATCGTCATCGAGCAGGTGAACAAGCGGGTTCCGGTCATCGCCGGCACCGGCTCCAATTCCACCGCCGAGGCCATCGAGCTCTCCCGCAAGGCCAAGGAGGCCGGGGCCGACGGCGTGCTGCTGGTCACCCCCTACTACAACAAGCCGACCCAGGAGGGGCTCGTCCGCCACTACACCGCCATCGCTGATGCCGTGGCCATCCCCCAGATCCTCTACAACGTGCCGGGCCGCACCGGGGTCAACATGCTCCCCGAGACCGTCGCCCGGCTGGCGCCCCACAAGAACATCGTCGCCATAAAGGAGGCCACCGGTTCGCTCCAGCAGGCCTCGGAGATCCTGGCCCTCTGCGGCGACCAGATCGATGTCCTCTCGGGCGACGACTTCATCACCTTCCCCATGATGGCGTGCGGCGCCAAGGGGGTCATCTCGGTGCTGGCCAACATCATGCCCAAGGCCGTGGCCGACCTGACCGACGCCTTCTTTGCCGGTGATCTGGAGACGGCGCGTCGGCTCCACCTGAACACCCTCAAGATCAGCAACGCCATGTTCATCGAGTCGAACCCGATCCCGGTGAAGACGGCGCTCGGTCTCATGGGCAAGTGCTCCGACGAGGTCCGCCTCCCGCTCTGCCCCATGTCCGAGGGGAACAAGGCGAAACTGACCGCCATCATGAAAGAGTACCAGCTGATTTAACGCGCGAACTGCGAGGTTGATATGACCAAGATAGCTGTCTGTGGCGCCGCCGGGCGTATGGGCCAGAGGATCATCGTTGCCGCCAGGGAGGCTGGCTGCACCATTTCCGGAGCCCTGGAGCGGCCGGGCCACGAGATGGTCGGGCAGGATGCCGGCCTCATCGCCGGCTGCGGCGCCTTGGGCGTCGCCATTTCCGACGACCTCAACGCCGTGGTGGAAGGGTGCGACGTCCTCATCGACTTCACCACTCCCAAGGTTTCCCTCAAGAACCTGGAGGTCTGCGCCCTCAAGAAAAAGTCCATCGTCATCGGCTCCACCGGTTTCACCCCCGAGGAGCGCGCCCTGGCCGTGGAACTGGCCCGGGAGATCCCGGCGGTGCTGGCCCCCAACATGAGCGTCGGGGTCAACGTCTGCTTCAAGATTCTCAAGGACGTGGCCAAGACCCTGGGCGACGATTTCGACGTGGAGATCGTCGAACTGCACCACAACAAGAAAAAGGACGCCCCCAGCGGCACCGCCGTCCGCATGGGCGAGGTGGTGGCCGAGGCCCTGGGCCGCGACTACAACAAGGTGGCCACCTATCACCGCGAGGGAATCTGCGGCGAGCGGACCAAGGAAGAGATCGGCATGCAGACCGTGCGCGGCGGCGACATCGTCGGCGAGCACACCGTCTACTTCATCGGCATGGGCGAGCGGATCGAGATCAGTCACCGGGCCATGACCCGCGACATGTTCTCCCGAGGCTCCGTCCGGGCCGCCCAGTGGGTGGTGGGCAAGGCGCCGGGGTTGTACGACATGCAGGACGTTCTGGGGCTGAAGTAGAAATGCCGCGTGTTGCCAATCTCGGCGTTGTCCGCGCCAGCGCGCGTGCGACGTAGCGCAGCTGCGTCTCCGCGCTCTTCCGTGACGCCTTGACCTTGGCACAATCAACCTTTTTCAGGTTGAAGCGAACGCCATACATCCGAATTGCCGCTTTGAGCGGCATTTCCTTTATCCAATACGAAACCGGAGGATTCATCGACGATGGCAAAGATCAATGACCACTATCTGAAACTCAAGGCCGGCTACCTCTTCCCGGAGATCGGCCGCCGCGTGCGGGAGTTCGCCGCCGCCAACCCGAGCGCCAAGGTGATCCGCCTCGGCATCGGCGATGTCACCCGGCCCCTGGCCCCGGCCGTGATCAAGGCGTTCCACGAGGCCGTGGACGACCTGGCCACCACCGAGAATTTCGCCGGGTACGGCCCGGAGCAGGGGTATGACTGGCTGATCAACGCCATTATCGAAAAGTCCTACAAGCCCCTGGGCGTGGACCTCAAGACCGAGGAGATGTTCATCTCCGACGGCTCCAAGTGCGACTGCGCCAACATCCTGGACATCTTCGCCCTCGACAACGTCGTGGCCATCGGCGACCCGGTCTACCCGGTCTACAACGACACCAACGTCATGATCGGCCGCACCGGCGAGGCCGACGACAAGGGCTACTACAAGGGCATCGTCTACATGCCCTGCACCGAGGAGAACGGCTTCATTCCGTCCCTCCCCACCGAGAAGGTGGACATCATCTATCTCTGCTTCCCCAACAACCCCACCGGCACCGTGGCCACCAAGGCCGAGCTGAAGAAGTGGGTCGACTACGCCATCGCCAACGACGCCGTCATCTTCTTCGACGCCGCCTACGAGGCCTTCATCACCGATCCCGCAATCCCCCACTCCATCTACGAGATCGAAGGGGCCAAGAAGTGCGCCATCGAATTCCGCTCCTTCTCCAAGACTGCCGGCTTCACCGGCGTCCGCTGCGGCCTGGTGGTCGTGCCGGAAGAGGTCATGGGCACCACGCCGACGGGCGAGAAGTACAGCTTCAACAAGCTCTGGCTGCGCCGCACCACCACCAAGTTCAACGGCGCCTCCTACCCGGTGCAGAAGGCCGCCGCCGCAGTCTACTCCGACGAGGGGTGGCAGCAGAACAAAGAGATCATCGACTACTACATGGAGAATGCCCGGATCATTCGCGAGGGCCTGGCCGCCGCCGGCCTCACCGTCTACGGCGGGGTCAATGCCCCCTACATCTGGCTCAAGACCCCCGGCGGCATGAGCAGTTGGGACTTCTTCGACAAGCTGCTGAACGAGTGCAACGTGGTCGGAACGCCGGGGAGCGGATTCGGCCCCAGCGGCGAAGGGTTCTTCCGGCTGTCGGCCTTCGGCCATCGCGAGAATGTGATCGAGGCGGTGGAGAGGATAAAGAAGAATTTGAAGTAGATTAAAGAAGGGCGGCCGATGAGGTCGCCCTTCTTTATTTATCTTCTTGCCGGTGAGATTCCCCTGTTGACGCGGATGTGAATTGTGTTATCTAATAACATATGTTTCGGGAGGTAAGACTGTGGGAGCAACGCTTGTTCTCAGGAACAAGAAAGTCAGAGAAGGGATCATCATCGAATTGGCGGTCTGGATACTCGATGCCCCCGTAGATGGTTGCAGCCACCGATTTAAGTACCGTCTTTTCTGCGGCGTCCTGGAAACCGGTTCATCTTTGGTCAGGTACGACAACGAACGGGGGAAGGGCGACCACCGGCATGTCGTTGATGGCGAACAGCCGTACGTTTTTACCAGTCTGGAGAAGTTGTTCGCTGACTTTGAAGGGGATGTCAGGGAGGTGTTGAAAAAATGAAACGGGACATCAAGATAGGAATCAAGTCCGACGACGAATTCTTTTCCGAGGCACGGGATTTAGCTCGCAGCATCGACAATGGATGGCGGCCGGAGCAGCCGGTGGAACGCCTCTACTTCGAGGACCTCCCCACGCTGCTCAAATACCTCACTCCGAAACGGTTCGAACTGCTCAATACCCTGCACGCCATGGGTCATGTGAGCATCAACGCCTTGGCGAAGAAACTCCACCGGCAGTACCGCAACGTCTTTGACGACGTGAAGACCCTGGAGCGGCTGGGACTGGTGGAGAAGGATGAAGAGAGCCGGTTCTTCGTCCCTTGGGACGAGATTGATGCTACCTTTCGTCTGGCGGCGTAAGGGAGTTAAGTAAACTGTCCCCGGAACTCAGTCTGGGGCGAAATAAAATCATCAGTGACAGGTTTTCATAAGGGGACTCCCGTGCTGACACGCTTAGAGGTAACAGGATTCAAAAATTTGCTGAATTTCGCGGTCGATTTTGGCCCCTTCACGTGCATTGCTGGTCCAAATGGCGTTGGGAAGTCAAACATTTTTGATGCAATCAGGTTTTTGTCACTGTTGGCCGACCACACACTTGCTGAAGCTGCAATGATGATACGTGATGGTGATATTGAAACTAGCAACTTACACGACCTGTTTTGGTCGGGTGGTCCAAACAAATCTTCATCTTTTAAGATAGCATCTGAGATGATTGTAGATCCAACTGTAAGAGATGATTTCGGTAGACCTACTGAAGCAACATCGAGTTATCTAAGATATGAGCTCGAAATTGGTTATGAACCACCATCACACAGAGGCACTCTAGGACGACTTGTGCTACTTTCCGAACATTTGACACACATAACTGAAGGTAATGCAGTAGGTCGCCTTAAATTTCCGCACAATGCCAGTAAATTTAGGAAGCATGCTGTTTTTAACAAGAGGAGGCAAACGGCTGGTTATATCTCAACTCGAGATACACCGGATGATTTCAGAGAAATAATTGTTCATCAGGATGGAGGCTCTCGTGGCCCTGGTCAGACGGCTCCAGCGAACGCAGCACCAAGAACGATAGTTGGGACGTCAAACACCTCAGTAACTCCGACCATTCTTGCTGTTCGACGCGAAATGCAAAAATGGCAATTCCTTGCACTGGAACCATCATCTATGAGGAAAGCTGACCGATTTCAGACCGATCCACATGTCACCGCTAGCGGTGGCCATCTGCCAGCTACTATTCACAGATTAGTGGTAGAGTCTGAAAAAAATGGACTAGATCCATCTACTGTATATTCAAAAATAACATCAACGGTAGCTGAACTAGTTTCAGTTGACGACATAGAAGTAAATATAGATGACGTTAGACAACTTCTTACCCTTGTTGTTAACGAACAACACGGTGTACGTTTGCCAGCCTCATCGCTTTCTGATGGTACATTGCGATTCTTAACTCTTGCAGTTCTTTTGTCAGACAATCAGTCGCAGGGACTCATATGTATTGAAGAGCCAGAGAATGGCATTCATCCAGCTAAAATGAATGAGATGGTCAAGTTGTTAAAGGATTTAGCTATAGACACGTCAGAGGCGCCTGGTCAAGACAATCCATTTCGCCAAGTGATTGTAGCCACGCACTCGCCTGTATTTGTTCAGCTTCAAAATCCTAATGATCTCCTATTCGCTGTTGACACACGAGTAAAGGATCCATTTGGAAATCCAACCCGGACCGTTCGCTGCCGACCACTTCATGATACATGGCGGTCACGAACAGGCGAGCCTGCGGTTGGCATGGCGACGATTCTTTCATATCTTTCGGCGCCTCCAGGAGCACAACTCGAGCTTCCTAATCTTGGCGAGGAGGTGTCTTGATGCAGGTCCATTTTGTTTTCATAGGAGAAGGGACATCAGACGAAGGATTAATCCCTCACATTGAAAACTTATGTTTAGCCGCTGGTGCCACAGAGTGGGGTCGGTCGTCAATAGCGGACACCAAAGCCCTATGCTGCTCTTAGCTCTTTGAAATATCTCCGCTCATAGGCAGCAGGCGAGAGATAGTCCAATCGCTTCTGGCGCCTTTGGCGGTTGTAGAAGATTTCGATATACTCTGTGATCTCCTGCATCGCTTCGCGCCGGGTGGCGTAGCGGCGATGATGGACCAACTCGTTCTTCAGCATTCCCCAGAAACTCTCGATGGGGGCGTTGTCGTAGCAGTTGCCTCGGCGGCTCATCGACGCCTGCATGCCGAACTGTTCAAGTAATTTTCGGTACTCCAGGGCGCAATACTGGCTGCCCCGGTCCGAATGGTGGATCAACCCTGCCGCCGGACGCTTGGCCGCCACGGCGCGGAAAAGGGATTGGCTAACCAGGTTCCTCGTCATCCTTTCGCCCATCGCGTAACCCACGACCTCTCCGGTGAAGAGGTCTTTATGGCCGGCGAGATAGAGCCAGCCCTCGGCGGTGGGGATGTAGGTGAGATCGGTTACCCAGACCTGATTGGGGGCTTCGGCCGCAAAGTTCTGCCCCAGAAGATTCTCGGCAACCGGCAGCGAGTGGTCGGAGTTCGTTGTTGCCTTGAACTTCTTCACTTGTTTGCAGCGAATGCCATGTGCCTTACGGATGCGCTTGATCCGGTGGACCCCGACCCGAACGCCGTGCTCGGCGAGATCGGTCTGTAATCGTTCCGGTCCGTAGGTTTCCCGGGTTCTCTTGTGAGCCGCCTTGATCTCGATGACGAGCCGTGTCTCCTCTTTCTGACGTGGCGAGTCCGGGCGCTTCAGCCAAGAGTAATAACCGCTTGGCGAAACCTCCAGAGTTCGGCAGAGCAGAGGCACAGGGAACTCAGATCGAAGCTCTTTGATCACCGCGTACCGGGCAGCGACTCCTTGGCAAAGTACGCGGCGGCTTTTTTTAGGATGTCGCGCTCCTGCTTGACCTGGGCCAGTTCCCGCTTGACCCGATCGAGTTCTTGCTCGACCTCGGTCAAAGGGCGCTGCTGGCCCCCGATGTCCCCGAGCTTCCCGGCCTTGAACGCTCTCACCCAATTTTCAAGGGTGGACTTCGGCAGGGAGAGCTGGCGGGATGCCTCGTAGGCAGACACGCCGTCTTCAACAACCAATTTCACGGCCTCGCTCCGAAACTCCTTCGAGTAGCGACTGTTAGGACCTCTCATCATTTCGACACCTCCGTTAAATGGGGTAATTAACATTGGTGTCCGATTTTTTCAACTTACCCCAGAGGTTACCGGCGCATCTATAGATTTTACACGATTGGCACCAATGGTTGGTAGAACTGTAGAAGCAAAACTAAAAGCTGCTGTAATACTAGAACCAGATGCGACGCTCTTGTTGGTTCATAGAGATGCAGATTCACCTAACGCCAATCACCGGCATGAAGAAATAAATAATGCAGCTACTTCCGCCGGAATAACCACACCACTTGTAGCCGTTGTGCCAGTTCAAGAAACTGAAGCATGGCTACTGACAGATGAGACGGCAATTCGCCAAGTGGCAAAAAATCCAAGAGGCCGGAATCCGCTTACGCTACCCTCACCGCAAAGAATCGAATCTACTGCATCACCAAAAGAGGTCCTAAAAAGTGCACTTCTTCAGGCAGCTGAAGTGACTGGTCGAAGGCAGCGGAAATTTGTTGCAGAGTTTCCGGCGCAACGACGGCAACTTCTTCAGCGCTTGCCGTTGGGGGGAAATCTTTCATTTTTGTCTTCATGGATTCGTCTCAGAGATGATATCAATCATGTCATTGCTACTATCGCTGCTTCTCGGTCTTGATTATTGGAATTCGGCGGGGAGTTCGGAGTTCTGGGGACATCCTACTCAATTCGCAAGGCGGCCAGTCGGCCGCCTTTACTGTTCCTGCCAATAACCTCGTACAAACAATTCAGCTAGCAAACGAAAATCATGTTTCGTTACATAAGTCTCTTGCCTAATAAACGATGCTGCCGTATAGTTTGTTAGCGCGTTGAGCTATGAAGCTATCGTTACGTAGCAACCGCGCCTAAGAAACGAAAACCCTCCAAACATTACGAGGTGTCCCCATGTTTACGGAAGTATCGCCGCGCGGCGGCAGGCTGGTGGTACAGCAAAAAGGTGCAGAAGGTTACAGCGCTTTTGTGCCACATCCGCTACCGCCCAATCCACCGCTGCAGATCGACGACGAAATGGGATGGCTGATGGAGCGGGCCAACCGTGCCTTGGGCCGGCTGGACGGCTGCACCTATACCCTCCCCAACCCTGACCTGTTCCTCTACATGTACGTGCGCAAGGAGGCGGTGCTAAGTTCCCAGATCGAGGGGACGCAGGCGTCATTGGACGATCTTCTGGAGTACGAAGGAGAGATTGAGGGTAAGAGCTCACCGGACGATATCAATGAGGTGTCCAATTATGTGGATGCCATGAATTACGGCCTGGAGCGGTTGCAAGAGCTGCCCCTGAGTCTGCGGCTGATCAAAGAGATTCATGCCCGGCTGATGGCCGGCATCAGGGGGGGGCACAAGAGTCCTGGCGAGTTCCGGACATCCCAGAACTGGATCGGTGGCACAAGGCCGGGTAATGCCGCCTTCGTGCCGCCGCCGGCCAATGAGGTAGTTACCTGTCTGGGCGACTTGGAGAAATTTCTGCACGATGAGTCAGTTCCGCCGCTGCTCAAGGCTGGCCTGGCCCATGCCCAGTTTGAGACCATCCACCCGTTTCTGGACGGCAACGGCAGAATGGGGCGGCTGTTGATAGCCTTTATTCTCTGCCATGATCAGGTACTGGAAAAGCCACTGCTCTACTTGAGTCTCTTTTTCAAAAAGCACCGCCAGGAGTACTACGAGCGGCTCAACGCGGTCCGGCGAGACGGCGACTGGGAGGGGTGGATCAAGTACTACCTGCAGGGGGTATACGAGATATCGAAACAGGCGACCGATGCCGCCAAAGCGATCATGGACCTGATGGCGCGGGATAGGCAGAAGGTAACCGGCCTGGGCAAAGCAGCACCAACGGCGTTGGCTCTTCTGGAGATGCTCTATCGCAAGCCCTACGTCACCATTCCGTACGTGGCGCGGGAACTCAGAATCAGCTCCCCGGCAGCAAGTAAGGCAGTGAACAATCTTGCGGCACTCGGCATTCTGATCGAGGTGAGCGGCAAGAAGCGCGATCGGGTGTTCCTGCACGAATCCTACCTGTCCATCATCCGGGAAGGGACTGAGCTATACCGGTAGGTGAAAGAAAAAAAGGTAGTCATTGCCCGGCCAAGGCATAGTATGCTATAGCTAAAGTGCACCTGAACCGCAGGGAGACCCCCTGCGGTTTTCTTTTGGCAGCAGAAAGAGAGAGTTCATCATGATCAGTACCAGCAACATCAGCCTGGCCTACGGCAAGCGGGTCATCTTCAAGGACGTGAACATCAAGTTCGTGCCCGGCAACTGCTACGGCCTGATCGGCGCCAACGGCGCCGGCAAGTCCACCTTCCTCAAGATTCTGGCGGGTCTGTCCGAGCCCGATTCCGGCACGGTGAGCGTCGGCCCACGGGAGCGGATTTCCTTCCTGAAGCAGGATCAGTTCGCCTTTGACGAGCACACGGTCTTCAATACCGTTATCATGGGCAATCCCCGGCTGTACGAGGTGATGCACGAGCGTGAGGCGATCTACGCCAAGGCGGAATTCTCCGAGGAGGACGGCATCCGCTCCGCCGAGCTGGAGGCCGAGTTTGCCGAGATGGACGGCTACGAGGCGGAGTCCGAGGCGGCGGTGCTGCTGAACGGCCTGGGGATTCCGGAAGAGCTGCGCCACAAGCAGATGAAGGAGCTGGAGGGGGGCGAGAAGGTGCGGGTGCTGCTGGCCCAAGCGCTGTTCGGCAACCCGGATGTGCTGCTGTTGGACGAGCCCACCAACCACCTGGACCTGAAGACCATCACCTGGCTGGAGGATTTCTTGGCCCGGTTCAATAACACGGTGATCGTGGTATCCCACGACCGGCACTTTCTCAACCAGGTCTGCACCCACGTGGCGGACATCGACTTCGGCCGCATCCAGGTCTACGTGGGCAACTACGATTTCTGGTACCAGGCCAGCCAGCTGACCCTGAAGCAGAAGCAGGACGAGAGCCGGAAGATCGCCGACAAGGCGGCCGAGCTGAAGGAGTTCATCCAGCGCTTCAGCTCCAACGCCTCCAAGGCCAAGCAGGCCACCTCCCGCAAGAAGCTGCTGGAGAAGCTGACCGTGGAGGAGATGCCGGTGTCGTCCCGCAAGTACCCCTACGTGGTCTTCAAGCCCGAGCGTCCCTGCGGCGACGTCATCCTGGAGATCAGCGGCCTCTCCAAGGAGATCGACGGGGTCCAGGTGTTCAAGGACCTGGACCTGATCGTGGGCAAAGGGGACAAGATCGCCTTTGTGGGCGCCAACAGCCTGGCCAAGACCACCCTGTTCCAGATCCTGGCCGGCGAGCTGGAGCCGGACGCGGGCACGTTCCGCTGGGGGGTCACCATTACCAGCGCCTACTTCCCCAAGGAGAACGGCAGCTATTTTGACAATGACCTGAACCTGATCGAGTGGCTGGGCCAGTTTGCTCCGCCGACGGAAGGGGAGAGCTTTGCCCGGGGCTTCCTCGGTAGGATGCTCTTCTCCGGCGACGAGGCCACCAAGAAGGCGTCGGTTCTTTCCGGCGGCGAGCGGGTCCGCTGCATGCTGGCGCGGATGATGCTGCTGGGCGCCAATGCCCTGGTGCTGGACGAGCCGACCAACCACCTGGACCTGGAGTCGATCACCGCCCTGAACAACGGCCTGATCGCCTTCAGCGAGGTGGTGCTCTTCAGCTCCCACGACCACGAGTTCGTCAACACCCTGGCCAACCGGATCGTGGAGTTCACCCCCGGTGGGATCATTGACCGGAAGATGACCTTCGACGACTACCTGGAGAGCGCCGAGGTGGCCGAAGAACGGGACCGGCTCTGCCAGGGGCACTGCGACCTGACGCTCTAGGAGCCTGTCGGGGTATCTCTTCCGCGAATATGACCAAACAGCACCTCGTTGCCACTATTATTGCCCGGCTTGAGGCCGATCTTGCCCTGTTCACCGCGGCGGCCCTCCATGCCCATGCCGCTGCTACCCATGAAGAGTGCCAGCCGGATAACAAGTACGATACCACTGCGCTGGAGGCATCCTATGTCGCCCAGGGGCAGGCCAACCGGGCACAGGAGATCCGCCAGAGCCTGGAGGCATACCGCTCCCTGGAACTGCAGGAGTTCGACGCCGGTGCGCCGGTGCGCTTGAGCGCCCTGGTGACCCTGGAGGACGAGGCGGGCAGGACGCGGCGGCTGTTCATCGGTCCCCAGGCAGGCGGGATGAAGCTGGCCGACCCGGCGGGCGAGATTGTGGTCATTACCCCTGCTTCTCCCCTGGGGAACAGGCTGCTCGGTCTTGCGGCGGGCGATGAAGTGCAGGGGGTAGACGCCGGCAAGGGGAAGTTTTACACCATCGTGGCTGTTACCTGAGAAGAATCGTTGGGAGCAGTATGAAGATCTGGATCGATGCCGATGCCTGCCCGCGGGCAGTGAAAGAAATCCTCTTCCGGGCCTCGACCCGGCTGCGGGTACCGCTCTGCCTGGTGGCCAACAGGAGCCTCGCCAAGCATGCCGGCCCGCTGGTGGAGAGCGTGGTGGTGGCCGATGGCTTCGACGTGGCAGACGATTACATCGCCGAGCACGCCGCCCCGACCGACCTGGTGGTAACCGCCGACGTGCCGCTGGCCGCCCGGATCGTGGCCAAGGGGGGCGTGGCGCTCGACCCGCGCGGCGAGCTGTACAGCGAGGAATCCATCGGCGAGCGGCTGGCCATGCGCGATCTGCTGAGCGAGCTGCGCGACACCGGCATGATCCAGGGGGGCGGCCCGGCGCCGTTCAGCATGAGCGACCGCAACCGCTTTGCGTCGGCCCTGGACAGCCTGCTGCATCGCATGCTCAGACGCTAGTCTGTTGCCACGCCTCAGGGGGGGCAAGATTCCCCACGCAATTCAAAAGGCGGCCCTCTCGGCCGCCTTTGCTGTTTCTACTGCCAATCCTTTTCCGTATCCCCCGCAGGTAGCCTACCTTCGAGCGCGCGAGGGGCTAACACAATGGGACCACCACCGGCTGATCGGGTGTATAATGTTAACTAAAGAAGGAGGTGTTCCATAATGACAAACAATCCGATCGTCTGGTTCGAAATTTACGTCCAGGACATGGAACGCGCGAAGAAGTTCTACGAGTCGGTGCTCGGGCTCAGTCTGACCCAGCTGGAGAGCCCGATTCCGGGTATGGAGATCTGGTCCTTCCCGATGCTGGAGAACGCCCCCGGCGCGAGCGGCGCCCTTGTCAGGATGGAGGGAAAGCCTTCCGGCGGTAACGGCACCCTCGTCTACTTCAGTTGCGCCGATTGCAGCGTTGAGGCGAGCAGGGTCGTAGCAAGCGGCGGCCAGATCTTCAGGGAGAAGTTTCCGATCGGGCAGTATGGCTTCATTGCCCTGGTTATTGACACGGAAGGGAACATGATCGGTCTCCACTCGATGGAATGACGGTGAAGAAATCCGGGGAGACCACGGGTAATTCAAAAGGCGGCCGAAGGGCCGCCGTTGTTGTTTTCGGGCGCAGGGGGGGCGTGCACAGGGGTTCAAGGGGGCAGTCAGGCTCCAGCTGTTCGGGAATGCAGAGGACAGGCGTGCGACTGATTGAGCAGGTTTTGCAAAAGTATGGCATGATGCCTTCGGGCGTACCGCAATCAAACTACAACCGTTTCTGCCGTGCAGAGAGGAGGACGTTTCCATGTACCAAGAACCGGAGCCGGGGCTCTACCGGCACTACAAGGGGGGTGAGTACCGGGTGGTCGGCACGGCCCGCCACAGCGAGACGGACGAACCCATGGTGGTCTACCGCTGCCTCTACGACAACAATTCCCTCTGGGTGCGGCCATTGGCGATGTTCCTGGGAACGGTGGCCGTGGACGGTGCCGAACGCCCCCGTTTCAGCCTCGTGGCCCCCGACCGGTCCGGCGGACCGGTCGCCGCGGAGCTGATTGCCGGCCTTGGCCTGGAGCGTCATCCGGAGGGTGGCTGGTACCGGGAAACCTACCGGGCGGCCGGGACCATTCCCGGCACGCTTCTGCCGGGACAGGTCGGCGGCGAGCGCTCCTTTTCGACGGCCATCTACTTTTTGCTGGAGCGGGGCGATATTTCGGCCCTGCACCGGATCAGGTCCGACGAATTGTGGCACTTCCATGCCGGTGCGCCCCTGATCGTGCATGTGATCACCCCGGCGGGCGGCAGCTATGCCCTGACGTTGGGGAGCGATCCGGCGTCAGGGGAAACGTTCCAGGCGGTGGTGCCAGCGGGCTGCTGGTTCGGCGCCGAGACCACGGGCGATTATTCCCTGGTGGGGTGCACCGTGGCCCCCGGGTTCGATTTCGCCGATTTCGAAATGGGAAGCCGCGCCGATCTGCTTGGCCGATTCCCGACCCATGCCGGCATCATCCGGCGGCTGACCCGGGACGGGGACTGAAGGGACTGCGAAATTCCGGGTACGACATCCGGACCAAAAAGGAAGGGAGGGGCTTGCTCTTCGCGGAATCCGCCGCGAGGGAAACCTGAGGCACGTTCGAAATCCTCGGCCGTCAGCCTGTCGCGTGTTGCCGTCGAGAAACGCAAACGGCGGCCCGGAGGCCGCCGTTGTCACATCAATATCTGCTTTCAACCGACTAGATATCCCAGTTGTCGATCTTCATTGTTCCGTTCTTGGCCAGGTTCACCTGCATCTTGAACACCCGGTCCAGCAACTGGGGCTCATGCCCCGCCTTGCGGGCCATGCAGTCCCTGGTGGCCATCTCCAGGTACTCGGTGAGGAGGGGCTTGTAGTCCGGGTGGGCGCACTTGGCGATGATCTCGCGGGCGCGGTCCTTGGGGGCCAGGCCCCGCAGGTCGGCTAGGCCCTGCTCGGTGACCAGCACGTCAAGGTCGTGCTCGGTATGGTCAACGTGCGGGACGTGGGGCACGACGCAGGTGATGCCGGTGGGGTCGGTCTTGGTGGGGCGGGCCGACGGGGTGTGCATGATGGAGAGGTAGGCGTTGCGCAGGAAATCGCCGGAGCCGCCGATGCCGTTGATCATGCGCGTGCCGCCGACCAGGGTGGAGTTGGCGTGGGCGTAGATGTCGAACTCCACGGGAGTGTTCATGGCAATGCATCCCAGGCGCCGGATGGGCTCCGGGTGGTTGGCGATGGAGAGGGGGCGCATGATGACCTTGTCGCTGTACTTGTCCCAGTCGCCGTAGAAGCGCTTGAAGCCGTCCACGGAGAAGGAGAGGGAGACGGTGGAGGCGAAATCGAGCTTGCCGGAGTCGAAGAGGTCAAGCATGGTGTCCTGCAGTACCTCGGTCCAGACCCTCAGGCCGGAGAAGGGGCCCTTGGCCAGACCGCCGATAACGGCGTTGGCGATGGAGCCGACGCCGGACTGGAGCGGCAGCAGGTTCTTGGGGAGGCGTCCCGCCTTCACCTCTGCCTGGAAGAAGTCCAGGATATTGTTGGCAATGGCCTCGGAGGTGTCGTCCTGCTCGGCAAAAGCGCGGCCGTTGTCCGGATGGGTGGACTCGACGATGGCGACGATCTTGTCGGTATCGACGCGGACGTAGGGAGATCCGGCCCGGTCATCCACCCGGCTGATGAGGTAGGGGAGCCGGTTGGGAGGGCTGACGGGTTCGATGATGTCGTGCAGGCCTTCATAGTTGGGGATGGCGGTGTTGATCTCGATGATGATCTTGTCGGCGATCTGGACGATCTCGGGGACGGCGCCGCAGGAGGCGGTCAGCACCAGACCGCCGTTCTCGGTGATGGCGGAGCACTCGATGATGGCCAGATCCAGCCGGCCGCCGTTCTCCTTGGTGTAGAAGCCGTACCCCAAATCCTGGGCGAACATTGAGAGGTGGCGGTCACCCATGCGGATGCGGCCGGAGTTGATGCCGGCCTGGATGTTCTTGCCGGTCTGGTAGGGCCAGCGGCGGTCGATCATGTCCAGGGAGGCCCAGCGGTCTTCCGTCTCGACGCCCACGGAGGCGCCGATGAAGAGGTTGAAGCGCAGCTTCCCCTGCAGCCCGTTCTTCTCCACATGGTCCGCCAGGGCGATGGGTACCGCCTTGGGGTAGCCGGCGGGGGTGAAGCCCGACCAGCCCAGGTTCATGCCGTCCTGGAAGAGGGGGATGACCTCTTCTACCGTCCTGATCCGCTCATGGAGATTCGTCTTCCTGATTCTTCTGTGCAATTCCGACACGGTTCCCTTCCTCCTCACCCTGCATTGTGTTGTCCGTGGCACCGGGTTGGCGGTGTCGTCGGTGAATGCGAGCGCTCGACATGATCGAACGTTCGTTCGATTGCATCATAGCAATAGCATTGTCGAGGGTGCAACAATATTCGGTAAACAGTATGTGTAGTGGGATTGGATTTGGCTTTCGGCGGCGGCTTTGATACTCTTTGTCACTGACAACGTAAGGGGGGCGGAACGGGATGACCAGAGCGGACTGTCGCAGCAGGCTGATGGAGGTGGCAACGGAGCTCTTCGCCCAGAAGGGGTTCTACGGCGTCAGCATCCGGGAGCTCGCCCAGGCCGCCGGCGCCAGCATCTCAATGATCTCCTACCACTTCGGCGGCAAGGAGGGGCTCTACGCGGCGGTGCTCCAGGAGCAGTTCGCCTGCTTCGGCCAGTTGGACGACATCCGGGGCCAGGCGGGGGATCCCCTGGCGGTCATGACAGCCTACCTCCGCTGGACCATCCAGCGCCACCGGAACAACCCCCAGCTCCTCCGCTTCTACACCAGTGAACTCACCAACCCAACCCCCTGCTTCGCTGCAATCGTTTCCCCCGCCATCGCCTCCGTGATCCGCCTGCTGGCGGAGAGCATCGAGGCGGGGATGACGCGCGGCCTCTTCCGCCGGGATCTCCACGCCGTGAACAGCGCCCTGGCCCTGGCGGGTATGGTCAACTACTTCTTCCTCAGCACCCTGGCCACGGAGGGGCTCACCAGCCACTCGCCGGACCAGGACGAGGAACTGATCCGCCAGTACGTTGCCATCTTTACCCGGGGGATCATGGCCGACGGCGGGGCCGCGCCGGCATAGGCCCGCAGCCGTCACCTCCGTGCCATCCGGCATCCGGTGGTCAGAGCGCCGCGGTCTCCGCATTCGGGCTTGTAATATCGAAGCAAACTGGGCCACAATGACGCCCGGGAGCTTGTCACTCATGGACATTCTGGCAACCATAGCGGAACGAAAGATCCAGGAGGCAATGGCGCGGGGAGAGTTGAGCAACCTCGTCGGCGCGGGCAAGCCGCTGGCCATGGACGAGGACCTTTCCGGCGTGCCGGCCGAGCTCCGCATGGCCTACCGGATTTTGAAGAATGCGGGTTTTGTCCCGCCCGAGGTGGAGTTGCGCAAGGAGATCGTCTCGCTCCGTGAGCTGGTGAACTCCCTGGAGGAGAGCGAGGAGCGCCGTCAGCGGCGACGGGAGCTGGACTTCAAGCTGCTCAAGCTCGCCATGATGCGTAACCGCCCCATGAACCTGGACGACTTTCCCGAGTACCGGGATAAGGTCGCCGCAAAGCTCGGCGGCGAATAAAGGATAGAAATGAAGATTCAGAAACCGGCCATCGAGGCCCGTCCCAAGATCTACGCGCTTCTGCGCAGCTCCTTTCCCGGCAGCGAGTATGAAGCCGCGCTGGTACAGAAACTCCACGAAAACGACAGGTCCATCCACGAATGGGCCTGCATCATCGGCGGCAAGGTCATCGCCTACATCGCCTTTACCAATGCCTACCATGGCCGCGACGTCTGCGGCCTGCACCTGGCCCCCATGGCCGTGGCCCCGGAGTTCCAGGGGCGCGGGGTAGGGCTGGAGCTGCTCAGGTTCGCCCTGCGCCAGGAGGCAATCAGCAGCCGGACCCTCTTCGTTCTGGGTGAACCCGCCTATTACAGCCGGTTCGGTTTCGAACCGTGCAGCACGCCCATCTGTCCCTTTGACAAGAACAACGAGCATTTCCTGAGCATGCGCAACACGGCCACCGACAGTTTCGTGGTGGGCTATGAGCCCGAATTTACCACCGCCGCGCCGACCGCCGCGACCAAGGGGAGAAAGCGCGGGAGACGGTAAGCTGCGGGCAGACACGCATCCCGGAGACGTCACGTCTCATGAAGAAGGCGGCCACGGGGCCGCCTTTACTGTTATTCATACAACGAGGTCCTTCCCGGCGCCCTCTCAATCCCGCAAATGTTCACGCGCCCAGCTGCACATCTGCTGGAGGATGGGATAAATGCTCATCCCTTTTGGCGTGAGGGAGTATTCGACTTTGGGCGGCACCTGGGGATAGACCTCCCGGTGTACCAGTCCGTCGGTTTCCAGTTCGCGCAGCTGCTGGGTCAGCATCTTGCGCGTGGTGTCCGAGAACTGCCGCTGCAGATCGGAAAAGCGCATGGTCTGTTGGGCCAGGTGCCAGAGGATCGAGGCCTTCCATTTTCCACCAACCACCGCCAGGGTGACGTCGATGCCGCAGGTGTACTCTTTTCCCCGATAGACCAGGCGGTCTGACGATGTCGTGCTCATTGCCGCGCTCCATGATGGTTCCTAAAAAGGAACTATGTATCTTTGAAATAACTACGTATCGAATAAGTACGTAATTGACGGATTAGCACCTATGGGCAAAGATAGCCCAATCGGTTGGGAAAGTGAACCGCAATTTGCACGGGAGGGTAGCGATATGAAGGTGGTCGCGTTTAACGGCAGTCCCAAGGCGGATGGGAATACCTGGCATGCGCTGAAGATGGTGACTGCAGAACTGGAAAGTGAAGGGATCGAAACCGAGATCGTCCACGTGGGCAACAAGGTTGTCCGGGGCTGTATTGCCTGCGGCCAGTGCGCCAAGAACAAGAACGAGCGCTGCGTGCTGCCGGGCGACGAGGTTAACGAGTGGATCCAGAAGATGAAGCAGGCCGACGGGATCATCATCAGTTCGCCGGTCTACTATTCCGCCATTGCCGGCACGATGAAGTCGTTCCTGGACCGGGCCTTTTACGTGACCGGCGTCAACGACGGCATGCTGCGGCACAAGGTCGGCGCGTCGGTGGTGGCGGTGCGCCGTTCGGGCGGCATCCCGACGTTTAACCAGTTGAACAACTTCCTGACCTATGCCGAGATGCTGGTGCCGACGTCCAATTACTGGAACGTGATCCACGGCCGGGCTCCGGGCGAGGCGACCCAGGACGAGGAAGGGGTCCAGATCATGCGGGTGCTGGGGAAAAACATGGCCTGGCTGCTGAAGCTGGTGGAGCACGGCAAGGGTGCGGTCACCCCGCCGGAGCGGGAAACGAAGACGTACATGAGCTTCATCCGCTGATGCCTATGGGAATGTGCATGGCGGCCGATCGGCCGCCAGTGCCGTTTCTTTCGTTGAAATGCGGGAGCCGGCTGAATCACAATGGGAAAGAAGCGTGGTCGCCCGGCGGACACGCACGATCCGCGCGGCAACAACCGGGAAGGGAACACCTGCAGATGCATCATTTGAAGTATTTGACCGGCTACCCGCCGCAGCTGACGGCCCAGGTGGCACAACTGGTAACGGAGAACCGCCTGGGCGAAGTCCTGGTGCAGAGGTATCCGACGGTGCACGACGTGAGGACCGACCGGGCCCTCTATGACTTCACCGTCGCGGTCAAGAACGAATTCATGCGCACCGCCCAGCCGCTCAGCCGGGTCTTGTATGATGGCAAGATCCATGCGATCAAGAATGCCCTGGGAACCCACACCTTTGTCTCGCGGGTGCAGGGGGGAAAGCTCAAGGCAAAGCACGAGATCCGCATCGCGTCCATTTTCCGGGAAGCACCCCTGGAGTTCCTGAAGATGATTGTGGTGCACGAGCTGGCGCACCTGAAGGAAAAGGAGCACAACAAGGCGTTCTACCAGCTCTGCGAGTATATGGAGCCCCGCTATCACCAACTGGAGTTCGACACCCGGCTCTTCCTGACCCAGGTGGAAATAGCCGGATCACCCTACCTGCCCTGACCCGGGGGTACCGAAGCGGCTGCTTCTTGGCCGTGGCAGTCTCTGCTATGGCCTGATCTCGACCACCGTCCCGTTGGGCGCCGCCTCTGCAATTTCCTCAATCTCTTCGTCGGTTACGGCGATGCACCCCTGGGTCCAGTCCACCTCGGCGTGCGCGGCGCCGACCTGCGAGAGCCCGTTCTTGATGCCGTGAATCATGATGTCCCCGCCCGGAGAGACTCCCATCTCCCGTGCCCGCTTTTTATCTTTTTCGTTCGGATAGGAGATGCGCAGGGACAGGTGATAGCGGCTGCCCTTGTTCCTCCCCTCGATGACGTAGGACCCCTCCGGGGTCTTGTTGTCGCCCTGCCGTTCCTTGGGGCCCACCGGGTTGCCCCCCAGGGCTACCTTGTAGGTCCTGATCACCTCGCCCATTGAGAGCAGCGACAGCCTGCGGTCTTTCTTTTCAATCAGGATTTTGTCCACCGCCCCCTTCCGGGTGGCAATGGCAAATACCTTTTGCTCGAGGATTTTAATCGTTTCCCGCAGGGCGGCGATGTCCTTGTTTCTGTCGTCGAGATCCTGCCTGAGCGCTTCGATGCGGGCCTGCTGCGCGGCAATGGTGCCGTCCTTGAGCACGACGGTGTTGATGCCGAAGATCATCCGCTCGCTGTCCTGCCGGTACCTGCTCTCCGGGAACTCCCTGACCAGCTGTTCGAAGCACTCCAGGGCTTTCTGGTAATCCTTGTGTTCATTCCTGGGATAGGCATGGATGAATCCCTTTTCGAACAGCACCCGGTCTTTCGCGGCGGGATGGGTTTCGCCAATACGGGTATATGCGTCGAGGGAGGCGCTGTAGTTCCCCTGGGAGAACAGGTCGTTCGCCTCCTGGAAGATCGACGCGGCCCGATGGTGGCTGCAGCCGCAGAGAAGCAGCATGCAGCAGATGCAGACCGGGAAAAAGCGCGCAGCCATCCTGTGTCGTGTGAATGTCATAGATGCCGTTACTCCATGGCGGAAGCATCAGGAATATGATGTGCCGGGAACCGGCCGTCCCGGCAGGTGTGAGTGGCTCGAACGGGTTCAGCCGGCGGGCAGCGACGAGACGGGGATTTCGGCCTCGGCACGTCGCTGCCCGGAGCGGAGAGACGCTATTTCCTCATGGATTTCTGGAACACGGCATCGGCCTTTTTCGCCTTTTCATCGGCGAGCCGTTCCCGTTCCTGGGCGGCCTTTTCGGCGCTTTCGGCACGGGTGGTGGCGTCCTGCGCCTCCAGTTTTGCCGCGTCTGCCGCGGCTTTGGCGGCCTGCGCTTCCTGCAGCGCCTGTTCGATCTTCGCGTCGAGCAGGCGCTGGTCGGCCTGTACCTGCTCCATTTCCCTGGATGTCGCGCAGCCGGCCAAGGCAGCGGCGAGAATCAGCGTCACCGAGATTACCGATAGTCTTGTCTTCATAACACATACCTCCTGTTTGTGTAGTGTACTCCGAGGGTTGCCGAGGGACGTCCCGTTGTCCCGCATCACCTCCCTTCGGTTCGATAGGGCGGGGCAGGTCAGATGGTCCTGCCGGGTTCGATCACGATGCCGTCTATGTCAAGGTCGATTTTCAACCGTTTGGCCGCATCCCTGGCCTTGCCGTCGTCACTGAACGGGCCGGCGATGATCCGGTAGCTCGAATCCTTCGACAGCACCCGGGCCGGGATCGGCGGCCCCTGATGGTTGATGATGGCGGCCATCCTCCGGGCTTCCATTTCGTCGCGCATGTCGCCGACCATGACATACCATGCGTCCAGCTTGAGCGCCGGCAGCTCCGGCCTGCCGTACAGCGCTGCCGGGTGCTCGATTCTCAGGGGCGAGGCCGCCTCTTGCTCCGCTCCCGGCCTCAGCTCCAGAATAGGGACGGGAATCCCCCGGGCCTCGGCCTGGACTTGTTTGATCTTGTCCCAGTCAAGCGTTCGCGCCGATGCGCTTTCAAAGGATTTCAGCTTCGCATGGATCCGGGCCAGTTCACTGGTGCCCGAATCCTCCAGGGGGGTGTGGGCTTCCATGTAGAGCACGCCGTCGCGCTGGCCGATGAGATAGGGCTGATTGACTATGAGCACCGGGGTGTTGACCGCCGTATCCCGGAACAGCACCTCGATATGTTCCGGATAGAGCCTCATGCAGCCATTGGATGCCTTCAGGCCGATGCTGGCCGGTTTGTTGGTGCCGTGGATCAGGTAGCCCGACCTGCTCAGATAGAGCGCGTAGTCTCCCAAGGGGTTCTCCGGCCCCGGCGGTACCCGGGCAGGGAGAATGTCCCCCTTTTTCCGGTGATCTTCGGCGATGGAGGCGGGCACATACCAGGTCGGCCGGCTGGCCTTGCGCGCCACGCGTGTCGGTCCTTGGGGGGTGGGCCGCTCCTTGGTCCCGATTCCGACCGGGTAGGTCGACACGGCCAGGGCTCCGCCGTTTTCCTTGAACTGAAAGAGCCGCATGGTGGCCAGGTTGATCACGATTCCCTTCCGGGGGGCATCCGGCAGGATGAAGTTCAGGGGCAGGGTAATGCGTTGGCCTGCCTTGGGCAGCCACACATCAACCCCCGGATTGGCTGCGCTGATGGCATTGATGCCCACGCTGAAGTGCCGCGCCACATCCGGCAGCGTATCCCCCTCTTCGAGTTTGACCAGCCCCAGTCGGCCGATGACGTCAGTTCCCGGCGCAACCTGGAACCGGTTCCGTTCAAGTTCGCTTTCAGGGTGGACCGGTGAGAACCAGGCTTGCCGGGTGGCGGCACAGCCCGTGAGGGCAATGACGCAGATGCCCAGGACAGCGGAACGAAGCCAGTAGGCCACGGTTGGCAGCGTAACGATTCTGCGCATGGGTTACACGGGTACCTTTCTGTCTCATGAAAATAAACAAGCCGGGGCCGAATATTCTGTGATAGTTCGGCAACCCGGCTGTCTCGGTGAGACCCTGTAGGCTTTCCGCCCCATCCTCGCGGATGGTTTAGTATTATCGTTTATCACCAGCAGTTGTCGTGCCGTGTTCGTTGTCGATGGGAACCGGCACGATCCGGTGCCTGTTCGGGCGCACCTCTCACTGACTCGCGCAACAAAAAAGCCGGGGCCGATATCCTGTGATATTTCGGCAACCCGGCTGTCTCGGTGAGACCCTGTAGGCTTTCCGCCCCATTCTCGCGAATGGTTGAGTATTGTCGTCTATCGCAACTGATTTTTCCGCATGGATAGCACTGCAATGAGAATTTGTCAACATTTTTCCGGAGTTCGCCGGTGCCGCACACCGATTTCAGAGCGCGACCCATCGGCTGCCGTTGCGGGTAGACCGTCCGGGGGCGGAGCGTGCGTTGCCGGGACATTGGGCCTTGACTGACAAACGCGGAGGATTTTAAGCTTGATGGTGGCGTCGCTTCAACGCCACCTGCCAAACGGGATAGGGGAGATTTATGTTCGACGGTATTTTCTGGGACAACGACGGGGTGCTGATGGAGACCGAGCACCTCTACTACCGTGCCAATGCCGAGGCCCTGGCACGGGTGGGCGTAGAGCTTTCCCTCGACGACTTCTGCCGGATCTCCCTGCGCCGGGGTGAGAGCGTGCTCGATCTCGCCGCCGGGCCGGGGCGGGACGACAGGGCAGCGGATGACCTGCGCCTGGTCCGCGACGAGATATACTTCCGGCTGCTGGGGGAAGAGGCGCGGGTAATGCCGGGGGTCCTTGATACCCTGGAGCGGCTCCACGGCCGGCTCCCCATGGCGATCGTCACCAGCTGCCGGCGGGTGAATTTCCTGCAGATGCACCGTGGGAGCGGGTTGCTCCACTATTTCGATTTCATCCTCACCCGCGAGGACTACGGCGCGTCGAAGCCCGATCCCGAACCGTACCTGGCGGCCTGTGCCCGCGCCGGGCTCGACCCCGGCCGCTGCCTGGCCATCGAGGATTCGGAACGGGGCGTCACCTCCGCGGCCCGGGCCGGGCTTGCCGTGGCCGCGATCCCGGGCACCATGAATCAAGGGGGCGATTTCGGCGCGGCACGGTGGCTGTTGGACGGCATTCACCAATTGCCGCCGCTCCTGAATCTCGACGAAGAGTGAGGAGCACGGTGCCGCCGTGCGGAACTCAAGTCCCGCCCTTGCAGGCAGAGGAGCCATCCGCGTGCAGGTGCCTGAAGAAGAGATAGACCAGCGGCGGCAGAACGAGCAGGTAGGCTGCGGCGAGGAGACGGAAGGTGCCGCCCGCGCCAGCGGCATCGGCATAGCGTCCCACCAGGGGGGCGGTGCAGGCGAACAGGAGCCGGAAGCAGAGGGACTGCAGCGACAGCATCCCGGCCCGGTTGGCCGAGGGGATTTCGTCCTGGACCAGGTGGAGGAGGAGTGGCCCCCGCATCCCCCGCATGGCCGTGAGCAGGTAGTAGAAGAGAAAGCTCCATGCCCCCGCCGTCCAACCCAGCCCCAGGTAGCCGACCCAGACCAGCAGCACCAGGAGCAGGAGCATCGGGCGGTCCCCCAGCCCGGCCCGCACCCGGTGGCTCAGTACGGCAAAGAGGGCCACGACCAGGTTAGCCCCGGCCCAGATCGGGCCGAAGGAGGCGAGGGGCACGCCGCTGTCGCGCATGTAGGGCTGGATCAGCCAGACCGGATAGAAGGAGGCGAGGCCGAGCGCGATGCTGAGCAGGATGGTGGCGCGCAGGCGCCGGTTGCGGACGAAAACGTAGCTGGCCGAGGCAAGTGCCTCCTTCAGATGGCTGGCCTGGTGGTGCCGCTCCCGTGCGGGCTCGGTCAGTCTGCGCGTCAGGAAAAGGGCCAGCACCCAGACCCCCACCTGCAGAAAAAATGGAAGAAGGGGATAGCGGGCATAGAGGACGCCGGCAAAGAGCGCCCCGGCTGCCTCACCGGTCTGGCCGAAAAAGGTGGAGCGCCCTTCGTGGCGGGCATAGGCCGTTTCTTCCCCCTGTTCCTTGAGGGATTCGTAGAGGAGTGCACTGTCAGTGCCGCTGATGAACGAGGTGGCAATGCCGAGGAGGATCTCGGCGATAAGGACGTCCCTGAACGATGTGGCCGCCGTATAGACCGCCCATCCCGCGATTCCCAGGGCCGAGGCCGCGGTCAGGGCCGCCCGGTAGCCGATCCGGTCGCTGATATAGCCGGAGGGGTATTCCATCACCGCCATGGCCACGGCGAAGATGCTCTGCAGAAGCAGGATTTCGGACAGGCTCAGCCCGATCTGGTCCTTCCAGAAGAGCGTGATGACCGCCATGGGGAACAGGGTCATCTGCAGGAAGGAGAAGGCATAGAGCAGGGGAATGTTGCGCCGGAGGGAGGTCATGGCTGTGTAGAACATTTCTGGCAGAACATTTCACCGGCAGCGGCGGGTGCCGCCAGCACCAGCAGCACCAACCCGAGGATCGTGTCCCTCATGGTCCTTTCCTCTCCCGTCCCAGGATTACGGCCGGCTTGTCAAAGGACTCGTTCAGCCCCCCCTGCGCACCGTTTTCCCCCTTCAAGCAACCCTCCGGTAGCGTGCCGTCATGACCCGCAGCCACGTGCCGTCGCCGGTCAGCATGTACGAGGTGAGAGTGCGCTCGTCGCGGCTCTTGAGCTCGATCACGTCCCGGAACGCCGTCATTTTCCCTTCGGCGGAACAATCAGGGCCCTCGCTGTTTAGGGTCAAGGTCTTCCCGTCCTTGTCCAGTTCGCCGTCATACACCCAGAGATGGGTCATCATCGACCCGACCCAGGTTCCCACATACCGTTGCTTCTGCGGATTATAGCCTAGGGTAAGCAGCATGGTCGCGTCTCCCCCCCCGGGCATCCCGCCCGTTCCCTCGGCCAGAATCCAGAGACCTCCCACGGGGCGAACGGTTTCGCTCCCCGTGCATGTTTCGGAGGGTTTGTCCGGTTCAATCAGTGCTTCGGCTTCGTAGGTCCAGTCGCCGACCAGTTGCTGCAGCCAGAGGTGCTCTTGCTGGGGCTCGGCCTGCATCGTCGGCTCATGAATTTTTTCGCCTTGCGACATGACGATCATCTCCTTTCCATGGTTCCATTGTATCACTGTCGCGGCGGGAGGGATGCGGGAAGATGACCTATTCCCTGCTGCGATCCTCCCGCCGGCGGATTGCGAACAGCGGCTCGAAGATGAACTCGTCCCGGCAGACGGGACATCTGCCGGGCGGGGTGAGGCGGTCGCGTTTGGAGAACACGAAGCCGCAGGAGCGGCACTCGGCTGGGGTTATTTCCAGGAACTCCCCGGTGGCGTGAATGCTGAGGCGGATATGCTCCAGGTGGCTGTAGACATCTTTTTCCGTCATGTGTGCCTGCCCCGAGATATCCCTGGCCGAGAGGGGGTGGTTGCGGATCAGCGTGATGACGGCACGGCGTGCCGTTTCCTGCGCGGGACGCGGGACAGCCGGCTTTCTCGCCCTCCGGTTCACGGGGCCTTGCTCCGCCGGTAGCTGATCCGGTCTCTGAAGTAGCCGGAGGGGCATTCAATCACCACCATGGCCACGGCGAAGATGCCCTGCAGGAGCAGGATCTCGGACAGGCTCTGTCCGATCTTCCAGAAGAGCGTGATGACCGCCATGGGGAACAGGGTCATCTGCAGGAAGGAGAAGGCATAGAGCAGGGAGATGTTGCGGCGGAGGGAGGTCATGGCTGTGCCGGGCTCTCGGGTGGTACGGTGTGGTTCGGGAGCGTGCGGGTGATGACAAGGTCTCTCTTGGTGGAGGTCATTGATTCCGCTATCGTGTTCATGGTGCAGCTTCTTTCCGGACACCAAATCAGTATCCTGTCAGGATTTCAATTGCTTCGGGTTCGCCTGTCAGAGCGCAGGGGCGCCCCGAGGGTTCTGGCCTTTGCTGGCTTATTGGTAGCCAGTTCCACATGGACGAATGGATTTGCCATGATCTGATATCCCTTTTGTCTGCGCTGAACCGTCTTGATTCAACTATATCTCGTTCCGGGGGAAGGTCACCACATTGATTGGCTTATTGGATTGATCCCTTGGTCGCAGCGTGGTATATCTGGCAAGCGTCTGAACCACAGGGCCGGCCCTGTGGTTTTTTTGTGGGCGCAGAACGGGAGTGTCCCCATGAATCCGAAAGCATTTTCGTCGCTTCGCCTGAAAGCCCCCATGCTCAGGAACCTGGCCTCCCTCGGCTATGCCGAGATGACACCGATTCAGGCCCACAGCCTGCCGCTCATCCTGGCCGGCAAGGATGTGATCGCCAGGGCCAAGACCGGTAGCGGCAAGACCGCGGCTTTTGGCATCGGACTGCTGTCGCGTCTGGATGCATTATCCTTCCGGGTGCAGGCGTTGGTGCTCTGCCCGACCCGTGAGCTGGCCGATCAGGTGGGCAAGGAACTGCGGCGTCTGGCTCGATTCACCGACAACATCAAGATCTTGACCATCTGTGGCGGTGTTCCCTTCGGGCCCCAGCTGGGTTCGCTGGAGCATGGGGCCCATGTGGTGATAGGCACACCCGGCCGCCTGCTGGATCACTTGCGGCGCGGCAGCCTTGACCTCTCCGCGCTGCGGACCCTGGTATTGGACGAGGCGGACCGGATGCTCGACATGGGGTTCCAGGATGACATCAGTGCCCTGATCGCCGCCGCCCCGCCCAAGAGGCAGACTCTCCTCTTTTCCGCCACCTACCCGGACTCCATTGCCGCCATGAGCGCCGGGGTCCAGAGGGAGCCGGTGGAGGTCAGCGTGGACGAGGTCCATGGGGAGGGGGCCATCGAGCAGGTATTCTACGAGGTGGACAGCGGCCAGCGGATCGAAGCGGTCGAGCGGATTCTCGGGCACTATCGTCCCGAGTCTGCTCTCATCTTCTGCAACACGAAGCTGGAGTGCCAGGAGGTGGCCAATGCCCTGGCCGTCCGAGGGTATGCCGCACTGGCCATCCATGGTGACCTGGACCAGCGGGAGCGGGACCGGGTGCTGGTCCGGTTTGCCAACAGGAGCGCATCGGTGCTGGTAGCAACCGACGTTGCCGCCCGGGGGCTGGACATCAAGGAGCTTTCGGCGGTGATTAACTACGAGTTGACCCGCAATCCGGAGGTCCATACCCACCGCATCGGCCGCACCGGTCGCGCCGGGGAGCGGGGGCTGGCCGTAAGCTTGGTAACGCCCCGGGAAAGCCGTCTGATCGAGACCATCGCGGATGTGCCCGGCAGCACCATCGTCCGTGGCGACCTGTCCACGCTGGCACCGCTAACGGCGAAGCCGCCGCTGCCCCCCATGGTGACGCTCTGCATCGACGGGGGCCGCAAAAACAAGCTGCGGCCCGGTGATATTCTGGGGGCACTCACCGGAGAGGGAGGTATGCCGGCCAGCGAGGTGGGGAAGATTGATGTGTTCGATTTCTTTACCTACGTGGCCATTGCGCGGCAGAGCAGTGAGCAGGCCTTGAACTTTCTGAGGGGACACAGGATCAAGGGGCGTTTCTTCAAGGTGAGGAAAGCAGTCTGACGATATGGGTTTTCTGGAAGAGAAGCGGGGCATGCGTGGCAATCTGCTGACCATGCCGTTCTCCCGAGACTCCGCTGAAGCCTTGCGGTGTTAAGGTGAACGAAAGGCGGTCAACCGGTCTGTTGCCGTTGTCATTCGGTTTCCCCGCCGGGAGAGGTGCTCTCGATGCTGCCAGGCAGACGATCTTTTTTTGCGAGCTTTCGCTGCTGCTTTTCCTCCATTTTTTTCTTCCGTTCCAACTCTTTCTGCCTTTTCTGAAACTGAAAATTGGGTTTAGCCATTGAATCATCACTCCTGTGCAGGGTTAGCCGGGATTTCCATCAAGGAAACCGATGCTGCCGCGGATTTAATGTCGTGGACCGAAATTTCAGAGACAAAAAAGCCCCGGGGGTACCCGGGGCTTTTTTGTCTGCTGGGGACAAGCGGTTACGCTCTGGTCACGTTTGCAGCCTGGAGGCCTTTCGGCCCCTTGGTGATTTCAAACGTTACTCTATCGCCTTCAGTAAGGGATTTGAATCCGTCACCCGAAATGGCGGAAAAATGACAAAACACGTCTTCACCATTTTCCTGCTCAAGAAAACCAAACCCCTTGCTGTCGTTGAACCATTTTACCGTACCGTTTACCATGTGTGTACTTTCTCCTGATACTTCCTGTTGTTTTTGTCAGGCGTCATGCCGAACTTGTATCGAACCTAACAGTTTTGTTCCAGGTAAGTCAACCTATTTATATTATTTAGAGGGAGCAAATAGGGCTATTTTGAGTAGATTGCCAATACATCATGAAGGGATTTTTCTTTCATTAGCTTGATGTGGCTATTGAAAATTCCTAGTATATTGAGAGTGTTGTAAGTATTTTATGGATAATAAATAGATTGTATATAACATTAATTGATCGATAGAAATATTATTGTATGGTTTTAAACTAAATAGGAGTATTGTTGGATTCTAGGATTTGTTTTCTACGCATTATCAGGTTCCGGAGGTTTTGACAAATCATTCACCTCAATAAAAGAAAGCGGGGTTACTCAAATGACTATTAAAGTCGGTAATATTGTTAGTCACACTGGTGGGCTGGGATGGGGCTCCGGCAAGGTTCTGGAAGTGACGGCTACCTTGGCAATGATCCAGTTCAGTGACGGAAAAAGCCGCAAGATAGCGGCATCGTACTTCTGTACGCTCGAACCCGCTGCCCCGGACTCATATGTTCCTCCACCTGAAGCTGCTGTTGTGGCAAAGCCTTCTCGCCCCCCCCGGATGACCAAAAAAAAGTAAGTATCGCGGAGAGTGCCTCGGCGACATCTTGTGTTAAGACAGGCGGCCCATCAAGGACCGCCTTTGTCATTGTGTGTCGGGTGCCATGGTGTCCCCTCTTTCTTTAGGAACGGAATACAAGCGTGTGCCGGCATTTGTGGCGGTTTGATCCTGCGGCTCGTGCAACGTGGCAAAGATCGGCTGCAACGGCCCCAAGCGGGTGATCCCTTCGCAGGGGGGCTAAGTATGCAGGAGATGCACTCACTGCGCGCCATGGGCCAGCGGCTGTTGCCGGTAGCTGATGCGGTAGATGGCCCCGGCCTTGTCGTCGGAAACGAGCAGGCTGCCGTCGGGCATTACCTGCACATCAACGGGCCGGCCCCAGACCTTGTCGTTGTCAAGCCATCCCTCGGCAAAGGGCTCGTAGGAGACGGCGCGGTTCCCTTCGAGGCGCACCAGGACGACGCGGTAGCCGATCCGTTCGCTCCGGTTCCAGGAGCCGTGTTCGGCGATGAAGATCTGGTTGCGATAGCGTTCGGGGAACATGGTGCCGTTGTAGAAGCGCATGCCCAGGGCTGCCACGTGGGGGCCAAGCTCCATCTCCGGCGCCACGAGTTGGTCGGGCTTGCGCTTTGCGCCGAATTCGGGGTCGGGGATGTCGCGGCCGTGCCGATAGGGAAAACCGAAGTGGAGACCGGACCGGGGCGCCCGGTTGAGCTCGTCCGGCGGCAGGTCGTTCCCCAGCCAGTCGCGGCCGTTGTCCGTGAACCAGAGTTCGCCGGTGCGGGGGTGCCAGTCAAAGCCCACCGTGTTGCGGACTCCGTTGGCGAAGATCTCCAGGCCGGTGCCGTCCGGATTCATTCGCATGATGGTGGCGAAACGGGGGTCCTTTTCCTCGCAGACGTTGCACGGGGCCCCCACCGGCACGTAGAGCCTGCCGTCGGGGCCGAAACGGATGAATTTCCAGCCGTGGTGGGTCCTGTCCGGGAAGGAGTCGTTGACGACGACCGGCGGCGGGGGATTTTTCAGGCGCTCTTCGATGGCGTCGTACCGCAGCACCCGGCTCACCTCTGCAACGTAGAGGGAGCCGTTTCGGAAGGCCACACCGTTGGGCATCTGCAGCCCCTTGGCGATGGTGATTACCTCGTCGGCCACCTGGTCGCTGTTGCGGTCCGCCAGGGCGTAGACCTTGCCCTCCCCACGGCTCCCCACGAACAGGGTCCCCTTGGCGCCGAGGGCCATGGAGCGGGCCCCCGGCACGTTGTCGGCATAAACGGCGATGCTGAATCCGGGGGGGAGCGTGATGGCGGCCGGCAGCGTCCGGGCGGCGTTGCAGCCCGTGGCAGCAGCCAGCAGGAACAGGTGGGCAAGCAGGAATCGAAGGGTTTTGATCGGGTGCATGGAAACCTCCCGCGACAGCTTGTTCGTGTCCCTCAAGTGTACCACGGCGGGACGATGCGCAAGGCTTCGTTGACTGATGCCCCGTCCTTGTTATCCTTCCATAACGACCGGTGTCTTTGTCCGCGGGCCGAGGTCGGTCCCGCGTCTCCACCGGAGAGGGAGGGTCAGCATGTCTGAAGCAACCACCATCCGGGACCGGGCCGCGGGCGCCGTCATGGGCGCCTTCGTGGGCGAGGCCCTGGGCCTGGGGCCCCACTGGTATTACGATCTCGATGAGATGCGCCGGGACTTCGGCCCGTGGATCTCCGACTATACCGACCCCCGGCCGGACCGCTACCATGCAGGACTGAAAGCTGGCCAGCTTTCCCAGGCGGGGTACATCCTGAAACTGCTGCTTCGTTCCCTGGTGGCGTGCGGCGGCTATGACGAGGCGGATTTCTGCCGCCGCCTGGATGAGGAGTTGCTGCCGCTGCTGGACGGGACCCCCGTGTGCGGTCCGGGCGGCTATACCAGCCAGTCCATCCGCGAGTTGTGGCGGCAGCGGGTGGAGCTGAAACTTCCGTGGGGCAGGACCGGCGGCCATGCCGACACCACCGAGGCGGCGGAGCGGACCCTCGCCCTTGCGGTGCGCTACGCATGCGAGCCCGCGCGCCTTGCCGCCGCCGTGGCGGGCAACTGCGTCCTTACCCAGATCGACGACACCGTCGTGTCAATGACCACCGCCTACGGTGCGGTGCTGGGGATGCTGGTGCGGGGGCATCCCCTCGACGCAGACCTGTCGGCCAGGCTCATGGCGCTGGTTGCGCGCGGGGAACTGCCGTTTCACGCAGTCACCACCGGCAACCTGCAGCCGCCCCGCCCCGGTGAGCCGGATCCCCCCCGGGCGGGCAAGTTCGCTTCTCCCGACGCCCTGCTGACCCCGTCCTACATGGCGGCAGCCGCGGCGGACCCCCAGGTCCGGATCGAGCCAGCATGGAAGGTCTCTGTCGTCTACGGCATGCCCTGCGCCATCTACCACATTCTGCCGGCGGTCTACTATCTGGCGGCCCGTTTCCGCGACGATTTCGAGGCCGCGGTCCTCCATGCCGTCAACGGCGGCGGCCAGAACCAGGCCCGGGCCATGCTTGCCGGTGCCCTGGTCGGCGCCCAGGTCGGCCTTTCGCGCATCCCCTGGCGCTTTATCGACAGCCTGGAGGAATCCGCCACCCTGTGCCGGCTGGCCGACGACCTGGCCGCACAGGTTTGTGCCTGAACGAACGGGCAGAGTCCCGTAGCAGCCGCCCCTCGGGGATGAAAGGAGGCAGTCATGTACGGCAAGGACAGAATCTACAAGAAGGTGGAGATCATCGGCGTGTCTGGCGTGAGCATCGAGGGGGCCATCGAGACGGCCCTGGTCAGGGCCCGGAACTCCCTTGACAAGCTCTCTTGGTTCGAGGTGCAGGAAGTCCGCGGTCACATCGGTGCCGATGGCAAGGTGGCTGAATACCAGGTGGTGTTGAAGGTTTCCTTCGAGCTGAAGGACTGACGGAGCTTTCCGGCCGGCGGGCATTCGGGGGGGCGGAACCCGGGGGAGGGCGGCTGACCGTCCGGGTTCCGCCGGAGATGGGGACTGCCCGGTCAGCGCCCCGGCAGGGTGATGCAGAGGCACTCCCCTTCCGCATAGACCGCATCGCCGCAGAAGAGCCGGCCGTGAACCATGACCTTCCGGCCCTGGGCGGAGACGACGCGGCTTTCCACGGTGACTACCTTCTGGAGGGGGAGCATGGTGCGGAAGCTGATGTTGAGGTTCCCCACTACAATGGGGTAGCCGGCGGCCCATGCGGCAAGGCCCAGTGCTTCGTCCATCACGGCGGAGACCGCCCCGCCGTGGGCGTGGCCCGGCGGGCCTTCGGTCTCGGGGCCGAACCAGATGCGGGCATGGAGATGCTGTTCGCTGTCGCGATAGTAGCGAACCCGGAAGCGGTTGCCGTCGGGCTCTCCGGAAACAAAGCGGAGCGATTCGCCGACCAGCGACGGTGCATCAAAGGGGACCCAGCCGGCATCACCGCTCAGGTCGACAGGCGGGCAGATGCTTTCGGCACCCTGTTGAGGTGATGTTTCTGACACGATTAGTTTCCTCCGTAGCGTACGCATCCCGGCGCGGGATGCGGTGATAATGCAGTGCGGCGATACGGGCGGGCGGGGGGTCAGTTCGCCCCATCCCGATGGACCGCCAGCGGCCCCCACGACTGATAGATCGACATGACCTCCAGGGCGTTGACGTTCACATGGGGCGGGAGTTCCGTCACCCAGGCGACGATGCCCGCGATGTCCTCGGCCGTGAGGGCCTGGGTCCCGGCGTAGACCTGGGCCGCCCGTTCCGCATCGCCCTTGAAGCGGACCATGGAGAACTCGGTTTCGGCCATCCCCGGCGCCAGGCAGGTGACCCGCACCTGCTTCCCCAGCAGATCGGCCCGGAGGTTACGGGAAAACTGCTCCACGAACGCCTTGGTGCCCCCGTAGACGTTGCCGCCGGGATAGGGCCAGGAACCGGCCACCGACCCGATGTTGACGATATGTCCCCGGTTGCGGGCCACCATGCCCGGAAGGAGAAAGCGGGTGCAGTAGATCAGCCCCTTGATGTTGGTGTCGACCATGGCGTCCCAGTCGTCCGGGTTCGTCTCGTGGGCCGGCTCCAGTCCCAGCGCGAGCCCCGCGTTATTGACGAGGATGTCGATTTGGCTGAAAGCGTCGGGCAGCCCCTCAATCGCATCCTGCACCGCCTTGCGCCGCCGCACGTCAAGGGTGACGGCGTGCACCTCCGTCCGCGGCGCCAATTCGTCCCTGAGCGCCAGGAGCGGTTCCTCCCGGCGGGCCGCCAGAACCAGCCGGTCTCCCCTGTCGGCGAAGAGCCGGGCGCATGCCGCGCCGAAACCTGCCGACGCCCCGGTGATGAATACCGTTCTGCTCATGTGATCCTCCCCTGAGGTTGCAGTGATGCCAGAGACTATGCACCGTATTTTCGCGGTGCGCAAGCCACTGATGAATATTCCCGGCGTTTCGGGCCAGGCAGGCACAACTCCGGAGATGTCAATTGCCGTCTGCGTGCCCTCGGAATTCCAGCATCTCCCTCACTCTCTTTCGGAGGACTCACTTGAAAAGAATCCTGCTGCTCAGCATGGTGATGCTAGCCCTGGCCGGCTGCATCTCCGGAAAGGATTGGCGCACCGCCAGTCGTGAGCCTGCGGGCATCGCGCCGGACCCGGCGGTGACGAAGGAAGCGGTGCTCCAGGTGTACGGCGCCCGGGCGTGGGGCTGGCGAGGATGGTTTGCGATCCACACATGGATCGCCGCTAAGGGTACCGGTGAGCCTGGGTACACCGTGTACGAGGTGGTGGGGTGGCGATTGCATCGGGGGCAGCCGGTGGTGCGCATCGAAAAGGACCTGCCCGACCGCTTCTGGTTCGGTGAAAAACCCCGGCTGCTCAAAGAGCATCGGGGCGCAGGGGTTGATGAACTGATCGACGCGGTGGACCAGGCGGCCCGCTCCTATCCGTGGGCCGATACCTACCAGGCCTTCCCGGGGCCCAACAGCAATACGTTCACGGCCTGGATCTCCCGGCAGGTGCCCCAGCTCGATCTGGACCTCCCCTTCTCAGCGCTCGGCAGCGGCTACGGCGACTGGCCGAAGGCGTGGATTGGCGGCGCCCCTTGCCCCCAGCCGTGATACAATAACTATATGGAAAGGGGGTGCATGGTCATGTTGGGCACAAGCAAAACGACAACCGGCAGTCCGTCCACGGAGAGATGCGACATCAAGACGTGGAGCGGAGCATGCGGACATGATTCCTACACGGCCGTCGGCGACAAATACCGGTGCGATCTGTGCGGAACCATAGCTGAGTTGAGCCATGAAGTGAAGCACGATACCTTCCCCTACACGAGCGGCGACTACGACAACCTGAGTTAGGGGGAGAAGCGCAGTATATCCTGTCGATGAACATGAAGATTTCGTGAAAGCTGTGAGGCGCGGTTACGGGAAGCTCCGGAGATATCCGGGGCATTTTTTTTGTCCGCGGCCAGGGGCGGGTCCGGACTGCGGCGGCGCCTGCCTCTACTCCCTTCATCTGTTGCGGCGTCTTCTCATGGCGCTATACTTTTCTCCGGACCGTTGCGGAGACCGTGGCGCATCGGCACGTGGGAAAAGGGAGGCGCAAGATGATTGTTTTCCTGGTGAACGGAAAAGAACAGCGGGTGGACGTGAGCCCGGAAACGCCCCTTTTGTGGGTGCTGCGCGAGAAGCTGGGGCTCGTGGGAACCAAGTACGGGTGTGGGGAGGGGCTCTGCGGGGCCTGTACGGTCCATATCGACGGTCGCCCCGAGCGCTCCTGCATCACCCCGGTCGGTGACGTGCAGGGGAAAAAGGTAGTCACCATCGAAGGCATCCCGGAGAACCATCCGGTCAAGAAGTCCTGGCTGGCCCAGGAGGTGTCCCAGTGCGGCTATTGCCAGCCGGGCCAGATCATGTCCGCCGTGGCCCTGTTGGCCAGCAAGCCCAGCCCCACCGACGCCGACATCGACAGCGCCATGAGCGGCAATCTCTGCCGCTGCGGAACCTACGGCCGCATCCGCCGCGCGATCCGTGCCGCCGGCGGTGGGACGGCCCGGAAGAGAGGGAGCCGGTCATGAGTAGTGGCAATGGAGTGAGTCGCCGACAGTTCATGAAGACCAGTGCCCTGGCTGCCGGCGGGCTGCTGCTGGCCTGCCATCTCCCCCTGGGGCGACGAGATGCCGCTGCTGCAACGGCGGAGGCATTCACGCCCAACGCCTTTCTGCATATCGGCACTGACGAACGCGTAACCGTCATTGTCAACAAGTCTGAAATGGGGCAGGGTGTCTACACTTCGCTCCCCATGCTGGTGGCCGAGGAACTTTGCTGCGACTGGAAGCGGGTGACCTTCAGGCCCTCGCCGGTGGCGCCGGAATACAACCACACCCAGTTCGGGCCGATCATGGTCACCGGCGGCAGCACCAGCGTCCGCTCCGAGTGGTCCCGGCTTTCTCTTGCCGGCGCGGCGGCGCGCGAGATGCTGATCGCGGCGGCGGCGCGGGAGTGGCGGGTGGAACCGGCTGCCTGCCGGGCCGAGAAGGGGTTCGTGCTCGGTCCCGGGGGCCGGAAGCTCAGCTTCGGCACCCTGGCCCCCAAGGCAGCCTCCCTGCCCGTACCCAAGGAGCCGAAACTGAAACCGGGCGCCAAGACCCTTCTCGGGAAGCCACTCAAACGTCTGGACAGTCCGGCCAAGATCAACGGTACGGCCGTATTCGGCATCGATGTCCGGGCTCCCGGCATGCTGACCGCCCTCATAGCCCGGCCGCCGGTCTTTGGCGGCACGGTGAAAGGCTTCGATGCTGCCAAGGCTAAGGCGGTGCCGGGCGTTCTGGACGTGGTGGCGGTGGATGCGGGGGTCGCGGTGGTGGCCGACGGCTTCTGGCCGGCACTGAAGGGACGGGAGGCCCTGGCGATTTCCTGGGACGAAGGGGACGGGGCGCGGGTCTCGACGGACGCCATGAGAGAGGAGTATGCCCGCCTGGCAGCCACCCCGGGCGCTGTGGCCCGGAAGGACGGCGACGCCCCGGCCGAGCTGGCGAAAGCCGCCCGGCGGTTCGAGGCTGAGTACGAGGTTCCCTACCTGGCCCATGCCACCATGGAGCCCCTGAACTGTTTCGTGGATTTACAGAGCGACAGCTGCCTCATCCGTACCGGCAGCCAGTTTCAGACCGGCGACCGCAATGCGGCGGCCCGGGTGGCCGGCCTGAAGCCCGAGCAGGTCACTCTGGAGACCACTTTTCTGGGGGGCGGTTTCGGCCGCCGGGCCTGTCCGGCATCGGATTTCGTGATCGAGGCGGTACAGGTGGCCAAGACCGTCGGCAAACCGGTCATGGTGATCCGCACCCGGGAGGACGACATGCGGGCCGGCTTCTACCGCCCCCTGTGGCGCGACCGCGTGGCAGCCTGTCTGGACGGGAGGGGGTATCCGCTGGCCTGGCATCACTGCATCGTAGGGCAGTCGATCATGATCGGGACCCCCTTCGAGGCGACGATCAAGAACGGTATCGACGATACGTCCGTGGAGGGGGCCGCCGACACCCCCTACGCCATCCCCAATCTCCAGGTGGAACTGCATAGCCCCAGGAACCCCGTGCCGGTGCTCTGGTGGCGGTCGGTGGGACATTCTCACACCGCCTTTGTGGTAGAGAGCTTCCTGGACGAACTTGCCCACGCGGCCGGCAAGGATCCTTACCAGTACCGCCGTGCCCTGCTGGCGAAGCATCCGCGTCACCTGAAGGTCCTGGAAACCGCCGCCCGGAAGGCCGGCTGGGGAAAGCCACTGCCCAAAGGCCGTGGGCGGGGCATTGCCGTGCACGAGTCCTTCGGCAGCTTCATTGCCCAGGTGGCCGAAGTCTCACTGGCCGGCGACGGACGGATCAGGGTCCACCGGGTAGTCTGCGCAGTGGATTGCGGTCGCATCGTCAATCCTGACACCATCGAGGCCCAGATGGAGTCGGGGATCACCTTCGGCCTTTCCGCTGCCCTGCACGGGGCCATAACCCTCAGGAACGGCAGGGTCGAGCAGGGGAACTTCGACGACTATCCCCTGGTTCGCATGGCGGAGATGCCGAAGGTGGAGGTGCACATTGTCCTGAGCGGGGAGGACCCGGGCGGTATCGGGGAACCGGGGGTGCCGCCGATCGCGCCGGCGGTGACCAATGCCCTGTTCGCGGCCAGCGGCATCCGGGTAAGATCGCTGCCGCTGACACCGGAAACCGTCAAGCGGGCCGGCGGCCGGGCCGCCTGAGGGGCTGAACTCATCGAATCGAAAAGGACATATCAGTGACCGATCTGGAACTGTACGAGGAAATGGCGCGGCTCGCCCGGCTGGGCGAGCCTTTTGCGCTGGCAACGGTGGTGGCGAGCTCGGGCTCGTCACCCCGCAAGGCAGGCGCCAAGATGCTCATTCGGGGTGACGGCAGCGCCCTGGGCACCGTCGGCGGCGGGCATGTCGAGCAGGACACCCTGGCGGCGGCCCGAGCGTCCCTGGCGGAGGGGGCACCCCGCACCCTGGAGTTCGTTCTGACCGAAGAGCACGGCTACGCCTGCGGCGGCAGCATGTCGGTCTTTATAGAGCCACAAGGGCGTCGGCCGCTGCTGGTCATGTTCGGTGCCGGTCACGTGGGGCGGGCTGTTACGGCCCTTGCCCACGGCTGCGGCTTTCGGGTAGTCGTGATTGACGAGCGCCCCGAATACGCCGTGCCGGCGCTCCTACCGGGGGCCGATGAGATCGTCTGCGCCCCGGTCGACGCAGCGTTCGCGCGGCTGACGCTTGATCGGGAGAGTTTCGCGGTCATTGCCACGCCGGGACATGTTCATGACTTCGATGCCGTGCGGGGGTGTCTTGCCACGGAAGTCGGATTCATCGGACTGCTCGGCAGTCGCCGCAAACGGGAGGCACTCATGAAAGCCCTGACGGAGGAGGGGTACGAAGCGGGACGCCAGGCCCGGGTGGTGACGCCGGTGGGCCTCGACATCGGTGCCCAGACCCCGGAGGAGATCGCGGTCAGTATCGTGGGACAGCTGGTGAAGCTCAGGAGGCAGGCATGAGGGGCTCCGTAGCGGCACTGCTGCTTGCTGCCGGCCGCTCCAGCCGCATGGGGCGGTGCAAGCAGCTCCTGCCCCTGGGGAACACCACGGTGCTGGGGCGCTGCCTCGACACCCTGAGAAGGGGCGGTGTCGGAGAGATTGCGGTGGTCGTCCCGGCTGATGGGGAGCAGGTGGCCCGGGCCGCAGCCGGCCATGGCGTGCGAGTAGTGGTCAACCCGGACCGCGAAGGGGACATGGCATCGTCGGTCCGGGCGGGACGTGACGCCTTCGGGAGTGCCGTGGGCGGAGTTATCGTCTCCCTCTGCGACCAGCCCCTGGTGGCGGCGGGGACCGTTGCCCGCCTTCGGGATCGCCACGCAACGGAGCCCGGCCGGATCATCATTCCCACCCACGGTGGCCGACGGGGGCATCCGCTTCTCTTCCCCCTGCCTGTGCTGGCCGAACTGGAGGACGGACTGACCCTCCGGGACCTGGTGGTGTGCGATCCGGCCCGGGTATGCTGCGTGGCGGTGGCTGATCCGGGAATCCTGATCGACATGGACACGCCGGAGGATTACCGCCACGTCTGTCGTCTGATGGCGCCCCAGGAGGGCCTGTCGCTCCGGTAAAAAAAGCTTGCCAATAATAGAGCAATTGCACTAAATAGAGTAAATACTCTAGGAGGTGCAGGCCATGAAGATTCTCCTCATCCAGCCCCCCAGTCACTATCCCCTGATGGATCAGGTCTACCTGTTCGAGCCTCTTGCCCTGGAATACCTTGGTGCCGGGGCCAAGCTCGACGGCCACGAGGTGTACCTCCTCGACGCGCGGCTGGAGCCGGACATCTCCCGGGTACTCGGCGAGTTCCGCCCCGATGTGGTGGGAGTGACGGCCTTCACGAGCCAGGTCACCATTGCGCACCGGATTGCGAAGGAGGTCCGCGAACTGCTGCCGGACTCCTTTCTCGTGGTGGGCGGGCACCATGCCACGGTGCGGCCGGCGGACTTCAACGAAAGCGCCTTTGATGCCGTAGTGATCGGCGAGGGGGTGGCCGCCCTGCGCGAACTCCTCGCCGCCCGGGAGAGGGGCGCTCCCCTGAAGGACATTGCCGGGCTCGGCGTCCCGTCACCGGCAGGGATGCTGTTCACGCCGCCCCGTCCCTACACCCCCCTTGACGAACTTCCCCTTCCGGCACGGGATCTGACGGCCCGCTACCGCGCCGGCTATTTCAGTGAGTGGTTCACCCCCCTTGCCTCAATCAGGACTTCTCTCGGATGTACGGCCCGCTGCACCTTTTGCGCCCTCTGGTCCATCACCGGCGGCGCCTACCTGCGGCGGGACCCGGACCGCGTAGTGGAGGAGCTGAAGGGGATCGCCGAGCCGAATGTCTTTTTCTGCGACGACGAGTCCATGTGCGATACGAAGCGGATGGCGCTCCTGGCCGACAAGATCATGGCCGCAGGCATCAGGAAGAACTACTTTCTCTATGCCCGCGTCGATACCATTGTGCGGCATCCGGAACTCTTCCGCGCCTGGGCCGACATCGGACTGAAGCAGGTGTTCGTGGGCATGGAGGATTTCTCGGACGCGCGGCTGGCGGCCATGAAGAAAGGGGTCACCACCGATCAGCAGGCGAGGGCGGCAACGATTCTCAGGGATCTCGGGGTGATGATGTACGCCTCGTTCATGGTTGACCCGGACTACTCCCACGACGACTTCCGCGCCCTGGTCGCTTATGTCAGGAAGCTCCGGCTCACCTACGCCACCTTCACGGTTATGACGCCACTGCCGGGAACCGAGCTCCATGCCGCGCGGGAGGCCGAACTCCTCTCCACCAAACCGGAGTTGTATGACATGCTCCACGCCCTGCTGCCGACCCGGCTGCCACTTCCCGAGTTTTACGAGGAAATGGCGGGCCTCTACGGGAAGGCCGTGCCGATTCACCGCTCGCTGCCGACGCTCCTGAAGTTCGGGCTCCACGGCCTGTTGCTGCGCATGCGCCTGTTCGGAACATTTCTCGCCCGGCTGCGTGCCGCCCATCTTGATTACTGAGCGGAACCGACGTATGCTCCTTCCATGACTACCAGGGAACGGATCATCGAGACTGCCATCACCCTGTTCAACGAGAAGGGGACCAAGGCGGTCACCACCAATCACATCGCAGCGGCCATGGAGATCAGCCCCGGCAATCTCTATTACCATTTCCGCAACAAGGAGGAGATCATCCGGGCGATCTTCGATCAGATGGACGCGGTGGGCTTCGAGGATTACGAGCAGATTATCGCCGAGCATCCGGCCGGCTCCCTGGCGGCCATGGAAGAGACCTTCCTGATGATCCAGCGCTTCAACTGGCGCTACCGCTTCTTCAAGCGGGAACTGACCTCTCTCATCCTCGGCGACCCGCTTTTGCGCGAAAAGCATCTCAGGGTCCATCAAGCCATGCTCCGGCTCGTCCGCCACTCTATCGAAAGCAGCATCGCCCAGGGAGTGCTCAGGCCCATGGAGGAGGACGAACTGGGGCTCTTCGCGGAAGAGATTTGGCTGCTGACCCTGTTCTGGCTGAATTACCTCGAGGTCGGCGGAGAAGACGTTACCGAGTCGACCCTGCGCCGCGGCAACGAACTGGTGCGACGCACGGTCTGCTGCCGCCTGACGGAAGAGGGGGCGCGCATGCTTGGCCGCTCCGGCCCGGCCGCTCCATGAACCCCGTTCTGGTTGCATTGGGCCTGACCCTGTTTGCCGGTATGGCCACCGGCATCGGCAGTGCCATTGCCTTTTTCGCCAGGCGGACGAACTTCCGGTTTCTTTCGGTGGCTACCGGTTTTTCGGCCGGCGTCATGGTGTATGTCTCCTTCGTGGAAATCCTGCCCAAGGGGCTCGACTCCCTGGTGCGATCCTGCGGCGAGCCCTTGGGGCACTGGCTGAACGCTGCTTCGTTCTTCGGGGGTATGCTCTGCATCGGCCTCATCGATGCCGTGATTCCCGCAGCGAAAAACCCCCACGAGATCCACGCCGACCATGAGATAGCCCCCCTCCACGACCGCTCCGCCCCCTTGCCCGACTTCGGCTCCCTTGCCGCCGATCCCCGCTGCGCACCGACCGGCACCCACGATCACCGGCCGCCGCAGCGACACCTGCTGCGGATGGGCCTGTTCACCGCCCTTGCCATTACGATCCACAACTTCCCCGAAGGGATGGCCACGTTCCTGGCTGCCCTGGAGAGTCCGCGTGTCGGGGCCGCCATTGCCGTGGCCATTGCGCTCCACAACATCCCCGAGGGGGTCAGCGTCTCCGTGCCGATTTTCTACGCGACCGGCAATCGCCGAAAGGCATTTGCCCTTTCTTTGCTGAGCGGCATGGCCGAGCCCGTCGGTGCCGCCATCGGCTACCTGGCTCTCCTGCTGTTTTCGGGAGGGGCGTCCGGCGCCATTCCCGACCAAGTGACGGGAGCGCTCTTCGGCGGGGTCGCGGGCATCATGGTCTACATCAGCCTGGATGAACTGCTGCCGGCCAGTCGGGCTTACGGCAAGGGACACGACAGCCTGCTGGGGCTCGTGGGGGGTATGGCGGTCATGGCGCTGAGCCTGCTGCTGATGAAGTAGGGGGGCGGCACAACGGCTAAAGACGCTTCACTGATGCCTCAGCGCACACGTTGTTCCGCCGGTTCCGGCGCGACCGAAAAAAAATTGTGATGTTCCGGGTTTTTTTCTTGTTTTCCTGAAACTGAACCTGCTATTGTTTGTAAGTCCGCGCGATGCGGAACACATCAAAAAAGTAAGTATGGAGAAAGCAAGTACATGGTAAACGGAACAGTGAAGTGGTTCAATGACAGCAAGGGCTTTGGTTTTCTTGAGCAGGAGAATGGCGAGGACGTATTCGTGCATTTCTCCGCCATCAACGGCAACGGCTTCAAGTCCCTTGCTGAAGGCGATAGGGTAACCTTCGAAGTGACCAAGGGCCCCAAGGGGCTTCAGGCCGCTAACGTGACGCGGATATAGATTGACCGCACTGCAGTGAGAAAGGCCCCGGAGATATCCGGGGCCTTTTTTTGTGTCCGATGCGAACGGGCTGATTCCTCCCCATGGTTTACGAAAAAGCGCTTGCCCCCCGCACGAGGCAAATGATATAAAAAGGACCTTAAATATCCTGTTTAATGGAGGGGGTCATTCATGTCTCGCCTGCCCGGAAAAAGAATCGTTGCGTTGTTGCTTGTGCTTGGTGCGTTGTTGTGTGCCGGGATACCGGCCTGGGGGGCCGCGCCGCTGGTGATGGTGGATCAGGGCCACGGCCAGCGTTTCGTCATTGAGCAGGAAGGGGAGCTGCAGTTGTCCCGCTTCGGCGCCATTTTGGGCGAGGAGGGGCTCCGGGTTGCAGCCAGCCGGGAACGGCTGACCGACGAGTCGCTCCGGCAGGCGACAGGCCTCGTGATTTCCGGCCCCTTTGCCCCTCTGGCCCCGGCCGAGGTGGATGCGGTGATCCGCTTCATCGAGCGCGGGGGAAGGGTCGCGCTGATGCTGCACATCGGCCCTCCGGTGGGCGCTCTCATGCAGAGGGTGGGAATTGCCTTTTCCAATGGCGTCCTCCATGAGCAGCACAACCTGGTGGGAACTGACGATATCAGCTTCCAGGTGCGCGATCTGACGGCACACCCCCTCTTTGCCGGTATTGATCACTTCAGCCTCTACGGCGGCTGGGCCCTCAACGGCCAGGCTCCGCTCGCCCGGACGAGCGCCGAAACCTGGGTGGATCTGAATGGCGACCAACAGCTTACCGAGCGCGACGCCATGGATCGCTTCACGGTTGTGGCGGAGGGGAATGTCGGGGCCGGGCGCATTCTGGTCTTCGGTGATGATGCCATTTTCCAGAACCGGTACCTGGATGAGGCGAACTCGCGTCTTGCGAGAAATCTCGCCCAATGGCTGGGGGGCGGTAAACTCCCCGGCGGGAAGGTTCGAGGCCGGGACATGTGATCTGTACATCTCCCATTCCCTGAGCCCTTGCGGGTCGGTTGCCTTCATCTGGGGCGTCGGCGCGAAAAAGGACGGCATCTGTCGTGGCTCGACGAGGTTGCGGCCGCCGGGGGGGTGTTCCGCGGCCAAGCAGGGGGGACGGAGCCGGGTCACGGCCATGACTCTGGTCTGCCTGACCACGACGCGGAAAAATGCAAGGCGTACGAGCAAGGCGGCCACTGTGCCGCCTTGTTTCGTTTTTGGAGCGGTGTCGGGCCTGCTGCTCGAATGCTGGTTAGACCTTTTGACCGCATATGTGTCGATGTTGCAGATCATGACGCTTGCGTGTCTTACCATCTACAAAATTCCATGACTCTGCCGGGGTTACAGCAGAGTATCACGTTGACGCCGGCCAGCCAGCGGTGCTATTGTGTGCAGATTCTGTCTTAGCCCTTGATCGGCCGATGGAAATCAACCAGAGCTCAGGAGGTGTTCGGTGAGAAAATTCGGTTTCTTGGCTGTGTTCATGTCCCTTACCCTTGCACTGCTTTCGACGGCCATGGCGGCCCCTCCCGGCGGCAAGGTCCTTATCGGAGTGTCGAAAATCGTTTCGCATCCGGCCCTGGATGCCGTTGAAAAGGGGCTTCAGGACGAGCTGGCCGCTCTGAAGATCAATGCCCAGTACGATCTGCAGAATGCCAACGGCGACGCCAACACCGCCGCCTCCATCGCCAATAAATTCCAGTCCGAGAAAGTGACCCTGGCCGTGGGTATCGCCACTCCCACCGCCCAATCCCTGGTCAATACCCTGAAAACGACGCCGGTGGTTTTTTCCGCAGTGACCGACCCGGTCAAGGCCGGTCTGGTGAAATCCTTAGCCAAGGGTGAGAAGTACGTCACCGGCGTTTCCGACATGACCCCCGTCAAGCAGCAGATCGAGCTCCTGCTCAAGATCAAGAAGGTGAAGCGGCTCGGCCACATCTACACCAGCTCCGAAGAGAATGCCGTGGTGCTTGCCGGCGTGGTGAAGAAGGCGTGCCAGGACCTGGGCATTCAGTACGTGGAAACCACCGTGTCCAAGTCCGCCGAGGTTAAGCAGGCCACCCAGTCCATCATTCGCAGGGTCGACGCTCTCTACGTGAGCACCGACAACACGGTGGTGTCGGCCATGAGCGCCCTGACCGACGTTGCCATGAAGAACAAGGTGCCGGTCATGTCGGCGGACCCGAGCTCTGCCGAGAGCCATCCCGTCCTGGCGGCCTGGGGCTTCGACTATTACAAGATGGGGCGCGCCACGGGCAAGATGGTGGCCGAGATTCTGAAGGGCAAGAAGCCGGAGCAGCTTCCGACCCGTTTCATGACCAAGGCTTCCGACGTGGACCTGCTGGTGAACCTGGACGTGGCGAAGAAGCTGGGCCTCACCGTGCCGGCCGCCATCGTGAAGAGCGCCAACAAGGTTGTCGAGAACGGCAAGCTGACCAAGAAGTAACAGCAAGAAGGTTTCCATGATCGAAGGTATTTTTGTTGAAGGACTCATTTACGGGATCATGGTCCTGGGGGTATTCATCTCCTTCCGGATACTCGATTTTCCCGACCTGACGGTGGACGGGTCGTTTCCCCTGGGAGCGGCCCTCATGGCCCAGTGCATCATGATGGGGGTAAACCTCTGGCTGGCGCTTCTCATCGCCTTCGTGGGGGGGGTGATCGCCGGCGTGGTCACCTCCCTCATCCATAACCACTTGAAGGTGCCGAACCTCCTGGCCGGCATCCTGACCATGACCATGCTCTACTCCGTCAACATCCGGGTGCTGGGGAACCGGGCGAACGTCCCGCTCCTGAACCAGGAAACGATCCTCTCCCTGGTGACCGAACGGCTTACGGGGATCATCCCGGACGAGTATATCCTCCTGGTCTTTTTCGCGGTGGTGACCCTCGTGATCAAGCTCCTGCTCGACCTTTTTTTTCGTACCGACCTGGGGCTCACCATCGGGGCCATGGGGAACAACGAGCAGATGGTCATTTCCCAGGGGGTGAATCCCCAGACCCTGAAGTCCATCGGCCTGGGCCTTTCCAACGGGCTGGTGGCCCTTTCCGGTGCCTTTGCGGCCCAGTACCTGGGCTTCGCCGATGTGGGGCTCGGCCAGGGGATCATCATTTCGGGCCTGGCGTCGGTCATGATCGGCGAGTTCCTGATCATGAAGAGCAACCGGATCGGCGTGCTCACTCTCTGCGCCGTTCTGGGCTCCATCTGTTTTTACGCGGTCATGTACGTGGGGCGCTACTACGGCTACGTCATCAACATGACCCCCAACGACCTGAACCTCATCAAGGGGATCCTGATCATCGCGCTGCTGGTCCTTACCCAGAGCAAGAAGCTGAAGAAATTCGCCGTTAAAGCCGTGGTGAAAAATGATTGAGCTCAAAAATGTGTCCATGATCTTCAACCCGGGAACGGTGAACGAGAATCAGGCCATCTCGAACATCAACCTGAAGGTCCGGGAGGGGGACTTCATAACCGTCATCGGCAGCAACGGCGCCGGCAAGTCGACCCTCTTCAACCTCATTGCCGGAACCATCACCCCCTCTTCCGGCTCCATTTTCCTGAATGACCGGAACATCACCCGCGACCCCGAGTACAAGCGGGCCAAATACATCGGCCGGATCTTCCAGAATCCGCTCCTGGGAACCGCTTCAACCATGAGCCTGGAAGACAACATGATGATCACCTATAAAAAGGGGTTCAAGTGGCTCAAGAGGAGCCTGAACCACAAGATGCGGGAGTACTTCCGGACGGAACTGGTCCAGCTGAAGATGGGGCTGGAGGACCGGATGAAGGAGAACCTGGCCCTCTTTTCCGGGGGGCAGCGCCAGGCCCTGACGCTCCTGATGATGGTCCTTTCCCGGCCGGACCTGATCCTTCTCGACGAGCACACGGCGGCCCTGGACCCCAAGAACGCCCAGATCGTCCTGGAGCTCACCGACAAGTTCATTCGGGAATACAATCTCACCGCCATGATGATCACCCACAACATGAGCCATGCCATCGAGTACGGTAACCGGCTCCTGATGATGGACAAAGGGGAGATCATCTTCGAGGCCGAGGGGGAGGAGAAACGGGCGCTTACCGTGGAGAAGCTCATCGACAAATTCCACCAGATCCGCCACACCTCCTTCGAAAACGACCGCACCCTTCTTTCCGACGACTAGACGCGGGCCGGCCCCGGTCCCGCGCCGCACCGACGTCAGCCATGCTCCTCATTCATCCCCCTGTCGCCAAACCGGGCGAACCGCCCGCCGGCATCGCCCGCCTTGCGGGTGAGCTCCGGGCCCACGGCCTTCCCTGCCGGGTGCTGGATGCCAGCCTGGAGGGGCTCCTCTGGCTGCTGGAGCAGCCGTCTGCGGCTACCGACACCTGGACCCGCCGGGCATCCCGCAGCCGTGCAGATCACGTGGCCACACTGCGGGGAATGGACGCCTGCCGCTCCCCCGACCGGTACCGCCGTGCGGTCAGCGACCTGAACCGGCTCCTGGCCGCGGCGGGGCGCGACTCCGGCGCAGTGCCGGGGCTTGCAGATTACCGGCAGGACGGCTTTTCCCCCGTATCGAGCGCCGATCTGCTCAGGGCCGCGGAAGAGCCTGAGCGCAATCCCTTCCATCCCTGGTTCAGTCAACGCCTGCCCGAGCTGCTGGACGGTGTCCGCGTGGCGGGCCTGTCCCTCAACTACCTGAGCCAGGCGGTTTCTGCCTTCGCCATGATCGGCTTTCTCCGCACGCGGTTCCCCGGACTGACCCTGGTGCTGGGCGGCGGACTGGTCACGTCGTGGCTGCGGCGCCCCGGGTGGCGCAATCCGTTCGGCGGCCTCGTGGATCACCTGGTGGACGGGCCCGGGGAGTTGACCCTTCTGCGGCTTCTGGGGGCCGAAGAGCCGCTCTGCCATCAGGTGCCGCCCGCCTACGACCCGCTGCCCCTGCACGACTACCTTTCCCCCGGACTGGTTCTGCCCTACAGCGCCGCCGGCGGCTGCTACTGGAACCGCTGTTCCTTCTGTCCCGAGCGGGCCGAGGGGAACGCCTACCACCCCCGCGCCGTTCAGCGAGTACTGGCCGATCTGGAGACCCTGGTCAGCCGGCACCAACCCGCGCTGCTGCACCTCCTTGACAATGCCGTCAGTCCGTCGCTCCTGCAGGGGATGGCAGCTGCCCCGCCGGGCGTCCCCTGGTATGGCTTCGCCAGGGTTGACGAGCAATTGGCCGATCCCGACTTCTGCCGGGCCCTCAGGCGCTCGGGATGCGTGATGCTGAAGCTTGGGCTCGAGTCGGGGGATCAGGCGGTTCTGGACCGGCTGCACAAGGGGATCGATCTGGCAACGGCGGCTCGGGCCCTCCGGAGCCTGAGCGCGGCGGGCATTGCCGTGTACGCCTACCTCCTGTTCGGCACCCCCGCGGAAACGGAAGAGGCTGCCCGGCGGACGCTGGCATTCGTGGCTGAGCACCGGGAGGAAATCGGATTCCTCAACCTGGCGGTGTTCAACATGCCGATCAGCGGAGATGAGGCCGATGCTTACGGCACCGCGCCGTTTTACGAGGGAGATCTCTCGCTCTACACCGCCTTCCGGCATCCCCGGGGCTGGGACCGGAAGCAGGTGCGGTGCTTCCTGGACCGGGAGTTCACGCGCCATCCCGCCGTGGCGCCGATCCTGCGCCGGGATCCGCCGGTCTTCACATCCAACCATGCCCCCTTTTTCGCCGGGGCCTGATCAGGCTGCGTCATCCATTCCGCGCCCCCTGTATCCCGGGCAGAATTGCTTTGACAGGGTCAATGGCCGTGGCGTATACAGGATCAATCGGCTTTTCAGTCCAAATTACGGGCAGTTAATTCTACTTTGTCATTGCTGGTTTCTGGTGGTGTAAGGGGGCCGGGGATTCTCCCTCGGATAAGACTCCACGCGTCGCCCGGGTCCCCCGATTCGCCTCAACAGCCATAGGCCTAATCTACTGTCGCACCGGCACCCTGCTTTGTGCGGGACTTTCTTCTCCGGGAGAATCCCCGACTCCCATGGGGACCGTCGGTGGAGCTATGACAGGCTAGTCTTTCCAAATGTCCGGCAAGAAAGATGCGTTATGTTCAACCTGAAACCTGAACTCGTGGCCCGTCTTGAACGGGTGCTCACCTCCGTGGAAATGCTCCTGCCGCGCCCCACGGCACCGGTGGACTGGTCGGTCTGCCATGCCGCCAGCTGGCGCCGCCATTCCTTTTCCGGCTACCTCGAACCGGTGCGCCAGACCGATACGGTCACCCTGCCCGAGTTGCTCGGCATCGAGAAGCAGAAAGAGGTGATGACAAACAACACGCTCCAGTTCCTCCGGGGGCTTCCGGCCAACAACGCCCTGCTCTGGGGATCGCGGGGGACGGGGAAGTCGTCACTCGTCAAGGCACTGCTGAATGAATATGCCACTCAGGGACTCCGCGTTGTCCAGGTTGAGAAAGAGGACCTGATCTACCTGTCCGAGATCTTCGCGGCCGTGGAGAACGAGCCCTACCGCTTCATCCTCCTCTGCGACGACCTGAGTTTCGAGGTGGGAGAGCTGAGCTACAAGATGCTCAAGAGCGCCCTGGACGGCTCGGTCTACTCGGCCCCGGAAAACGTGCTCATCTACGTGACTTCAAACCGTCGGCACCTGATCCCCGAGTACGAGTCGGACAACGTGGGGTGGAAATACGTTAATGGCGAGCTCCAGCAGAGCGAGGCAATGGAGGAAAAGATTTCCCTCTCTGACCGTTTCGGGCTGTGGGTTGCCTTCCACGTCTTCTCCCAGGACCGTTATCTGGAGGCAGTTCGTCTCTGCATCGAGCGTGAGGCCCGCCAGCGCAAGGTGGAGATTCTCTGGACCAAGGAGATCGAGCGGGAGGCCATCCAGTGGTCCCACGATAAGAGCAAGCGGTGCGGGCGGACGGCGTTTCAGTTTTCACGGCATTGGGTTGGGCGCTACCTGCTCGGCGGACGGTAACATGATCTCTCGACAGCTGCGCAACGGGTGATGTTGTGGCCGGTCATTTTTTGTGATACAACGGGAACCTGTTGGTGAAGTTGTCGATTTGTATACGAAAAATGGTTTGTCGTTCCCCGTTGAGGGGGTAAGCCCGGCTTGACGGAGAGAGGAAGTGTGTCGAGATGAATCTGCTGGACGGAAAGAAGTGCGCCGAGAGCCTGGTGGCCGAGATTGCCAGGAAAGTGGCGGGCTACACGGAGTCGGGGCTGCGCACGCCCCACATGACCATCATTCTGGTAGGCGAGCACGCGCCGAGTGAATCGTATGTGAAATCCAAGATCGCCACCAGCGGCCTCGCCGGTTTCGAGAGCACATTGCTGAGGTTCCCCGAGACAATCAGGGAGTCGGAGTTGCTGGCAAAGATCAAGGAGGTTAACGAAGACCCCACCACCGACGGGCTCATCGTCCAGCTGCCCCTGCCGAAGCATATCAACCAGCAGCATGTCATCAACGCCATTGCGCCGGAAAAGGACATCGACGGATTCCATCCGGCAAACTTCGGCCGCATGACCCTGGGGCAGAAGGCGTTCCGTCCGGCCACCGCCTACGGCATCTGCAAGCTGCTGCAGTTCTACGAGGTGCCGGTCAAGGCGAAACACTGCGTCGTGATCGGTCGGTCCAACATCGTGGGCAAGCCGATCTCCATCATGCTCTCCAACGACTTCGATATCGGCAACGCCACGGTGACCCTCACCCACATCGAAACCCCGCGCGAGCTCCTGCTGGATGAAACGCGCCGGGCGGACATCGTGATCGTTGCTGTGGGCATCCCGGGGTTTGTTACGGCCGATATGGTCAAGGATGGGGTCGTGCTGATAGACGTGGGGATCAATCGTCTGGAGAGCGGCAAGATTGTGGGGGATGTGGATTTCGAAAATGTGGCGCAGAAATGTTCCTGGATCACTCCGGTCCCCGGTGGTGTGGGGAGGATGACCGTCGCGGCCCTGATGATCAATACGCTCATGGCCTACCAGAATAATTTCAATCTGGCCTGACCGGAGTCCAAGAGCTGACTGTTACGCTTCCAAGGGGGCGGGGCGCCGTGAGAGGTGTCCCGCCCCTCGTGCGTTCAGTGTCGTTAGGCCGCGAAGCTGTAGTCGTGCGCTTCAACGCACTCGGTTACGGCTTCGAGGAACGAGTTCTCCTGGGGATCAGTGATGATTTCCATCGCGCCGTGGTTAACCGCCCACACCGTGCCGCAGATATCGCAGGTCACGATGTCTTCGGAAAAGCCTTCCGAGTGGAGATCGATGGCTACCTGCTGGCCGTGGGCTTTGCATACGGGGCACTTCATGGTGTTGCTCCTTTCATTCTTGACTAGTTTACTGAAACTATAAACGGGTCTCCTGGGGAATGCAAGGGGCAATATAAAAAAAGTTGCAACAAAACAATATGTTACAAGCATGTTGTGTCGCTGTGTAGACTGCCATTTGGTTTTAGTGTGTATACTGATTTTATTTATACTATAACATACTGTAATTGCATGCTTTATCGTTGGGAAACAAAATTTTATTTTGATAACGGGCACTTTGAGCTCTTGGGGGCCTTTCGTTACAGTCGGGTATCTTCGGCCCATTAGCGCGGCTGGCTGCCGCATGCAGAACATGAGTTGCAATTGTCGCGATTTCAGTTGGAAAATGCCTTCCTGATTTGCGTCGGAGGCCGGCTGCCGGTAAACTTAGTTCTACTTTGCCTCAGGGTGGTGCCGACAGTTCTGAGCGGTTCTTTGTTTTGAGCGGGCGTTTTCTCTCGGGGAGAGCCCGGTCCGTCGATCCCCTGAGGCAAGCAAAAACCGGTATGAACCAACAAGGAGGCATGCAAATGGATACTCTTGAGGCAATCAGGACGCGACGGAGCGTGCGGGCATTTTCAGACCGGCCGGTGGAGCCGGAAAAGCTTCAGATGGTGCTGGAGGCGGCACGCCAGGCGCCCTCCTGGGCAAACATGCAGTGCAGCCGCTTCGTGGTGGTGCAGGATGCCGAAGTCAAGGCAAAGATCAGCGAGCTGTCGTTCGTGGAGGCATTTTTCGCGCCGCTCGGCTACAGGACCAACCCGGCCCAGAAGGCGCTCGCCGAAGCGCCGGTGGTGATCGTTGCCTGCGGCGTGCCCGGCGAGTCGGGCGATCTGCGCGGGCAGCAGTACTACATGACGGACGTGGGGATCGCCACGGAAAACCTCATGCTCGCCGCCCATGCCGTGGGACTCGGCTCGGTGTTTGTCGGCGTCTTCGACGAGGAACAGCTCGGCGACCTCCTGGACATCCCGCCGGAGATCAGGATCGTGGGGCTTTTCCCCCTGGGCTATCCTCGGGATGAGGCCCCGGCAAAATCGGGTCCGGCGCGCAAGCCCCTGGATGAGATCGTGTTCCAGGGCAAGTGGAAATCCTAGCCGGCCGTTGCAACGGAAGCCGGTGCGGGACCGGCAGAACAGACCGCCCCCGCACCGGCTCTCGACAGATTCCGGCGTCCATGACGGAGGGAAGGGTGCTACGATATCTCGTTGTCCTCTGCCTGGCCCTGGTGCTGCCCCTGCACTGTGGCGCGGCCACCGACGGATCCACGCCGGTTGAAGAGCACCATCACCATGCTGCGCCGGCTGCGGCGGAGGCAGCCGGCGTGGGAGTCGACGAGCGGTTGGGGGAGAAGATTCCCCTCGACCTGACGTTCAACGACGAAGCCGGCCGGCCGGTTCGCCTGGCGGATCTGGTTACGGGACCGACGATTATCCTTCCCGTTTACTACCGCTGCACCAATGTCTGCAATTTCCTCCAGAACGGCATGGCAGCGGTGATCCCCGAGATACGGCGGAAACCGGGGGAGGAGTACCGGGTGATTTCCGTCAGCTTCGACGAGACGGAGCCGCCCGATCTGGCTGCCCGTTACCGGAGGATCTATCAGGGTGCCATCACCACGCCGTTCCCTGGGGACGGCTGGCGGTTCCTGACCGGTGATGCGGCGAATATCCGGCAACTGACCGACGCGATCGGATATCGCTTCCAGCGGAAGGGGCGCGACTTCGTGCATCCGGTGGCAAGCGTGGTGATCGCCGGGGACGGCACCATCATCCGCTATCTCTACGGGACCGCCTTCCTACCCAAGGATGTGACCCTGGCCTTGCTGGAGGCGCGGGAGGGGAAAGTCGGCAAGACCATCCGGACGGTGGTGGGATACTGCTTTTCCTTTGATCCGAAGCAGAAAACCTATGTCTTCAACCTGCTGCGCGTGAGCGCCACGGTAGTCATCCTGACAGCCGGGGCATTTCTCGCCTTTCTGCTGACAACGGGCAGAACGGGCTCACGGCAGCGCAAGGGAGGATCATGAACCGGTCTGAACGGACAGGCTCCGCTGCCGGCTTCTGGAGCGACACGGAAAAGGGCGGTATCGGCGCCTGGCTTCTCTCCACCGACCACAAACGGATCGGGCTGCTCTACTTCTGGTCGGTATTCGGCTTTTTCCTGGTGGGGGTCGTGTTGGGGCTCATCCTCCGGCTGGAGCTGATGGCGCCGGGGCGCACCATCATGGGGCCCGATGCCTACAATGCCTTTTTCACCGTACACGGCGTGGTGATGATCTTTCTCTTCATCATCCCCGGCATTCCCGGCGCCTTCGGCAACATGCTGATGCCGATCCAGATCGGGGCCCGGGACGTGGCCTTTCCCCGGTTGAATCTCCTCTCCTGGTGGCTCTATGCCACCGGCGCCGGCGTGATCCTCCTCTCCCTCGTCACGGGCGGCGGCCCGCCGGACACCGGCTGGACCTTCTACCTCCCCTTCAGCGGTCGCACGGCCACCAACGTTTCCCTTGCGGTTTTCGGGGTCTTCATTGTCGGATTCTCTTCCATCCTGACCGGGATCAATTTCGTAACCACCATCCACCGGCTCCGGGCCGAGGGGATGATCTGGGGGCGGCTTCCCCTCTTTGTCTGGTCCCTCTACGCCACGGCCTGGGTCCAGATCCTGGCCACGCCGATCCTCGGCATCACCCTGGTACTGATCATTGCCGAGCGGATCCTGGGGGTCGGCCTCTTCGATCCGAGCCGGGGGGGGGATCCCCTCATGTACCAGCATCTCTTCTGGATTTACTCCCACCCGGCGGTTTACATCATGGTCCTGCCTGCCATGGGAGTGGTGTCGGAGATCATCCCGGTCTTTGCCCGAAAGCCCATCTTCGGCTACAAGATGATCGCCTTCTCCAGTCTCGCCATCGCAGCGGCCGGGTCGCTCGTCTGGGGACACCACATGTTCACCAGCGGCATGAGCGATACGGCGGTGCTGGTCTTCTCCTTCCTCTCCTTCATCGTGGCCATACCCTCGGCCATCAAGGTCTTCAACTGGATCTCCACCCTTTATCGGGGCTCCATCTCCCTGGATCCGCCTATGCTCTTCGCCCTCTCCTTCATCCTTCTCTTCTCCATCGGCGGGTTGACCGGCCTGATTCTCGGTGCGGCCGCCACCGACGTCCATGTGCACGACACCCACTTCGTGGTGGGGCACTTCCACTACGTTATGTTCGGCGGCGCCGGCTTCGCCTTCTTCGCGGCCATGCACTACTGGCTGCCCAAGTTCTACGGGCGGATGTACGCCCGCCGGCCGGCGGTCATCGCCTGGGGACTCATGTTCGTGGGGTTCAACATTCTCTATTTCACCATGAAGGTCCTGGGGATGAAGGGGATGCCGCGGCGGTACTACGATTACCTTCCCGAGTTCGCGACGCTCAACCTGGCGTCCACCATCGGCAGCTGGATCCTGGCTCTGGGGCTCACTGTGATGCTGGTGAACCTGTTCCGGGGGCTTTGGAAGGGGGAGCCCGTGACCGAGGCGAATCCCTGGGGAGGCGCGACCCTGGAATGGACCATCCCGACCCCGCCCCCCACGGAGAACTTTGCCGAGGAGCCGGTGGTGACCCACGGACCCTATGACTTCCGGGGAGCGGGGATACCATGAGCCATGCGACCCATCGGGACTACGCCGGCGCCAAGCTCGGCATGTGGCTCTTTCTCTTCACGGAGATGCTTCTTTTCGGGGGACTCTTCATCCTCTATGCGGTCTATCTCCACCGCTACCCCGCGGAGTTCGCCGTGGCGGGGCACCGGCTCGACCTGGTTCTGGGCACGGCCAATACGGTGATCCTTCTCACCAGCAGTCTTCTGGCGGCACTGGCGGTAACGGCGGTCCAGCGGGACGAGGGGCGCGTGGCATTCCGGGCGCTTGGGGGAACTATCCTTTGCGCCGGACTCTTCCTGGGTATCAAGTACGCTGAGTGGAGCGCCAAGATCAGTCACGGCATCTATCCCGGCTCACCGGACCTGGCGGCCGGACCGCCGGGGGAGTCGGTCTTTTTCGGTCTCTACTACCTCACCACCGGGCTCCACGGGCTCCACGTCCTGATCGGCGGGGTCCTGCTGACCGTGGTGGCGCGGCGGGTCAAGGGGGGCCGGGTTCATGCCGGCGATTATATTTGGCTCGAGAACGGGGCACTTTACTGGCACCTGGTGGACCTGGTCTGGATTTTCATCTTTCCGCTCTACTACCTCATGCTGTGACAGGAAGGAAAGGCGCATGACGTCCGATTCCACAACCCACCGCCCCGTCGGCTACGGCACCCTGGCCTCGGTCTGGGCAGCGCTTCTCATCCTTACCGCGGCCACGGTTTTTGTGACGAGGCTCGATCTGGGGGGATACAAGGTCGCGGCGGCCCTGACCATAGCCTCCGTCAAGGGAGGGCTCGTGATCGCCGTGTTCATGCACATGAAATACGAGGGATGGCTCCTGCGGTGGCTCCTCTTCCTGGCCCTGGTGACCCTGGCCCTGTTCATCGGAATCACCTTCTTCGACGTGCTCTACCGCTGAGGGACTGACGTGCGCGATTTCCCTACCACCACAACCGAAGCCGTTGACCCGGTCTTCATGTTCATCCTGGGGGCCTGCATCCTCCTCCTGACCGGCATCACGGTGGTCATGGTGGCCTTTGTCATCCGCTACCACCGCTCCCGCTCCCCCGAGCCCACGTCGCAGGCGGCGACGAATCTCTGGCTGGAGATCGTCTGGACGGCCCTTCCCACGGTGCTGGTTCTGGCCATGTTCTACTACGGCTGGTCCAGCTACCTGTCGCTTCGTCATGTGCCGCCGGGGGCCATGGAAGTTACGGCCGTTGGCCGCATGTGGTCCTGGAGCTTCGAGTACCAGGGCGGCAGGACGAGCCCTCGTCTCTACGTGCCGGTGGGCAAGCCGGTGCGGGTCGATCTGGTGTCCAAAGACGTTCTGCACGGGTTCTATATTCCCGCATTCCGGGTGAAGCGGGACGTGGTGCCGGGGATGAAGAACCATGTCTGGTTCGTGGCTCCCAAGGCAGGTTCCTATGACATCTTCTGCTCGGTTTACTGCGGCACCGGTCACTCGGCCATGATCACGACAGTGGAGGCGGTTCCCGAGACGGAGTTCCAGGCGTGGCTCAGCCATGGGGAGGAAGGGGAAAAGGAGAAAGAAGGACACGGCAGAGAACTGCTGGAGAAGCACGGCTGCCTCGGCTGCCATTCCCTGGATGGGTCTCCCCGGCTGGGCCCCACGTTTAAGGGTATCTGGGGCCACCAGGTGACCGTGACGGAGGATGGCGTCGAGCGGACCCTGACCGTGGACGAGGCATACCTCGTGCGTTCCATCCGTCAGCCGGCGGCCGAGGTTGTCAAGGGATTCCCGCCGGTCATGCCGCCCTATCCGGGACTTAGCGATGAAGAGGTGGAGGAGATGGTGGAATTCATCAGGGAGCTCAAGTGACCCGGCAGGACCTTGTTCTCTTCAGGCCCCGGCTGGCGCTGCTGAATGGCATCGCGGCGGTGGCGGGGCATGCCCTTGTCCCCGATGCCGCACATGCGACTCTCTGGGTGGCGCTGGCGGGCGTCGCGATCCTGGCCGCGGGGGGCTCGGCCCTCAACCAGGTGCTGGAGCGGGACCTGGACCGCCTCATGGAGCGGACCAGGCAACGGCCCCTGCCCCGGGGCGATCTCTCTCCCGCCATGGCCACTGCCCTTGGCTGTGCCTGCATCGGGGCGGGCCTTTTGGTGCTTGCCGCTGGCGGCCCCGTCCCCCCGCTGCTCGGTGCCGTGGCGCTCGCCTGGTACCTGGCGGTCTATACGCCGCTCAAGCGCCGCACCTCCCTGGCCCTGGCCATCGGGGCCGTGAGCGGCGCACTTCCGCCGGTGATCGGCTGGACCCTTGCCGGGGGCGCGCCCGGAGATTATCGAATCATCCTCTTGGCGGGCATTTTCTTTCTCTGGCAGGTTCCCCACTTCTGGCTGTTCCAGCGCCGTCACGCCGACGACTACCGGCGGGCGGGCATCCCGCTGTTCACCCCAGGGGCCGGGAGACTCGGGCCTTCCTTCCATGTGCGGCTCTGGCTGGGCGCGCTCGCGGCGAGTGTCCTGCTCCTCCCCGCCTTCGGCCTCATGGGTCCGCGCATGGCCCCGTGGATCGCCGCGGTGCCGCTCCTGCTCATCCCGGTCTGCCGTCCTCGCTCCGAAGCAACGCTTTTTTCCTGCCTCAATGCATTTCCGCCCCTGATGGCCCTGGCGCTGCTCCTCCGATAAGGGAGCAGCGCCGGTACCCGTCAGGCCCTGATCATCACCAGCAGCATCTTGAACCGTTCCACGGCCCTCAGAGCGTGGGGGCGATCCGCGGGCATGATGATCATCTGCCCGGCGGCGACCCGGTGGACCTGGCCGTCGATGGTAATGTCGGCGACGCCGTCCACGATCTGGACAAAGGCATCATAGGGGGCCGTGTGCTCGCTGAGTCCCTGGCCTTCGTCAAAGGCAAACAGGGTGATGGTGCCGATCTTCTTGTCGATGAGGGTGCGGCTCACGACCGAGCCGGGTTGGTACTGGGCCAGCTCGGACATGCCGATGGCGCGTCCCGCGAGAGTTTCGTTTCCTGTGCTCATGATATCCTCCCGTGCTTTGTTGTGGTATGGGTACAGTATGCCGTATCCGGGGCGAATCGCCATTGACGGGAGTCAAGGAAGGCGATTGCGGTTCTTTGCCGCGACAGCGGCTCCGTGCCGGCGCCGCCGCCAGATGCCGCGCAGGGCAAAGAACCCCCCGACGGCAGTCAGGGCCCAGATGGTTGCGGTGACGATCAGTTCACTTGTGGTCATGGCATTCCTCCTGCGGTGATGGTGCTGCCATGTCTGGTACGATAGCATCGCCGGCCCGCGATGGCCTTGATGCAGGTCAAGGGTGGGCGGTCTTCCGTGGGGGTTGCCTCGCCGGCGGTGCCGGGTGTATGCTGTGCGACGGTCTGTCGATGCACCGCCCCCGACTCCTGAGGGGCCGGTATGTTACTGGAGGTTATTCCCTTGACCCTGCCGTTGCTGCTGACCCTGCTCCCCATCGTAGTCATTCTCGTCATGCTTCTGGTGTTCCGCAAGGCCGCCGATGTGAGCGGCATCATCGGCTGGCTCGCCATCTCGGTGGTGGCCTGGCTCGGATTCCAGACCGCGCCGGAAGTCATTCTCCGCTCTACCGCCGCCGGCTTTATCCGCTCCTTTTCCGTGTCACTCATCGTGGCAACGTCGCTCTTGCAGATGGCGCTCATGGAGAAGACCGGCGCGCTCCGGCGGATCACCATCTTCATCAGGACCATTGCCAGCGACAACCGGGCCGTGCAGATCATGATGATCAACATCGGCTTCGGGACCCTCATGGTGGCGGTGGGGGCCACGCCGGTCTCGATCCTGCCGCCGATCCTGCTGGCCATGGGCTACTCCACCTACGTGGCCATTGCCCTGCCGGCCATCGGCTACGACTCGCTCTGCACCTATGCGCTCCTGGGCGCGCCCATTGTGGTCTTTGTGGATATCGCCAACAGTTTTCTCGGCAAGAGGAACGAGATCGCCCTTCACCAGGCCGGCATGGTCTTTTACATGTTCCTTCCGGTGGTTTCCACCATGATCGGGTTCTGCATGCTCTGGATTGTAGGGAAGTGGCAGGCGATCCGGGACGGGTGGCTCCCCTGCCTCCTCACCGGCGCGGTCATCGGCGTGGTGGCCCGCTTCACCAATCAGTACGACAACCTGGTGGTGCTGACGGGCGTCCTCTGCGGCATCGCCGTCATTGCCGCCATGGCGGCCTACCTGGTTGTCACCGGCGGCAAAGTGATCGACCGCTCCCTCCTCTCCGCCGAGGAGCGGGAATTCGCCGCAGCCATGCCCCTCTGGCGGGCTTTCATGCCGTGGACCCTCCTCGTTATCCTTATTCTCGTCCTGAACGTTCCCCAGGACCTTTTCTCCTGGCTCTACCGGACCATGAAACTGCCCATCGCGGGCCTTACGGCCGACGGCAAGCCCCTGGACACGCGGGCCCTGTGGCAGGCCTACACCTGGATCCTGGTCAGCACCATCCTGGCCGTGCCGTTCCTGAAGCCCACGGGGGAGCAGCTCCGGGAAACAGTCCGGACCTGGGTCCGGCGGGCACCCCGGCCGGTGTTCGCGGCAGCCGTTTTCTTTGCCATCGGCGAGATAATGAACATGGCGGGCTACGATATGGCGGCGGGCCGGTTCGTGGTGCCGAGCATGGTCACGGTGCTGGCCGATTCCTCGGCCCAGGCCTTCCAGGGGATGTACGGGGAGGTGGTGGCGTTCATCGGGCTTTTCGGCGGGTTCATCACCGGCAGCGAGGCGTCGACCATCGCCATGTTCGCCAAGTACACCATGACCACGGCCAAGAACCTGGACATGCCGCTGTCGGGGCTGATCATCGTCACGGCGGGGCTCGCCTTCGGCGGTGGGCTTGCCAGCGTCATCTCGCCCGCCAAGCTCCAGAACGCTGCCGCAGCCATCGACAGGATCGGCGAGGAGGGGAAGGTGATCCGCATCGCCTTTGTCTTCGCGCTCCTGCTGACCCTGGTCACCTCCCTGTTCGTGGTGGTTCTGCTCACGGTCAACGGCATGGGGAGAGTTTCGTGAGCCCGGAGGGGCGGGGATGAGGGCGGTCGAGCTCTTCTGCGGCATCGGCGGTTTCGCCGCCGCGGTGGAGGGGACGGGCGTCCGCGTGGTGGCGGCTCTGGACCAGGACGAGGCGGCCCTTGCCACCTACCGGCTCAACTTCCCCGGCCACGGCGCGCGGAAGGTGGATCTGGAGCGGGTGAGCGCCTGGGAGCTGACCGCAGGAGGGGTAGACCTCTGGTGGCTGTCGCCTCCGTGCCAGCCTTACTGCGAACGGGGCGTCCGCCGGGATCTGGCTGATCCCCGGGCCCGGAGCCTCGTGCATATCCTCAATCTGGCCGCCAGGATGTCCGATGAGGCTCTGCCGCGCCATCTGGCCCTGGAGAACGTGGCCGGCTTTGTCGGCTCCGAAGCCCACGGCCGGCTCACGGAGGTGCTGTCGTCGCGGGGGTACCGGCTGCAGGAGCGGCTGCTCTGCCCCACGGAGCTGGGCATTCCCTCCCGTCGCCCCCGCTACTATCTGGCCGCCTCCCGGGAGTCCCTGGCACCGGCGGAGGTCCTCTCGCCACTGCCCCGGCAGCCTTTGGCCGAGTACCTTGATCTCCTGCCGGCAAACGGCCAGCCGGCCGAGCTCCTGCTCTCCCCCGCCATCGTGGAACGGTTCGGCGCGGGCTTCCGCATTCTCGACCCTGCCGATCCCGATGCCTACACCACCTGCTTCACTTCGGGCTACGGCAGGTCCCTCACGGCATCGGGGGCCTACCTGTGCTGCAGCGACGGTGTCAGGCGTTTTTCCCCCGAGGAGATCGCCCGCCTGCTGCACTTTCCACCGTCGTTCCGCTTTCCGGAAGAGGTGCCGCTGCGCAAGCGCTGGCAACTGGTGGGGAACAGTCTGTCCGTGGCCGCGGTGCGGGAGGTGCTTCGGGCGTTGCCGTTACCGGCTGAGGAGGGGTGATCGGGGAGGGAAATGAAAAAAGGCGGCTCAAGGCCGCCTTTTTTGTGGAGGAGAAGGGAGGAGCTAGAGGATTTCCACCAGTTGGAACTCGTAGGTGAGGTCCTCTCCCGCCAGGGGATGGTTGGCGTCGAAGGTGACGCTTTCGTCGGTCACTTCAACCACGGTTACGCCGAAGTCCTCGTCGTTCTCGTTGGAGATGACCAGTTCCTGACCCACTTCGGGGATCAGGTCGGGGGGGAGATCGGAACGCTCGACGGTGAAGACCTTTTCCTCGTCGTACTCGCCGAAGCCTTCCGCCGCCGGGATGACCACGGTCTTCTTCTCACCCGGGGCCATGCCGATCAGCGCCTCCTCGATCTTCTCGAAAAACTCGCCCCCCCCGATGGTCAGGGTCATGGGGCCGCTCTCCTCGCAACCGCAGCCGCAGCTGCCGTCGCCGCAGTCATCGGATTCGCAGTCGTCCGTGTCGCATCCAGCCCCTTCGAGGGTGCTGTCGAAAACCGTTCCGTCTTCCAGGGTGCCGGTGAAATCGATCGTTACCCGGTCACCTTTTTGTGCTTGTGCCATTGTTGTTCCCTTTTTGTTTAATGATGTTTCTGCCTCTCTAGAGTACAGGCGCGAGGGGTAAACAGTCCACCAAAAAATCGTGCCGGCCGGCGGTTAACCCGGTGCCTTCGCGGTTAAAATCGTGTAAGATGTGCGGCCATGCCATTCCCGGACCAAAGGAGTTCCGCCATGACCGATACCCTGATACCCCGCACCCCCTCAGCCTACGACTATCCCCTGCTCATCAAGAACCTGTTCCGCAACCCCGTGGTCGACAACCCGGACCAGGAAATCGTCTACCGGGGCGTGATCCGCCACACCTACCGCGATCTGCGCGAGCGGGTCCGGCGCCTGGCCAATGTTCTCACGGGCCTGGGGGGCAAGGCGGGCGATACCGTGGCGGTCATGGATTGGGACAGCCACCGCTACCTGGAGCTTTTCTTCGCGGTGCCCATGATCGGCGCAGTGCTCCATACCATCAACGTCCGCCTCTCCCCGGAGCAGATCCTCTATACCATCGACCATGCCGAGGACGATCTGCTGCTGGTGAACAGCGAATTTCTCCCCATTCTGGAGCAGATCCGGGGCAGGATCGACACGGTGCGGGGGTATGTGCTCCTCACCGACGAGGAAAAGATGCCCGAGAGCCACATCCCCTTTGTGGGTGAGTACGAGGCGCTCCTGGCCGCGGCCTCAGGCGAGTACGATTTTCCCGATTTCGATGAGAACACCCGGGCTACCACCTTCTACACCACCGGGACCACCGGCCTCCCCAAGGGGGTCTACTTCAGCCACCGCCAACTGGTGCTCCACACCATGGGAGTTATGGCGTCCCTGGGGACGGTCTTCGCCCATGGCCGCCTCCACCAGGGGGATGTCTACATGCCGATCACCCCCATGTTCCATGTCCACGCCTGGGGCGTGCCCTATCTGGCCACAATGCTCGGCATCAAACAGGTCTATCCGGGGCGCTACTCGCCCGATCTGCTCCTGGACCTCATCGAAAAGGAACGGGTCACCTTTACCCACTGTGTCCCCACCATCCTTCATATGCTCCTCAAGCATCCCCATGCCAAGCGGGTCGACCTGGCGGGATTGAAGATGATCATCGGCGGGGCCGCCATGTCCCGGGCCCTCTGCTGCGAGGCGCTGGAGCGCGGCATCGATGTTTTCACCGGCTACGGCATGTCCGAAACCTGCCCCATCCTGACCATCTCGCGTCTCACGCCTGAAATGCTGGCGGGAAGCCCGGCCGAGCAGGCCGAGATCCGCTGCCTCACGGGGCTGTCGCTGCCGTTCGTGGACCTGCGGGTGGTGGATCCGGAAACCGGGGCAGAGCAGCCTCGGGACGGCCGGAGCGCCGGCGAGATCGTGGTGCGCGCCCCCTGGCTGACCCAGGGGTACCTGAAGGACCACCGTACCTCGGAAAAGCTCTGGGAGGGAGGCTTTCTCCATACCGGTGACGTGGCGGTGCGGGACGAACGGGGATACTTACGGATCACCGACCGGACCAAGGACGTGATCAAGGTGGCGGGAGAATGGGTCTCTTCACTGGAGTTGGAGGATATCCTGGCTCATCATCCTGCCGTGGCCGAAGTGGCGGTCATCGGTCAGCCCGACGAGAAATGGGGGGAGCGCCCCCTGGCCCTGGTGGTGCTGAAGCCCGAGGAGGTCGGCCGGGTGGGGGAAAAGGACCTGGCGCATTTTGTCCGGGAGTACGCCGACAAGGGGATGGTCAGCAAGCAGGTGGTCCTGCTGAAAGTGCGGCTCGTGGATGCCATCGACAAGACGAGCGTGGGCAAGATCAGCAAGGTGACCCTGCGGGAGAAGTACCTGGCATAGGAGGACGGCTACTCGGTGAAGGCCAGCTTCCGCTCCAGGTCCATGGAACGGGTGATCTGCTTGGCCTGGTCGAAGGTAATGACGTCCTTCTCGCACAGCTCCAGCAGGTGCTGGTCAAGGGTCTGCATCTGGTAGAGGGAGCGGCCGTTTTCGATGTGCTTCTCGATCTCGTCCAGTCGTCCCTCGCGGATGCATGCCTGGATGGTGGTTGTGGCGCGCATCACCTCCACCACCGGCAGGATGTTCTCCCCGGATTTGTCCTTGATGAGCCGTAACGACACGGTGGCCACCAGGATGTCGGCCAGGCGCTGGCGCAGGACCTCCTGGGCATCGGGGGGGAAGTGGCCGATGAGCCGGTTGATGGTGGATACGGCGCTCTGGGTGTGGAGGGTGGAAAAGACTAGGTGGCCCGTCTCCGCCGCCTTGATGCAGGCGTCGATGGTTTCCAGGTCGCGCATCTCGCCCACCATGATCACGTCGGGGTCCATCCGCAGGGACGAGCGGAGCGCCGCGCTGAAGTCGACCGTGTCGATTCCCACCTCCCGCTGGATGATGCAGCTCTTGTCCGAGGTGAAGAGGAACTCGATGGGGTCCTCGATGGTGATGATGTTGAAGGTGCAGGTCTCGTTCAGGTGGCGAATCATGGAGGCAAGGGTGGTGGACTTGCCGTTGCCCGTGGGTCCGGTGACCAGCACGAGACCGTTGGGGGCCTTGGCGATCTCACCCAGGACCGGCGGCAGGTTGAGTTCCTCGAAGGTCCCCACGTGGGGAGGAATCACCCTCATGACGATGCCGATGCTCCCGCGCTGACGGAAGATGCTCACCCGGAAGCGCCCGCCATTGGGGAGCGAGTAGGAGGCGTCCAGCTCCCGCAGCTCGTCGGGGAGGGTCCGGTGGTTCTGCTCCATAACGGCCCGGGCGATGAATTCGGTGTCTTGGGGGGAGAGCTTCGGCAGCTTGGAGCGGAGCAACTGCCCCTTGGCACGGAAGAAGGGGGGATTGTCCACCTCGAAGTGGAGGTCGGAAACCCGCTTTTCAAAGGCAATGCCCAGAATCTGGGACAGAAGGTTCATATCCATGGCGGTACCTCACTGCTATCTAAAAAATGCGGCCGGAAAGACCGTTCAGCGGTCACAGGCCGTCCCCTCGGGAGCCTTCCGCTCCCGTTTCCTGCGATAGAGCGCCGTTTCCAGCACCAACCCCGCCTCGCCCGCCACGAGCTCAAGCAGCTCGGTGCGCACGGGCGCTGCCCCCTTGTGGCCGAAATCCCCGTAGATGAGAGCGATGACCTTGCCGCCGCAGACCAGCGGGAGCAGGATGACCGTGGGGTGGAGCGGGGGGCCGATGATGGGGAAAAGATGCCCCTTCAGTATCTCATCGTCAGTTTCGCCATAAAATGCAGCTCTTTTTTCAATCGCGTCCCGGAGCACCGACGGGCGGTCCAGGGGGATTCTCGTCCCGAAGGAGGGCGAGACGCAGGCGCCTCGGGGGCTCCGAATGCCGATACTCCGTTCGGCGATAAGTTCGTCTTCACGCACGATGAGGGTGAGTGCCCGCTCGAAGGTGCCGGCCACCGTGCCCAGGAGGGTCAGGGCGATTTCAGGGGGCTCGCGAAGTGCCCGCAACTCCATGAACGTTTTGCCGAGTTGGGCCATGGCCGCCTCGCCGCCGTCTGAGCCCCGCCGCCTCAGATAGAGGGGCAGGGCGTCCAGAAGCCGGAGGGTGTCCTCCAGAAAGGTGTCGCCGCTCGCCTCGCGCACGGGGCGGGGGAACACGGCCACGGCTCCGTCTTTAAGGGCCTGGAGGGCAAAGGCCGGCTCAAGGGGCGAGGCGAGCTGGATGAGGGCAAGGTGGGGGTGGTGTTCCCTGACCCGTCGCAGGAGCCGCGCCGCATCTTCTGCGGGCAGGGGAAAGCCGGGCGATGCCGGCGAGTCAAGGATCAGGGTCGTCTGCCCGCCGCGGGAGGCGAACTGTTGCGCCAGCGGGGCCAGGTCCTGCTCGTCGTTGGTGGTGAAAACGGAAATCCCCGCCTGGCGGCAGACGGTGGTTACGCAGTAGGAAAAAAGGTCGTCCGGGCTGAAGAGGATGGCGGAAAGAGTGGGCGTGCCGGCGGCCGGAGCGGTGTTCCCGAGCCGGCCCAGAAAGGCGAAGAGTTCTTCCTGTTCTTTGTCGGAAAGGTCTGCGCCCAGCTCTTGAATCTTACGCTGAAGGGAGGGGCTGCGATCCTCCAGCCCCAGAAAGACCTGGGGAATTTTCCGTTCGATCAGATCCAGGTCCCCGAGCCCCAGATCGTCGGCGGAGATGCTGAAATCATCGGGTTCCATGATGGCGAGGTCCGGGGCCTGATCTCCGACCGAAAACTCCTCTTCTATCAGCAGTCCGTCGCGCTTTTTCTCGTCGTAGATGCGGAGGGCGTCCATGAGGACATTTTCCGTGTGGAGCGTGATTTCCTCATGGAGCTTTTCCGGGAAATAGCGGTACTCGTCGGAGACGCTGACCCGGTTCACGTCCAGATCAAAGGTGCCCCGCCTCCAGGTGAGAATTTCCACCACCGTCAGCTCGATGAGGGCCTCAAGCCCCCGGTAGGCGTCCTCCTTGCGGACGCTGCCCCGTTCGAGAAGTGTTGCCACCAGGGGTTTCCGTCCCGCTCCCGCCTCCTCCTGCTCCTGCAGGGCCTGCTCCAGGACCTCCCTGCTGATGGCGCCGGCTTCAACGAGGATGTTGCCGATCCGGACGCTGTTGTCGAAATGGTTGGCACTGATGATGTAACCGTCGTTGAAGACGAGCTGGGACTCTCCCTTGCGTCCCCGCACGGTGAGGGTGCCTGACTTGCGGGTGGCGTGCAGCAGTTGGATGACGTCGACGATCGACAGGTGTTCCAGGTCACCGGTGAAAGACATGAGGCGGTTCTCCTTGCAGGGGGCGTCAGGATGCGCCCGGTCCAGCCCTGGACCGTCAGGGGGGCGACTTTCCCCGCTGGACCCAGGTTCAATTAAACTCGATAACGAGCGCCCCTTCAAGTACACCTATCGGAAAGAAACGGAATTGCTTGAGGAAACCTTTCCGCAGTCCGTCCGCTGAAGCTGAAAAGCGCATGCGTTCGGCGCCGAATCCGGGTATACTGCGAGGCCAACCCCAACGACAAAGGAGACCCTATGGAGATACTTCTGAACGACGTGGAGGTGCGGGTTCTCGGCTGCCTGATCGAAAAGGAGCTGGCGACCCCGGAGTACTATCCCCTCACCCTCAACAGCCTCACCACAGCCTGCAACCAGAAGTCGAACCGGGACCCGGTCATGGCCCTGGAGGAGTCTGACGTGGTGCGGGCCTTGGATGGCCTTAAAATGAAGCATGTGGCGATCCAGGCCGCCGATTCGGGACGGGTTCCCCGCTACCGCCACATTTTGTCGGAGCGGCTGCGGTTCTCCCCGGCCGAGCTGGCGGTCCTGGCCGAGTTGCTCCTGCGGGGGCCCCAGACCCTGGGTGAGCTTCGTACCCGCGCGGAGCGGATGCATCCCTTTGCCGATCTGACCGCCGTGGAGCAGGTGCTGGGCGAGCTCTCGGAACGGACCCCGCCCCTTGTCATGCGGCTTCCCCGTCAGCCCGGCCGCAAGGAATCACGTTTCGCCCACCTGCTGGCCGGCGAGCCGGACCTGTCGGCCGAAGAACGGCCGGCAGGTCCGGAAGGGGCCCGGCTCCAGGTCATGGCGGAAAATGAGCGGATTGCCGCACTGGAGTCGGAGGTGGCGGCGCTCAGGGCGGAAGTGGCCGAGTTGCGGCAGGTGATGGAAGAGTTCAGATCCCAGTTCGAGTGAGAGGGTAAGTGGCATGACGGACAAGCGTTTCCTGACCCCGGCCGAGGCACTGAACGCCACGGTTGAGAACGGCCGGCGGGTACTGACCCAGTCCCTCGCCCGTACGGTGCTCCTGAGCCTGCTGGCAGGATTTTACATCGCCTTCGGCGCCCAGTTGGCCACGGTGGTGACCCAGGACGCGGCGCTCCACGTGGGGCAGGGGATCGCCCGGTTCCTGGGGGGCAGTGTCTTTTCGGTGGGGCTCATGCTGGTGGTGATCTGTGGGTCAGAGCTCTTCACCGGCAACAGCCTTCTGACCGTGGCGGTTCTGCACGGCGAGATCACCTGGGTGAAGATGCTGGAGAACTGGGGGGTGGTGCTCCTGGGGAACCTGGCGGGATCCCTCTTCTTCGCCTGGCTCATGGTTGAGTCCGGGCTCTGGGAGAACGGGGCCGTGGGCGACCAGGCAGTGCGGATAGCCGCGGCCAAGTGCGCGATCCCCTTCGGTGCCGCCCTCATCCGGGGCATCCTCTGCAACTGGCTCGTCTGCCTGGCGGTCCTCATGGCCACGGCGGCCCGGGACGTGGGGGGCAAGATGCTCGCCTGCTACGTCCCCATCATGACCTTCGTGACCAGCGGCTTCGAACACTCGGTGGCCAACATGTACTTCATCCCCACGGGACTCCTGGTGGCCGGCGCCCGGGGCACGGCGGAGCCGGGCCTCACCTGGGGCGCATTCATGGGGAACGTGGTGCCGGTCACCATCGGCAACGTCATCGGCGGGGTGATCTTCGTGGCCATTGCCTACTGGTTCATCCACCTGAAAAAAGGGGGGAAACAGGCCTAACCGTTACCGTTTTTTCACCCGGAATCCGGCCCGTTCCAGCCCCCCCAGGTCAAGCCCGCCGCCGGTTTTCCGCGGCTCTTCCTTGCGCGCCGGCTTTTCCGCACTCCGCGGGGCGCCGCCGGGCGCGGCCTCCCGGATGGAGAGGGAGATGCGCTTGCGCTGCACGTCCACGGCCAGGACCTTCACCTGCACCACCTGCCCCACCCGCACCGCCTCGGCCGGGTCCTTCACGAACTTGACCGAGAGGTGGCTCACATGGACCAGGCCGTCCTGGTGGACCCCCACGTCCACGAAGGCGCCGAACGCGGTCACGTTGGTCACCACCCCCTGGAGCACCATCCCCTCCTTCAGATCGCCGATCTCGGTCACGTCGTCCCGGAAGGCGGCAGTGCGGAATTCCTCCCGCGGGTCCCGGCCCGGTTTTTTCAACTCTTCCATGATGTCGCGCAGGGTGGGAAGCCCCACCGCGTCGGTCACGTAACGCTTCAGGTCGATCCGCGCCGGCAGGGCCGGGTCCGCGGCCAACTGGCCGAGAGACACGCCCAGTTCCGTTGCCATGGCCTCCACCACCGGATAGCGCTCCGGGTGGACGGCGGTGGCGTCCAGGGGATGCTCGCCGCCCCGGATGCGGAGAAAGCCGGCCGCCTGCTCGAAGGCCTTGTCGCCGAAACGGGGGACCTTCATGAGTGCCCGGCGGGCGGGGAAGGGACCGTGCTCGTCCCGGTGGCGGACAATGGCCCGGGCCAGGGACGGCCCCACGCCGGAGACGTAGGAGAGGAGCGCCCAGGAGGCGGTGTTCAGGTCGACCCCCACGTAGTTGACGCACGACTCCACCACCGCGTCCAGGGACTTCTTCAGGGCGCGCTGGTCCACGTCGTGCTGGTACTGGCCCACGCCGATGCTCTTGGGGTCGATCTTGACCAGTTCTGCCAGAGGATCCTGAAGGCGCCGGGCGATGGAGATGGCTCCCCGCACGGTCAGGTCCAGGTCCGGGAACTCCTCCCGGGCGATCTCCGAGGCCGAGTAGACGCTGGCCCCGGCCTCGCTCACCATGACCACCGGAATCCTCTTCCCCCCCTCGGCCAGGGTTTCCTTGGCGAACTGCTCCATCTCCCGTCCCGCGGTGCCGTTACCCACTGCCACCATCTCGATGCCGTGGCACTCCACCAGTCGGAGAAATTCGCGCTTTGCCGCCGCCACCTTCCCGTCGCCGCCGGCGTGGGGGTAGATGGTCACATGCTCCAGGAACCGGCCGGTGCCGTCCACCGCAGCCAGCTTGGAGCCGGTCCGCAGCCCCGGGTCCACGCCGAGGACCCGCTTGCCGCCGGCCGGCGGTGCCAGGAGGAGGTTCCGGAGGTTCTGGGCGAAGACGGTGATGGCCGCCTCATCGGCCCGCTGCTTGGCTTCCAGCCGCAGCTCAACTTCGATGGAGGGGGCGATGAGGCGTTTGTAGGCGTCCTCCGCCACCCCTTCCAGAAGTTGGCGGAAGATGCCGGCGCGCCCCGCGATCCGGGCCCTGAGACCGGCGAGGATTTCCTCCGTCGGCGCCTCGATGGCCAGGATGAGCACCTCTTCTTTCTCGCCCCGGCGCATGGCGAGCATCCGGTGGGAAGGGACCGACTTCAGGGGTTCCCGGTGGTCGTAGTACATCTCGAACTTGGTGACCGCACCTTTCCGATCGGCCGCCACCCGTGAACAGAAGATCCCCTGGTCGGCCGTGAGGCGGCGGACAAAGGCCCGGGCATCGGCGTCGTCCGCCAGCCGCTCGGCCAGGATGTGGCCGGCTCCCTCCAGGGCGGCGGCCGCGTCGGGCACCTCGCCGGCGGGGTCCACGAAGGGGAGGGCAGCCTCCTCGGGCGTGCCCGCGGTCAGCTCCTGGGCCGCCATGAGGTCGGCCAGGGGCTCCAGCCCCCGCTCCCGGGCGATGGTCGCTTTAGTGCGCCGCTTGGGCTTGTAGGGGAGGTAGAGGTCCTCAATCTCGGTCTTCTGGCGCGAGGTCCGGATGCGGTCCGCCAGCTCGGGGGTGAGCTTCCCCTGTTCCTCGATGGATTTGAGGACCGTGAGCTTGCGCTCCTCCAGCTCAGTGAAATAGGCGAGGCGCTCTTCGATTCCTCGGATGCCGACCTCGTCCAGTTCGCCGGTCCGCTCCTTCCGGTAGCGGGCGATGAAGGGGACTGTGGCCCCATCGCGCAGAAGTTCCACCGTGTTCGCCACCTGGAAGGGGGCGAGGCCGGTTTCTTCGGTCAGGTAGCGGAGAATATCCTGCAGGGTCTGGTCGCTCAGTGCCATGGAAAGTCCTCTGTTCCGGGGGAGTTGGGAAAGGCGGGCATCCTACCACAGGGGGCGGCGTTTGAAAAGCGGGGAGGGCTTCAGTGCCGGTCCATGCGGCAGGTGCCGCCGTCGCAACGGGCGGCGCGTTTCGGAAGGTACTTGCGGATACGGGCGAATCCCCGGTAGCCGAGCCGTGCCAGGAGGTTGAGCCCCGGCAGCATCACGAGGGCGCCGAGGAGCCCGTAGAGGCTTGAGGCGGGGAAGGCCTGCCAGATGGCCCAGAAGCCTTCCACTCCCCGGTAGGCGCGGCCACCCCGGTCGATGGCGTGCATCTGCGCCATGAACGCCTCCAGGGTGATGCCCCAGGGGGACGGGTCAAAGGCGGGATCGCTGATGTCCACGAAGACGAGCCGTCCGCCGTGGTTTTTGCGCCGGTAGACCGCCATCTCGGCCGCGCAGACGGAGCAGGCGCCGTCATAGAAGACGGTGAGGGGGAATGCCGGAGGGGTCGGCACGGTGCGCCGCCTCAGGGATAGACCCGCACCACCTGCTCGGCCACGCAGGCGGGCTTGTCCTTGCCCTCGATCTCCACGGTGATCTCGTAGGTGATCTGGACCGCCCCGGGCAGGGGCTCCACCGCCTTGAGCAGGGTGCGCGCCCGGAGCCGGGAGCCCACGACCACCGGCTGGGGAAAGCGGACCCGGTTCAGGCCGTAGTTGACCCGCAGCCGCATGCCGGGGTAGTTGCGCTGGAAAAAGTCCGGGTGGTTCGCCTCCGTGAGGCAGGGGAGCAGGGAGAGGGTCAGGAACCCGTGGGCCACGGTGGCGCCGTAGGGGGATTCGCGCCGGGCCCGCTCCGGGTCGGTGTGGATCCACTGGATGTCGCCGGTTACGTGGGCGAACCGGTCGATCCGCTCCTGGTCGATGGTGAGCCAGGGTCCCACGTGGGTTTCAGTGCCGAGGTGCGGGGCAAGGAATGCGATCAGGTCATCCGTGGCCGACATAGAACCTCCGTGAAATCTGCCGTTCACTGTAGGGGCAATTCGTGAAGTGCCCCTACACCGGCTATTGACGCTGGGAAAGCGGCTTCGCGTGGCTCCGCCCCAGCCGCTTGATCAGTTTCCACAAGGGACCGCGCACCGGGAAGTGGCGCATGGCCTCCAGCATGGCGTCGCTCATGTTGATCTCCAGTCCCGGCGCCACCCAGTTCCGCCGCGTCATGGCCCCGGCGGTGACCAGTTCCCCCAGCACGTCCCTGATGGCGGGGTCCAGGTAGAAGGTCGGTTCCAGGAGCGGCTCATCCGGCGTCACCATCCCCTCGGCCACGGCCCGTTCGAAGAGGGGGGTGCCGGGGAAGATCCGGATGCCGGTCATGGCGATGACCGCGGTGGGGGCCACCTCGTCCATGAGGGCGAAGCTCTCGGCAATGGTCGCCGGGGTCTCGCCGGGGCCGCCGAAGAGGATGTAGTGGGCAAAGTCGACCCCCAGCTCGCGGCAGACGCGGGACGACTCCCGGATCTGTGCCACGCCGAAGGACTTGCCCAGGTTGCGGAGCATGGCCGGCGAGCCCGAGTCGGTGCCGAACTCCACGGCGTCGCAGCCGGCGGCCACCATGGTTTCCATGAGGCGCGGGGTGATGAACTGGGGGTTTATGAAGGCAGACCAGCCCATGGTGAGGCCCGAGGCGACCATGGCCCGGCAGAGTTCCTCGGCAAAGTCGGGGGGGTAGTTGAAGATGTCGTCCACGAAGTAGACGTAGTCGATGCCGGCATCGGCCAGTTCCCGCAGCTCGGCCACGATCTCCGCTGCCGGCCGGAGCCGCATGCGCCGTCCCTCCAGGAGCGGGTAGGTGCAGTAGATGCAGCCGAAGGGGCATCCCCGCTTCGTCTGGATGTTGGCCATCCCCCCCTCCCGGCGGTAGCGGGCCAGGGCGAAGAGGCGCCGGTCCGGGGCGGCGATCCGCTCCACCGGCCGGGGCGGCGCAAAGGCCCCGGCGCCGGCCACCACTCCCGGCAGGCCCGCCGGGGACTCGCCCCGCTCAATGCAGGCCAGAAGCTCGGGCAGGATCTCCTCTCCCTCGCCCACCACGCCGAGGTCACCGCCGGTGAAGGCGAGGAGTTCGGCTGGCATGAGGGAGAAGCCCGATCCTCCCAGGATGGAGGTGGCTATGCCCCGGCAGCGGTCCACGATGGTCTTGACCCCGGCCACGTAGGAGCGGGAACCGGGCCAGGTGACGTTGTCGATGTTGCGGACGGAGATGATCACGGCCTGGGGGGCGAAATCCGCCAGAGCCGCGGTCACGGCCTCCTCCGGATCGGCTTCGAAGCAGAGGTCCAGGGCCCGGAGCTCGTGGCCGGCCGCCTCCAGGGACGGGACCAGGCAGGCGAGTCCCAGGGGAAAGACCGGGTAGGGGCTCCGCTCCCGGTTTGCCGACACGAGGAGGAGCCTCATGCCCCCTCCGTCCATGCGAGCAGCCGTTCCAGCCGTTCGCCCACTGCGGGGGGAAGGCGGTACTGGAGCACCCCGTCCCGGTCGGTGAGGGCGTGAACGGTGCGCCCACGCGCACAGAGGGTGCCGTCGGCTCCAAGGATGCGGGTGGCGAATTCGATGGTGGCCGTTTCGGTCCGGCGGGCCGCGGTCATGATCCGCAGTTCCTCGTTGAAACGGGCCGGCCGGCGGTAGGAGAGCTCCAGATCCACGACCGGGGCCAGATATCCCAGCTCGCCGATCTGGGCCGCGTCGAGCCCGAACCGCCCCGCCAGGTCGTTGCGTCCCACCTCCAGCCAGGCCACGTAGTGGCCGTGCCAGGCAACGCCGTAGGAATCAACCTCGTTGAAACGAACGGTGAGCGGTGTTTCGTGTTCCCGCATGCTACCTCCCCCGCTCGCTTTCGATCCACCGGTTGTACTTGCGGAGGGAATCACCGACCCCAACCTCGTAAAGGTGGTTAGCGCCGGCGGCGCGCAGGGCGCGGTAGGTGCGCTCCCACCGGACCGGCTCCATGAGGTCCCGGACCATGAACACCGGCAGGTCTGCGGCGGCCAGGAAGTCCTGGTCGATGTGGTCCACCAGGGGGACGGACGGCTCCCGGTAGCGGTAATCGCCGGCCACGGTGGAGAGTTCCGTTGCCACCTCCGCCATGAGCGGGGTGTGAAGCGGGGCGTCGCACGGGAAGAGCCTGGCCGAGAAGGCGCCGCGGGCCAGGGCCTCGGCGCAGGCGTCCTCCATGGCCCCCCGTTCGCCGGCCAGGAGAAAGTGGCGGGACGTATTGTGATTGGCAAGGTACACGCCGTTGTTCTCGGCAATGACCAGGAGGGGTTCCAGGGTGAGCCCCACCATGCAGCCGAGGGCGTAGGTCCGTTGTCTCCCCATGGCGGCCATGGTCCTGCCGAGGCGGACGGCGAGCTCCAGGGCGTCACCCTCATCCAGGGCCCCTGCCGCGGCCAGGGCGGGGTAGATCCCCATGCTGTGCTCGGCGATGAGCCGGGGCACGATCCCGTCGGCCCTGAGCCGGCGGGTCCGGTAGAGCCCCATGGCCACGCCGTAGGCCTGGAGTGCCACGGTATCGCTGGACGGTTCGCCGGTCCAGGAAAAGGTGTGCAGGTCAAAGGAGGCCCGCTGCCGCGTCAAAAGGGCAATGGCCTCGAAATCCGCGTCCTTCGGGAGTTCAGTCGGTGACGCGAGGGGTTGTCCGGGAAACATGAAGCAGATCATGGTCAGGAGGCTTTCGTTCTGTCGGATTTTCGGATGGCGCTGCGGAACCCCAGGTTCATGGGGCCGAAGACCTGCACCGAGCGGTGCAGCTTGCCGATGCGCCGCCACATGGAGCCGAAGGAGTAGAAGGAGCGGTTGAGCCAGTCGTGCCCCTCCTGGAGCTCCCGGGCGGTCATTCCCGTGGGGCGGAAGGTCACGTGCCCCATGTCGTAGTCGCGCCAGTCGTTGGAGGTGATCCGCCCCTCGGCCTCCAGTCGCCGGCGCACGGCGGTACCGGGGTAGGGGGTGAGGATCGGGAAGATGGCCGCCTCGATCCGGGCCTCTTCGCAGAAGCGGAGGATACGGCCGAAGGAGTCCGGGGTGTCGCCGTCGTAGCCCAGGACAAAGGACCCGAGGATGCCGATGCCGTGGTCCCGGAATTTCCGGGCCTGGTCCAGGAACGCGGAGGAGCTGTTGGTCACCTTTCCCATGGCGGCCAGGGCCTCCTGGTCCAGGGACTCGAATCCCACGAACATGCCGATGCAGCCCGATTCGCCGGCGGCCCGCATCAATTCCTCATCCCCGGCGAAATCGATGGGGGCATGGGAGAGCCACTTGAACCCCATTCCCTTCATCCCCCGGAACAGGGGCAGGGCGTAACGGCGGTCGGCCACCAGGTTGTCGTCCACGAAAAAGGCAAAGGAGTTGGCCTTGCGCAGGGTTTCCAGCTCGGCCAGCACCGCTTCGACGGGGCGTTCCCGGTACTTGCGGCCGTAAAAGGCGGTGACCGAGCAGAATTCGCAGTCGAATGGGCAGCCCCGGGTGGTCTGGAGGGTGTTGGTCAGCAGATACCCCTTGCCGGCGAAGATCTCGCGCCGGGCCACCGGGATCGATGCCATGGGCAGGAGCCCCGGGGACCGGTAGAGGCACTGAAGCCGGCCAGCCTGGAAATCCGCCAGCAGCAGGGGCCAGGAGAGTTCCCCCTCGCCCACCACCACTGCGTCCACGTGGCCGAGGGCCTCGTCCGGGAGATTGCTGGCGTGGAATCCCCCCATGACCACGGTTTTTCCCCGGGTCCGGAAGCCGGCGGCGATCTCGTAGGCCCGGGGCGCCTGGGGGGTCATGGCGGTGATGGCCACCAGGTCGCACGGGGCATCGAAGTCGATGGTCTCCCGGCTCTCGTCGCAGAGGGCCACGTCCCATTCGGTCGGGGTAACCGCAGCCAGGGCGGCCAGGGCAAGGGACGGGAACTTGAAGCCCAGTTCGCCCCAGAGCCTGCCCCGGGGCCAGCCCGGCGCCACGAAGAGGATCTTCATTTCCGGTTGGCGGCGATGTGGTCGGCCATGCTCCGGACCGACGCGAAGACCTTGGTGCCGGTGGCGGCATCGGGGACCACCACGCCGAAATCCTTCTCCATGGCCACCACGAGCTGGAGGGCGTCGATGGAGTCGAGACCGAGACCTTCGCCGAAGAGGGGGGCGTCGGTGTCGATGTCGTCGGGGGACATTCCCTCGATCCGGAGGGCGTCGATGATCATCTGCTTTACCTGCACAATGAGTTGGTCGGACATGCGGTTATCCCTTCACGGTTTCGTTGTGTTCATCATTCCAGAAGTCGAAAAAATTGTACCACTGGTCGGGGTAGCTGCGGATGTACCGCTCGAAGACCCCGAGCACCTGCTCCATCCCCCGGCGGATTGCCTCGGCGTTACGGCCGCGCCCGCCGGCGAACCGGATCGGCTCTTCCATGATGGTGGCGTAGTTGCTCCCCTCCAGGGGGACGAACACCGGCATGACCGGCGCGCCGGTGGCCAGGGCCAGGTAGCCGGCCCCCACCGGGATGGGGGTCGGCCGGCCGAAGAACTCCAGTTCCATGGTCTGGGACGAGCCGTCCCGGTCCACCAGGAGCGCCACCACCTCGTTGCGGCGCAGGGCGTTGACCGCCTCCACGGCAGCCAGGGGGGAGGTGTCGTGCCGGTCCACGTAGATGAAGCGGACGCCCCGCTCCTCCCGGACCCGCTCCCGCAGGTCATTTACCCGCTCGTCGGGCTCCCGGAAGGTCATGACGTTGAGCCGGTAGCCCCGCTCGGCCAGCCCCAGCCCCCCCAGTTCCCAGTTGCCCAGGTGGGGCGAAACGATGATGGCACCGTTCCCCTCCGCCAGGACCCGATCCAGGATACCGTGCCCCTCCTGCCGGCCGATGAGGGCAAAGAGCCGCTCGCCCCGGCGGCGCATCATGAGCATGATGTCGGTCCAGTTGCGGGAGCACTTGTAGTAGGTGGAGAGCACCAGCCGCTCCACGTTGCGCCTGCCGGTCACGGCCCTCAGGTTCGCACGCACCCCTCGCCGGGGCCCGGGAATGGCCAGGTAGAGGATCAGCCCCGTCAGAAAGGCGAAGGGCGCATGGACCGCCCGGGGGACCAGCAGGGTGAACAGGTTGATAAGGAACAGGTTTATCCGGTTGTGCAGCGGCACGTGTCAGCTCGTCATGCCGGAGTTCCGGCGTCTGTGAAGTTTCACCCGAATCCGTGGCTCTCCGGCTCCACGGATTCAGATTCCAGATGCATCAGCGGGTTACGCCCCTGGGGCGCTTCCCCTGCCCGGCGCCGAACTCCTGCTCCCAGGCAGGGTCGGCGAACTCGGCGTAACGCCGGGCGTAGTCGTCCATGTTGTCCGCCAGGCCGGTGAAGATGGCGTCGGCCCCCTCGTGGGTGGGATAGGCCCCGGCGCTTTGGAAAAGCTCGCGCCCCACGTCGGGGTGGTCGATGAGCATGCAGGGGCGGAGCAGGTTGTCGTGCTCGCCCTGCACCTGGCGGATTTTTCGGAACAGCGGCGACCGCAGGGCTTCCCGCAGGGTGGTGCGGCGGATGTTGTCCACGGCAAAGTGGCAGAAGACGCACGGCTCGATGTCGCCGTTGGCGTTGATGTGGAAGTACTTCCGCCCCCCGGCGATGCAGCCGCTGATGATGGGTCCGTCGTTCCAGAAGTCCACGAAGAGCATCGGCTTGGCGGCCCGGAAATCGACGATCCGGCGCCGCAGGGCGTCCCGCTGCTCCGGTGTCGCCATCAGTTCCAGATCGGGCTCCCGTCCCACCGGCACGTAGGTGAAGAGCCAGAGGGCGAAGACCCCCTTCGCCACCAGCATGTCGATGTACTCGTCGCTGGTGATGATGTCGGTATTCCGGCTGGTCTGGGTGAAGGAGCCGCAGAACGAGAGCCCCGCCTCCCGCAGCAGGTCCATGGCCCGCATGACCTTGCGGAAATGGCCGGGGCCGCGCCGTTCGTCGGTTTCCTGCTCGTACCCCTCCAGGGAGAAGGCGGGCATCACGTTCCCCACCTCCACCAGTTTCCGTACCATGGCCTCGTCGATGAGCCCGCCGTGGGTGAAGACGAGGAAGGCCATGTCCGAGTGCTTTTTGAAGATCTCGAAGATGTCTTCTTTAAAGAACGGCTCACCGCCGGAAATGACGGCGAAGTAAACCCCCATCTCCTTCATCTGGGTGAGGATCGAATCGATCTCGTCGTTGGTCAGCTCCAGGGCCTTGGCGTAATCGCCCGCGTAGCAGCCGTAACAGGAGAGGTTGCACTTCATGGTGGTGCTGATGACCACGGTGGAGGGGGGATAGTACCCCTCCCGCTCCTGCCACGCCTTCCGCGTGTTGGTGCCGGAGAGGAGGTGGTTCACCGCCAGGTTCGTGATCCACTTCTCCCGCTGGTTGGGGTGGATCTCCCGCAGGATACGGCGGGGAAACTCGATGGAAGGGTGGTTCTCCTGGATGAGCCTCCGGATCCAGCGGATCCGTTCCTTGTAGTATTCCTTTTTCGGGATCAGCTCCATCAGGTGGGTCATCCGCGCCAGGTTCTCGTTGGAGGCGTTGGTGGCCATGGAGAGAAGGAGGGAGACGATCTTTTCGGTTGTATAGTTTTTCAGGCTCTGGAGCATCAATCTGTGACCTCGTTGTGATTCCCGGCAAAAGGGCCCCTGCGCAGCCTTACATGTGGCGCAGGAACGTCATGCAGATATTCCAGGTGTCCCGCACCGGCCGGAAATGGCTCGTGGCGCGTCCGTCCGCCACCCGGGCGGCCACGGGGAGCGAATCGATGGTGAATCCACCTCGCCATGCCTTCATGAGGATTTCCATCTCCAGGTGGTAGCCGCTCGCCTCCAGGGAGACCCCTTTCAAGAGCCGGGCGGAGTACCAGCGGAACCCGGACTGGCTGTCGGTGATGGTGAAGCCGGTCCGCTTCCTCATGCACCAGACGCCGAAGCGGTTCCAGACGGAGCGAAGCCCCGCCATCTCCCGGAACTGGGTATCGCGGGAGGCGATGAGGATGTCGACGTTGCGCTCCCGGGCCGCGGTCGCCAGAAACGGGATGGCCGTGGGATCGTGCTGGCCGTCGGCGTCCAGGGTCACCACGCCGGAGCATCCGTGCGCGAGGGCCCACTCGAAGCCGGTCCGCAGGGCCGCTCCCTTGCCGCGGTTGCCGTCGTGGCGCAGCAGGTGTACCCCCAGCCCCTCCACCGCGGCGGAGGTCCCGTCGGTTGAGCCGTCGTCAACCACGAGGCATGGCATCCCCAGGCCGAGGACTTCCCGGACCACGGCCGGCAGGGTCCGGGCCGCGTTGTAGGCTGGTATGATTATACAGTATCCCAACGGTCAACCAACTGATCGAGTGTAGTGAATGCGAATCGTTCCAGCAGGGCGTCGAGTCGCGGTGTCGCATCGCTGCGCGGTCCGTAGGCCACGAAGGATCGCAGGGGCGGCAGCGCCAGCCGCGGGCCCTCCGGGTCAACCTCCCGGGGATGAACGTACAGCACTGCCGGCATGCCGCGCCGGTTCAATCCCGCCATGGTGGCCCCGATCAGCCCCAGCGGGAAGAACCGGAAGCCCCACCCGCCGCCCGTCGGCAGGTTGCCCAGGGGGGTCCGCGTCACCAGGGGCGGCACCTCCACCAGGTGCCCCGCCGGGGTGTCGATCCTGAACGGACCGCGCGGACCGCGCCGGTCTCCCAAGAAGGGGAGCGGCGAGAGACTGGAATCGTACCGGTATCCCTCTTCCCGCAGGATGGGAAAGGCCCAGGGGGTCCGCCGGCGGCAGAGGGACCACTGGGGTGCCCGGAATCCCACGGGGCGCCGGCCGGTCTGCCGTTCCAGAAGGTCACCGGTCCGCCGCAACTCCGTCCGGAACTCTTCGGGGGAGAGCCCGGTCACGAGCCGGTGGGACCAGCCGTGCGAAGCGATCTCATGGCCCGCTTCGGCGATTGACGGCGCCAGGCCCGGATGCCGTTGGGCCACGGAGCCGAGCAAAAAGAAGGTGGCCCGGCAGCCGCGCTCGGCCAGCAGTGCCAGCAGCCGTCCGACGGCGGGGACGACCCGCTCCGTGTCAGGACTGACGACCGGCTCGCCGGGGAGTCCGCAGACATGGTACCAGTCCTCCACGTCGATGGTCAGGGCATTCAGAACGGGCATCACCGAGAAAAAAAGGGGGATGGCATCTCCCCCTCTGCTTTCAAGAATAGCGAAAGTATAATACTCTCGCCTAACTTTAGTCAATACGCAGGGAATCAGCTTTAACGAAACATATTACCCTTGACCCCCGCCGCCCTTTTCGGAAACAATACCCCGTTACTTCACCTTGGCGAGATTCAGATGAACATTCTCCTGCTCCGCCCCCATCCCGGCAACGACCGGTTCGGCCTCGGTCCCTTCTTTCGGGTCGAGCCCCTGGGGCTCGAATACATCGGCGCGGCGCTTCGCGTCAACGGCCACACCGTTACCGCGGCAGATCTTCGCTTCCGCCCCGGTGCCGCAACCTGGGTCGGGCGCACCCGGCCCCGTCTCGTGGGAATATCCTGCCTCCACGCCCTGGAGTACGAGCGGGTGGTTGAAACGGCCCGTGAGGTCAGGCGGGCAAGCCCCGATGCCTTCATCTTCGTGGGGGGACATGCGGCCGCCGCCTTTCCCGCTCCTCTGGAGTGCGATGCGGTGGACGCCATCTGCCGCGACGACGGGGAGGAGATCGTGCCCCTGGTTGCCGCCGCCCTGGCGAAGGGCGGGCGCCTCGACGAGGTGCCGGGGCTCCGGCTGCGCGAACCCGACGGCTGGCGCGACACCCCCTGCCTCGACCGCCAGACCTGCCTCGACCTCGTGCCGCTCCCGGCCCGGGACCTGGTGGACCGGCACCGCTCCGGCTACCACTGCCTTCTGTTCAAGCCGGTCTGGCTCGTGGAGACGGCCCGGGGCTGCCCCCACCGCTGCTCCTTCTGCTCCGTCTGGCAGCTCTACGGCCGTTCCTGCCGCGAGCGGAGCATCGCCGCAGTGGTGGAGGATTTCGCCACGGCCGGGGATTCGATCTTCGTGGCCGACGACCTCTTCTGGCACAATCCGGCCCGGAGCCTGGAGCTGGCCGAGGCGCTGAAAAAGCGCGGGGTTTTCAAACGCTGGATTCTCGTCCAGACCCGCACCGACCTCATCTGCCGGAGCGCCGACCTCATGGCCGCCTGGCGCCCGCTGGCCAAGGATTTCGACATCTTTCTGGGGCTGGAGGCTGCCACGGACAAGGGTCTCGCCGGGATCACCAAAGATTCCGGCGTGGCCGAGAGCGTGGAGGCGGTCCGCCTTGCCCGCGAACTGCGCTACGGCATCAACGGCAATTTCCTCATCGATCCTGATTGGGGTGAGGACGATTTCCGCGACCTCTGGGACTTTGTGGCCCGCTACGGCCTCCAGCGGGCCGGGTTCACCATTCTCACGCCCCTGCCCGGCACCGATTTCTTCCGGGACGTGGCCCCGCGCATTGCCTGCCAGCCCTGGTCCAACTTCGACATGCACCACCTCCTGTGGGAACCCCGGGTGGGCGCCCCGCGTTTCTTCGAGCTCTATGCCGAGACCTGGCGCCGCTCCATCCTCAATACCTCGGGAGACAAGAGCCTGATGGACTGGATGAAGCAGGTCCGCCCCTCCCAGATCCCCTACATCGCCCGGGTCCTCTGGCGGACCCAGCGGATGATGAAGCCCGAGGCCTATCTCAGGGAGTACGAGGCGACCCGGCCCCGGACAACGGAGCCCCTGGTGGATTTCAGCGCCGGGGCGTGCTGCGGGGGAGCCGCCTGATGTCCCGTTCCCCCCGGCTGCTGCTGATCTACCCGGCGACCCACAAGCTCGGTTGGGCGCGCTATTTCCAGCTTCCCTCCCATTCGCTCCAGATGGTGGCCGCGGCCACGCCCCGCCACTGGGAGGTGATCCTGGCCGACGAGGTCCATGACGAAGTCCCCTTCGACGGTGCCTTCGACCTGGTGGGGATCACGGCCATGACCCACCAGGCGACGCGGGCCTACGAGATTGCCGACCGGTTCCGGGCGCGGGGAGTCCCCGTAGTGATGGGGGGAATTCACCCCACGGTCCTGCCCGAGGAGGCCCTGCTCCATGCCGACGCGGTGGTGGTGGGGGAGGCCGAGCCGGTCTGGGCGCACCTCCTCGACGACCTCCTGGCCGGGTGCCTCAAGTCGGTCTACCGGGCGCCGGTCCCCACGGACGAAATCCTCTCCGCCCCCTGGCCCCGCCGCGAGATCCTGGCCGGCCGCCGCTACCTCACCACCCAGACGGTCCAGGCGAGCCGGGGCTGCCCCTACGACTGCTCCTTCTGCACCGTCACTCCCTACTTCGGCCGCACCTTCCGCTACCGCGATCCCGACGACATCCTGGCAGAGATTCGCTCCTTCAGACGCAAGCTCGTGGTCTTTCTCGACGACAACCTCCTGGGCGATCCGGCCAAGGCCCGGCCCATCCTGCGGGGGCTGGCCGAGATGAACGTCCGCTGGGGCTCCCAGACCAATCTCCGTTTTGCCGAGGACCCGGAGCTCCTGAAGCTCGTGGCGGACTCGGGGTGCATCGGCCTCTTCGTGGGGATCGAGTCGGTGACCGGATCCCACGCCAACATGGCCAAGTCCGGCACCCGTTACTCCCAGACCGATCTCATGAAGCGGGTCCGCGACGCGGGCATCATCCTGGAAACCTCCATCATCTTCGGTTTCGACGACCACGACGAGAGCGTCTTCGAGACCACGCTCCGCTTCCTGGAGGAGTGCTCCCCCAGCGTCCCCACCTTCCACATCCTCACCCCCTACCCCGGCACGGCACTGTTCCGCCAGTTCCAGGAGGAGGGGCGGCTCCTGACCACCGACTGGTCCCGTTACGATCACTCCACCGTGGTCTTCCGGCCCCGTCTCATGTCTCCCGAACGGCTCCACCGGGGCTGGCTGGAGGCACGCCGTGAGGCCTACTCCTGGCGGGCCATCGCCACCCGCGTCATGCGCAATCCGGGGCGCCGCCTGACGAATCTCGCCTACAACATGCTGCGCAAGGGACCAAACGACCTGCTGGAGGATGGGGCGCCGTAGGGTACCGTTCTCCACCCGATCCGATGCGTACCCTGCCGGCATGAGGATGGAACGTCTGCCATGACCCGTTTGATTGTCTTCGGAATACTTGCGGCATTTTTCTTCAGCAGCACGTTCGTGCTCAACCGGGCCATGAGCTTGGAGGGAGGGCACTGGGCATGGACCGCGAGCCTGCGCTACGGATACATGCTGCTTCTGCTCTGCACCTGGTTGCTGCTGAAAGGACGACGGGGGGTACTGATTGCTGCATGGGACGCCTTTCGCCGGAATTGGCTGTTCTGGACCACGGCGGGAAGTGTCGGCTTCGGGGCGTTTTACGCCCTGATCTCCTTCAGCGCGTCGTTCGCTCCCGGCTGGGTGGTGGCAACCACTTGGCAGATTACCATCCTCGCGACACCGGTGGTGCTCCTGCTGTTCGGCCGCCGGGTGCCGGCCAGGGGGGTGTTGTTCACTGCCATGATTTTTCTCGGTATTGTGCTGGTTACCCTTGAGCAGGCAACCGCCGCTCCGCTGGGCGACATCCTGCGGGGGATAGTGCCGGTTGTGGCCGCGGCATTCGCCTATCCCCTGGGCAACCAGATGGTGTGGGAGGCCCGCCGTGGAACATCTTCTCTGCTGCCGGCCATAACGGACCCGGTCGTCGACGACAGCTTCGGGAGGGTACTGCTCATGGTGCTCGGCTCGATCCCCTTCTGGGTCGTGCTGCTCATCGTGGCAGCACCCCCGCCCCCCTCGCCCGGTCAGTTGGTCAACACGGCCCTGGTGGCCGTGTTTTCCGGCGTCATTGCCACGAGCCTGTTTCTTCATGCCCGGCATTGCGCGTCAACTACCTACGAACTTGCCGCCATTGATGCGACCCAATCGACCGAGGTTATTTTTTCGCTTCTTGGGGAGATCGTCTTTCTCCATGGCGCACTGCCGGGCTCGTCGGGCACCGCGGGGCTGGTGCTGGTCGTCGGCGGGCTCATGCTGTATGTCCGGGCCCAGACCGCGGTCCCGCTTAAAGAAATGGTTCACAGCCGGGCAGAGAAAGGGTAATAATGATCACGGGTGAAATTCATCCCCGGGGGAGACGCCGGCATAATGCAGCCAGAGCCCGTCATTTCGAACATTGCCCATGTCATCCAGATGTCTGTCGCGCCGGTTTTTCTCCTCACCGGTGTCGGCGCGATTCTGTCCGTGCTCATCAATCGGCTGGGCCGCATCGTTGACCGTGCCCGCGTCATCGAGCAGCACCTTGCCGATGTCGCCAGCGATGGCAGGGCCTTGGCCAGGCTTGAGCTGACAACGCTCGGGCGCCGCATGCGGCTGATCAACTGGGCCATCAGTTCGTGCACGATAAGTGCGCTCTTCGTGTGCGTGGTCATAGCCCTGCTTTTTGTGGGTGCGTTCCTCCACGTCAATGTGTCGGACGTTGCCGCCCTGCTGTTCGTGTTTGCCATGCTCGCACTGATCGGAGGCTTGCTGGGCTTTCTCCGGGAGATCTACCTGGCGATCGCCACTGCACGCCTGGGGATGCGCTGACGCTGCCGATCCCGGGCCGAGCGCGATGACTGTACACAATCCGCTCCACGACGAGATATTCCGCCACCACCTCCACAATCTATTCAGCACCGCAGGCACGTGCCGGATTCCTGTGGGCAGCCCTGCCGGCTACCGCCTCCCTTTCGGTGCCGCAAATTGCCGAAGTTCCATCGTGAGGGCTGCGCCAGGTATAACCCTGCCGTCTCCCGCGGATGGCGCACTGGCTCGGGGACTCCAGGTCCCGAGACAGACGATACTCCGGACAGTCTTCCTCCACGCGTGTTTCTGCCACCAGGTTCAGGGGCTCTGTCCTGACAGCGCCGGCAGCCTCCCTCACTGTCGCCTCTGCGGTAACTGTTACGGTTGGTGTTGAGTACCCTCTCATCTCGTCGGCCTCCAGTCCGTGACCCCTCACCGGCGTGGCAAAAGAGAAGATGTTCCGCGCATCATGAATGACACATCCAGCGGCTAAACCCTGCTGCTGGCAGCGGGCATGACGGCAGGCCGGTCACAGTCGCCCGGTTGTGCGATGGACCTGTCATGGAGCTTTGCGCGGCATATCAAGTTTCAGTTCCAGGGAGAATTTACGGGTAGTCAAACTTTCCCGACAGACGGACTGATTTGTTATTTTCTATTCTGCCGAAGTTGTGCACTTAATCGTGGCGGAATTACATGTCAAAGATCAAGTCCTCTGCTAGTGTTTGATTGCGGGTGATGTTCGTTCGTGAGCTTGTGGGAATGCGGCGATTTGCTTACGGTATTAATAGACTTAGCTGAGTTCAAGGGAACAGTCGAACCTCGGGCTCGAAGTGTCTGATCTGTATTTGCAGGAGTTTCGGAAGTGATCCATCGGCACCTTCAACATTCGCCGTTTCCCGTTCTGCTGGTAGAACCGCAGGGACGCATTGTGCAAGCCAGTCCGGCAAGTCTCGAATTCCTGGGTAGAGGATCGCGGCACTCCGCCCCCAGCGCTCTGGCCGACATCATGCATGCGGAACAGTGCGAGGCCGTGCTTCGCGCCGGAGCCGCCTTGACCGACACCGGGTTTTGGGAAGGAGAATGTTCTTTGATCGGGCGGGATGGGCAGCCCGTGCGGGCGTTCCTCCGGGTGGCCAGGGCTGGTGATGACCGCCTGGTGATGTACCTTCGGGACTCCGCCGGGCGCAGTCGCTCCGAAGAGTTGCTGCGCATCCGTTTGCAGTTGTCGGAACGTGCCCGGTGCGAAAGCCTCGACGAGTTACTTCGGTCAGCCCTGGATGCCGCTGAACGGCTGACCGACAGCAGTATCGGTTACCTCCATGTTGTTGCCCCGGACCGGGAGCAGGCTTCCCTGCAGGCGTGGTCGAGCAATACCCTGGCCACCATGTGCCGGGTGAGAGGCGAAAAAGAGCACCATCCGACCAGACGGGCCGGGATCTGGGGTGATTGCTGTCGCGAACGTACTGCCATGATCCATAACGATTACGCCGGGCTTCCACATAAAAAGGAACTGCCCGAGGGACACCCCCCCATTGTGCGGGTGATGGGTGTGCCGATCATTCATGGCGACAAGGTGCTCGCCATTATCGGCGTGGGCAACAAGGCGACGGAGTACATCCGTGAAGATGCGGATGCGCTGCATGAGCTCGCCTCGATGATCATGGACCTGGTGGAGCGCAAGCAGGCTGAAGCGCAGTTGCTCGCAAGCGAAAAGCGCTTCAGGACGGTCTTTGAGCAGGCGGCGGTCGGGGTGGCCCTGGTTGATCCGCTGACGGGCCGGTTCGTCAGGGTTAATGCGAAATACGGCGACATCGTCGGTTACTCTCCCGAGGCAATGCTGACGATGGGGTTCCAGGAGCTCACCCACCCCGATGATGTGGCGGTCGATCTGGAGTGCATCTCCCGGCTTTTGAGGGGAGAGGTCCGGACTTTCACGAGAGAGAAGCGGTACCTGCACCGGAATGGCTGCAACGTGTGGGTCAGGCTGACCGTCTCTCCCCTGTGGGCGGAGGGCGAGGAGCCGAGCTTCAATATCGCCATCGTGGAAGACATAACCGCCCGCAAGGCGGCGGAGGCGGCCCTCCGGGAGGCGAAGGAACAACTGGAGCTTCGCGTCAGGGAAAGGACCGCGGACCTGGAGCAGGCCAACCGGGCCTTGCAGGAGGAGGTGGCTGCACGCAGTCAGGCCGAGAAATCTCTTCGTGCAAGCGAGTCAAGGTTCAGGCGTCTCGTCCAGATGGCGCCGCTGCCACTGTGCTTCGCGGATGCGAGCGGCACCTTGCGGTACGTAAACGACCGGTTCACGCGGCTGTTCGGCTATGCGCCGGAAGACATCCCGACGCAGGAGGAGTGGTGGAGTCGGGTTTGCACCGATGGGCGCTGCCGAGGGGAGACGGCCGATGCCTGGCAGGCGTCCGTGCAAAGAGGCCCGAACGGTGCGGGTGATATCGAACCCGCTGAATTCCGGGTCGCGTGCAAGAACGGTGATATTCGTCTGGTGGAAGTTTCCGGGATAACGATTGAGGGCACGGTCCTGGCGACATTCATCGATATCACCGAGCGCCGGTTGGCGGAGGATGAGCTTCATCGCCACAGGGAACTGCTCGAGGAGCTGGTTCACCAGCGGACTGCGGAACTGAAACTGCGGAACATGGAGCTGGCCTCTGAGATTGCCGAACGCCGGCGGGCCGAGGCAGCCCTCCGCTGCTACACCCGGCGTCTCACCGAGATGGAAGAGGACCTGAGGAAGAAACTCGCCGCCGAACTGCACGACGAGATTGGGAGGGATCTGACCGCCCTCAATCTCAACTTTTCCGTTATCGGCAACCGTCTCGTGCAGGGCCCGGACGGGTGCCTCAAGGCGAGGATCGAAGACACGGAACGGCTTATCGAAGACATAAGCCGCACGGTCCGGGGCCTAACTGCCAAGCTGCGGCCGCCCGTGCTGGACGACTACGGTCTGCCGGCAGCGCTACGCTGGCATGCTGATCTTTTTTCACGGCGGACCGGGATTGAGGTGACGGTACGGGTGGCCGACAGCGTTCCCCGGATGCCGGCGGAAAAGGAAATAGCGCTCTTTCGTATCGTTCAGGAGGCCCTCACGAATTGTTCGAAACATGCAAACGCAGGGAACGTGAAGGTCTCCCTGGATCACGGCGATGGGCGGGTGCGGCTTTCGGTTGTGGACGACGGTATTGGATTTGCACTTGAAAGTGCCTCGCCGACACCGGCGGGAAGCGGCTGGGGGCTGACAATCATGCGCGAGCGGGCTGAACTGATCGGCGGGACGTTCCGGCTGAATACCGCGCCGGGCAAAGGTACGGTACTGACTGTTGAAATTGACGAGGGTTCGTAGATGGTGATCAAGGTTCTCATTGCCGATGACCATGCCGTCGTAAGGGACGGACTGACCATGATTCTCGAATCCCAGAGCGACATTGCCGTGATCGGTCAGGCCGGCGACGGGCGCGAGGCGATAGCGATGGCCGGGTCGCTTAAGCCCAACGTGGTGGTTATGGACATTACCATGCCGGAACTGAACGGCATCGAAGCCGCCCGCCTGATTGCCAGAGAGCAGCCGGCGACAAAAATCGTCATTCTTTCCATGCACGACACCCTTGAGCACGTCTACCGCGCGCTCCAGGCCGGCGCGCGGGGGTATCTCCTGAAGGAATCGGCAGGTGCCGAGGTCACCGATGCAGTGCGAACGGTCATGCGGGGGCACCGCTATTTCGGCAGAGGGAGTCGGCTGCCGTCCGACATGCACCGCTCCGCCTGCGCCGATCTCCCGAAAAGTCCCCTCGACAGCCTGAGCCAGCGGGAGCGGGAGGTCCTGCAGTTGGTGGTTGAAGGGAAGAAAAGCTCTGAAATTGCGCAAATCCTTTCCCTTTCACCCAAAAGCATCGAAACCTACCGCAGCAGGCTCATGATTAAGCTCGGTATCACCAATATCCCTTCCCTGGTCAAATTTGCCCTTCTACATGGCGTTACCCCCGCAAAATAGCCTTTTCGCTGTTTGAGTCAAACATTCCCGACAGACTGACGACGTTATTTCGGATATTTACTGTCGTTGAGTGCCTATCCCTTTGTTCATACCGCGGAAAACCCTGCAGTACCCGTCCCAACCTTGCCCATGTCCTTTGACATGCATGCCCCGCTTCCGACCCCGGAGCGGGGTGATCCGGCAAAACACAGGAGGAAGGAGCATGGCCGGCAGCAATCAGAATGTAGCGTTGCGGATTACTGCGATCTATGCGCTCGTCGGCGTGTCATGGATTCTCTTTTCCGATTGGCTGCTCTATCTTGCGGTTGGCGACCCTCATCTCCTCACGCGACTCCAGATGGGCAAGGGATGGGTGTACGTGGCCGCGACCGCCATGCTTCTCTACTGGCTCGTCCACCGGGATACGGCGCAGATCAGTCGCTCCGAGGAAGATCTCCGGGTGCGGAATGAGGAACTGACCGTGGCCGAGGAGGAACTCCGGCAACAAAACGAAGAACTGATCGTGGCCGAGGAAGAACTTCGGCAGCAGCTGACCGAGAACTATGAAAGCCAGAAAAAATTGTTCGAGTCACATCAGGCAATGGCGGCCATCCTCCAGGCGTCGCCGGTAGCCATCGTGGCACTTGACCGGGAAGACAAGGTCGTGGTGTGGAATCGTGCCGCCGAGCGCCTCTTCGGCTGGCTTGAGGGGGAGGTGAGGGGGACGCCCTTTTCCCTGCTCCACCCTGACGACGCGAAAGATGGCGAGCGGGTCTGCGCAAGCGCCTGCCAGGAGGCGGTCCTGCACGATATCGAAGGCGTGCGCATGAAGAAAAACGGACAACTGATAAGTGTCAGCATATCCACTGCCCCGCTGCACGACCCTGCCGGGCTGAACGCCGGCATGATCGCGATGTTCACCGACATCACCGACCGCAAGTCTGCGGCTGAAAATCTCAGGAAAAGCAACGAAAAGTATGTCGAACTGGTCAATGCCATCAGCGGCATCGTCTGGGAGCTTGACGTCGAGAGTTTTTGTTTCACGTTCGTCAGCCAACGGTCCAAGGATATCCTGGGCTATCCCGCCGAGGCATGGCTGGCCGAACCTGGTTTCTGGGAGCGCTGCATCCACCCCGAGGACCGCGCGTGGGTGCTTGCCGCCTGCCGCACGGCGCATGGCGAGGGAACCGGCCATGAGTTGGAGTATCGGGGACTCGCCGCCGATGGCCACATTATCTGGCTGCGGAACTCATTCGTGGTTGTCGAGGACACGAACGGCCACGTAAAGCTCCGCGGGGTCATGACCGATATCAGCCGGAGAAAGAACGCCGAGGATGAACTGTCCAGACTCAATGCCGAGCTCGAACAGCGGGTGGCGCAGCGAACGTCGGAGTTGGCGGCGCTCAACCGGGAACTGGAAGCCTTCAGCTATACGGTTTCCCACGATTTGCGGGCCCCCCTGCGCCACATCGAAGGGTTCGGCAGGGCTCTTCTGGAGGATTACTACGAGGCCTTTAACGATACGGGCAAATTACACCTGACCCGGCTCTGTTCGGCAGCCAGAAAGATGGGGCAACTGATCGACGATCTGCTCCGCTTTGCCATGGTCAGCAAGGGGGAAGTCAACCGGCGTCCCACCAATCTCAGCACGATCGCGCATGGCATTGTGCAGGATCTGATGCTGTCCCGGCCGGAGCGCGCGGTTGAATTCAGGATAACCGACGGGATCGAGGTGAACGGCGATCCCCGGCTGCTGCAGGTCGTTATGGAAAATCTCCTCAGTAATGCATGGAAATACACGGGGAAGCGGCAGGATGCCGTTATAGAGTTCGGCGTGGGCGAGGATCGGGGGCGAACGGTCTTCTTTGTCAGGGACAACGGTGTTGGCTTTGCCAATGAACATGCCGAAAAAATCTTCAAGCCGTTCCTGAGGCTCCACAGCGCGGAGGACTATGAGGGATCGGGCGTTGGTCTGGCAACGGTGCGCCGTATCGTGGAGTGCCATGGAGGGCGTGTGTGGGCGGAGGGTCGGGAAGGGCAGGGCGCCGTGTTCTTCTTTACCCTGGACAGCTGAAGAAATGTTTCGCGCGGAAGCGATTGGCCCGGTTCGTGCTAAAATAACCCGCAACAACCATCCTGATTAACTAGTATAGTGTACAGGGTTTGGAAAGGGGTGGGCATGGGAACAGCGGATTCAAGCGCGTCAAACAGTAGCAAAGCACCTCAGAAGTTCATTGTCTGGCAGGACAGCTACAGTGTCGGCGTCCCGAAGCTCGATGGCCAGCACAAAAAGATCATTGATCTCATCAATGAGGTGTACGACTATCTGCAGGGCAGGACGGGGCTGCTCGATCTGGGCCGCATTCTCGATGACTTGTCCACCTACACCCAGAACCACTTCGCCGATGAGGAGCAACTCCTCCGCCTGGCAAAGTATCCCGAGTATGAGGAACACAAAAAGCACCATGACTGGATGATGCAGCGTACCCGCTCAATCCGCTCGGAGTATCGTGAAAAGCGCGAAGATCTCTCCTGGGAACTGATGGATTTCCTCAAAAAGTGGTGGCTGAACCATATCCAGTCCAACGACGCACGCTATGTCCCTTACGTGAAGTGACCCGGAGCAGCGCAAGCCGGTGCAGGTTCGCCCGCGGCCCGCGCCGGAGGACAATCTCCGCCGGTTCGTCAAGCGGCCTGCTGCTTCTCAGGGCAGCTCCGACAGCCTGCGGACGGTCTTGTCGGCGATCATCCCTTCGACCGCGGCGAGGTATGCCCGGAAGTGGTCGGACCCCAGGTGCCGTTCCAGGCAGTCCGGGCTCTCCCAGTTCTCGTAGAAGATGAACAGGGCCGGGTCATCCCCATCCTGATGCAGCCGGTATTCCAGGCAGCCTTCCTCCTGACGGGTTTCCGCCACCAGTTTCAGAAGTTCGACCCTGACCGCGTCGACCGCCTCTTCCCGTGCCCGTACCTCTGCTAGTACCGTTACCGTCGGCATCGCTACCCTCTCCTCTCATGGGCCTTTTTTCCGTGAACCCGCTCATAGGCCTTGCAGAACGGGCAGATGTCCTGCTCGACATTCCGCACGAATGCAAAGACGACCCCTTGCTGGTGATAGCGGGCATGAAGGCAGACCGGGCACAATTCGCAGACCTTTGCGAGGGCCTTGTCCAGTGCGGAAACCTCAGGCGTCATAGTAGCTTCTTCCCTGCGGAGAAGGCCTTGCCAACCAGTTGTCCAACCGCGTGATACCCCTTGTGGGCGGTGTCATAGACCAGCGGGCGGATCTTGAGGATGTCGGGGAGCCCGTCCTCGCCCAGGATGGCCTCGTCCGCCTTCACGTCGACGATCTCGCCGATGAACTGGGTGTGTATCCCCAGCTCCAGGGTATGCAGCAACCGGCACTCCAGCACCAGCGGAAACTCCGCCGCATAGGGCGCGTCAACATGTTCGCCGGCCACGTGGGTCAGGCCGGCCGCGGCAAATTTGTCGACATCACGGCCGGAGGCAATGCCGACATAGTCCGCTGCCACCATTGTGGCTTCGTTGGCGATGCCAACCGTGAATGCCTTGCGCTGAACGATGTTGTCGTAGGTAAGCCGTGATTTGCGCACGGATACCGTAACGCACGGCGGGTCGGAACAGCAGATGCCGCCCCAGGCCGCATTCATCAGGTTCGGCGTGCCTGTGGGGCCATAGGTTCCAACCATCAGGACGGGGGTGGGGACGAGCAGTGTTCTGGCACCGAGTGATTGTTTCATGGGATCTCCAGTCAGGGATTTCGAAAACGTTCGATTCGCTCTCCAACGGGCGACGCCGGGGGGCGAGTCCCGTTGCGGACAGAATATAACTCGGACCGGCAACGACAAGGAATACTTTTTATCCGGACCGAACCGCTCTGGTTGCTCTGGGAAGAGTCGTTGCTCCGGGAGCGACAAGCGAAGCCCGTTCAGACCGCTGGGTCCGGCTGATCGGGCGAACGGCGTATGATCTCCACGGAGCAGGGCGCGTGAAGGGCAACGGCCAGGGATACGGAGCCGAGGAAAAAGCGCTTGAGCGCCCCGGATCCCTGGGAACCGACAACGATCAGGTCCGCACACCATCGTTCGGCTTCGTCCAGAATGGCATTCTTGGGCCGGCCTTCCAGCAGCACGGGCGTGACGTGCAGGTCGGGTGTCCGTTGCTGCAGGGTTTTGGCCACGTCCTTCAAGCGTTTGGCCGCCTCCCACCCCTGTTGCTCGAAGATCTCGTCGTTGGTCAGGGGGATATGCGAAGAGCTGCGCAAGGGGAGTGATTCCAGCGGGGAAAGCACGGTCACGACGCGGACTTCGCTTGCGGTCGGCCAGGGCCTGCGGCATACCTCTGCAACGGCAGCGTCGCTGCCCGGTGAACCATCTACTGCAAGAAGAATTCTCATTCCGTTACCTCCAGTCATAGTGCCGGGAAATCCGTGTCATCGTTCGGGGCTGTCCCGGCGTCAGTGGTTCGTGGCGAGTGGTTTCATGCCCCGCGTCCCGCCGAGGAGCTCCGACCGGACCCGCTCCCGTTCGCGGTCGATCTGCTCGGGCGTGGCGCCGAGTTTGTTGAGCATGTGCTCGGTCATGTTGAGCGCTATCTCGCCCTCTCCCGAGAAGACCGCATCGGCCCCAGCGCGGCGCAGGGCCGGGATATCCCTCAGATAGGCCGCGCGGGCGATGATGCGCAGGTTGGGATTGAACTCCCGTGCCAGGCGGATGGCCTCGTCGCTTCCCTGCATCCCCGCCGAGGTCAGAATGAAGGCAACCGCACTCTCCACCCCCGCCCCCTTCAGTGTTTCCTCGCGCGTGGCATCCCCGTAAATGGCCGATATGCCGTCGGCGTTGAGCTGGCGGACCGTGTGCAGGTTCATCTCGATAATGACCGGGTCAATCCCGTTTTCACTGAGCAGACGGGCCAGAGTTCTGCCCGTGGGGCCGTATCCCACCACGATTGCCCTGTCCCGGGACGTGGGCACATGGCTGCCCGCGTCTTCGGCACTCCCTGTGGTGCGCGACTTTGCCCGTTCGTCGAGCATGCGCCAGAGCCGCCAGTGTCGGGCCTTTTTCTCCAGCGGCCCGATGAGCCGGTACAGCAGTGGGTTGAGGCTGATGGAGATGATCGCCGCGGCAACGAGCGTGTTGGCTCCCCCCTCGCCGAGGACACCCAGGTCCTTGCCGACTGTGGCCAGGATGAATGAGAATTCCCCGATCTGCGCCAGGGCGACGGCAATGGACAGCGCAACGCGCGGCGCATAGCCGAGGACGAGAACGATCACCAGCGCGGCCAGCGGTTTGCCCACCAGGATGATCACGAGGGTGGCAAGCACGAGGCCGGGCTCCTCCATGAGGTATGAGGGGGTGAAGAGCATCCCCACCGAGACGAAAAAGAGGACCGCGAAGGCATCCCGCATCGGCAGCGCTTCCGATGCGGCACGGAAGCTGAAATCGGACTGCCGGACCACCATGCCTGCCAGAAATGCCCCGAGCGCCATGGATACGCCGAAGAGTTTGGCGGAGCCCACGGCAATCCCCAGGGCGAGCACCAGTACGGTCAGGGTGAACAGCTCCCGCGAGCGCGTGGCCGCCACGTGCCACAGGAGGCGGGGGATGAGGCGGCTCCCGACGAAGAAGGTCAGGGCGACGAGGAGGGCTATCTTGACCACGGAGAGCCCGATGGCGAGGGGGAGGCTGTCCGAGCCGGCCACGCCGGAGCCGAAAAAGATGGGCAGGATCACCAGCAGGAAAACGGTGAAGATATCCTCCACCACAAGCCACCCCACGGAGATGTGGCCGGTGGGGGTGTGCAGCTCATTGTTGTCCACCAGTACGCGGAGAAGCACGACCGTGCTCGCAACCGACACGGCAAAGCCGAAGACGATACCCGCCGACCAGCTCCAGCCGAGCCATCGTGCCAGCAGGCAACTCAGCAAGGTGGCTACGGCACTCTGGCACACCGCGCCGGGAATGGCCACGCGCCGCACGTTGAACAGTTCTTTGACGTGAAACTGGAGTCCCACGCCGAACATCAGGAGGATGACGCCGATTTCGGCGAATTGTTCAGCCATCCCCTGGTCGGCGACGAATCCCGGCGTGTGGGTTCCGACGGCAATGCCCGCCAGAAGATATCCGACAATCGACGACATTCCCATGCGATGAGTCAGATACCCCAGGAGCAGCGCCGCGGTGAAGCTCCCCGTGATGGTCATGATGAGTCCAAGGTCGTGCATATGTTCTAAATTCCTCCTCCCGGCGGCCTGTTGGGCCGAAGCCGGTTGTGCCGGGCTTATTCGATGCGTTGTCTCTGCCGTACCTTGTCTCCTGTTTCAAACGGTCGGATTAGTCGCAAAACCGTTGACCTGGTGCCAAAGAGTAATAGCCCCACAAAGGGCAAAGGGGCAGACGCGAAACACGTCTCCACCACAGGTCTGGAGCTACGGGGCGGCCACCGGCGCGGTGAGCGGCGTGATCGCAGAGCGCGAGAATGCTCCGGTCAAAGACCTTCGGCGGGGCCTGTGAAGGTCCTCGTCCGGGGTGCAGAGGTCAGAACATCTCGACCCGTCGGTCAGAGAATTGTCGGCAATCGTAAGGGTGGCAGTTGGATGGTGTTGTTCTGTGAAAAGCTATGAAAGACTGCACCGGGCGGGTGGGGCCCGGGTGAAGACGATCGATGCGGTAAGGGATGCCAGCGGGCGCGTGTCCTGATGGCCATTCAAAAGGAATGATACCGGGCTGTGAAACTCGAAGAGACGCTGGCCCAGGACTGCGATCTGGGCATGCTTGAGGATCGTCGAATGGACCGTAGCGCCCTGTGACTTGCTGATGGCGCACTTCTGCTGGAGGGAACAGCCATGCTCTAGAAAACCCGAACTGGCGATCCCGTTGAGGGCGAGAACAACGAAGATCGTGGCGATCACCGAAATCCGCAGGGTCCTACCCGAGAATTTTTTCAGCCCCGTTTGCATATGAGGAACATAGTACATAGTTGCCGGCTGATACAAGATAAAGTTATGCGCCAACTCTGCGGGGTGTCCCGCGCAGCCCCCGGTGGGAGTCTCGTTTCCCCCGCGTGAGGCCGGTCCGGCAGTGGTTGCTGTTGAGCCATTCCCGATGGCGTCGGGTCATGTCGGCCGGCTGGAACGCCGGGGCCGTGGTGGTTATTTCCATGGGGGCAGGGGTCTCCGTTCCGCCAATGATTTTTGTACCGCACTATCGCTCACGTTTTTTACAGACTTACCAGCCAGAAGAGCGCCGGCAGCGACCCGAAGGAGCAGAGGATGCCGATCCCGACCAGTGCGATGGCGAGCTCCGCCTCCATTCCCGCAACCACTGCCAGGGCCCCGGCGGTTACCATCGGCGGCATGCCCGCCTCCACGACCGAAACCCCCACTGCCATGCCGTCAATGTCGATCAGGCGGCATGCCACAAGAACTGCCAGCGGGGCGGCGAGCATCTTGATGCCGAGACCGATGCCGACCGGCGCCGCGAGATGGGGGGACAGCTTCAGCCGGAGTTGCAGGCCGATGGCCGTCATTACCACCGGCACCAGCGGCAGCGCCAAGTAGCGGAGCGCAATGGACAGGCCGTCCGGATAGGGCCACGACTTGAGCGCGAGCCCGGCGGCCAGGGCCAGGGAAGGCGGGAAGAGGAGCATCTTGCGGACCACGGCTGAAACGGACAGGACTCCATTCTGGCCGTAGAGGGAAAGGATGAAGGAGCCGTAGGTGGCGAAGATCATCATGGTCCCGATCTGGTCGTAGACGATCAGGTGGGGCAGGCCGTCGGCGCCGAAAAATGCCCGGATGATCGGCACCCCCAGAAAGGAAGTGTTCCCCAGGGGAACGATGAGGAGCAGCACCCCAACGACTGGGCGCGGCCATTGCCAGATACGCGCCCCGAGCAGCACCAGTCCCACGGAAAGCGCCAGTAGCGCCCAGGGAATGACCGCCGTCGTCACCGCATCCCGGGTGAAGGCGATCTTGGGGGCGTTGAGGAGGATGAGCGCCGGCAGGCAGACGTTGATGGCTATCTTGTTGAGCACGAAAGGGGTGTTTTCCGGCAGCGACTTGAACCGCCTCAGGAGAATCCCCAGCGAAATGAAGGCTCCGATTATGAAAAAGTTGTGCATGGTTTCTCCCGGCACAGACTATCCGGATCGTCCGTGCCCATCGTCGTTTAAACGCCACGGCCCAATGCACGTTCTGGTATGGTGCCAACCCATTAGCGCCAGTCTTCGGGTGCGTGACGGACGGGTGCTCCGCCTTCGATCAAGCCGTGCCATACGACGGGAAAGCTCGGCAGAAGCGGTTGCACATATCTCAGGGGGAGATGGGCGCCGAAACTCCCGCCGCATACGATGAGGCATTGGGCACGAAATGTCCCGCGCCCCTGGTGAATGCTCGGAGGCACCTGCCTCATGTGGCTGTTGTCAGATATTAATCAAGATACCAGTGGTCAAAATATAAATGAAATATATAATATTTATGAAATGCATAACGTATATTTATAGAAAGGCTTTGTAATGGATATCCGTCAACTGCAGTTCTTCGTCGCAATCGTCAGGCACGGCAGCTTCACCAGGGCCGCGGAGCGGCTGCGCGTGGCCCAGCCGGCCGTGAGCATGGCCATGAAGAGGCTTGAGGAGGAACTTGACCTTGTGCTCTTCAACCGGCAGGAGCGGAAAGTGTCCCTGACCGCCGAAGGCGAGATCTTTCTGCGGCATGCGGAGAAGATCCTGGAGGAAGTGACGTCGACGGAAGCGGAAATGGAGGAGTTGCGCGGTCTTGCCAAGGGGGAGGTGCGGGTGGGGATCCCCCCCATGATGAGTGCCTACTTTTTCCCGCAAATCATCCGGGACTTCTCCAGCCGCTACCCGGAGCTGCACTTGAGCGTGTCCGGCGAAGGAGCTTCAAAGATCCAGAAGATGATCCTCGATGGGGAGCTCGACATGGGGGTCATCGCCGGCGCGAGTTTTCCCGACACGCTCGAGTTGCGGAGATTCCTGAGGGAAGAGGTGATCGTCTGCGTACCCAAGAACCACCCCCTGGCGGAGATGGAGTGTCTGCCGCTGCAGGAGTTCGCTCGGCATCCCCTGATCTTCTACAAGGAAGGGTACTACCTGCGAGAGCTCGTTTTTGACGTCATGAGAGGGGTGGGGCTCAATCCGGCCATAAGGTTCGAGACGAATCTCTACACCCTGGTCAAGTCGCTCATTCGGAAAGGAATGGGCATTTCGGTCTTCTTGAGGATGGTGGTCGAGGAAGACGACGATCTGAAGGCGATCCCCCTGGACCCGCCCCTGTACCTGGATCTCCAGATCGCCTGGAAAAAGTACGGTTATCTGTCGCGGGCAAACCGTGCTTTTGTTGACTTCCTGCTGGAGCAGAGAGCCAGGCTGCATCAGCCGGCCGGTTCGTGTCCCGTGCGGTTGGTTCCTGCTGATTGAAGATGGCTTCCCACGTACCCCCCCCTCTTGCCTTTTCGACCCATTTCCTCTTAGGCCCGGCTCCTTGGTAGGCGGCCATCGACACGATACGCGGCGCCGTGTTGTCGGCAAGGTGGTGCAGGCTGGAGCGTTTCATGATCCAAGCCTAACGTACTACACTCGTGTGGCACAGTGACAAATAACTCGAGATAATTCAGCCACACTCCCCGGGCGATGCCGGACTGTGCCCGCGGCGACTGTCACTGGTCGATTTGAGATCAGGCCTTGTCCTCATGGGTGAAGTGATGTTATGTTGTTATGACAACATGATTTTAAAGCCAAGAAGGATATGCCCGTGCTGGATCCGGAAAGTCGCATGCCGTTGTACCATCAAGTCGAGAGTCATCTCCGGGAGGTCATCAAGAGTGGCAAATGGCAGGCCGGCGAAGCGATTCCTCCCGAAAGGCTGCTGATCGAGCAGTACGGGGTCAGCCGTATCACGATCCGCCAAGCCCTGGCAAATCTCGTGGCAGCAGGGTTGCTCTACCGGAAGCATGGGCGGGGGACCTTTGTGGCCGGCGCGAAAGAGCGGCCCATTACCGAGTCGCTGGCCAACCTGACAGGTCACCTGGAAGAGTTGCAGCTGCGCGGACTCGATCCCCGGGTCAGGGTGCTGGCGCTGGAGACCCGGCCCATGACCGCCGAAGTGGCGGAGGCCCTTCAGCGGCGCCCCGGCGCTCAGGGGTGGTACCTGTACCGGATCGTTACGGTGGAGCGGCAGCCACTGATGCTTTCTACTGTCTGGCTTCCCTGCGACCTGGGGGTAGAGCTGAACGAGGAAATCCTGAAACAGCACGGCATGGCGCTGCTGCTGACCCACAACGGCATCCCCCCTCTGCGCGGCAGCCAGCGGATCGGCGCCATGAGTGCCGGTCCGGAAGAGGCGCGCCTGCTGGGGGTCCGGGCCGGAGAAGCGGTATTGCGTGTCAGCAGGGTCATCCACGGCGCTGCCGACCGTCCGCTCGTGTGGTTCAGGACACTCTACCGCGCTGACCGCTACGAATACGAAGTCGAATTGAAGAGAGGCAGGTCCCACGCATGATCATGACCACGCTGGAGATATTCCTGATCGCGATAGCGGCCGGTATTGCCGGCTCCATCCTGGGCCTGGGCGGAGGAATCATCATCGTGCCTGCCCTGACCCTGCTGTTCGGCGTGCCGATACGCACAGCCGTGGCGGCCTCGACGGTGTCCATCATTGCCACTTCAACCGGTGCGGCCGTGGCCTACCTGAACGACCGGCTGTCCAATGTGAGGGTCGCCATGTGGCTGGAGATGGGGACCGCCACCGGCGCGCTGACCGGGGCGCTGGTGGCCGGCTACCTCAACCAGCGCGTGCTGTTCCTGATGTTTGGCGTGCTGCTGGCCTATTCCGGCTACAACATGTTCAAGGCCCGCAAGGCCGAATTGCCGGGCGAGGTGCTGCCCGACAAGGTATCGCAGCGGCTTGGCCTTGCCGGCTCCTACCACGACCATGTCCTCAATGCCCGCGTTGACTACCAGGTGACCAGGAGCATCCCCGGCCTGATCATCATGTATTTTTCGGGGGCCGCGGCCGGCCTTATGGGAATCGGCGCCGGTATCTTCAAGGTGCCGGCAATGGACCAGGTGATGCGCATGCCGTTCAAGGCCTCGACCGCCACCTCCAACTTCATGATCGGGGTAACGGCGGCCTCCGGCGCGGTGGTCTACTTTGTCCGGGGCGATGTGAACCCGTTGATTGCGGGGCCGGTGGTGCTGGGGGTCCTGCTGGGAGCGCTGGTGGGGGCCCGGCTGATGGTCAGGATGAAAACGACCACCATCCGCAAGCTCTTCATCCCGCTGATCATCTACACGGCCGTCATGATGATGTACAAGGGGGTCAGTCCGTGACAAGTCCGAACCAGTCGGAAAACGAGGGCATTGTGCCGATAGAACTGATCCTGGCCCGCCTGCTGCGCATCGGTTCGATCATCGCCGCCATCCTGCTGACAATCGGTATTGCGGCCATGCTGCTGACAGGGGCCGCCTATGCGCCACGGTTCATCACGGCCGGCCTGGTCGTGCTCCTGGCAACGCCGATCATGCGGGTGCTGGTGGCCGGACTGGTCTTTTTCCGCGAGCGGGATTGGCTCTTTACCCTGTTCTGCCTGGTCGTGCTCTGCTCACTCGCTGCGGGCGTCTTGCTCGGGCAGGTTGGATAGGGCACCGGTTTCAATACCATCAACAAAAAAAGGGGCCGAAAGGCCCCTTTTGCGTTACTACTCGTGCCGCTTGGCAGCAAACGACATCACAGCCGTCGCTCGCCTATTCCACCGTAACCGATTTCGCCAGGTTCCGCGGCTGGTCCACGTCGGTCCCCTTGAGGACCGCCACGTGGTAGGCCAGGAGCTGAAGCGGCACCGAGAGGATGATCGGGGCCAGTTCCTCGCCGTCGGTGGGCACCTCCAGGGTTACCTCGGCCTTTTTCGCGATCTCCCCGTCGCCGGCGGAGCAGATGGCGATGACCCGGCCGCCCCGGGCGATGACCTCTTCCATGTTGGAGAGGACCTTCTCGTAGGTGCTGTTTTTCGGCACGAGGACCACCACCGGCATGTTCTCGTCGATGAGGGCGATGGGACCGTGCTTCATCTCGCCGGCCGGATAGCCCTCGGCGTGGATGTAGGAAATCTCCTTGAGCTTCAGGGCGCCTTCCAGGGCGATGGGATAGTTCATGCCCCGCCCCAGGTAGAGGAAGTCGCGGGCGTTCATGTAGCGCCGGGCGATCCGCTCCACCTGCTCGTTGGTCTCCAGGGCCTGCTCCAGGAGCGTCGGTACCTTGAGCAGGCCGGCGATCATGGTGCGCCCCTGCTCGCAGTCGATGGTGCCGACGGCCCGGCCAAGGCGTATGGTGAAGAGGTAGAGGGCCACCAGCTGGGTGACGAAGGCCTTGGTGGAAGCCACCCCGATCTCGGGTCCGGCATGGGTGTAGAGCACGCCGTGGGCTTCCCGGGCGATGGAGGAATCCACCACGTTGCAGATGGCGGCGGTCACGGCGCCCCGGGCCTTGGCCTCCCGGAGGGCGGCCAGGGTGTCGGCGGTCTCGCCGGATTGGGAGATGACCAGCAGCAGCGTCTTCGAGTCGATGACCGGGTTGCGGTAGCGGAACTCGGAGGCGATGTCCACCTCCACCGGGATGCGGCAGTGCTCCTCCATGAGGAACTTGCCCACGAGTGCCGAATGCCAGGAGGTGCCGCAGGCCACGATGCAGATCCGTCCGATTCCCCGCAACTGCTCGTCGGAGAGCTTCATCTCCTCGAGCCGCACGTCCCCCTGCTCCTCCAGCAACCGGCCGGTGATGGTGTCCTGGACCGCCCGGGGCTGCTCGAAGATTTCCTTGAGCATGAAGTGCTTGTACCCACCCTTTTCAGCCATGAGGGGGGACCAGTCGATGTGGCGCGATTTTTTGTCAAGGGGCGCGCCGGCCACGGTGGAAAAGGTGGGGTGGCCGTCCCGGAAGACAACCATCTCGCCGTCCTCCATGAAGACCATCTCCCGGGTGTGGGAGAGGATGGCGGGAATGTCCGAGGCGACGAAAAATTCCCCCTCGCCCAGGCCGACCACCATGGGGGAGCCCTGCTTGGCGGCGATGAGCACGCCGGGCTCCCGCTCGCAGAGGATGCAGAGGGCATAGGCGCCGCGGACCTCGGTCAGGGCCTCCCGGACCGCCCGCTCGAAGTCGCCCGTGCCCGCGAACTTGTCGTCGATCAGATGGGCGATGACTTCAGTGTCCGTGTCGCTGTTGAAAACCCGGCCGTTTGTCACGAGCCGCTGCTTCAGCTCCAGGTAGTTTTCGATGATGCCGTTGTGCACCACGATGATGGAGCCGGCCTGGTGGGGGTGGGCGTTGCGCTCCGAAGGGGGGCCGTGGGTCGCCCACCGGGTGTGGCCGATGCCGATGCGGCCCGCCAGGGGAGTGCTCTGGATGAGCCTCTCAAGGTTGATGAGTTTTCCTTCGCTGCGGCGCTTGTCCGCCTTCCCTTCCAGAAGGGTGCAGATTCCCGCCGAGTCGTAGCCCCGGTATTCGAGCCGCTTGAGCCCGTCGAGGATGATGGGGGTTGCTTCCTGAGCGCCGATATAGCCGACTATTCCGCACATAGATCAGGTCTCCGTTTGTATGGGGGCTCAGTGGGGGCGCGTGTCAGCGATCCCCGCGTCATGATTACTGATCCCGTTTCCTGAGTTTCCAGCCTTCCTTGTTTATCTGCGGCGTCCGGGCTATGGCCAGCGAATCCGCTGGTACATCCCGGGTCACTGTGGTGCCTGCCGCGATGAGGGTGTTGCTGCCGATGGTGACCGGCGCCACGAACTGCACGTCGCTCCCGACGAAGACGTCGTCACCGATGACGGTCCGATGCTTTTTCACGCCGTCATAGTTACAGGTAATGGTGCCGCAGCCCACGTTCACGTTGCGTCCGATGGTGGCGTCCCCCAGGTAGGTCAGGTGGGATGCCTTGGACCCCTCTCCCATGACGATCTTCTTGGTTTCCACGAAGTTGCCGATCTTCACGTGGGCCCCGAGTTCGCTGCCGGGGCGCAGGTGGGCCATGGGGCCGATGGCGGCGTGGTCCATGACCGTGGAATCCTCCATGACGGTACCCGCTTTGATGACCACGTCGCTGCCGAGCCGGCAGCCCCGGATCACCGCCCGCGATTCCACCACGCAGCGGTCGCCCAGTTCGCTCCCCTTGATGATTGCGCCGGCCTCGATGGTGCACCCTTCGCCGACCCGGCAGCCCCCGGCGATCTGGACTCCCGGCTGAATCGTGGTGTCTGCGCCGATGACGACCCCCTGGTCGATGTAGGTGGCCGCCGGGTCAACCAGGGTGACGCCGTTCAGCATATGCCCCTCGGCGATTCGACGGCGGGCGTGCCGGGCTGCCTCGGCCAGCTGGACCCGGTCGTTGATCCCCATGACCTCCACCGGATCGGCCACCGGATGGGCGGTGCAGCGCAGCCCCCGGTCATTGGCCATGGTGATGATATCGGTAAGGTAATATTCCCCCTGTGCGTTATCGTTGCCGATCCGCTTCACCGCATCGAAGAGAAAGGACGCCTCGGCGCAGTAGATGCCGGCGTTCACCTCGGTGCGGCTCCGCTCGTCGGGGGTCGCATCTTTTTCCTCCACGATCCGGATGACCCTGCCGTCGAAGCCGCGGATGATACGCCCGTAGCCGTAGGGATTTTCCTGACGGGCCGTGAGTACGGTGAGGGCCGCCCCGGTCGCCTCGTGGGCCGCCACCATGGCCCGCAGAGTCTCGGCGCGGATAAGGGGGACGTCCCCGCAGAGAATGAGAACTTTTCCGCTGAAGCCGGACAGCTCCCCGGCGGCGCAGGCAACGGCGTGCCCGGTGCCGAGCTGCTCCTCCTGTATGGCCAGGGTAATGTCGGTATCGTCGGAGAAATGATCGCGAAGGCGCTCGGCCTGGTGGCCGACCACGGCAACGATGCGTCTCGCGCCGGCCTGCCGGGCCACCGACACCGGCCATGCCACCATCGGCGCACCGGCCAGGGGGTGCATGACTTTCACGATCCCCGATTTCATCCTCGTCCCCTTGCCGGCGGCAAGGATGATTGCCGCAAGAGTATCCATGGGTTCCTCCCGGACTGAAGGCGTCCGAATTATTTGGTATTCGAAAACAAGTAACGTTAAACGATGCCGAGGTTTCCAGTCAAGTGATTAACGTGGCGAAACCGCGAGCTTTCGCCTTTACACGGGATGGGTTCTGGAGTAGTCTTTTGCCGGAGAACCTATGGGGATACCTGAAGACATACACCTGTTCGAGCAGAGCCTCAACGAGCTCGTCATCAAGTACGAGCAGTACTTCCTCGGTATCGAGAAGCGGGAACCACTGCGTCTGCGGGAGACGGTCGACCGGTTGGCGCGCAAGCACTCAACCGTGAAGATCGTCAATACCATGCTCAACTTCAAGTATACCTCCCTTGTCTCACGCTACGCCAGTTATCGCCAGTACTGGGACCGGATCCTCCGGCTCATGGAGGAGGGGAAGTACTCGCGGGACCGCTTCAGGATGGCGATCCACGAACGTTCGGCCCCGGAGGCGCGGCAGCATGAATCCCCGTCTCCCAGGGATGAGGCGGAAGAGCTCTACCGCCAGTTCCTTGAGGCTCGCCGCTCCTGCAACCTTCCCACGGACAAGGTTTCTCGCGATCAGGTCGCCGCGGCCATCGAACGCCAAAAGCCGGTCATCAAAGCCAAGTACGGCACCGACCAGGTGGAGTTCCGCGTGGTGGTGGAAGACGGCGTGCCCAAGATCAAGGCCCGTCCCCGCCGCTGAAGCGCCTTGCCTTCCCTTTTTCGGAGTCTGATGTGAAGGTTGTCCTTGTCGCCATTCATCCCTATCCCTCGCCCCAGGCCGTTCCCCTCGCCAATGCCTGTCTTGCGGCATATCTCGCTACCGACGAGGAGCTGTCGGCCCGGGTGCGGGTCGCGTTGTGCGATTTTTTTACCGGCACGGATGCCGGCGCATGCGTGGACGATATCCTTGCCAATGCCCCCGATGCCGTCGGGTTTTCCCTCTATCTCTGGAACCGGGACGACGCCCGTGCCATGGCGGACGAGCTGCGTCGCCGCGCACCGGGTCTGACGCTCTTTGCCGGCGGCCCCGAAGCAACGGCCGACCCGGCGGGACTGCTCACCGGCTCTTCCTTTGATTTCCTTATCCGGGGCGAGGGGGAAATCCCTTTTCTCGATGTGGTGGGGCGCCTTGAGGCCGGGGAGCCGGGCCGGGGAGCCGTGGGTACGGCCTGGCTTGACAACGGCATGCTCAGGCACACGCCGGCCCGTCCGATCCGCCTTATTGATACCGCCCCTTCGCCCCTGTTGACAGGGATTATCTATCCGTCCGGCTTCCCCGGCGTCCTCTGGCAGCTTGCCCGAGGCTGTGATTTCTCCTGCGAATACTGTTTTGACGACAAGGGAGAGCACGGGGTGCGGCGCTATTCCCTTGAGCGGATCGACGCGGAGCTTGACGTGATCGTCCGCAGTGGCGTTTCCCAGGTGTTTGTCCTGGACTCCACCTTCAACCAGGATCGGGAACGGGCGAAAAAAGTCCTGAAGATGATCCGGGCCCGGGCCCCCCATATCCATTTTCATTTCGAGGTCAGGAGCGAGTTCATCGACCGGGAGATGGCCCGACTTTTCGCGGGGATTACCTGTTCCCTCCAGATCGGTCTCCAGAGCGCCGACCCGAAAATACTGCGCAAAATCAGGCGCCATCTGGATCCCGACGACTTTCGCGAGCGGATCAGCCTACTCAACGAAAGCGGGGCGATTTTCGGTTTCGACCTGATCTATGGGCTCCCCGGCGACTCCCTGGCTGCGTTCCGCCGCAGCCTTGATTTTGCTCTGGAGCTTTACCCGAATCACCTGGACATCTTCCCCCTGGCGATCCTTCCCGGAACCGTCCTCGCCAACCGGGCTCCCGCGGAAGGCTTGGAGCATCGCGCTGCGCCTCCCTATACTCTTACGGCATCACCCTCCTTTCCCTCTCCTGACCTTGACCGGGCTGCTCGCCTGGCCGAAGCCTGCGACATCTTCTATACCCGCGGGAAGTCCGTTGCCTGGTTCAACAGCGTGGCGTCGGCCCTGCGCCTCTCTCCTGCCGCTCTGCTCGATGAGTTTGCCGACTGGCTCGATGATGCCCGGCAGAAGGGAGCGCGCGGTACCGACCTTGGCGATCAGGATATCTGGCTCATGCAGCGGGAGTTCCTCGACCGGATTTTCAGGCGCCGCAAGCGGACGGCGCTTCTTCCCCTGGCCCTCGACCTGGTTGACTACCACTACTACTTCGCGGCAGCACTGCTTGCGCCGCCGCCTCCTCTTCCAACCGACCGGGAACTGGCGGGCCGGGACCTGCTCGGAGCGGTCTTTTCCCTGGCGCCGACGGCCCGGCTTGCCCGCTTCTCCTATGAAATCGTCGATATTCTCGAAGCGGGAGAGGTGGATCTGGCGTCATTCCGTGACTGCTTTGCCCCATCCGGCTCTTGGGCGGTCATTTATCCCCGGGGAGGGGACGTTTACACGGAGCCGCTTCTCGAATCATATGCGAAGTTTCTGCAGGGGCTGGACGGTACCGGCCGGGCCGGCGCAGCGGCGTCCCGTGCCGGCCTGAACCGGGCCGAGGCACGAGAATTTCTTGATTTTGCCGCGGCAGAGGGGATCGTTGTCCTTGCGGCTCAGGCGCAGTAGTTCACGCATACGTTTGCCCTCTTCCCCCGTAGGGTCTGTATAAAAAAATCATACAATTTTGTTGCTTTTTCTCGTTTGCGTGTATTAGTATCGCCGGGATTCAGAGCTGTTTCATTGAAGTACTCTTATGTTTTAAAATACGGTTTTATGATAGCAGTTAGCACAAATTATCTCCCATGTAGTTCCTGTTTGCTATGGCTGTCAATAATGCGCCCCTACTGGAAATGGGTTTGAGTATTGATGGGCGATACCGTGTTCTATTTGTGTGAATAGAATACACCAACAGAGGAGGAGTTATATATGTTGTCCACGTTTCTCCGGCTGTTCCCCGCGTTACTGCTGCTCGTGACCCTCGCCGGCACGGCAGCGGCCGAGAGCGGCATGGCGATTGATCCCGCCACCTGTCTCGGCTGTCACAGCAACAAGATTTCGGCCGCGGCGTTCTCCGCCTCGGTGCACGGCAAGAATGCCTGTACCAGCTGTCACGTGGAGATCACCGATCTGACCAAGCACATGAAGGGCGAGGTCAAGGTCGAAAAGGTGCGCTGCGAGCGGTGCCACAAGAAGGAAAACGCCGAACACTACGCCAGCGTCCATGCCCAGAAAGATGTCAGGTGCGCCGACTGCCACACCGATATCCACACCCACACTTACTGGAACAAGGATAAGCGCAAGGTCGTGGCCAAGTGTATCCAGTGCCACGATAAGGAGGCCGGTTACCGCAACTCGATCCACGGCAAGGGCGTCGCGGCCGGGAACATGGATTCGGCAGCCTGCAACGACTGCCACAACCTGCACGACATCAAACCGCTGGGTGATCCCAAGTCCAAGGAGAACAGGGAATTCCATACCAAGGTATGTCTGAAGTGTCACGCCGACGAGAAGATGATGGAGCGTAACAACGTCTTCACCGTCGCCGTCAAGACGTACATGGACAGCTACCACGGCAAGAACTACCGCCTCGGCTTCCCCGAGAAGGTCGCCGGCTGCGCCGACTGCCACACCGCCCACGGCGTGCTCCCGGCCAAGGATCCCAACTCCAGCGTTAATCCCCAGAACCTGGTCGCCACCTGCGCCAAGTGTCACCCGAAGTCGACCCCTCTCTTCACCAAATTCTACTCACACGGTGAGTATGGCGATCGTGCAAAGTATCCGATCCTCTACTACACCTTCATCGCCATGACCGGCCTGCTTGTCAGCACCTTTGCCGTATTCTGGGTCCACACGCTGCTCTGGATGTTCCGCGGCTTCGTGGAAAACCGCGAGAAGCAGCAGGCCCTCATTCACGGCCATGCCGAGCACCACATTCCCGATGGACACAAGGTGTACCGCCGCTTCAAGCGTCGCCACATCTTCCTCCATCTCCTGGTCATCATCAGCTTCCTGATCCTGTCCCTCTCGGGGCTGCCGCTCAAGTTCAGCAACCAGCACTGGGCGAAGTTCATGATGGATCACATCTTCGGGCACTCGGCCAATGCCGCGCTCGTTCACCGCATCGGTGCCGGCATCACCTTCGTCTACTTCGTCGGTGCTCTGCTCCTCTCCTTCCACTTCCTCTTCGTCCGGAAGGATCTCAAGGGCAACTGGCTCCAGCGGATGTTCGGTCCTGATTCTCTCATGCCCAACTTCCGCGACATCAAGGATGTGGCGGGGATGGTCCGCTGGTTCCTGTTCCGGGGACCGAAGCCGACCTTCGAGCGCTGGACCTACTGGGAGAAGTTCGACTTCATCGCGGTCTTCTGGGGTATGTTTGCCATCGGCGGCTCTGGCCTGATGCTCTGGTTCCCCGAGTTCTTCGGCAGCTTCCTGCCGGGCTGGATGTTCAACGTGGCCACCATCGTTCACTCTGACGAAGCGTTGCTCGCCACCGGCTTCATCTTCACGGTCCACTTCTTCAACACTCACGGCCGGCCCGAGAAGTTCCCCATGGACTTCGTCATCTTCAACGGCCAGTTGCCTAAGCACGAGTTCATCGAAGAGCGTGGCGACCAGTGGAAGCGTTATGAGGAACTGGGCATCACCGAGGAATTCGCCGCCAAGAAGACCAGTGGCGTTGCCTATGACTTCATCGTGAAGACCTTTGGTTTCACTGCGGTAATCATCGGCATTACTCTGGTCGTGCTCATGCTGTACGCCTTCCTGAGCGGAGGCGCGCACTGATCTTGAGGTAGTTGCAGCATTGCATGAATGAAAAGGGGGAACCGGCTGACCGGTTCCCCCTTTTTAGTGCATGAACGAGTGTGTTGCGGCACGAGCCGGGATACTCTCCGGGAAGATACGTAAAAAGGGTACCGATGGTCATCGGTACCCTTTTGATAATGGTGGAGACGAAGGGGATCGAACCCTCGACCTATGCGTTGCGAACGCATCGCTCTCCCAGCTGAGCTACGTCCCCGGAGGAATTGTGTGCGAAACGATAGTATATAACCCAATCCGTTGAAGATGAAAACTAAAAAATCAGGGAGAGGTGGGAAGAACAACCGTAAAGAGGGCGCCTCCTTCGGGCCGGTTTTCCACCTCAATCCGTCCGCCGTGGTTGGTAATGATCCGGTGAACAATGGCGAGGCCGAGGCCGGTCCCTTTCTCCTTGGTGGTAAAAAAGGGGGTGAAGATCGAGTGGCGCACGTCCTGGGCGATGCCGCTGCCGGTGTCGCCTACCTTGACGGATATGGCCCGCTTGCCGTCAATCCGCGCCGGGGAGGTTTCGATGGTGAGAATCCCCCGCGGTTCCATGACGTCCAGGGCGTTGCTTATCAGGTTGGTGAAGACGTGGCGGAGCTGCTGGCAGTCCCCCAGCAGGGTCGGCAGCCGGGAGGCGAAACGCTTGTCCACAACCACCTCTCTCTGTTCCAGGGGGACGGCCATGGTTGCCAGCCCGTCTTCGATGATCTGGTTGATGCCACAGCGGGTATAGCAGATGGTGGTCTTTCGCGAGAAAAAGAGGATGTCGCCCAGCATCTTTTCCAGGTGCTGCACCTCGCGCCCGATGACGTCGGCGTAAAGCCACTCCTCGGACTCGGGAGAGAACTTTCTCTTGAGCCTGCCGGCGAAGCCTCCCACTGAAACGAGAGGATTCTTGATCTCGTGAGCGATGCTGGCCGCCATCCGGCCGATGGCCGCCAGTTTTTCCTCTTGAAGGAGTCGCTCCTTGGCGTCCTGAAGGTTGCGGTTCGTTTCTTCGAGCCGATGGAAAAGGATCGAGTTTTCGATGGCCATTCCGGCCTGGCCGGAAACCAGGTGGAGGATGCCGAGATCGTCGCCGGCCAGGGGGCGGTCCGTGAGACGGTTGTCGACGACAATGGCGCCGACAACGCGGTCCTGGGACACGAGGGGAGCGACTGCATAGGACGATGTGCCGAACTGTTTCGTGAGGGTCCGGTCAACCGGCTGTTCCTGGTCGGGATGCTGCACGTGGAGCAGGGTGCGCTCCAGAACAGCCCGGGATATCTGGTTGAGGGACGCATCAAGGGGGAGGCGGGTGGCCTTGACGACGGAGTCGAAGTCGGCGTTCCGGACGGGGAACCGTCGCTTTGTCCTTGGCTCGGGCGGCGCGTTGCTGTCGGTCTGCCGTGCTGACGTGATGCCCATCATCCCCTGGAGAATGCCGGCGCGCTCATTGAGCAGAAAGAGCATGGCCCGATCGAACAGTGGCGGCTGGTCGGACGTGAGGGCTGTCAGCAGCAGGTGGATGAGCCGGTTGAGCTCAATGGTCGACAGCATGACCCCATTGATGCGGTTGAGGAAGGAGAGCTCCCTGATACGCTTTTCCACCGATTCAAGCTGACGCTTGCAGCGCACCACGCTGGCGGCTTCGATGAGGATTACGGCGAGCATGTCCTGATCGTCGTCGATCAGGAGGTCATCGTGGGGAACCCCAAGGGCGAGGGCACCCAGGGTCTGTCCCTGGCAGTTGATCGGAAAGGCGGTGATGGCTTGTTCCTTGCCCGTAACGACTTCGTCGGGATGGCGATCTGCGCTGTCCCGACGGACCGGCTTGCCGCCTGAGGCGCACAGCCCTGCAATACCTTGGCCTCCCGGTATCCGGCAGTCGCTGCCGGTGCCGGAGTCGGCGCTTGATATCTTTCGGACGATGGAGCGGCCGGCGCTGTCCAGGAGGTAGAATGTGGCGGAAAGGGCGCCGAATGCCTCGGCAATGAGAAGGGCAAGGGCCTTGAGCCGTTCATCGTGGGAGTGTTCGGTCGCATTGGCGATCCGAATGGCACTGCTCATAATGGTGTAGGGATCGCGAACGGCCATCCAAGACTCCGCGGGAAGGGGTGAGAGGGGGAGAACTGGTCAGGGATGCTTTTCTTTTCTTTCCTGCTCCATCTTGCAGTCGATGCAGAGGGTGGTGACGGGGCGCGCCTTGAGTCGTCCCTCGCCGATTTCCTCGCCGCAGACTTCGCAGGTGCCGAAGGTGCCGTCGTCGATGCGCTCGAGGGCCTCTCTAATTTTGTTGATGAGTTTGCGTTCCCGGTCCCTGATTCGCAGCTCGAAGTTGCGGTCCGACTCCTGGGTGGCCCGGTCGTTGGGGTCGGGAAACGGCGTGCTGTCTGAAGTCATCTCGGAGACGGTCTTGCCTGCCTCATCGAGGAGGGTCCGCATCTCTTCGTTGAGTATGGTTCTGAAGTGTTCAAGCTTCTCGCTTTCCATTCACCGAATCTCCTTTATGTATAACTGCTGTAAATAGTAAGAGAAACGGCTAATCAAGTAAAGCAAAAAAGCGCGTCGGATCGGTCAGAAGAGCTGTTCCAGCGCTTCGTCCAGGGATTTCACCCCCGTGACTCTAATTCCGGGCACATCGCCGACCTGTCGGACGCTGCCGGCGGGGATAATCGCCCTCGTGAAGCCCAGTTTTGCGGCCTCGCGCACTCGTGTTTCCGCCTGGGTAATGGCGCGGACTTCACCCGCAAGGCCCACTTCGCCGACAATGACCGTGTGGGGATCGATGATCTTGTCCAAGTGGCTCGATGCGAGGGCCGCCACCATGCCCAGATCGATGGCCGGCTCGCTGAGCCGTGCGCCGCCCGCGGCGTTTAGGAAGATGTCCTGCCCCGACAGGTGGAGGCCGACTTTTTTGTCGAGCACGGCCACCAGGAGCGCGAGACGGTTGTGGTCGACCCCGAGGGTCGTGCGGCGTGGAACGCCCAGGGATGAGGGGGTGACGAGCGCCTGCAGTTCCACCAGCAGCGGCCGGCTTCCCTCGATGGTGGTGACGACGGCGGACCCCGAAACGCCGAGTGGCCGTTCGGCCAGGAAGAGTTCCGACGGGTTTCTCACTTCGCTGAGCCCGCCCTCTTTCATCTCGAATACGCCGATTTCATTGGTTGAGCCGAAGCGGTTCTTGACGGCCCTGAGAATTCTGAAGGCATGTCCCGGGTCCCCTTCGAAGTAGAGCACCGTGTCGACCATGTGTTCCAGCACCCGTGGGCCCGCCAGGGAGCCGTCCTTTGTCACGTGTCCCACAAGAAGAGTGGGGATGCCGTTGCGCTTGGCCAGTTCCATGAGCCTGCCGGCGCACTCACGCACCTGGCTGACGCTGCCGGGCGCCGATTCGAGGTTCGCGCTGAAAACGGTCTGGATGGAGTCGATCACAAGGGCCTTGGGGGCGAGAGCGGTAACTTGGGACAGAATGAGTTCGAGGGAGGTCTCGGCGAGGACGAGCAGTTCACGTGCCCCGATGCCCAGGCGTTCGCCGCGCATTTTTGTCTGTCGCGCCGATTCCTCTCCCGACACGTAGAGAACCGGTCCTACGGTCCGCGCAAGGTGGTCCATGACTTGCAAAAGAATGGTGGACTTGCCGATACCGGGGTCGCCGCCGATGAGCACCAGAGAGCCGGAGACAAGACCACCGCCCAGTACCCGGTCGAACTCGGAGTTGCCGCACGACAGGCGTGTTTCCGCCTCGCCGGCCACATCACAGATGGGTACCGGGCGGGTGGCTGCGGGCAGGGGGAGGCCACCCTTCCGTCCGCCGCCGGTGATTTCCTCGACAAAACTGTTCCAAGCGGCGCAGTCGGGGCATTTCCCGAGCCATTTGGCCGATTGGTAGCCGCATTTCTGGCAGGCATAACGGGTTACGGTTTTCACGGGGTGTCCTCGTCTTGGGGGGTGAGCGGATACTACCGCCTTGACACTCGGCTGTCAATCGGCCGTCGGCATCGGGTGAAGTCTGCGAGTTTGACACCTGTTTACCGCGTACGTTACTATCACATGCGATCGCTTTTCGACCCGGAGGGGGAATGGGAGCAAACGGAGGGAACGCAACGGGCAGGCCTGCGGCAGGAGGCGGGCGGTACGGGGTCGTGCTGGCTGAGCTCTATCGGGCGCTGAAGGCCCTGACGTTTTATCCCGAGGGGCATCCTCAGCGCGCCGAAGTTATGGCACGGGCCCATGCCGCGCTCCGGGGAACCCTCTGGGGAACCGAGCTCGTGTTCGTCATCGGGAAGAACGGTTTCGCCGCCTCGGAGGGCGGGGCTTTTGTGGAGCCGACAGCAATGACCCAGGCCCTTGCACGGGAGCTGTTCATCCGGCGGGTAAAGCGGCTCACGCTCCTGCCCGACGTCGGCGAGTCCGACCTGTCCTTGTTTCTCTCCCTTTTGTCCATGGATCACCGTGGCGTCCACGAGGCGGGAGGGATGGAGACGCTTATGTCTCAACTCGGCCTGACGACCATCTGGGTCAACGAAGTGGACCTTGACGAGATCCGGCGCAAACGGGCGGTCGTCGAGCAAGCCCGTGCTGCTGCGGCCCATGACGGCACCTCTGGCGATGCATTGTCTGCCGCCGAAGAGGTGGCGGATCAGGACGAGACACCCGCAGATGGGTGGGAGGCGGGAGGCCTGCAGGAAGAGGATCGGCTGGAGGCGGAAGCCATAATCGGCCGCATGGAGCGGGAAGCCAGCGACGATCGGTACCGTGAGCTTGCTCGGCTGTTGTCGGCCCGTTGCGCGGAACTCGGCGACCGGGGTGAGTTCGAGCGGATTTTGTGGGTGTTGGTGAACCTGCACCGACATGCGAAGAGTGAAACGCTGAGCGCCGCGCGGCGGGGGTATGCCCTTCTTGCCTTCGAGAAGGCGGCCGGGGGCCCTATGCTCCCGTTCCTCGTGGGGCGCCTGGAGGAGCGCGGGGAGGAGCGGGAGACCCTCGTCGACCTGTTCCGGGATATTGGCGAACCAGCGGTTGCGCTGCTGGTTGAACGCCTCACGCTGGCAGAGAGCAGGAATGCCCGGAAGCTGATCATCGATGCGCTCGTGGCAATCGGTGCGGAGTCGGTGGCTCTTCTGACCGAGCATCTTGTCGATCGTCGCTGGTACGTGGTGCGGAACGCGGCGGTCATCCTCGGCGAGATCGGCGATCCTGCAAGCGCCGAGCCCCTGCGGGCCTGTTTGGGGCATGCGGACGCGAGGGTGCGCCGGGAGGCGCTCAGGAGCCTCGTCAAGATCGGCGGTGAACAGGCAGAGGACGCAATTATCGGCCTGCTCGCCGCTGAGGACAATCTGACGAAGCGTCATGCCGTGATCTCGCTTGGTCTCCTGAAGAGCCGCCGCGCGGTGGAGCCTCTTTGTGTCCTCATCGAACGCCGCGATCCCTTTAAAAAATCGCTTGCCTTCAAGAGGGACGTCATCCAGTCCCTCGGCCGGATCGGAGACCGCCGGGCGGTGCCGTCTCTGCTCCGGCTGCTGGAGCATCGGCCCTGGTTCGGCCGACGCCGTTGGGACGACGTCCGGATGGCGGTGGTAACCACCTTGGCCCAGATCGGCGACCCGACCGCCCTGGGGCTGCTGGATTCACTTGCAGCGAGAGGCGGCATGCTCGCGGAGGCCAGCGCCGAAGCGGCCGAAGACATCAGGCGGCGGGGAGATTCCGCTCATGATTAGGATTACTCAGCCTCAGGCCCAGCGACTTATCCTTCTCCTGGCCGGTGCCGTGCGTTCGGTCATGCTCTACCCCGGCTCCCATCCGGCGGTGATTCAGCAGCTCACTCACCTGAGCTCCCATGTGACGGAGCTTCTCCGGGCGTGCCCCGAAATTCGTATCGGCATCATTGACGGCGTCTTCTTCTGCGAGAACCACCTGTTCTTCACACCGACCGCCGCCGAGGAGGAGCTTGCCGCCCTGCTTATCAATCGTCATGTGGAAGTAGTCGCTTTCAGAGCCGGTTTGACCCCGCTGGAGATCGAGCGTTTCGTGGAACTGCTGACCCGGCGTGAACTCTTGGGAGAGCAGCTCGTGGCCGAGGTGAAGCGGGCTGGAATTGCTGCCATTTCGGTGGAGCTCTTCGGCAGCGGCGCCACCGAGGATCATTCCAAGGGGGATGATGAGTATGATCCGGGCACGACCTATCGCGAGGCGCTGGATGTGATGACCGGGCTGTTCAGTGATGTGGAAAAGGGTCGTATTCCGAGTTCCGACAAGCTGCGCGGGGTTGTCGACCGCATGGCGACTATGATCATGCAGGATCGTGCCACGCTGCTCGGCCTTGCCATGATCAAGGATTACGACAACTACACCTTTTATCATAGCGTCAACGTCGGGATTCTCTCCATGTCGCTCGGCGCCGCCGCGGGGCTTCAGCGGGACGAGCTGGGAGAGTTGGGCATGGCTGGGTTTCTTCACGATGTGGGGAAAACCCGGGTGGAGATAACAATCCTCAATAAGCCCGGTCGGCTTTCCTCTGACGAGTACGAGCGCATGAAAAGGCATTCGGAAGAGGGGGCCCGGATTGTGGGCGAGATGCCCGGGGTGGGGGAGCGGATCGCCCGGGCGGTGCTCGGCCATCATATCCGCTTCGACCGTGCCGGCTATCCCGAGTCGGCCCGTGCCCTGGCCTTTGACCGGTTTTGTGACATCATCGCCGTTGCCGACTGCTATGATGCCATCACAACCCTGCGGGTCTACAAGTCTCCCCTCAATCCCAAGGACGCCCTCCTGAAGCTCAGGAGTCTCGCCGGCAGCCACCTGGACAGCGGCCTCGTGCAGGCGTTCTGCGAGATGATGGGGCGTTATCCCGTGGGAACGCTTGTGCGCCTCGATACCAATGAAGTGGCCGTAGTCTTCCGCCCTGACCCTAATGGGGGAGAGCGCCCGGTGGTAAAAGTTTTGGCGGACCCGGCGGGCCGGTTGCTGGATCCGGCACACATGAAGAACCTGGCACGGGAGACGGGCACGCGCATTGTTTCGGTCGTCGATCCGCTGCTGACCGCCATTGACGTCAACCGTTATCTCGGCTGACCTTTGTGATTACTCGAAGGGGAGGGTGCCCAGGGCCTCGGCCGCCGCTGCACGGGTGGCCGAATGGGGGGAGGAAAGGAGCGTCAGGAGTTTTTCCTCATGGTCCGCTGAGCCGATGTTGCCGACCGCCCGGGCCGCCTCGGCATCGAGAAAGCCGTCCCGGGCGTCGAGAAACGGCAGGATAAGGCGAAGTGCCTCCGAGGTCCGGTATCTGCCCAGCGCTTCGATGGCTTTGGCCTTAACCGCAGCCGACGGCTCGCGCAGGCATTCAGCAAGCAGAGGGAAGGCTTGGGGGGTGGCCAGGGTGCCGAGCACGTCGATGGCGGCAATCCGGATGTCCTCCTCCGGTCGCATGGCGCAGTACATGAGAGGAGTAAGCACACGTTCGTCCCCGATCCTTCCCAGGGCATAGATGGCTCGTATCTTGGCGCCGCGATTCCCTTTTTTCAGTTGATCGATAACCTCGGCAAAGCTGCCCGCACCCTCGATCCGCTCGATGGCCCTGGCCGCCGCCTCGCGAACCTTTTCGTCGGGGTCCTTCAAGAGTGCAATAAGTTCTTCGCGTCGTGTCATTGAAACCTGTGCCTTCATGTCAGGGGCATTAGTACCAGAGTTGGAATAACTGAGCAATTGATATTATACCCGAGAATGGTGCTGTGCAAGGCCGCGGATTCCCGGGTCCCGGAAGGATAATCTCTATGAAACTGAACATCAAGGCTGCGCTTCTCTCGGCGTTCGTGCTCCCCGGCCTCGGCCAGCTCAAAAACGGCCGGAGGGCCAAGGGGGGAATACTGCTCCTGTTGTCCAATGTGTTTCTTATCGGGGCTGTTTTCGTGGTCCTCAGAGGATTGGGTCCGGTGCTCGTCAAGGCGAAGATTACCGGGGTCGTCGATGCCCATGCTGTTGCCGAAACGATGGCATCAGGGGGGACGGTTGCCATGGGGTTGCTCGCCTTTTTTGCCGCCGTCTGGTGCTATGCCGTCGTCGACGCCCTGTTCGACCGGGGCGACGAAACGGATGCGGACGGTTAATTGCTTTGACATTTGTTCGTGAAATGTGAGATATTTCGAGGAATTATCAAGCAGCCCCCGGTGGGGGCTTCCGTGTTTCACGGGGAGCGGAGAGTCTCATGTTTCATTCAATCATCCTTGCCACCGGCGGCCAGGTTCCCGAGCGGGTGGTCCCCAATTCCCATTTCTCATACCTGGTCGACGACGCCGACACGTGGATACAGTCCCGAACCGGCATTCGGGAACGCCGGTTCGCCGCTCCAGACGAGGCCACGTCCGATCTGGCCACTGCAGCGGCCCTCAAGGCCCTTGACCGTGCCGGCATAGGGGCAGGGGAACTCGACTGTCTCATCGTGGCCACGTCCACTCCCGACATGTGTCTGCCGGCCACGGCATGTATGGTTCAGAAAAATATCGGTGCCGTGAATGCCTTTGCCTTCGATATGAATGCCGTCTGCAGCGGTTTCGTCTTCGGGCTGGAAACGGCGGACAACTTCATCAGGTCCGGCAAATACGAGCGGGTCATGGTGATCGGCGCCGATACCTACTCGAAGATCCTCGATTTTCAAGATCAGACCACCTGTCCACTGTTCGGTGACGGCGCCGGGGCGGTCATTCTGGGAAGGACCACCGAACGCACCGGTATCCTCCAGAGCGTCATCCGGAGCGACGGCGGCGGCTGGGAGCTGATCCAGGTGCCCTCGTCGGGGTCCCGCAAGCCGGTGACCGCCGAGACCATCGCCCTGAGGGAAAATTCCTTCCGCATGGCGGGTAAGCAGGTTTTTATCTTTGCCACCGACGTAATTCCGCAGATTATCGAGGAAGTGACGACAAAGGCCGGGGTGGCGGTGACCGATCTGGACCACATCATTCCGCACCAGGCCAATTATCGGATCATCGACTTCATTTCCCGCAAGACCGGTATCCCCAAAGAACGTTTCCTCCTGAACCTGGATCGCTACGGCAACACGGCTGCCGCGTCGGTTGGGCTCGCGCTGGACGAATACCTGCGCAACGGCACCATCAAGCCGGGGGAACTCGTTCTCATGATGGGGTTCGGCGGCGGGCTTTCCTGGGGGGGAATCCTGATCAGGGTCTGACCCCGGCAACGCCCTCCCCCACGGTGAGTACGGTGAGCCCCGCGCCGCGCAGCATCTCTTCCAGCATGGCGTCGGGGACCCGCCGCTTCCATCCCTCGTGGAACCGGTCGGCCGCCACAATGAGCCCGCCCGGAGCCAGACGAGCCGCAAGTCGTGCAATCGTGCGTTCAAGCGTCTGCCGGTCGTGGATGAACGGTCCTCCCAGAATGCCGTTGCAGAGAATCACGTCCCAGGACCCTCCTGTCGCCTCCCTGATATCCTCGCGCACGAACCCGATGGACGTCGCCGCTCCTGTCGCGAGAAGCGGCGCGGCAAAGCCCCGCAGGCCTTCCCCGCGTTGTTGATCGTGGGGGAAGAATGCGTGGCGGGCCGCAAAGAGCTCGATCTCTTCGAGGGAGCTGCCGAGCACGCGGAAGCGGTCCGGCGCAATGCCCACCCCCAGCAGGAGACGAGCCAGGGCGTAAGTCCCTTCGCCACAGCCGCAGGCAGCATCGAGCACGGAGAAGATACCCCCTTCCGGAGTACCCCGCTGTCGTATCCATCGCTTCAGAAAGGCGGTCTGGTTCGGGTAGCGGTCGAAACCGCCACCGTAGTGGCGGGGGATGAAGAGGGAAAATACGAAGCTCGTGCGCCTCGCGCCATCCCCGGCCAACTGTTCAAGAAGTCGGGCCGGGTTCATCCCGGCAGCGGAGACGTCGAGCCGTTCGAGCAGGTCGAGCCATGAGCAGGCGGTTGTCAACGGGGTCGCTTCCAGGAGTGGGGGAAACCGGAGCGTCAATCTGAAAAGCCGGCAAAATGCCGGCAGTATTTCCGCGAGGGGCAGAAGAAGATCGGTCAGGGCACGCATCTCCCGCGTGACCACGAGCCCGCTGTCCCAGATGCCGAAGGGGTAGATGTCGCAGTAGGTGCGGAACCGTTCCCGGAGACGGGCGATGCGCCGGTCGAGGTCGGCGTCGACAATAGGGTCTGAGACGAGAAGCCGTGACAGTTCGTTTGAGGTCTCGGCCGGATCGAAGCAAGGGTGGAGCGGGGTGTGGTGCGTGTTCATGGTGGGGAGATTCTAGCCGGACCTGACGTGCCTGTCCAGCGCACGGCGAATGTCTGAGGTGACAATGCTTCAACGGCTGTGGACATTCATTCTAGTGACGGCATGGTGCCTCGTGCCGCCGTTCACCAAAAACGGCAGCCCCTGTGCCGGGACTGCCGCATCTGTCGGTTCTCATGGTCCGGCGGGCGTGCAGAGGGACTTGGCGCCGCTGGCCCGCTTCCTTTCCTGCCCCGAATCGTGGATCGACCACAACGGTGAGCTGTCGCTCTTTATTCCTCACTGTCCGGCCCTGGCCGGACCGCTGTTGTTGTTCCGCCTCAAGAGGACCGGCTTCTCCCTGTGCCGTGCCCTGATCCGCGAGGGAGGTATCCTGCTCTCGGCGCGCCGTTGATCATCCTCCCAGCCGGGCGATCTCCGAACCGATCTGGGTGAGGGGAAGCACCGTGTCTGCGACGCCCCCTTCGATGCAAGCCCGCGGCATGCCGTAGATGGTGGAGGTGGCCTCGTCCTGGACGATGGTAATGCCACCCTTGCTTTTCAGGTGCTTCATCCCCTTGAACCCGTCGCTCCCCATGCCCGTAAGGATAACTCCCAAGGCCGATCCGTTGGTGGCGTCAGCCAGGGTGGTCATCATGTGGTCCACCGAGGGAATGTAGATGTACTGGGGACACTCGGCAGTTGAGAGAGTCCGTACCGCAATCGAATTTCCCTGACGGGCCAGCGCCATGTGACGGCCGCCCGGAGCAACAAGGACCACGCCGGGCTGGATGATGTCGCCATCATTCGCCTCTTTGATCTGGAGGGAGCACTTGCTGTTGAGCCGTTCGGCGTAGGGTCCCGTGAATGCCTTGGGCATGTGGATGGCCACCACGATGCCGTGGGGGTAATTGCCGGGGATGCGACCCAGGACTTCCTGGAGCGCCACCGGGCCACCGGTTGAGGCGCCGATGCCTACGTAGTGGAACTTGCCGGCCAAAGCCTGCGAGGGGCGCGGAGCGGGCTGCACCTGCCGGGGGGGCGTGATGATCGCCCGGGGGGCCGATGTGGTCATCGGCCTGCCGAAGATAGAGCTGGCGGCTCCCTTGACCTTGCGCAGCAACTCTTCCCGAAAGACTCGCTGGGCATCGGCGCTGTCGGTCACGTTTTTCGGGATGTAGTCGATGGCGCCTGCATCGAGGGCGTCAAAGGTGGCCTTGGCTCCCTCACAGGTGAGGGTTGAGACCATCAGGACCCGTGTCGGGCACTTGGCCATGACCTGTTTGAGGGCGGAGATCCCGTCCAGCCGTGGCATCTCGATGTCCATGGTGATCAGGTCCGGTTTCAGGGCCAGGGCTTTTTCAACCCCTTCCATCCCATCAACGGCTATGCCGACCACCTCGATCGCCGGGTCCTTTTCGAGTACGCTCCGGATCACCATCCTCATGAAAGAAGAATCGTCGACGACCAGGACTCGCAGTTTTCGTGTCTGATTCTGTAGCATGCACAATCACCCGTTCTTGAAGATATTACCTACCAACTCACTGATTTCTTCCACCCGGTCATCCAACTCGTAGCAGAACCGTTCGATATCCAGTTCTGAGAGCCGTGAACCGGGTCCCTGGAGCATCCCCCACGCCGGCTCGTCGGCCAGGGAAAAGCTTACCCAGGCTTTGCCGCCGTAGTCAAGCTGGCGCACATTGCAGAAGAGATCAGCCAGATTGACGATGGCGGTAAGTCGGGGGGCATTCTTCGCCTCCTGGGGGGCGTGATGGTGGGCGATCACCTCGCAGTAATCATCAGGGAATCGCCACGCCCGGGCGATGCAAAGCCCGATCTCGCAGTGGGTCGTTCCAAGGAATTCCTCCTCGGCCTCCACGAGTTTGTGGGGCTTGTCGCGGATGGAGTCGACAATCTTCTGGAACTCATCCCGCATGTAGTAGCTGAGGAATACCTCGCCAATGTCGTGGATGATCCCTCCGATGTATGCCTTTTCCGTATCGTGGTAACCCACCTTTTCCGCGATCAGCCGGGCCACGATGCCGACGCCGAAGGAGTGTTCCCAGAACGGTTTGACGCCGAGGACGCCATCTTTTCCCTCGGAGCACTGGATGATGGAGCAGGTGAGAATGAACTCCCGGATATGCCGCAGCCCCAGATAGACCAGAGCCCCCTTGAGTGAGGTGATCTCGGTGGCCGGACGATAGAGGGGCGAGTTCACCATCTTGAGAACCCTGGCTGCCATGACCTGGTCGGTCAGAACCAGCTCGGCCACATCATCCACATCGACTTCTGGCTCGTCCAGGAGTGAAAGGACCTGAATGGCGACAGCGGGGATGGTTGGAAGATCGATCATCCCGCCGAGCAGTGCGGCCGCCTTTTCCATTTTGCTCGTTTCCACAGGTTCCGTACCACCTTTCATTTTTTGTAGGCAAATCCCCCGGGGAAATGAACCGTCTTGAACTTGTCGTTCACGCCATGCAGGGATTCTGACTGCCCGACAAAGAAATAGCCATAGGGCTGCAGGTTGTTGTAGAAGTGCTGAACAACCTTTGTCTTGGATGCCAGGTCGAAATAGATCAGTACATTCGCGCAGAAAATAAAGTCAAAGCTCTTCATGAAGACCATTTTCGAGTCTTCGTAGAGATTCAGGTGAGAGAAAGAGACGAGCTTCTTCACATCGGGCGACAGGAGAAATCTTCCGCCCGTTTCTTCCCGGAAATATTTCTTGAGGTAAAAATCGGGTGTGTTGCGGACGGAGTAAGAATTATATATCCCTTCTCGAGCCTGAGCCAGCACTGACTCGCTGATATCGGTGCCGACGATTTCGATGATCCAGTCCTTGAGGATCGTCGAGCGCTTTTCCAGCAGCATCATGGCCGTGGTGTAGGCCTCTTCGCCCGATGATGAGCCTGCGCTCCAGATGCGGATCTTGCGGAAGCCGATTTTCCCCTTGGTGGCGACGATCTCAGGGAGGAATACGTTTTCCAGAGCCTTGAGCTGAGGGGGGTTGCGGAAGAAGCAGGTCTCGTTGGTGGTGATCTCGTTGAGCAGTTTGGTCAGCTCTTCGGCCTTGCCTACTCCCCCCTTGAGGTGTCCCAGGTATCCGTGGATGTCCGAGCATTTCGTTGCCTCGAGACGCCGGGCAATGCGGCTTTCCAGAAAGTACTTCTTGCTGGCGTGAAAATACATGCCGCAGTGGTTGTATATGAAATCTCTTAGTATTTCGAAATCCTTGTCCGAGAGTTTCACGGTGGTCCCTTCGTGCGTTCGGTTAGTTTGGAGTCCGGCTCGTTGTCCGCTCAGGCTGCGACACGTCCGCCGCCGCTCCCGTCACTGTTCTCGATAAGTCCGGCCGGGTCAATGATGAGAGTCACCCGCCCATCGCCCAGGATGGTGGAGCCGGCGATGCCCGGCAGGTTCGCCAGATACTTGCCCAGGGACTTTATGGCCACTTCCTGCTGGCCGAGAAGCCGTGATACGACGAGTCCCACCCGCTTCTCGGCAACCCCAACGACAACCACGTAGCATGAGGACCGATTCCGTTCGCCGGGGGCGATGTTGAAGATCCGCTGCAGCCGCATGAGGGGGAGAACCGAATCGCGCAGCTTGAGGACTTCCTGGCCGCCGATGGTGTGGAACTCCTTTTCGTCCACCCGGAGGGTTTCGAGGACCGCAGCCAGGGGGAGCGAATAGGTCTCATCCTCGACCTCAACCAGGAGCGACTGGATGATGGCCAGGGTCAGGGGGAGCTTGAGAATGAACTCAGACCCCCGTCCCAGCTCACTTCTGATGTCGATGATGCCGTTGAGCTTCTTGATGTTGGTCCGGACCACGTCCATGCCGACGCCGCGCCCCGACAGGTCGGTTGCGTTCTCCTTGGTGGAGAAGCCCGGCAGGAAGATCAGGTCCAGCAGTTCGCGCTGGCCCATGGCTGCCAGTTGCTCGTCGGTGACGAGCCCCTTTTCTTTGGCCTTGCGGGCCACCTTGTCGGTGTCGACTCCCCGTCCGTCGTCCTTGATGCTGATGACGATCTGGTTCCCCTCGTGGGCCGCGGAGAGGATGAGCGTCCCCTTGCGGGGCTTGCCGGCGGCAACCCGCTCGTCGGGGGTCTCCAGGCCGTGGTCCATGGCGTTGCGGATCAGGTGGATGAGCGGATCGCCGATTTCGTCGACAACGGAGCGGTCCAGTTCCGTTTCCTCGCCCAGTACCGTCAGGTCTACTTCCTTGCCCAGATCCCGGGCCAGGTTGCGGACGATGCGGGGGAACTTCTTGAAAACCTTTTCCACCGGGATCATCCGCATCTTGAGAACCTGCATCTGCAGTTCCGATGTGACGAAGCTGATCCGCTTGGAGAGCTTGGCGAATTCCTCGCCGAAACTGGAGTCGCCGGATTCGCCCTGGAAGTCTGTGTTGAGCTGCATCATCCTGTTGCGTTCCAGGACCAGCTCACCCACTTGGTTCATGAGGTCGTCGAGCCGTTTGACGTCGACCCGGACCGTCGAGTTATCCGCGAGGTCATCGGCCTTCTTGTCGTCCTTCACCGGAGCGGGGGCATTCTGGGGCCGCACGGCCGGCGCAGGGGCGGCTGTCTCCGGTGGTGGGGGAGGTGCGGTTTCCACAGGGGCTGGCGCTTCAGCCGACTGTTCGGCGGTTGGGGCGGTCTCCTCGGCCGGCTGTTCCGCGGGAGCCGTGGCCTCGGGCTGCGCCGTCGGCGTCTTCAGCACGGTCGCTTCCTTCGCGTTTTCCGACAGAAGCGGTATCAGTTTGCTGATGGTCCCGTCGATCTCCCGGTCTACGATGTCGCCGCCCTTGATGTCCGCCACCAGGACCTTTACCAGGTCAACCGCCTCAAGGATGACATCCATGATCTCCGGGGTGGCGGTCAGCTCGCCCCGTCGCAGACGGTTGAGTACATCCTCCGTCTTGTGGGTCACTTTGACCAGCAGCTCGAACCCCAGGAAGCTTGACGCTCCCTTGACCGTATGTATGGAGCGGAAGATGCCGTTGAGCAGGTCCGCGTCCGACGGCGCCTTTTCCAGTGCAACCAGGTCGTCGTCGAGCTTTTCCAGAAGCTCGGTGGTTTCGGTCAGGAACCCTTCAAGCAGTTCCTGGTCTTCGCATTCAATCGCCATGTGCTGCTCCTCGCGAAAAGAAGTTGCCAGGTAATACGCTTAGTGCTGCTATATCATCCCGGAAAAGAGCCGGCGCTCGTCCTGGGTGATGAGCTTTTCCAGATCAAGGAAGAAGAGGAGTCGTTCGGTCTGGTTGATGACGCCGGACAGGCATTCCTGCTCCACGGCGCTGTTGACGACTGCCGGCGGCGGCTGGATCTCGCTCTCGGAGATGCGGATGACCTCGGAAACGGCATCGACGACGAACCCCATCAGCTCACCCTCCATGTCCATAACCATTATCCGGGTCTGGCTGCTGTTCTCACCTTCGGGCAGCCCGAAACGTTTGCGCATGGAAATGATCGGGATCACCTTGCCACGCAGATTGATGACCCCCTCCACGTAGTGGGGGGTGTTGGGGACACGGGTAATGCTCGGCATCCTGATGATTTCTCTGACCTTCAGTACGTTTACGCCGTACTCCTCTTCCTCGAGTTTGAAGCTCACCAGTTGGATCAGTTCATTCCTCGTCTCATCGACCCTGGTCTGCAGTGCATTCTGCATCGTCATCCTCCTTGGCTCGTCCGCGGCAACGGTTGCGTTTCTTTGAGGGCACCGTTCGGCGTTCATGCAAATTGCGTTCTCTTGGACCGCCGAACCGGGAAGGGGAGGTAATCCCGTCCGGCGGGTGCAGTATTCTCATCGGCGCAAGCGTCCATAATTTTAGTATTTTTTTTGTACCGCTCCACGGGTGGGGGATTTTTGCGTGCTCAGCGCGTTCGGCCCCTGAATGCAGGGGCGCATTTCAGGAGCAAAAGCCTCGTGAGCGGCAGTGGAAAAAAGTTTTTGGCATGATCGTCATTTTGTTGACCTTTGTCATAAATATGACTAATATGGGGTCCAGTCGACCGTATAAGGGGCCGGGCCAAGCTCACGTCATGCCGTCCAGGGGAGAACATGGAGACACCGAGGCTGCTCATTGCTGATGATGACAAGAAAACACGAGATTTTGTCGCGGCGTTTCTGAAGTACAAGGGGTATGATGTCGTCCAGGCCTTTGACGGTCAGGATGCCTTGGAAAAGCTTGAAGTCGAGGATGTCCATCTGGTTATTACCGACCTGATGATGCCACGGGTCAACGGCCTCGAGTTCGTCAAGAAATTGAAGGCCATGCGTCCCGGTACGGTGGTCATCGCCTACAGCGCCTTCGGCAACTACGAAATGACCTCGAACCTGCTCAAGGCAGGGGTCTTTTTCTATCTGGAAAAACCGTTCAACCTCGACGAGCTTGAAACCCACGTGAAGCGGGGCCTCGAGCACCAGTCGCTCCAGAGCCAGACCTACCGGAGCAAGCCGGCCCTCAAGAGCCGCTCCCTCATCCCCAACATCATCGGCGAAAGCCCCCGGATGCTCTCTCTTTTCGAGCTGATCGAGAAGGTTGCCGAGTCCGACTCCACCGTCCTCATCCAGGGAGAATCGGGGACAGGCAAGGAATTGGTCGCGCGGGCGGTCCATGACCTGGGCAACCGGAAAAACCGCAACTTCGTGCCGGTCAATTGTGCCGCCATTCCGGACGAGCTGCTGGAAAGCGAACTCTTCGGCCATGTGAAGGGGTCGTTCACCGGAGCCATCGCCACCCGCATCGGCCGGTTCGAGATGGCTGACAAAGGGACCCTGTTCCTCGACGAAATCGGCGATATGAAGCCCAACCTGCAAGTGAAGCTCCTGCGGGTGCTGCAGAACAGAGAGCTGGAGCCGGTGGGGGCAACCCGTTCCAAGAAGGTGGACGTGCGGATCATCGCCGCCACGAACCAGAACCTGGAAAAGCTCGTAGCATCCAAGCAGTTCCGGGAGGACCTCTTCTACCGGATCTCGGTCATCCCCATCTTCATCCCGCCCCTGCGGGAGCGCAGGGAGGACATCCCCCTTCTGGTCAACACCTTCCTCGACCGCTTCAACCGCAACAAGAAGAGCAAGGTAAAGGGCATCGATGCCGACGCCATGGAGATACTCGGCAACTACGACTGGCCCGGCAACGTGCGTGAGCTGGAAAACCTGGTGGAGCGGCTCGTCATCCTCAAGGGGTTCGGCACTCTCGGTGTCAAGGACCTGCCGGAAAAGTACACCGGCGTTTCGCTGTCCGCACCGTCCGAAACCCTGGCGCTTCCCGATGCGGGCATCTGTCTCAATACCGTTGTCGAAGAGTTTGAGAACAATCTTATTCTGCAGGCTCTCAAGAAGACCGGCGGCAATAAGAAAGAGGCGGCACTGTTGCTCAATCTGAAGCGGACCACCCTGATCGAAAAATTAAAAAAGAGAAAGCTTGATGTAATTTCCACGTCTCTTGCATAGACGCGGGTATGTTCATCGATCCGACACAACGCCCCAACCTTCAAGCCGACAACGCTTCTACAGGGGAACGTCCCTCCGGCACCGGCGCGGCGGACACTTCGCGTTTTGAGGCCCTTCTCGCCGGCCGAGCCGGGGCACCGGGGCGGAAAACCGACATCAGGGAGACCGCTGCCGCGGCGGCCGAGCTCATGCGCCTCGACATGATGCGAAGCGCCTTCTCCCTGGGAGATACCGCCGGCGAGATGCCCCGGCCCGTCGGGTCCCAGGCCATGGAGTTCATCCTCAAGAGCTTTGCCCAGAACCGTGGCGAGACGCCCCTTGCCGATGCCCCGCAGGCAGTGGCCGGGGAGCCGGCCTCTGTGTCCGCTGCTGAGGTCTCGTCAGCCGGCCCGCGCGATGCCGGCTGGCTCGAAGATGTCATTCAGCGGGCCTCCCGCCGCTACGGGGTCGAGGTGGGGCTCATCAAGGCGGTCATCAAGGCCGAGAGCAATTTTAATCCTAACGCAGTGTCCCATGCCGGAGCCCGTGGGCTCATGCAGCTCATGCCCGCCACCGCGCGGGGCCTTGGGGTTACCGATTCGTTCGACCCAGAGCAGAACGTCATGGCCGGCACGCGTTTCCTCAAGGATCTGCTGAAGCGGTACGGGGGCGATATCGACAAGACCTTGGCCGCATACAATTGGGGCCCCGGCAACGTCGACCGTAAGCCCCATTTGCTCCCTCGCGAGACACGCGATTACCTCGTCAAGGTGAAGGAGTACTACAGCCAGTTCGCCTGAGCGTAGCGTTTCCGCGCCGCATCAATAGACGCGGTGATTTCCACCTGACCCTCTTCTCCTGTTCGGCCCGTCGACACCGCAGCGACCCGGCACCCGTGCGTTTCTCTCGGGGGAGGGGCTGTGAGCGCAAGGACGAATACCCCATGCCCCATCGCCTCCACCTGGAACAGTTCGGCCCCGTCCACGCCCTTCCCGTCCTCCACTATCGCCTGGAGTTCGCGCATCTCGTCCGCGAGGCGGTGCACCGCGTCAAGCCCGATTGCATCGCCATCGAGTTGCCGCCCACGCTCGAGGCGCCGTTCCTGCGGGCCGTGGAGCGGCTGCCCGAGATCTCGGTCATCCACTACGAAGGTCGGCAGCGCCGCGGCGGCGCCGAATCGGTCTACCTCCTGGTGGAGCCGGCCGATCCCCTGGTCGAAGGGGCGAGACTGGCCCTGGAGCGCCGGATCCCCCTGCGGCTCGTGGATGTGGATACCGACTCCTATCCCCGCCACGTGGAAGCGCTTCCCGACTCCTACGCCATTCACCGGATCGGCCTCTCCCCCTACTATGAGGAGTACCGGCGCGCAGCCGGCTCTGTGGCGCCGGGCCGGGAGGACCGGCGGCGCGAGCGGGGAATGGCCTGGCGGCTGCAGGAGCTGGCCAAGGAGTATGGCCGCATTCTCTTTGTCTGCGGCATGTACCATCTGGAGCGGATCAAGGACGATTTCGGGCGACCCCAGGCCGCTCCCCTGGAGAGGGTGCGGCGCCAGGGGGTGAGGCTGTTCAACCTGCATCCCGACTCCTGCCGGGAGATCCTCGGCGAGTTTCCCTTTATCTCGGCGGTCCATGAACTGCGCCGCGGTCCTCTGCCGCCCGAACCCGACGATCGCGGCGAGACGCTCCGCAAGCGGTTCAGCGCGTTCGAGCTCATTGTCGGCGGGAGGAAGGACCTCCCGGAGGAAGAACTCTTGCGCCATGCGGTGGAACGGGGCGCACGGCATGCGGGGCGGGGGGAAGAGTTCCCCGACCGGCAGCGGGTCATTTTCCGGCTCTTCCAGGAGGCTGCCCGCCACTACCGGCAGGAGACGGGCGAACCGGTCCACCTCTGGCAGAAGCGGGCCTTTTTCCGCTTTGCCCGCAATTATGCCCTTGCCTCGGGCGCGCTCCTGCCCGACCTGTTTCAACTGCTCATGGCGGCACGGGGATGCGTGGACGATAACTTCGCCTACGCCCTGTGGCGCCTTGCCACCTTCTATCACTGGCAGCGGGCCGATGCAGACATCCCGACCATCAGCATCTCCCCCGAGGAAATCTGGGGCGGGAGCCGCCGCATCCGCTTCCGCCCACGGGAGCGGCGCCGGAAAGGGCTGTCGCATCTGGGCTTTCTCAAGCGCAAGAAGGAGAAGCGCACCGGAGAATGGCTCGAAGGATTCACTGACCCGAGCATCTGCTCCTACCCGCCCGAGGATGTGGTGATCGAGGAGTATGGCCGCTTTCTCAAGAAAAAAGGGGCCATGCAGCTTTCCGAGGAACTCTCCCGGACGGAGCCCTTCACCTCGTCGCTGCTGGACGGGATCGATCTGCGGGAAACGCTGCGCAACGTTGCCGACGGGCGGGTCTATGTTCGGGAAAGCCTGCGGGCCAAGGGGGGCGTGGGCTCGGTGGTCGTCATCTTCGACGAAGACCGGGAAAACGGTAACTATCCCTACCGCACGACCTGGCTGGGCGAGCACGAGCAGGAATCGGACATGGCCTTCTATGCGACGCCGCCGGCGGACAACATCGTCGGTCCCGGCATCTGCCGCTGCGAGTACGGCGGGTTTCTTCTCTCCTCCCCGCCGCGCCGGATGATGGATGTCTGGCGCGACCCGGACTATGCCTTTGCCCGGTCAAAGCCGGAGGTACTCCTTCTGGCCGCTCTCGACTATTCGCCCGAAAAGCATGTGGTCCACGTGGCCGCCCGGCCACCCCGCAGCATCTTCCGGCAGATCGCCGCACGCATGGGGAAAAAGATCGTCCATATCCCCCTGGGCTCCCTTTCGCCGGTAAAGCTCAAGTCCATCCGGGTGCTTCATATTCTGCACGGTCACGACAAGCGCCAGGTGGCCAAGGACTACATCTGGTGACATGTCCTTGCCCCTTCGGGGGTGCGGGGTATACTTGAGACAAATTTCGGCCGGAGGCCCCGATGTCCTGGTTTGCCAACCTGAAAATCACCACCAAGTTCATAGTCATTCTCTGCGTCATGTTTGTGACTCTCATGGGGGTCAATGCCGTTGACGACTACCTGCGGCAGGAGTCGCTCATCGTCAAGGATGCCACCGACAATGCCCGCATCCTTGCCCGGCAGATCGTTGAAACCCGGGAGTACATGTCTTCGGTGGTACGGGGAGAACCGGAGGCGAACTACAATCTGGTCCCCCAAGTGGTCGCCACCCAGGTGGCCAAGCGGATCACGACCGGCAGCAAGTACTACGTCCGTCAGGTGTCGCTGCGCTACCGCAATCCCGCCAACCGTCCCGACGCCTACGAAACAGCGATGCTTCAGCGGTTCGGCAGGGAAAAGGCCGCCGAGCAGTGGGAGGTGGTCACGATCGGCGGCAAGCGGGTCTTCCGCTATCTGCTCCCCATGACCGCCGACGCCTCATGCCTCGGCTGCCACGGCCGCTACGAGGAGGCCCCGGCCTTTGTCCGGGCGCGGTTTCCCAAGGGACACCCCTCCTATGATTACCGGATCGGTCAACTGATCGGCGCCGTGTCGGTTTCCATCCCCATGGCGGAGCTTTACCGCCAGATCGGCATCAACCTCAAGCTTGATCTGGCCGTCGTTTCGGGTGTCGTCCTTCTCATTCTTGCGGCCATGAGCTTCATGGTCCACCGCTCCATCATCAGACCGGTCCGCTCGGTGGCAACCTCCATCGGCAACGTGGCGGCTACGGGGAATTTTTCGGAACGGCTCAGGAGAAGTTCCAACGACGAGGTGGGAGAGCTGGTGGGGGCGTTCAACGAACTCATGGAGGAGTTGGACCGCACGACCCGCCAGCGGCAGGAGTCGGAGGACCGCTACCGCAACGTGCTGGAGATGGCCCAGTCCGCCATTGTCACCTTTCTGGCCGACGGGAAGCTCATCATTGCCAACCGCAAGGCAGAGGACCTGTTCGGCCTTCCCAAGGGGGAACTGCTGGGTGTCTCCATCTACACCTTCATGGAGGAGGGGGATGCGGTAAAGGGCGCCATCGAGACCTATCTGAGGGAAGGGGCGGCTGCCATGATCGGGGAGACGACCCCTCAGCGGATTCGCAGTATCCGGGGAAATGTGACAGCGGTGGAAATGGCCCTCTCGGTGTCCCGGTCGGACCACAACCCCCTCTTTACCGCTATTTTGCGGGAAAACAGCCGATACTAGTCGCCGGCCAGCCCCTTGGTCACCACGTCGCGGATGTCCCTCGCCAGGGTGGGCTCCTGCGCTATCCGTTCCAGCTCGGCCTTCATCCGTTCCCTCCGGTTCGGCTCATGACGTCGCCAGCGGGTAAGTGGCTCGGCCATTCTGGCACCGATCATCGGGTTCAGGCTGTTCAGCTTGATCACATGGTCCGCCAGCAACCGGTAGCCGCCTCCGGTCCTATCGTGGAACCGGATCGGGTTGTTGACGGCGAATGAGAGGATGAGAGAACGGGCCCGGTTGGGGTTTGCCAGGGTGAAGTCGGGATGTTCCAGAAGACGCTGCACCCGGGCGAAGGTATCCGGCAGGGGAGATGTCGCCTGGATGGCGAACCACTTGTCGATCACGAGAGGTTCCTCCCGCCACCGGGCATGGAACTCGGCCAGGGCCGTCTCCCCTTCGCTTCCCTCTGTATGGGCCAGAAGCGTCAGGGCGGAGAGGGAGTCGGTCATGTTGTCGGCCTCCCTGAACTGACGCAGGCACGCCTGGCGGATCGAAGGGTCATCCAGGGTCATGAGGTAGCCGAGGCAGCAGGCGGCCAGACTGCGCCGCCCCGTTTCCGCGGGCTCGAACCGGTAGGGACCCGTGGACCGGCACCGATCCCACAGGGCCGATAACTCCCTCCGCAGCTGCCGGGCAAGGGCTGTCCTGACAAAGCGGCGAGCCTCGAAAATCCCCTCCACGTCGATTTCTTTCATCTGCTCGCCCAGAAGATTTTCCGATGGCAGCGTCAGAGCCTCGGCCAGGAAAGCGCGGTCATTTTCCCCCGAGGTGAGCAGTGTCCCACATGCTTCGACCAGTGCCGGTGGAAGGCGAAGTTCCCGCCCGGCTCGCCGGTCTGCCACCAATTGAATGATGGTCCCCGTCATGAGCCGTTGTCCAGCCTCCCACCGGTTGAAGAGATCGCCGTCTTTCCCCATGAGAAGGGCAAGGTCCGGCTCGGTATAAGCATAGTGCAGCCTCACTGGGGCGGAAAAGCCCCGAAACAGTGACGGCACCGGCTCTTCGGGAATGCCCCTGAAGCGGAACGTTTCCTCCTGGCGACTCAGCTCCAGAGCTCGTCCCGGCTCCAGGGGAGCCTGCTCTCCATCGAGATGCACGGACAATTCATTTCCGTTCCGGTCCAGGAGCCCCATTACCAGGGGGATGAGAAGCGGTTCCCCTCCGGAAACGGTTTGGCGGATGGTGAGGGTGTACGCCTTGGTGTCTGCATCGTGGCTGCCGGTTACATGGACCTCCGGCGTGCCTGCCTCCCGGTACCATCTCATGAACTGCGTCAGGTCGCGCCCCGATGTCTCGGCCAGTGCGCGGACCAGGTCCTCCACCGTGGCGCCGGTTCCGTCGTGGCGGTCGAAATAGAGATCCATACCCCGGCGGAAGGTCTCGTGTCCCACAAGGGTGCGGAGCATGCGGATCAACTCTGCGCCCTTGTTGTAGACCGTGGCGGTGTAGAGGTTGTTGATGGCATCGTAGGAGTCGGGCCGGACCGGGTGGGCCAGGGGCCCCGCATCCTCGGGGAACTGGTGGGTCCTGAGATACCGGACGTCCTGGATCCGCTTTACCGCCGGCGACCCCATGGCGGCTGAGAATTCCTGGTCCCGGAAGATGGTGAGACCTTCCTTGACGGAAAGCTGGAACCAGTCACGGCAAGTAACCCGGTTGCCGCTCCAGTTGTGGAAGTACTCATGGCCTATGACCCCCTCGATGGCTGCGTAGTCGGCATCAGTGGCCGTATCGGGCCGGGCCAGGACGTAGCGGGAGTTAAAGACGTTGAGCCCCTTGTTTTCCATTGCCCCGAAATTGAAATCGTCCACGGCCACGATCATGTAGAGGTCCAGGTCGTATTCCCGGCCGAATGCCTCCTCGTCCCAGCGCATGGACTCTGCCAGGGAGCGGACGGCATGGTCGCACTTATCCCGGTTATGGCTCTGGACGTAGATTTGCAGCGCCACCCGGCGCCCCGATTTCGTGACAAAGGCATCCTCCACCTTCACCAGGTCTCCGGCCACCAGGGCAAAGAGATAGGACGGCTTGGGGAAGGGATCGTGCCAGGTAGCATAGTGGCGGCCGTCGGGCAGGTCGCCGCTGGCCGCCAGGTTGCCGTTGGCCAGCAGTACCGGGCAGGTTGCCCGGTCTGCGGTGATAGTGACGGTGTAGACTGCCAGCACGTCGGGGCGGTCCGGGAAATACGTGATCCGTCGGAAACCCTCTGCCTCGCACTGGGTGCAGAAGGTGCCGCCGGAGCGGTAGAGCCCCTCCAGCAGGGTGTTTTCCTGCGGCTTTAACTCCGTAGAAACGGATACCGTGCACCGCTTGGGGACGTGGTGAATGGTGAGCGACTCATCATCTCGGACATACTCGCCGGCCGTCAGGGGCCTGCCGTCCAGCGCAACGCCCCGCAGCACGAGCCCTCTGCCATCGAGCACCAGGGGCCGGGCTCCCCCAGTCAGGTCATGATTGGCCACGACGGAGAGATCTGTCTGCACAAGGGTCACATCGTCGTGCAGGTCGACGGTCAGGTGAACGGATTCAACCCGATAATCGGGCGGGGTATAGTCACTGAGGGCTACAGGATGATTGTGGGGCAGGTGCATGGGGACTGACCTCCTCCGAGTGGCGGTTTGATGGTAATGAAAAAGGGACCGTGAGTGCGGTCCCTTTTTCATTCTAGTCTCTCCACCATGCCGTTGGCTTGTAAGGGCCTCACAGCGAGTTCCTTACAGGTGGCAGGCTCTGTGCCGCTTCAGGCAAATCCCACGTACTGGGGCAGCACACCACGGCTTAAAGAGCCCCCAAATGATAGTAAATGTTCCGCTGGGGCGTGTCAGCCTCACGCGCATGGTAGAGAGAATCTTAATTTTGATTGTAGTCTAGCGCCGGCCACGGGATAAATCAAGCCCCTTTTTGGGAAGGCTTCAGGATATGGAGGATGGGCGGAATGCTTGACCTTTTCTGCCATATGCTATAGGCTCGGAACTAGGCACGAAATGGTGTGTTCCGGCAGTTTTGCACCCTCCTCCGCGCCCCCACCATCGGATTCGCTCCATCGGTAGACAGAGACCATCAGGCCGTTTTCCCGGAGCGCCCCTTTTAGATCTCGGGCGTCCGTCCATATGGCCGTAATGAAACAGGAGGCGACCAGCGTCATGTGTACCACCTGCGGTTGCGAAACAGACTCTCACCATCATCACCATGAACACGGCCATGGGCACGGTCACAGCCACGGCCACACCCACGACGACGAGCGCGAGTCGCGAAAGATCGCGGTGGAAACCGACATCCTCTCACGCAATAATCACTTTGCCGCCGACAATCGGGCGCTTTTCGCGAAAAAGGGAGTGTTTGTCCTCAATCTTGTGAGTTCGCCGGGCTCCGGCAAGACAACCACCCTTGAGCGGACCCTTGGAGATCTGTCGGGCAGGTATCGCTGTGCCGTCATCGAAGGGGACCAGCAGACCGACAACGATGCGCAACGCATTGCCGCCACCGGCGTGCCGGCCCGGCAGATCAACACCGGCGCCGGCTGCCATCTCGATGCCCACATGGTTGGGCATGCCGCCGAGGAATTCGATCTGGACGCGTTGGATCTCCTCCTCGTCGAAAACGTGGGTAATCTGGTTTGCCCCGCTTCTTTTGATCTGGGAGAGCATCACAAAGTGGTGGTTCTGTCGGTTACCGAGGGGGAGGACAAACCCCTCAAATATCCGAATATGTTCCACGCGGCAGACGTTATGCTGCTCAACAAGATCGACCTGCTCCCCTACGTGGATTTCGATGTCGAGAAATGCCTGGAGATGGCCAGGCGGGTGAGCCCTGGGATTACGATCTTTCAGGTTTCGAGCCGGACCGGCGAGGGGATGGATGCCTGGTATGCATGGCTGGCCGACCGCATTGCGGCGGTGAAGGGGTAGGTCGGGAATTCGGCCGTGGTGCTCAGGCTCAGGATAGCCGTTGAGGGCATCGTCCAGGGCGTCGGGTTCCGCCCCTTCATCTTCAGGCTGGCTGCCCATCACGGTATCGTCGGATGGGTCAGGAACAGCGGTGCCGGTGTCGTCATGGAAGCTGAAGGTGATGCCGGCGCCCTCGCTGCCTTTCGCTCCGCCATTGTGAGTGATGCCCCGCCCCTGGCGGTCATTGCCCGAATCGCCATTGAGGAAATTGCACCCCAGGGGGATGGCTCTTTTGTCATCGGCGAGAGCGGCGAGGGAGCGGGTACGGTGCGGGTGGCCCCCGACGGCGATGTCTGTCCGGACTGCCTTCGGGAACTCTTTGACCCGTCGGACCGGCGCTACCGCTATCCGTTCATCAACTGCACCAACTGTGGGCCCCGCTATTCCCTCGTCACTGCTGTTCCCTATGACCGGCCCAATACTACCATGGCGCGCTTTCCCCTGTGCGATGCCTGTCGGTCCGAGTACGAAGATCCGATGGATCGCAGATTCCATGCTCAGCCCGTAGCCTGCCCCGACTGCGGCCCGACGCTGAGGCTGGTGGATGCCTCGGGTGCCGGTCTGCCGGGGGACCCCGTCGACCGGACCGTGGAGCTTCTGGCCGAAGGCAAGATCGTCGCGATCAAGGGGCTCGGCGGTTATCACCTGGCGGTGGACGCCGCCAACGACGCCGCCGTGGCGGAACTGCGACGACGCAAGCACCGGGACGAAAAGCCCTTCGCCGTGATGGCGCGGGATCTGGAAGCCGTGGCGCGGTTTGCCCTGGTCGACTCCGTGGAGGCGCGGCTTCTGGCCGGGCCCGAGCATCCCATAGTGTTGCTGCGCAAACGGCCGGGTCCCATCCTCTCCGGTCGAGTGGCCCCTGCCAACGGCTATATCGGGACCATGCTCCCCTATACGCCGCTCCACCACCTGCTGCTCGAGGAGCGGTTCGCGGCTCTCGTCATGACAAGCGGCAACCTGTCGGACGAACCCATTGCCTACCGGGATGATGAGGCGGTTGAGCGGCTTTCGGCGATCGCCGATGCATTTCTGGTCCACGACCGGGAGATTCGAACCCGCATCGATGATTCCGTCATTCGGGTATTCAGGGGAAGTCCCCTCTTTTTGCGCCGCTCCCGCGGCTATGTTCCCCGCGAGGTACGGTTGCCCGTGGAGATTCCGCCCGTTCTTGCCGTGGGAGCCGAGCTCAAGGGCGCCCTGTGCCTCACGAGGGGAGACCGGGCGTTTCCGAGCCAGCACATCGGTGACCTCAAGAACGACACAACCCTGGCGTCTCTGGCGGCAACGGCGGAACACCTGCAGGCACTCCTGGAAATCAGGCCCCAGGTGGTGGCCCACGACCTCCATCCCGACTATCTTTCCACGGGCTACGCCGAGGGGATTGCCGGGCTCCCCCGGGTGGCGGTCCAGCATCATCACGCTCATCTCGCCTCCTGTATGGCCGACAACGGTCTTGACGGCAGCGTCATCGGCGTCATCTTCGACGGCACCGGCCTCGGGACCGACGGGACCGTCTGGGGGGGCGAGTTCCTCGTGGGGGGATACGACGGCTACCGCCGGGCCGCACACGTGCGGCAGGTGCCCCTGCCGGGCGGAGACGCGGCGGTGAGGGAGCCGTATCGCATGGCGCTCGCCTATCTGCACGACGCCTTTGGTGCCGATCTCTTTGAGCAGCCGGTCCCTTGGCTGACCCGGGTGGGGGCTGAAGAGCGCTCGCTGTTTCTGCGCATGCTGGAGCGCCGGATCAATTCTCCTCTGACCTCCAGTTGCGGTCGGCTCTTCGACGCCGTGGCCGCCATGGTGGGGCTGCGGAGCCGGATAAGCTACGAGGGGCAGGCGGCCATCGAGCTGGAAGGGCAGGCGGAAGAATGCGCCACGGGGCGTGCCTATCCCTTTGCCCTGCTGAGTCGGCAGGGTGCCGTTGAAGTGGACTACAGGCTCATGGTTCGGGCACTTATGGAGGATCTCGCGGCAAAGGTTTCCCTGCCGGAGATGGCCCGGGCGTTCCACAACACGGTTGCCGCCTCTGTTGTCGACGTCTGCCGCAAGGTACGGAGCGAGACCGGCCTCGACCGGATCGTCCTCTCGGGAGGAGTCTTTCAGAACCGGCTCCTCTGCGAGGAGTCGTGCCGGCTGCTTGAGGCAGAAGGGTTCCGGGTGTTTACCCACCGTCTCGTTCCTCCCAATGACGGAGGCGTAGCGCTGGGACAGGCCGTGATTGCAGGGGTGGCCCACCGTGTCCCCCGGAGTGATAAAGGAGAATAACTAACCATGTGTCTTGGTGTGCCCATGCAGGTCGTCGCTGTCAGTGAGGGTGAGGTTGTGGCGGAAATAGACGGCGTCAGGAAAGAAGCCAGCCTCATGCTGTTGGACGAAGAGGTGCGGGTAGGGGATTTCGTCATCGTTCACGCCGGGTTCGCCATCTCCAAGCTCGACGAGGAGGATGCGCAGGAAACCCTTCGGCTGATGAGGGAAGTATTCCGCCCGGAGGATATGGCCTGATGAATTACCAGGACGAGTTTCGCGACCGGGCACTGGTGAAGGGGTATGCGCAGCGCATCGCCCGGTTGGTGGAGGGACGCACGGACGTCATGACCTTCATGGAGGTCTGCGGCACCCACACCATGTCGATCTACCAGTACGGTCTCCGCACCCTCCTGCCGCCGCAGGTGCGGCTCATCTCCGGTCCGGGCTGCCCCGTCTGCGTGACCCCCAACGAATACCTGGATCGGGCCGTGGCCCTCTGCCGTCTCCCCGGCGTCATCGTCGCCACCTTCGGCGATATGGTCCGGGTGCCGGGCTCCTCCTCGTCGCTCCAGGAGGAGCGGGCCATGGGGGCAGACGTGCGTATCGTCTATTCCCCGCTCGACGCCGTTGCCCTGGCAGCGGCGAACCCGGACCGGAAAGTGGTTTTTCTCGGGGTTGGCTTCGAAACCACGGCACCGGCCATCGGCGGAAGCATTCTTGCGGCCCGGAAGCAGGGACTTGTCAACTACTTTGTCCTGGCTGCCCATAAGACCATGCCGATCCCCATGCGTGTTCTGGCCAATGACCCCGAGCTCGGTATCGACGGCTACCTGTGCCCGGCCCACGTCAGCACCATCATTGGTGCCGACGCGTACCGCTTTCTCCCGGAGGAGTTCGGCATCCCCTGCGTGGTTACGGGCTTCGAGCCGGTCGATGTCATGCAGGGGGTGGAGATGCTCGTCCGTCAGGTAGTGGAGGGAAAGCCCCGGGTCGAGATTCAGTACAGCCGTGTGGCTACCTGGGAGGGGAACCGCAAGGCCCTGGACGTGCTCGCCCAGGTATTCACCCCCTTTGACGCACCCTGGCGGGGGATCGGCATCATTCCGGGGAGCGGCCTCCGGATCGCCGATGCCTACGCCGCCTTCGACGCCGAGCGGGAGATCGCGGTGGAGGTCGAAGAGACCAAAGAGCACCAGGGGTGCCTCTGTGGGGAAATCCTCAAGGGGAAAGTGACCCCCTTCGACTGTCCCCTGTTTGCCAACGCCTGTACTCCCGAGTCGCCCGTGGGCGCCTGCATGGTTTCCAGCGAGGGGACCTGTGCGGCGGCCTATAAGTACGGACAATAATTCAACAACCGGAGAACCCTGTGAACAAGGACCTCATCCTGCTCGGTCACGGCAGTGGCGGAAAGCTTTCCCACCAACTCCTGGACGACCTCATCATCCCCACTCTGTCGGGGGTATCCCTGGCGGGCCAGAACGACGCGGCCCTGGTGGATGCCGGCGGCCGCAGGCTGGCATTCACCACCGATTCCTACGTGGTGGACCCCGTCTTTTTCCCGGGCGGCAATATCGGGACCCTGGCGGTTAACGGGACCGTCAACGACCTGGCCATGATGGGCGCGCGTCCCCTGTTCCTGAGTGCCGGCCTCATCATCGAGGAGGGATTCGGCAGGAACGACCTGGGGACCATCCTTGCGTCCATGCGCCAGGCTGCCGATGCCGCCGGGGTAAGGATCGTCACCGGCGACACCAAGGTCGTCCCCCGGGGCAAGGCCGACCGGATCTTTATCAATACGTCGGGCATCGGACTGGTGGAGCACGACTTCACCATCTCCGGCGCCTGCGCCCGGCCCGGCGACCGGATCATCATCAACGGCACCGTGGGGGACCACGGCATTGCCGTCATGGCGAAGCGGGAGGGGCTTGAGCTCCAGACCGACATCGTCAGCGACTGTGCCCCTCTCAACGGGCTGGTGGCCGACATCATCGCCGAGGGCGGCGGGGATGTTCATGTTTTGCGCGACCCAACCCGGGGAGGGGTTGCCACCACTCTCAAGGAGATAGCCCTCCAGTCCGATGTTACGATCACGATCCGCGAGGAAGCCATCCCCTTGGCCGGGCCGGTGAAGGGGGTTTGTGCCATCCTGGGTCTCGATCCCCTTTACGTGGCCAACGAGGGCAAACTTCTCGTTGCCGTGGCCCCGTCGGCCGCCGAGCGGGTTCTGGCGCGCATGAAGACGCATCCCTGCGGAGGGGCTGCCGCGATCATCGGTGAAGTCACCGATGCGGGCGGGGGAAAGCTCCGGCTGGAGACATCAGTCGGGGGCGTAAGGGCAGTGGAGATGCTTGCGGGCGAGCAGTTGCCGCGCATTTGCTGACGGCACGGGCCGGCCGGCAGCCGGCCTCTGCCCGATGACGACAGGCGCACCCTGAGCGCCGGAATTTGCCGGAGGTAACGGTCACCATGGATAACCACCAACCACGCCCGACCGGAGTAGATGAGCCGGTAACCCTCATGCTCGTGGGAGGGGGAATTCGCTGCTATGCCTTCATCGGCGCCCTGCGCGCCCTGGAGGAGATCGGCGTTCCCATCGGCAGGATCATCGGCGCGTCCACGGGCAGCATCATCGCCGCTCTGTACGCCGCGGGCATGCCGACCGCCGAGCTGAAGCGGCTTGCTCTCGAAACCGACACGGAGTTGTTCCGCGACTTCTCTCCGCGCGGTGTCTTCTCAGGCATGGGGATCTGCCGGGGCGATGCGCTTGAGCGGTGGCTCGACGAGCGGTTGGGCGGCGTCTGTCTGGCGGATCTGCGCCGTAGCCCGCTTGCTGTCATCACCACGGATATTCTCAACCACGTGCCTTTCGTCCTTTCGGCCGACAATGCGCCCCGGCTGAAGGTCTCCGCCGCGGTCCGCTTTTCCGCGGCCATTCCCTTTATCTTTGCCTGGAAGAAATTTGTCGTGCGCGGCAAGGAGCACGTACTCATCGACGGCACCCTCATGGCGAGCGTGATCGAGAGCCAGTGTGCCGAAGCGGGCAAGACCCTCGTCCTGCGGACCTTCTCCAAAAGAAGCATGAACCACCACTCCTCCTCCGTCATGACCCTGCGCCGCTACGCGGGCGACCTCCTGAACATCTTCTTTCACTCCATGGACCGGGAGTTTCTCAAGGGGGCCCGCTGGAAGGACACCATCACCATCCATTGCGGAATGGTGCCTTCTCTCTCGTTTTCCGTCACGGCGGACGAACGGGAATTTCTGATGGAACAGGGCTATCAGCAGACCGCCAAATATCTTCGGTATAAGTGGGGGCTATGAGAAGCATCTCCGGCTTTTTTTCTGTCTAACCCCCTGATGTTCTGCTAGTATGGCGATATTGCATTCTGTATACGCGTGGCCGGGCACCGGCAGCGGAGTAATGTCCTAAAGTTTTGTCCGGAACGGACGATACGGTTGACAGTGGCAACCAGTTCCGGCAGGCAGGCGGAGGAGTCAGGTGGAAAAGAGAAAGTTCGAGCGGATCGATTTCAGGAGCGAGGCGATAATCCGGCACAATGGAACGAGCTTCAGGGCGGAAGTGGAAAACGTGAGCCTCAAGGGCCTCTTTGTGCGTACAGACCAGAAAATCCCCATCAACGAGCAGGTTGATGTCTCAATGTTTTTCTTCGGATCGTCCGCGGAGCTCTCGTTCAGCCTTGAGGCGAGCGTGGTACGGATAACCGACGACGGCATCGGTCTCAACTTCCGAAAGATCGACATGGACTCCCTGGTCCACTCGGATACGGCGGTTACGACAACCGGCGCTGATCGCCAAGGCGTAATCGAAGAATTTTACGGTTTCATCGAAAAGGACTAGCGAACGGCTCTTCGAATTCCTGTCCCATTGCGTTCTCTCCCATCGCGTGGTTACGCCTCGCGGCACTGATTCCCCATGGACGATCTCCGCGACTGCTACGGGTTGCTCGGTCTCAGCCCCGGCGCTTCCGCCGACGAGGCGAAGCGTGCCTATCGCGTAGCCGTTTCTGCCTGCCATCCCGATCGTTTTGTCAATGACCCGGTGCGCCGCCGTAATGCCGAAGAGCGGCTGCGCCTGATCATCGAGGCCTATCACCGGATCGATGCCTGCCGCAAGCCCGGGCCTGACACGTCGGCCAACTCACGTGCCGGGCTGCAAGCCGGGGTCTGGCCGGCGGGTCGACGCCCCGGATTCCCCCGCTCTTCACTCGCCACGTTTCCCAACGGGCTCTTCCTCCTGCTCTGCGTCGTCTGCGCCGTCCGTTTCATTCATCTCTACGGGGCCACGGCAAGCGCTGCTCTGGCGGCACTGGAGCTGCTGCTGGTTCCGCTGCTCTTCGGGGCTGCCCACAATCTGATCATTCCGACGAACCGGCTGGTGCGGAACCTTTACGGAGCATTCACCGTCTGCTTTCTTCTGGTCGTTATTGCCGGCGCAGTGGCCGCGCGATACGACAGCAGTCTTCCGTTCCCTGCTTCATTTGAATACTCCGACGGGTCCCCTGCTTCCTCAGTGCCCTGGCCCGCTACGAACCATGATCGCCCTCCGGCAGAGCCTGTCGATGGGCCGACTGCGGACACCTCCCCGTATCGCCGGGGTGTCCACCCCCCCCACTCTCCCCATGCCCCGGCCGTCCCCGTTGCCCCGGTGGCGCCTGCGGCACCTCTCGTGCCGCCGGCCCGGTAGGATTGCCTGCCCGGGGGCTCCCGTAAGGGCGGTCGAGAATGGTTGCGTTTGATTTCTGCGGGAAGCCGGCGATGGAAGGTACGCCGGGGCCTCCCCGCCATGGAGGGACCTATGCCGATACGCCTCGGCGAGATGCTGATCAAAGCCGGAATGATAACCCATACTCAACTGGATGAGGCCCTGAAAGGACAGGTGATCTTCGGGGGCAGGCTCGGAACGAACCTCATTGAAATGGGGGTGATCGGCGAGGAAGAACTTGCCAGGGTCCTGAGCGAGAAGCTTCGGGTTCCCTGTGTCGGTCCTGATGAACTCATGGCTGTGCCCGACCACCTCCTGACCCTTGTTCCCCGTGACATGGTGGAGCGCTACAAGATCGTCCCCCTCGGGGTCGACGGGCGACGGCTCAGGCTCGTCATGGCCGACCCCTCGGATCTGCCGGCCATTGATGAAATCGCTTTTCGTACGGGATTTGTCATCGTGCCGATGGTCGCTCCGGAAATCAGGCTGTTCATGGCGCTGGAGAAATACTACGGCATCCGGCGCGAGGTGCGTGCCCTGCCGGTATCGGAGACCCTGGGGGGGCGCAGGGTCTGTACTTATGGGGCCAAACGGCCCGCGGAGCAACTCATGCGCCGGGATGTGGTCGATTTTTCGACTCTGCCCGGCAATGGCACGCTTCTCCCCTGGGAGGGGGGCGACACCGATGATAATCGTGTCGAGGCGGCCGAACGGTACACAATTGACGCTCTCTCCCGGACGCTTGCCGACTGCCGCGAGCGTGACGCAGTGGCCGATGCCCTGGTGGACTATGCCGGCCGCCTCTTTGGTTGTGCCGGTCTGCTGCTCGTCATGAGGGACGTGGCCGCAGGGTGGGAAGCGGTTGCCGGCCATGAGCGGTTGCAAGAGTTCGGGCAGTTGAGGATGTCGCTTCAGGAGGCATCACATGTCCGGACAGTGGTTGAGGAGCGGAGTGTGTATCTCGGCCCGCCGGGCCAAACGCCGACTGACCGGCGATTGGTGGAGGCCTTGGGCGGAGCTGGCGCGCCGGGGCTGATGCTCGTACCCATGGTGATGGGGCGGCGTGTGGTCACCATCCTCTGTGCCGCCGGAGAGATGGCCGCCCTGGGCGTTCGTTTGTCGGAAGCACAAACCATTGCCCGGAAAGGGGTGCTGGCGTTCGAGATTCTTATTTTGCGGGGTAAGATTCTGATGACATAGCGATTGCCAACCGGTCAGATGCCGGCCCATTCGGGTCGTCCTGCGAGGATGGGGGAGAGGAGGACATCACTCTCCGGAGTCGGGCTGCTGCGGCGTCAATGGCGCAACTCATGAGATTGCGGCTGGATTCTCTGGTGCAAAGGAGCAGGAGCAGGCCGTCATCGAGGGGTTTTATCGCTACGATTCCCGCTGCGTACCGGAGGAAGAGTGTTTCTGTGCTGACGGGCGAGATCCCGAGGGCGATCGCGCATTCGGCCAAGTCTTCCGAGACCGCAGACAGGGTCGCGTCATCAAAGAGAGGAGGGAATGCCCGTTCGAGGATATCCCCTCCGCGATCCGTGACGAGGCTGCCGATGACACCGGGCAGCACGTTGAGCTGTGCGAGCGCCTGTCTCATGTCAGGAGGTGTGAACGGCTCGGCGGATTGCCTCTTCAATCATGGAGGACTGATGGCCTGCATCGGCGGCTACGGCGAGAAGATGATGCTTGCCGGTATAGATGAACAGATGTTCTCTTGTGCCTTCAAGGACCATCGAGGTAGGACTCCCGGTCCCGAGGCGCGACCCGATCCGGGCTGCCAGACGGGCGAGGAAGCAGGCCCCGGCTGCTAGGCGGTCCGCCGAGGGACCTCTTTCACCCGTGGGTACGCCGTCAAAGTCGAGGGTGATGGCGTCGGATACGATCCCGATTGCACGTATCCGCTCACACAGCGACGTTTTCCCGGCCGGTTCTCTCTTTGATCCGGTGTGCCGATGACGTTCATCCATGAGCCGGTGTGCATCGAGCAGAAGGTGTTGCCGGTTCTTCCTGATGGAGTGGCGATCGGTTGCCAGGTGCGGGTGGGCGGTAAAACGCCCGCCCGGCCAGCGCAGGATCCGCTGGAGCGCCTCTTCTCCTTCGCAGCTGCCTTTTTCGGCGTGGACAATCTCGCCATCCCGGAAAAAAATAACACCGCCTCGCCCTCCGAATTCGACGGAAATGCAACCTGAGAACCTGTTGGTTCCCTTGAGTTGGATCAGGTCCGCCAGTGAGACCCCGACCATCGATCCATCGAATCCTTCATGTCGTTTCCTGCAGAGCGCTTCCTGCGCCATGATCCCTCCCTGGTGACCGCACCGCGGCGTGTACCGGATTCGACCCGTACCTTTCAATGGTGTCGGCGAAGTGTCGCTGTATAACATATTTTGGAATTTTAAACAATATGGTTAATGATGGTTAATCTCAAATCGTTACGTTATAACGATCGGTTGATGGGTTTAGTAATATATAGTTAAAATATATAAATAAGTAGCGTGATGGTGTTTAATTTTGATAGAACAGCGTTTTGTCAAATTTGTGGTTTTAGCTGGAGGCATAGGGCCGGAATGCCGAAGAAATGAGGAAAAACGTTGTGATTTTCTCGTGGAAACGGTAGTCTTTTAAGCACGTGGCTGGCCCGCAAGAGCCGGGTCACGCAAATTTACCGCAAGGAGTCAACCATGAAGTATGTGAATGCCTTTGTTCTTATGATTCTGCTTGCATCCTTGTCCATTGATGCCCACGCCTTCGGCTCCATGGGCGGCATGGGCGGGGGCGGGGCGGTCGCCGTACAGAGTACCCCTCTGGCAGGCAAGGTTGTGGAGACGTTCAACAGCGGCGGGTATACCTACCTCAGTCTGGAACGGGACGGTAAGACCGTATGGGCAGCCATTCCCGAGACTTCACTCGAGGTCGGCCGCGAGGTGACCCTCAAGCCGGGCATGGAGATGCAGCAGTTCTTCAGCAAAGCTCTTAACCGGACCTTTGACAGTATCTATTTTTCCGAGGGTATGGCGACCCAGGCCGCAAGCACCAAGGGAAAGAGCTCGGCTGGAAGCAAGGGGGGGGTGGTCACTCCCGCAGAGAAGATTGCTGTAGAAAAGGCAGCAGGGGCCAATGGTTTCACGGTTGCCGAGCTTCATGGCAACAGGGAGAAGCTTGACGGCAAGACGATCAGTGTCCGGGCCAAGGTGACCAAGGTGTCGGCCGGCATTATGGGCAAGAACTGGCTGCATCTTCAGGACGGCTCCGGCGACAGTGCGAAGGGGAGCCATGATCTGACCGTGACGACCCAGGACCTCCCGGCTTTGGGCGAAGTGGTCACAATCACCGGGACACTCAGGAAGGACAAGGACTTCGGCGGCGGCTACAGGTATGACGCGATTGTGGAAGACGGGACGGTTTCGCACTGACACGTCGGGTCATTCGGCGCATGCACGGGGAGGGGCAACAGCTCCTCCCCTTTTCCGTGTCAGTCCCGATTCTCGACAACCGTTGTCCCCTGATGTATCCTTCCCCCATGACTTTGACGATCCTCGCCTGGTACCTCGCGGTCCTCACCTTCGAGCATCTGCTCCGCATAATGAACCTCAAACATCTCAGGCGCCATGGAACAACGGTCCCCGATGGTTTCGCCGGCGCGGTGGATGAAGGGAGCCTGCGCACTGCAACTGCCTATACCCTCGACCGGAGTCGCCTGGGGATTGTGGAGTCGTTGGTCGACAGCGGCCTTCTTGTCGGATTTCTCTTCGCAGGAATCCTCCCGCTCTTCGACCGCTGGGTTGCCTCGCTGACCACCTCGTTCATCCTGGCGGGCGTTGTCTTTTTTCTGCTTCTTTCCCTCGTTCAGAGCGCCATCGCAATCCCCTTCGGACTCTATGAAACATTCGTCATTGAGCGTCGGTACGGTTTTACCACCACAACGCCGATGCTCTGGTGGTCCGATCTGCTGAAATCGACGTGTATTTCAATGACGCTTGCCACGCTCATGATTTCCGGCGCTTTCGCCCTGGTTGCGTGGAGTCCCCTGCACTGGTGGCTCTGGGTCTGGGGCTTTCTCGCGTTTCTGACACTGTTTCTCATGTATCTCTCACCGTATGTCATCGAGCCGTTGTTCAACCGCTACGAGCCGGTGAAGACCGAAGGGCTGGAAGAAGAGATCCGTGTCATGGTCGAGCGGGCCGGACTCAGGGTGAGCCGGGTTATGCAGGTGGACGCATCCCGGCGCAGCCGCCACTCGAATGCATACTTTACCGGCATCGGCCGGGTGAAGCGCATCGTGCTGTACGATACGCTGCTAAACCAGATGACCCACGCAGAGATTCTGGCGGTCCTGGCCCATGAGATCGGACACTGGAAGCTCGGGCACATCCTCCGGAGGATTATTGCCGGTCAGGCAGGCGCCCTTGCCGCTGCCTGGCTGGCGTGGAGGGTCACATCATGGGAGGGGCTTCCCGGGCTTCTGGGGATGACGGATGCGACGTTTCCGGCCCGGCTCGTGATCGTCGGCTTCATCGGTACCCTGGCGCTTTTTCCGCTCACACCCCTGTTTGCCTGGTTGTCGCGCCGGCAGGAGCGGGAGGCCGACCGATTCGCGGTGGAGCTCTGCGAAGATCCCGCATCGCTCGCTACGGCGCTGGTTAAACTTTCCCGGGAAAACCTCTCCAATCTCCATCCGCACCCCCTCTATGCAGCATTTCACTATTCCCACCCGCCGGTGGTTGAACGGGTGCAAGCACTGCTGGCGCTGGCGCGAAAAGAATGATCCGTGGGAGTGTGGACGGCAGTGGAGACAGAGCGTTACTGAAGAAGAGGCTTTGAGAGGGTTCCCCGGATTGGCAGTCGGTAGTGACCCGGCGTTACCAGGTATTTTGCCAGAAGGGTGAAGACGAGCTTCTGCCGGTCCAGGAACGCGGGCCGGGGCATCAGCTCCAGGGACAGATTGAGGGGCGAGTTCCCCATGGGAGCCATGAGGGGCATGGTGCCGCTCAGGCGGACGTAGACATCCTCTCCCTGGAGGGAGAAGCTGTCGATGGTTGCCCGGCCGCCGGCTACCCTGACCATGCCCCGCACCGTCTCGTACACGGCGTCCGGCAGAGGAACACCGCTGATCGTTGCTCCGCGGATGTGCGCTCCCTTCACCGCCAGTTTCACGTCGCCCCCCCTGGATCGCCCCGTGCCGGCAAGGGTGGCGTCAACTGTCAGCACTCCTTTGATATCGGCGTCGGTGGCGGTCCGGAAAAAGGGAATGTCCTCCAGGCGAACGTCACGTGCGGAGAAAACCCCCGTGCCGGCCCGGGGCCGGAAGGTGCCGTCGAACTGCCCCGCGCCGACCGAGCCGTCCACGTCAACGGAGACTTTTCCCGCCAAAAGCGGCAGGAGCTCGAGTCGCGCCCGGACAGTGTCCACCCGCAGGAGCGGCCCCCGGTTGTCGGCTATGGTAACGCCCCGGGCGGCAATGCCCAGCGGAAACGCCTTGCCGAAGTCGGCCGCGCTGAAGTCGTACCCCTGCCGGGCAAACCAGCGGACGGTAAGCTGTTCCAGTTCCCGCGAGGGGACCAGAAGAAGGGTGAAGATCAGGATGAGGAGCAGGCCGGCGATGATGCCGACGCCCCAGGCGAGCCAGCGCTGTGCCGTCATCGCGCCCCCTGAGGTGCGCCGCGCAGCAGTGCCACGGTAAGAGTCAGGTCGAGTTTTGACGGGTCGTCGAAGCGGGTGCGCAGCAATGCTTTTCTGATAATGGCGGGGCGTTGGCCCTTCTCGATGCGGTGAAGGAGATTGACGGCTTCATTTGCCGTGAGACTGTCAATTTTGATGTCGGCTGCTTCCTCGGTAAAACCGTTTTTCAGTTCGGTTTTGAGCGGGGTGATGCGAAGCGATTTGCCGCGGATGCCGGTTTCTTCCACGAGCTTTGCGGGCGAATCGTCTGCGCGGACCGCGGCCAGCCTGTTGCCAAGGCGCATGGATGTGCTGCGGGCCTCCTGGTAGCGCCCCTTCAGGCGGAGCATTTCCACCAGGTCCGCTTCACGGCGTTGCCGCTTGTTCTCCAGAAGGCCGATCCGGTTGTACACGAAGGAAAAAATCACGGCAAGGGCGAGGATGGCTATGACCCCGTAGCCCCAGCGCAGGCGGGTTGGGCGATCCATGTCGTTCCATGTGTCGCGGATTCTGTTAAGCGCACTCATTTCGCCACCTCGCTGATGGTCCCCCTGAGGGAGAACGTGACGGACCCGTCCGGTTTTGCCGTAATCTGGCCCACCTCGGCGCCGGCCAGGACGCCGGCAAGCCGGTCGCGGTACTGGCTGACCGCCTGGCTGGAGCGGGCGTCTCCCTTGAGGCGCACTGCCGTGCCGTCGATCTCCACCTCGAAAAGGCCGGTCACGTCGTCGCCCTTGGCCTTTGCCAATCCCCGCAGGGTATCCAGGATGTGGCTCCCTGCGCCTGCCGCGCCGAGCCTGCGGATCTCCGCCTTCAGTTCGCCCAGTTCGTCAACGCTCTTCTTCCGTCCGGGGAAAACCTCCCGATAGAGGGCGGCAATGGACGCGTCCACCGATGCCAGGTCCCGCTTCACCATGGTATAGCGGATGCCGGCGTCGGCGGCAAGGAGCAGCAGCAGAAGCACTGTCAGGATCGCGGGGATGCGGAGCCGACGCTTGAGTTGCTCACGCCCCCTGGTCCAGGCGAGTTCGCCTGCGCGAAAGGTTCCGATCCGCCCGGTCTGGAGCGCACGCGCCAACGCCCATGCGCCGGCACTTTCCCGAGCGGCCGCCTCATCCCCGCCAAAGGCGGCTGCCAGGCTGTCGGTTACGGGCAGCGCCAGCATGGGTGCTCCCGCTGCTTCCGCAGTCGCGTTGCCCACGGGAGAGCCGTGCCGGAAGAGCCGTTCAATCCGTACCTGCCTGGCCATTTCCAGCGCCGCCAGGGTGCGGGATAGTTCCCCCTCGTCCCTGCCAAGAGCCCTGAAAAAGAGGGGCTTGCCGTTCCCGTACACCGCCAGTGCCGTGCCGTCGGTGACGGCCAGGGTCGCTTCGGCTGCGTCGGAAGAGAGAAGTTCCTCCCAGTGGATGGGGGCGGTTGTTACCACCTCGGGGTCTATTCCCGCCTCGGTGCATGCCTGGACAAGGTGGGCAATCTCCCGCTTGCGCGCCCAGAGCGCCAGCACCTTCCCCTCGGCGGCCAGGGGCAGACCGTCGAAGACCAGATCCTCATTCTCCAGGGCGGTTTCTCCCTTCAGCTCCAGGGGAAGGAGCAGGCGGATCTTGGCCCGCTCATGGATCGGCAGATCAATCTCCCGGCTGAAGAGCCGGCCCAGCGGGATGGCGAGTACCGGCCGGCAGTCGTCGTCGGATGAGGCAAGTTCCCGGAGCGCCGCGGTCAGATCGGCCTCCGAAGCGGCAGGGCGGCTTTCGCGCCCTTGGAACACCAGTTCACCCGCCCGGGTGAAGAAACGGCTTGCCACCAGGTCCGTGCCGGTCCATTCGAGAATCAGATAAGTCATCAGTACTCTCTCCAGTAGAGATAGCGGGGCTGGGTTCCGTCAAGGTTCACCACTGCTTCCACAAGTCTGGTCACGTCGCCCACCGCTGCCCGGGAAACGAGACGATAGGTGCTTCCCCGAGCGCCGGCAAAGCCGGACAGTTTCCCGGCGATTGTCTCCATGCCGGGAATCTCGGATAATTCCCCAACGCTTTTGAATGGCTTTATGCGGCGCCGTTGCATGATGTCCCGGGCGATTCCCTCGCTGATGCCCTCGTCAAGTGCCATGAGCACCTGCAGGGGAGCGGTGTTCACGTTGATGGCCCCCCCGTCGACGAAGACCGTGGCAAAGGGACGGAGCCGCTCCAGGACGGCGGGTTCCACTCCCCGGACGAGCCCCAGTTCGCCGAAGGTGGCAAAGGGGGCGTTGCGGGGGGCATAGGGGGCGCTCAGTGACTGGTAGTAGGCAGATTCTCCGCCGTCGGGCCGCGGCTCGTCATTGGCGTCCAGCCAATCGGCCAGCGAGTCGTGAAGCGCTGTCGGCAGCTTGAGAGCGGTCAGCAGCCGGCGTTCCGCATGGCCGTAAAATACATGTTCGTCACCGTTGGGAAGGGTGACGGCATTCAGGTTGAGCTTGCCGTCCTCTTCCTCAATGGTGATGCTCACCCGTCCCTTTTCGTCTTCAAATTGAACGGGATCGGCAAGGAGCTGCTGCAGCCCCTGGTCATTGCCGGAGGTGCGAAGGTTCCGCAGCAGCGAAATCCCGCCGGTTACCCCTCCCTCGGCCATGAGGCTTGCCTGCTGCAGGTTCACGAAGTTGCGGTGGAGCGACGTGTCCACATAAACTCCGTGGATGAACTCGGTGGTCACTGCGATGAGGAGGGCAGTCACCACGAGGGTCAGGATGAGGGCGAAGCCCCGTTCGGACTCCGATCGCCTCACGACTGCCGCCCCCTGGGCCGGGCAAGGGTGGTGAATTCCACCGTCTGGTCGCCCTGCCGGACCCGGATGGTTACCCTGACCCGCTCCGGAAGACGGGGGACCAACTCCGTGTTCCAGGTCTTCACCCATTTGCCGGCATCGTAGCACTCCACGAGAAACCCTTCGATTGCCTCCATCTGCGGATAAGGCATCGGTTTCACGCTCCCGAAGAGTTCAGTTGACTCGCGGGTGAGAGAGAGGGTGCCGTCTGTCTCCTTTACCGCATAACGGATCTTCTCCAGGTCGGACGTTGGAAGGTCGCCGGCCCGGGGCGGAGCTACGGCCGCAAACTCCAGGCTCGATGCGGGTTTCCCGAAGATGTCCCGGTCCTCCACCACGAACCGCAGCCGCACGTCGTTTCCCCTGAAAAAGGCACCGTCGATTTCGCGCCGGAGCAGATCCAGGGTGCCGCGCAATTCCCGGCGCTCCTCGGCTCCCTCGTCGGTGCGTTCCTTGGCTCGGACCACGGTGAAGTAGCTGGAGTAGAGGGCTCCGGCCACCACTGCCAGCAGCAGCATTACCACCAGGGTTTCCAGGAGGGTGAACCCCCGTTGGCCGCCGGGGCTATTTCGCCACGTAGCGAACAAGGCTCACCGTCCTCCGTGCATTATCCCACGAGATGGCCACGGTCACCTTCCGGAATCCCGGAACCTGCGTTGCCGTGGATGTCATTACCCATGCATAGTCCGGTCGAACCGGCGCAAAGGTGCCGTTGCTCTTTTCGGGAATGTCCTGTCTGGTGTCGAGATCGTCAAGCTTCTGGCGACCCAGCAGAACGGCCACCCCTTCATCCCGATCGCGGCTGGCGACCGCCAGATGGTTGTTGACCACTCCGATCACCGTGAACACCACCCCCGCAATGATGGCAACGGCAATCATCACTTCGAGCAGGGTAAACCCCCGTGCGCCGATGGTTCTCACAGGGGCTCCTCCCGGTACCCTTCCGCGACTTTCACCTTGCCGGAGGACGGATAGGCCATGACCGTCATAACGGCGTCGCTTCCCTCGGCCTTGAGATGGAAGACGGTGAACTCTTCAAACCCTGCCGTACCGACGGTGACCACCACCTCGCCTGCAGTACGCTTGCCGACCCGGGGGGTGAAGATGCTGGCTATGCTGATTCCCTCGGGCAGGAGACGCCGCCGCAGGATCGGATCGTCCGGCTCTCCTTCCGTGCCGTCCGGCAGGATCGTTGCGATGGCGATGGCGCTTTCGCCGGGCACCAGCTTCATGCGGTAGGCGGTCTTTGCTGTGATGGCCCGATCCTGGATGAACCGCAAGGTGGCGGCGAACTCACGGGCTGCCCGGTGAAGATCCGCCGTGTCGCCGGGCGTGAGCCGTGGAAGGACCAGCGCCGCCGCCAGAGCCAGGATGGCTATCACCACCACCAGCTCCATCAGGGTGAACCCGTGGTTATTGCAGGTTCCAGCTCTCGATGTCGGCATTCTTCCCTTCGCCCCCCTTCACACCGTCGGCGCCGAAGGAGTAGAGATCGTAGTCGCCGTGCTCGCCGGGAGACAGGTAGACGAAATCGTTACCCCAAGGATCCTTGGGCACCTGCTTGCTCTCCAGATACCCCTCGGAGCGGTAGTTTTTCGGGATGGTTCCCACTGTGGGCGCGGAAACCAGCGCCATAAGACCCTGTTCCGTTGATGGATAGGTGCCGGTGTCGAGTTTGTAGAGCTTGAGGGCCGTTTCCAGGTTCTTGATCTGCACCTTGGCATCGGCAATCTTGGCATCGTCGGAGCGACCGATGATCCGGGGCCCCACCAGGGCTGCCAGCAGGGCCAGGATAGCGATGACCACCATGATTTCGATGAGGGTGAAGCCGCGTCTGTTGCGCAGGGTGTTATGCATGGTCCGTTACCTCCGGTTGGAAAAAATCAGCGAATGAGTTGATTAAGTTCAAAGATGGGGAGCAGTACCGCGACCACCACGAGCCCTACGGCCAGCCCCATGGCCAGGACGAGGAGCGGCTCAAGAAGCGCCATGAGGCCGGATACGGACGACTCGAACTCCCGCTCGAAGGCGCTGCCGGCCTTGCCGAGCATCTCCTCAAGCTCTCCCCCCTTCTCGCCAACGGCGACCATGTGGACCAGGAGAGGCGGAAAGAGTCCCGTGGTACGCAGAGCCCCCGAAAGGGTGCCGCCTTCGGCCAATCCGGCTGTCACACCGGTGAGGGCGGCACGATAGTGGCGGTTGACCACAACCTGGGCCGTGATTTCGAGAGCCCGCATGACCGGTACACCGCTGGAAAGGAGGAGTCCCAGCACCTTGGCGAAGCGGGAGAGGATGAGTTGGCGCAGGAGACTTCCCACCACCGGAATCCGCAGAAGGAAGCGGTCGCGGCGGAGGCGGAAGGCATCGTCCTTCATGAGACGCCGGTAGAGCAGCACCACTCCGGCCACGGCGGCGATGCATGCCCACCAGAACGAGCGGAGAAAGGTGCTCGTCTTGATAAGGGCGATGGTGATGAGGGGGAGGGCTGCCCGATTGTCCTCAAAGATAGTGACGATCTTGGGAATGACAAAGGCCAAGAGGAAGAGCATTACCGCGCTTCCCACCAGGACCATGAGCGTCGGGTAGGCCAACGAGGCAGTGATTTTGCTCCGAATGGCCCGCTGTTCCTCGAGGAAGAGGGCGACTCGCTCCAAAACGGCGTCCAGGGCGCCGCTTGCCTCGCCTGCCGCCACCATTGCCACGTAGCTCTCGCTGAAAAGCCGCGGTTCGAGGGAGAGTGCCTTGGCCAGGTTGGCTCCCTCGGCCAGGCGTTCCCGAATCCGGCCGAGGGCCTTTTTGATCTCGCCGGGCTCCTCCTGCTCCCAGAGCGTGGTCACTGCCTCGTAGATCGGCACCTGGGAGCCCACCAACGTAGCAAGCCGGCGGGTCATGAGAGCCACCTGGGCGGGGCCTGCGCTTCTCCCTCCGAAACGTCGGGAGACGGTCCCCGCCGTCTCGGAGACTGGGCCAATGTCACGCGGATAGAGGCCGTCCCGCTTCAGGCGAAGCTTCGCCTCCTTCAGGCTCTCAGCCTCGATGGTGCCGGACGTCTCCCGCCCCCCGGCCGTATAGGCGCTATACCGGAAGGTCGGCATACTCCTCCTGCGTTACCCGCAGGACCTCCTCGATGGTTGTGATGCCCGCTGCGGCCTTGGCCAGGCCGTCGTCGCGCAGGGTCCGCATCCCCTTGCCGACAGCGTATTCCTTGATGGCTCCGGCCGGTTCCCGACGGATGATCATGGAGCAGATCTCCCCGTCCACGGGTAGGAGTTCGTAGATGCCGACCCGGCCCAGGGTCCCGAGGCCGAAACATGCATCGCATCCCCGCCCCCGGTAGAGGGTTGAGGGGAGGGTGATGCCGGCGTAGTCCCGTTCCGGCGTGTAGGATTCGCGGCAGTGGGGGCAGATGCGGCGCACGAGCCGCTGGGCCAGAACAGCGGACAGGGACGATGCCACCATGAACGGTTCGATTCCCATGTCGACGAGTCGGGCGATGGCGGTGGCACTGTCGTTGGTGTGAAGGGTAGAGAGGACCAGGTGCCCCGTGAGCGACGCCTGCATGGCGATTTCCGCCGTCTCGGCGTCGCGGATCTCTCCCACCATTACGATGTCCGGGTCCTGGCGGAGAATGGCGCGCAGGCCCTGGGCAAAGGTCAGCTCGATCTTGGGATTGACCTGAATCTGGCCGATCCCCTTGACTTGATATTCGATGGGGTCTTCGATGGTGATGATGTTCTTTTCCGGCGAGTTGAGCCGGTTGAGTGCCGCGTAGAGGGTGGTGGACTTGCCGCTTCCCGTTGGCCCGGTGACGAGGATGATGCCGCTGGTCCGGCCGAGGAGGCGCTCCATGGAGCGGACGCCTCCTTCGGACAGCCCGATGTTTTCGAGAGAAATGAGCCCCTTCTGCTTGTCGAGGAGACGGAGCACCACGCGTTCGCCGAAGAAGGTAGGGATGATGGAGACACGGATGTCCACATCCCGTCCCGCTACGATTACCCTGATGCGGCCATCCTGGGGAAGGCGCTTTTCGGCGATGTTCAACCCGGCCATGATCTTCACGCGGGAGACCAGAGCTTCCTGCACCACCTTGGGAGGGGCGAGCTTGCGGTAGAGGATGCCGTCGATCCTGAAACGAACCTCCAGTTCCCGCTCGTAGGGTTCGATGTGGATGTCGCTGGCCCGCTCCTTCACCGCCTCCGAGAGGATCGAGTTCAGAAGCCGGATGACCGGCGCTTCGTCGGTCAGGTCCAGAAGATCCTTGGGCTCGGCCAGCTCAGTGGCGATGACCGAAAGGTCTTCCCCTTCAAGCTCTTCCACGACCTCCTGGGCCGAGCTGCCGAGCCGGGCGTAGAGATGGTTCACCGCGCCGAGCACCGTATCCGGCGTTGCCGCGGCCAGTTCCACCTCCATCCCGTAGACTCCCCGCACCTCATCGATGGCCGACAGATCCGCGGGATTGCCTGAAACAACCAGGAGCCGCCCATCCCGTTCCCGCAGGGGAAGGACGAGCCTGCCCCGGGCAAAAGCCAGGGGCAGCCGCGCGAGCAGTGCCGCATCAGCCTCATTGTCCCCGATCTCGGCCAGGAAGGGGATGCCGAGCCGCCGGGCGATCTGTTCCATGCCGTGTGCGTCCGTCATTTGCTCAGTTGGAGGTCGCGCTTGAGGTCAAAGGGAGCGTCGAGACTGAGCGCTTCGCCGAACTTGTCGCGCTGCTGGCCGGAGACATCGTTCATCTCCTCAGCTCCCCGAATGATGCGCGGCGTAAGGACGATCATCAGGTTGGTCTTCTCCCTGCGCGTCGATTTGGTCTTGAACAGCCATCCCAGAAGCGGGATGTCGCCCAGCAGCGGGATCTTGTTGATGGTTTCGGTGTCCCGGTCCTGGATCAACCCGCCGATCACCACCGTGTCCTTGTCCTTGACCACGACAGCGGTCTTGGCCGAGCGCTTGGTGGTGACGAGGTCATTCGCCTGTCCCTTGTTTTCCTTTACCGCAGAAATTTCCTGGTAGATGTCGAGCTTCACGTACTCCCCTTCGCTGATCTGGGGAGTGATCCTGAGCGTGATGCCGGTATCCTTGCGCTCGATGGATTGCTGGGATATTCCGCCGGTCGTCAGATTGGTCTGGGAGAGGAATGGAACGTTCTCACCCACGAAGATTTCCGCTTCCTTGTTGTCCGAGGTCAGGATGTTCGGGGTGGAGAGTACATTAATGGCGCCGTCGGAGACGAGGGCCTTGACCTGGGCCGACACACTGACGTTTTTCCCAAGTTCTTCAAGTGCTTTTACCAGGAGAAATTGCGGCCCGCTGGTGGCGCTCAGGAAATTGAACGGGTCCAGGACGGCGCCGCCGGACGCGTCGCCCTGCGTGCCCACGGCCAGCGCGCCGATCTGAACGCCCACATCCTTGAGCTTGTCGAGGGAGACTTCGGCGATGAGGGCTTGGACGAACACCTGGCGCCGCCGTTTGTCGAGCTTCTGGATCACCTGGAGGATGTTCTGGTAATCGACCGGCGAGGCCATGATCACCAGGGAGTTGGTAGCCTTGTCCGGCGTGACCGAGATCTTTCCACCCTCGAAGGGGGATTGAACGGGCGCCGCTGCAGGCATCCCGGGCTGCCCGGGGGTGGTGGGCGTGCCCTTGATGAGGCCGTCGATCACCTTTGCCACGTCGGTGGCATCGGCGTTCTCCAGATAGTAGACATTGATCTTGCTGCTGGTGGTCGGCGGGACCACGTCCACCATGGCAATCAGTTTCTTGATGTCGTCCTTGTCCGGATCGCTGCCGAAAATGACCAGCGCATTGAGCCGGGTGTCGGGGACGATGAGGACCCCTGCGCTTGATGTTGCGGTAGCCTGTCCCGCCTGGCCGGCCGGCCGGCTTGTCTTGCCGCCGAGCCATTCGCGGATCACGCCGGAAACGCTGTCTGCCGAGGCATTTTTGAGGAAGATGATCTCGGCGCCCTCCCGCTTCTGGGGAGAATCCACCAGGGTGAGAATGCCGGTGAGTTTCTGGATGTTCAGGGCAGAATCAACCACCATCAGCATGTTGCTGGCGCCAAATGCCGCGATGTAGCCGTCCTTGGAGACAATGGGCTGGAGAAAGGCCACCGCTTCCTGGGCGGAGATACGCTCCAGGGGGATTACCCGGGCCACATAGGCATCGCTCACGGGGAGGCGGTCCTTGTCGGTCAGAAGCTTCATACCCGACTGCTTGGCTGCCGCCGTAGGAACCACCTTGTAGACCTTGCCGGCCTGGACAAGGGTGAACCCCTTCAGTTCCAGAACCGATGTGAACAGGCTGAACGCCTCATCCGGCGTCAGCTTGGAGGGGGAGTAGATGGAAATCTTTCCCTTCACCCGCTCGTCCAGGACGAAATTCTTGCCGGTCAGGTCGCTGATGAACTTCACCATCGTGGCGATGTCCACGTCGTTGAAATTGAGAACCACCCCTTTGGCACTCGCCGGCAGCGGTGCAAGAAGGGCGCAGGCCAGGACGGCAGCGGTCAGCAGATTCAGGAAGCGTTTCTTCACGGAAATCCTCCGCACGTTATCCACAATGACAAGCATCTACCGTGCGCTTACCACAGCCCCCAAAAAAGGAACTTTGCCGCGCAGCGCAAAGCGAACGCCGTCATTGTGCTTATCGTATATCGTAGCTAAACGTAGTCGGCTGGCCGTCCCTGACCAGATCGAGCTTGATGCGGTTCTGCCCCTTGAGCGATGCCAGCGATTGGATGGCACGCTCAGGGGAGTCCACGGGGAGATCATTTATGCGGAGCAGAATGTCACCGTTCCGCATGCCGATCATTGAAAACACACCCGCAGGCTTGACCTCTGAAATCCGGAAGCCCTCGACTTTGCCCTCTTTTACGCTCGGCAAGAGGCGTGCATCGGTCATTACCTGGCCAAGATTTTCGAGGGCGGCGTTGAGGGCGCGCTGGTCAATAACGTAGCTTCCCGCCCCCACCTGAACCGCACCGGTTTGTGGTGCGACAGCCGGCGGAGGAGGGGCGGATGTCGACTCGATTCCCATGGCCAGGGGGGTTGTGAGGCGAATTTTTCGTCCGTTGGCGAGGATTTCCACGCTCTCTTTCTGAACTCCCACGAGGGGGCCAATGCCGAACACGGTGTCACCCAGACGAAAAACCCGTTCTTCAGGCGGCGTTGCCCGGCGGATGAGGGCGAATGTCTCCCGGAACGAACCGCGGGCCGTTCCCAGCAGGGTTAAATCTCCATGGGTCGGCGCAGGCTGCTGGGCTCCCGCCGCCCCCTGAACCGGTGCGGAGAGGGGCGTCAGTTTTCCCTGTGTCGCCCGACCGAACAGTCCCTGGTCCAGAATGGAGGCAAAACTCAGAATGTCGTCGGAAACAGCTGCGGCGGGGGCTCCGGTCGCGCCCATTGCGGTATGCGGTGCTGTCCGGGCCAGGCGATAGGAGATCAATCCGGCGGCGATCCGCGCGGCCGCCAGTGAGTTCAGCGCGATCAAGAGTGCAGTGAGGAGATAAACCTTTTTCATCGGGCCATTTCACGTGATTTTGACTGCTGCAATACTAGCACATCCATGGGTCGAGGCAAGAAAAAACACCGCTGGTGCGGCATCTGCAAGGGGTTTAGCCGCCCGCTGGTTGACAAACACCCCCCTGGTTATTACATTTATCGGGTCAATTTTACTGAGGAGGTCCGTATGAAAGTGGTGTCCCTGCGGTTCCTTAAGTCCATGCTCGCCGTTATCTGCCTGATGGCGTTGTCGGCGGGAGAAGTCCCAGCCAAAGTCATGGCTCCCGATTTTGTCGCACTTGCCGAAAAGCTGAAGCCAACCGTCGTCAACATCAGCACATCCAAGAGTCCGGCCCAGGCAGCTCGCCCCCGTCGTCAACCCTCTCCCTTCAATGACCCGTTCCATGATTTCTTCGATCGTTTTTTTGACGAGGCACCTCGCCGTCAGCAACGGGAACGGAGTCTCGGTTCCGGGTTCATCATCAGTGATCAGGGCTTTATCATCACCAATAACCATGTGGTTGCAGGTGCCGACGAGATCAAGGTTCGACTCTCCGACGGCCGCGAGTTCAAAGCGGAATTGAAGGGCGCCGATGAAAAACTCGACCTGGCCCTCATCAAGATTGAGTCCAAAGATCAGCTCCCCGTGGCGATCCTCGGCAACAGCGATGAAATCAAGGTGGGCGAGTGGGTGATGGCGATCGGCAATCCGTTCGGCCTTGCCCAGACGGTTACCGCCGGAATCGTCAGCGCCACCGGCCGCGTCATCGGTAGCGGGCCCTATGACGATTTCATCCAGACCGATGCCTCCATTAACCCCGGTAACTCGGGAGGCCCCCTTTTCAGCGCCGAAGGAAAGGTCATCGGCATCAATACCGCCATCATCGCCGGCGGCCAGGGAATCGGGTTTGCCATCCCCATCAACATGGCCAAAGATGTCATTCCCCAACTCGAGGAAAAGGGAAAGGTCATCCGCGGCTGGCTGGGGGTGACGGTTCAGCCCATAACTCCCGATCTGGCCCGCTCGTTTGGCCTTGAGGGAGAGCGGGGCGCGCTTATCGCCGACGTGGTGAAGGATGGCCCCGCCGCCAAGGCCGGACTCAAGAGCGGGGATATCGTGCTTGAATTCGACGGCAAGAAAATCCGGGAAATGAACGAGCTCCCCCGTATCGTAGCCGCCACCCCGGTGGGGAAGGCCGCATTGGTCAAGGTGTTGCGTGATGGCAAGATGCAGGATGTCGAAGTATCTGTCGGCCGCTTGGCGGATACGGTCGATGAGTCAGATCAGAAGAATGGTGAAGACAAGCTCGGCATGGCAGTTCGGGAGCTGACACGCGATCTTGCCGCCCGGATGGGGCTTAAGGAGACTCAGGGGGTCGTTGTCACGGGTGTCAAGTCCGGCAGTCTGGCCGAGGAGGCGGGAATCCTGCCGGGCGATATCGTTCGGGAGATAGGAGGGCGTTCCATTACTACTATGGCGGATTATGAAGCAGCGATCCGAGCCGTGAAAAAGGGAGATGTCGTCCGCTTTCTCCTGCGCCGCGGCGGTGGCAACCACTTCCTGGCGATCCGGGTCGAATAGCCTGACTTCATACTTCAGAAGAAGGGGCATGTCTGCGGACATGCCCCTTCTTTATTGATTACAAGGAGATATTATTTTATGGTCATTTCAGTAGAGGCTGCCGATTATGCAGCGTTTCCCTGTGCGGCGCTGCTGGTTGGCTGCCGTGAAGACAACCCCTTGGGGGACCCCCTTCTGGCACGTATCGACCAGCTTCTCCAGGGCGCCATTGTGTCGCTTGTTCAAAGCCGCGAGATTACCGGAGAGCTGAATCGGATTACGATTCTTCATACGCTGGGGCGTCTTCCTGCTGAGCGCATTGTTCTCGTGGGGCTCGGCAACTCCGGTGCGCTGACTCCCGAGCGGTTGCGCCAGGTGGGAGGGAGCGCCGTAAAAGCCCTGAAAGGTGCCGGCGTCACCCGTGCTGCCTCTGTCGTGCATCGGGCGGCTGGTGTCCCTCCTACGTCGTTAGCGGATATTGCCCAAGGATTGTCCCTTGGGGCCTATTCCTTCGATATCTACAAAACAAAGCCGGACACTACGGTTCCCGTGGCGGAACTAGTCAATCTCTTTGAGCCGGGGACGGATACGGCCGATGCCGAACGCCTGCTCGCAGCTGATGCAACTATCTGTGAGGCTGTCTCCTTTGCCCGCGATCTCGTTTCTCAGCCCGGCAACGTGGCTACCCCCCTCTTTCTGGCGGAAAAGGCCCTTGAGTTTTCGGCCCGCCTCGGCATTGCCTGCACGGTCCTCGACCGTGACGAGATGGAGCGTCAGGGCATGGGGGGAATCCTCTCGGTTGCCAAGGGATCGCATCAGCTTCCCCGTTTCATTGTTCTCGAATATCGAGGAGGAAGTGCGGATAAGCGCCCCACGGTCCTGGTAGGAAAGGGGATTACGTTCGACTCGGGTGGTATATCGCTCAAACCCCGCGAGGGCATGGAGCGGATGAAAGACGACATGGCAGGCGCAGCGGCCGTTATGGGGGCTGTGATGGCTGTGGCGGGGCTACGCCTGCCGGTGAACGTCATCGGGCTCGTCCCGGCAGCTGAAAACCTGCCCGGGGGAGGGGCGTACAAACCGGGCGACATCGTCCGGACCATGTCCGGTCAAACCGTGGAAATCGTCAATACTGATGCAGAGGGTAGAATGATACTCAGCGATGCCCTGTTCTATGCGCAGCGCTTCAAGCCTGCCGCGGTCATTGATCTGGCAACCCTGACGGGAGCCTGCCTTGTGGCGCTCGGGAGTGCCGCATCGGGGGTCATGGGGAATGACCCTGCCCTTGTCAAGTTGTTACGCAGGGCAGGAGAGGCGACGGGCGAACGTCTATGGGAGCTGCCGCTGTGGGACGAGTATGGCGAGATCATGAAAAGCGATGTGGCTGACCTGAAAAACGCGGGCGGTCCCCATGCAGGAACCATTACTGCTGCATGGTTCCTGCAGCGTTTCGTGGGCAAGAGCCGGTGGGCTCATGTTGATATTGCCGGCACTGCGTGGGAGGAAAAGGGGCGGCCGTACCAGCCGAAAGGTGCCACCGGTGTCGGGGTGCGGCTGCTGGTCGAGTATCTGAAGGCAACCGTACGGTAGCGAAGCGAGAGATAACGGATAAAAAAAGGGTGGAGCCGTCAGGCCCCACCCTTTTTTGTCTCGACAAAAAGACGGTTTTTACTTCACGACAGCCTTGGCAAGCTCGATGGCCACATCCTTGTAGGGGTTGGCGAAGAGGATGATGAGGCACACGACGAGAACGTAGATGGCGAGGGACTCGATCATGGCCAGACCGATCATCATGGTGGTGAGGATCTTGCCGGAAGCGCCGGGATTGCGGGAAACGCCCTCAACGGCGTTCTTGACCGCGAGACCTTGGCCGATACCGGTACCGAACGCACCGATTGCCATGCCGAAGCCGGCTGCCAGCATACACATCGTGAAAAATTCCATTGTTACTACCTCCCTTTGGTGTGTTGTATCCTAAACGGTATAGGATTCGTGTAAGCAGATTAGTGTGCTTCCTCAAGCGAACCTTGGATATAGATCATAGCGAGAAGCATGAAAACAAATGCCTGGATGAATGATACCAAGACGCCCATAAGCATCATCGGCAGGGGAACAAGGAAGGGGGCCAGGGCGAAAAAAATCATGAGAACCAGTTCGTGACCGTTCATGTTGCCGAAAAGACGGAGCGAGAGGGAAAGAGGGCGGCTCAGGTGTCCGATGATCTCAATGAAGAACATCAGGGGGGCCAGCCACCAGATCGGTCCCATGAAGTGTTGCAGATAGTGGAAACCATGCTTTTTGATGCCGACAATGTGTGTTGAAAGGAAGACAATTACAGCACACGCTGCCGTCGTGTTGAGGTTTGCGGTGGGGGGGAAGAAGCCGGGAATCAGGCCGATAAGGTTTGAAACGAGAACAAAGAGTGCCAGGGTAGCAATGAGCGGGAAATACGGTTTTCCCTTTTCGCCCATGGTCTCCTCTACCATGTTTTCGATACCGCCGATCACGACTTCCATGAAGTTCTGCATTCCGGTCGGCACGGCCTTGAGTGCTTTTGTGGCGATGAGGGACACGATAAGCAGGCAGGCAATAATGAGCCAAGTGTAGGCAATGGCGTCTGCACCCGCTTCAGAGATGTGAAGCGGCTCGAGGAGTTTCCTGAAGAACTGCAGGAATAGAAGCGGATGAACCATGGGGCTAATCTCCTTTGGTGACGAACATGTAAATCGCGAGAGCGGTTATGACAATTACGAGCAACGAGAGGCCGAGGATGAGACCCAGGACCTCAATACCCGCGTGGACCACCAGCAGGTACATGACGAGCGCCAGAATGGCGAAACGCAGCAGATAACGCAGTTGGGCGAAGCGTGCGGCCTGATGCGCATCAAGCCCCAGAGCACGCCTGATGATGCGAAGCAGCCAGTAGTAGTTTGCCAGTGCCAGGATACCGCCGGCAAGAATGCCACCGGCAAATTGAACAGATCCAAACAGATACCCGGCTGCCGTCATGATGGCCAGAAGCAGCCAGCTACCAACGACGACGGCTGTGAGGAGATTATTCTCGTGAATCCTTGTCGCCGTCATCTTTTTTAATTGCTCTTCCGGCAATGATGTAAATATTTCGAAACCCCGCAGCGATACCAAAGAACAGAAAAATAAAGAAAAACCACGGGTGAGTTCCCAGCCATTTGTCAAGCTGCCTGCCGATCAGCACCCCGATGATGATGGCCAACGCCACCGATATTCCCATGCTCGAAACGAGGCCGAGCGTTTGAATGAGTCTTCGTTTGTCGTCGTTCATCGGCGGTAGTGTGAAGCTGCCCGGGGGGACCGCAAACCAAAATCACTTACCACATCCCGGACTTGCCTGTCAATCATCAAAATGGTCGACAGGCGTTAGAGGGCGGCAAAGCATGAGCGGGCCGCAGCAATCGTCTTCTCGATTTCCGCCTCGGTGTGTGCGATCGAAACGAAAGCCGTTTCAAACTGCGAAGGGGCCAGGTAGATTCCCTTCTCGAGCATCATTCTGAAAAATGCGGCGAATGCCTTTGTGTCGCAGGTTGTGGCCGTGGGCCAGTCCCTGACCTCGTTGCTGGTGAAAAAGGTGCAGAACATGCTGCCGACACGGGTCGGGTAGATGGGGTACCCGGCGGATTTGGCCGCCTCGGTGATGCCTTCGGCAAGGCGGTGGCTCGTTTGCTCCAGTTGCTCATAGAAACCGTCCGCCTGAAGCAGTTTGAGGGTCTCGATGCCTGCTGTCATGGCGAGGGGGTTGCCCGACAGCGTGCCCGCCTGATAAACGCCTCCGGACGGGGAGAGAAGTTTCATGATGTCCTTTTTGCCGCCGAAGGCGCCGACGGGAAGACCGCCGCCGATGATCTTGCCGAGGGTGGTCATGTCGGGAGTTACGCCGTAAAGTTCCTGGGCTCCCCCATAGGCAACACGGAAGCCGGTCATTACCTCGTCGAAAATGAGGACAATTCCCTCGCTGTCGCAAATAGAGCGGAGTCCTTCGAGAAAACCCTCACCCGGCGGAACGGTTCCCATGTTGCCGGCAATAGGCTCGACAATGATGCACGCGATCTCGTTCTTGTTCTCATCAATAAGCTTCGAAACCGAATCGAGATCGTTGAACTGGGCGGTGAGCGTGTTTTTTGCCACGTCGACGGGAACTCCCGGTGAATCAGGCACGCCAAACGTGGCAGCCCCTGAGCCGGCCTTCACCAGGAGGGCGTCGGCATGGCCATGGTAGCAGCCTGAGAATTTTATGATTTTATCACGGCCGGTGTAGCCGCGGGCAAGCCGGATGGCACTCATGGTCGCCTCGGTTCCGGAGCTGACCATGCGAACCATCTCGATGGAGGGGACAGCATCAATGACCATTCGGGCAAGGGTGATTTCCAGTTCCGTGGGTGCGCCAAAGCTGCTGCCGCTTTCGACGGCCCGCTTTACGGCTTCGACAACCTGGGGGTGGCAGTGGCCGAGAATCATGGGGCCCCAGGAGCCAACATAATCGATATAGCTGTTGTTGTCGGCGTCGGTTATTGTACATCCAAACGCTTTTTTAATGAAAAGAGGGTCGGCGCCCACTGACTTGAAGGCGCGTACGGGACTGTTTACTCCGCCGGGAATGAACTCCTGGGCTTGCGTGAAAAGATCCTTCGAACGGGCTGTGAGCATTGGTGATTTCCTCTAGTGTGAAAATGTGATGAAAAATTAATAGGTTATTAGCATGTTTGGTGTGTTGGTGTCAAGGGGTAAAATGGCCGCTTTCAGAGGGGGGCAAAAGGGTGTCGATTCGCATGAATACTGAAAAGTCACCGGGTTAGATTAAAATTTTTTTTTCTTGACAAAGTTTTTTAAATGGCATACTTTCCACCACAATTGTATACAGTATACGCGATCGGATAAAGCGGCTTCATGGTCATGGCTGTAGCAAGAGTTCGGAGCGCAGTGGAAGACAACCCTAAAGAAGAGTGGAGGGATTGGAAATGCTGGGAGTGTACCTGCCAATCATTGTCCTGGTAGCGGTCGCGGTCATATTTGGTCTGGCTTCATTAACCTTCTCGTCGCTGATAGGGCAGAAGAAGCCAAGTGCGGTGAAGCTCGCCCCTTACGAGTGCGGTTGCGAGCCGGTCGGGTCTGCCCGGGAGCGTTTCTCTATAAAGTTTTATATCATTGCCATGCTGTTTATTCTCTTCGATATTGAAGCCGTGTTCATGTATCCTTGGTCGGTTCTTTTTAAGCGGCTCGGGGTGTTCGGTGTCGTTGAGATGGGTCTGTTTATCGTCATCCTCTTTGTCGGTTACATTTATGTCTGGAAAAAAGGAGCTCTGGAATGGGAGTAGATCAGCCGCTGGGAGATAACTTCATCACCACGTCCCTGGACAGTCTCGTGAACTGGGCGAGGAAGTCCTCCATCTGGCCCATGACCTTTGGTCTGGCCTGCTGCGCCATTGAGATGATGGCCACGGGGGCTTCCCATAATGACCTTGACCGGTTCGGTATCATCTTCCGGGCATCTCCCCGGCAGGCGGACTGTATTATTATTGCCGGAACCGTCACCAAGAAGATGCTGCCGGTAATCCAGACGGTCTACGAGCAGATGCCGGAACCCAAGTGGGTTGTCGCGATGGGGGCCTGCGCCTGTTCCGGTGGGGTGTTTGACACCTACAGTGTTGTTCAGGGGATTGACACTGCGTTGCCGGTGGATGTCTATATTCCTGGTTGTCCGCCGCGTCCCGAGGCCCTGCTGTACGGTCTGCTTAAACTGCAGGACAAGATTATGAAGGACAAGAACTCGTTTGGCTCGACCATAGGGCTTGGCGAGCGCCTTGAGTCCGCAGCGTGACCATCTCACTTTAAGTAAGGGGAACGAACGGTGATGGCTGAAAACAATCGTGCAGTTATAAAACTTAAGGAAAAATTTGCCGCGTCAATTCTTGATGTGAAGGAATTCCGTGGCGAGGTTACGATCACGGTGGCACGCGAGAAGGTCGTGGATATCTGTCGTTTCCTGAAAGAGTCGTTGCAGTACAACCTCTGCACCGACGTGACGGCCGTCGACTATCTTGGGAAGCAGGAGCCGCGCTTTATGATGGTGTACAACCTGTATTCCATTCCCAATAAGGATCGGCTCAGGCTCAAGGCTGGTGTGTCTGAGGACGACTGTTCGATCGATACGGTGTCATGTGTCTGGAGCTCAGCTAATTGGCTGGAGCGTGAAGTGTACGACCTTATGGGCGTGCAATTCAACAACCACCCTGACCTTCGTCGTATCCTGATGACCGACGACTGGGTCGGCCACCCGCTCCGCAAGGATTATCCCCTGCAGGGGCCTGATCGTGAGCCCTACAAGGGCCGGCTTTCCTGATTTATCGGCTTGCTGAGAGAAAATAACTCCACAGGGATACAGAGGCGCACAAATGGCTAGCACTGAGATTATGACAGTCAATATGGGACCGCAGCACCCGAGTACGCACGGCGTTCTGCGGATGGTCATCGAACTTGATGGAGAGGTTATCCAGAAGATAACCCCGCATATCGGATATCTGCATCGGGGAGTGGAGAAGCTCTCCGAGCATCGTACCTATCACCAGACCATACCTCTAACTGACCGTCTCGATTACTTGGCGCCGATGAGCAACAACCTCGGCTACGTGTTGGCGGTTGAAAAGCTTTTGGGCATTGAGATTCCTGAGCGCGCTCAGACGATTCGCGTCATCATGGCTGAGCTCACCCGCCTCAAGTCCCATTTGGTCTGGATTGCCTGTCACGCCCTTGATATCGGAGCGATGACTGTCTTCATCTACGCTTTCCGTGAGCGTGAGATGATCATGAGTCTTTATGAGAAGGTATCCGGCGCACGGATGACCAGCAACTACTTCAGGGTCGGTGGGCTTTCGTCCGATGTTTATGACGGGTTCGAAAAGGATGTGCGGGAAGTTATCGACACATTCCCCGGTCACTTCGATACCTACGAAGGCCTGCTTACCAAAAACACCATCTGGATCAACCGTACCGTGGGCAATGGTGTGATATCGGCTGAGGATGCCGTCGACTACGGGATAACCGGCCCTGCTCTGCGCGGATCAGGCGTTGATTGGGATTTGCGCCGTGACAACCCTTACAGTGGCTACGAGAAGTACTCGTTCAAGGTTCCTGTCGGTGAGAAGTGTGACACCTTTGACCGCTACAAGGTCAGGCTCATAGAAATGCGTGAAGCAGTCAATATCATCCGGCAAGCACTCGACTCGCTTAAGCCTGGGCCCGTGCTGGCTGACAATCCGCAGGTCACCTACCCGCCGAAGGAGAATGTTTACAACTCCATCGAAGGCCTCATTCATCACTTCAAGATTGCCAGCGAAGGTTTCCCTGTGCCGGAAGGTGAAGTGTACCAGGCGGTGGAAGCTCCCAAAGGAGAGCTTGGTTACTACATCGTCAGCGACGGTGGCCCCAAGCCGTACCGGATGAGAATAAGGCCCCCTTCATTTGTAAACCTGGGGGCTATCGAGAAGATGGCTAAGGGATCGATGATTGCCGACCTGGTTGCAGTCATCGGGACCTTGGATATCGTACTTGGTGAAATCGACCGGTAATGCCACTGCGATAAAGGAGAGGGAGTAATGAGCAACGCTCCGGCCGAAGCTACAACCACAGAGGAAGTGCCCGTTGAGGAAATAGACCTCGGGCCAGCCAACCATGTGATCGACAAGTACCTGACCCTGCCCGGCAACCTCATGCCGGTGCTGCAAGGCATTCAGGATGAGTATGGATACGTCCCCCGGCCAACCATTGATTTGGTTGCCGAGAGACTCAACGTGTATCCCAGTCAGATTTTCGGTGTACTTACGTTCTATGCTCAGTTCCACCTCAAGCCCCGCGGTCGCTTCATCATCCGGGTGTGCGTCGGAACGGCCTGTCACGTTCAGGGCGCTCCGCGAATCGTTGACACATTCTTTGAGAAGTTGGGGATCGGTCACGCTGAGACAACACCCGACCTCCGCTACACATTTGAAAAGGTTGCCTGTCTTGGTGCTTGTGGTATGGCCCCGCTGGCAATGGTTAACGATGACACGTTCGGCAAGATGACGGTGCAAAAGGTCGAAGAAATTATTGCCGAATACAATCAGAGACCGATGAAGTAACAGACCCAACCATTCACATCAGAGGATAGAGCGTTATGGGCGAAGCGATAAAGATTCTGATCTGTCAGGGGACCGGTGGCGTCTCAGCGGGTGCTAAAAAGGTTGAGGCGGAGTTCCTCCGTGTTATCGGTGAAAAGGGCGTCGATGCCACCGTCGGCAAACGATGCGACGTCATCAAGACCGGCTGTCGCGGCCTGTGTGCAAACGATGTTCTTGTGGACATTATAGATCCCGAGCTTGGGCGCGTAACGTACGATTTCGTCCTGCCCGAAGAAGTCGAAAAGATTGTGGACGAGCATATCGTCAACCGGACCCCCCTTGAGAAGCGCAAAGCAAAACCCTACTACAATACGTTCGTAGACCAGCAGCTGAGGGTTGTTATGACCGGGTGCGGTCAGATCGACCCGGAAAGTCTCGATGCGTATCTAGAAGAAGACGGCTTCAAGGCAATTGAGAAATGCGTTAAGGAAATGACTCCTGCTTCAGTTATCGACGAAGTCAAGAAGTCGGGACTTCGAGGCAGGGGGGGCGGTGGCTTCCCGACGGGCATGAAGTGGTCCTTTTGTGCTGCGACACCCGGCAAGCTGAAGTATGTCATCTGTAACGCGGACGAAGGTGACCCTGGTGCCTTTATGGACCGTTCGATTCTCGAGGGCGACCCTTACTGCATCATTGAAGGGATGATGATTGCTGCATACGCCATCGGCTGTACTGCTGGTTATGTGTATGTACGGGCGGAGTACCCACTTGCCATTGAGCGTCTGCAGAAGGCTCTCGATGTCTGCTACGAAAAGGGCTACCTCGGCAAGAACGTCATGGGCTGGGGGTTCGATTTCGACCTGCGGATCAAGAAAGGTGCAGGGGCCTTTGTGTGCGGAGAGGAAACCGCTCTCATGGCTTCAATCGAAGGCGAGCGGGGAATGCCTCGCCCCCGTCCACCGTTCCCCGCTGTCAAAGGCCTGTGGGGAAAGCCTACCAACATTAACAACGTCGAAACGTTCGCCAACGTGCGTCACATCATCCTAAAGGGTGCAGACTGGTACGCTTCTCTCGGTACTGATACCACAAAAGGGACCAAGATCTTCGCGGTCACCGGTAAAGTAAAGCACACAGGTCTTGTTGAAGTCCCGGCGGGTATGACCGTACGCGAAGTTATCTATAACGTCTGCGGGGGTATTGCCAACAACCGGAAGTTCAAGGCGGTTCAGGCGGGTGGGCCTTCAGGCGGATGTATTCCCTCAGAAGTTCTCGATACCCCGGTTGACTATGACTCGCTTATCAAAGCAGGCGCCATGATGGGGTCCGGTGGTCTCGTAGTCATGGACGAAACCACCTGTATGGTCGACGTAGCACGCTTCTTCCTCACCTTCACGCGGATGGAGTCATGCGGTAAATGCGTTCCGTGCCGTATTGGCCTAAAGGCGATGCTGGACATCCTCGAGCGAATTACTGAAGGGAGAGGTCAAGCTGGTGACATTGAGACACTGCTTGAGATGGGGAGCACCATCAAAAAGGCCTCACTCTGCGGTTTGGGCCAGACAGCACCCAACCCGATTCTCTCCACGATCAAGTATTTCCGGGAAGAGTATGAAGCTCATATCAATGACCGGCGTTGCCCGTCGAACTGCTGTAAAGAGCTTCTGTTGTGGCAAGTAGTCGAAGAAAAGTGCGTTAAGTGCGGAGCCTGTCTCAAGGCATGCCCAGTTGACGCAATTATCTGGGAGAAGGGGAAAATTGCAATCCTGGATAAAGAGAAATGCACTAAATGCAAATCCTGCTACGACGCCTGCCGGTTCATGGCCATCGAGTAGCGAGCTGTAAGTCATACATCCGAGGGAGACAGAGGTCGAGATGGTAACTCTTACAATCGATGACAAGCAGGTAACGGTACCGAAAGACGCTACCATATTTGATGCCGCCAAGCAGGCAGGAATCAGAATTCCCATACTCTGCCACGACAAGAAGCTGCACCCCTTCGGCGGGTGCCGCATGTGCCTGGTCGAAGTCGAGCAGATGAAGGGGCGCCAGATCCCGGCCTGCACAACGCCCGTGACTGAGGGCATGATAGTCCGGACCACGACCGACGAGATCGTCAAGGCTCGGAAAATGGTCCTTGAACTGCTCCTGCTCAAGCACCCCATCGACTGTCCTGTCTGTGATGCCGCCGGGGATTGTGATCTTCAGAATCTGACTTATGAATACGGCGTAGATACAAACCGCTTTTCGGACGAGAAGTTCAACTGGAAAATCGACTATGTGAATCCCCTCATTGAGCGTGACATGAACCGTTGCGTTCATTGTGGGAAATGCGCACGGATCTGTGACGAAATCGTGTCATTCGGGGCCTATTCCTTTATCAATCGCGGTATAGAAGCAAAGATCGGCACCGAATTCGATGGTCCGCTCAACTGCGAGTTCTGCGGTTCGTGTGTCTCGGTTTGTCCAGTTGGCGCGCTGATCAGTCGTCCGTTTAAGTTCAAGGCACGCTGGTGGTCACTGAATAAGGTGAAGACCGTTTGCTCCTACTGCGGGACTGGGTGCCAATTGACGCTTGGTGTCAAAGACAACAAGGTTCTGACCACCGTCTATGATGAAAACCAGGGATTTCATAATGGCCAGCTCTGCACTCGCGGCCGCTGGGGTTATCAGTTTGTTAACAGTTCCAAGCGCCTGACCACACCGCTTGTTAGAAAGGGCGATACGCTCCAGCCCGCAAGCTGGGATGAGGCGCTGGGCATGGTTGCCGACCGGCTCAAGACCTCTAAGGATGCCGCAGCCACGTTGGTCACCCCCCGTCTTACCAACGAAGAGCTTTACCTCCTGAAGCGAGTCGTTAAGGATGCTGTCGGGAGCGACAATATCGACCACTCCGGCGGCTACGCACATGAGGCTCTCACGGCTGGCGCGAGGGAAAGCCTTGGATTCCCCGGATCGCCGTCGGTCATCGCCGACATTCAGAAGAGCGAGCTTCTTCTGGTCATCAAGACGGATGCGTACGAAACGCACCCTGTCATCGGTTTTGAAGTAAACCTAGCAGTCAAGCGCCAAGGTGTAGCGCTCCGTATTCTTTCTGACAAGAAGGGCAAGCTTTCTCGGCTTCCCGGCGCTCAAACGTATGTCCACACACCTGGCGCAGAGCTGATGCTCGTTAACGCACTCGCCAAGACGATAGTTGATGAAGGGCTTTACGATGCCTCCAGCGTCGGAGCCGTCAAAGGGTTTGAAGCTTGGCTTAAGAGCATAGAGAACTGTACTCCTGAGCAAGCGGCTTCCCAGTGTGGTATTGCTGCAGACACAATCAAGGCAGTGGCGCGTGAGTACGCAGCAGCCGGTAAGGCTCTGATCATGCTTCCTCTCGGGATGGGGTACCCCGGGCATGAGAAGGCCCTTGCCCAAGCACTCATTAATCTCGCGCTTCTTACCGGCCGCGTGGGTAAGGAAGGCTGTGGTGTTCTGATCATGGGCGAGAAGAACAATAGCCAAGGCGCAGCGGATCTTGAAATACATCCGACCGCCAATGGACTGAATGCACAGGCAATCCTGGCCGGATGCTCAGCCGGCAGCATCAAAACGTTGTATGTGGTAGGAGAGAATCCGGTAGTTTCCTACCCCAACCGTAAGCAGGTTGAAGCAGCCCTTGACGCGGTAGAGTTCCTTGTCGTTCAGGATCTGTTCCTTACGGAAACCGCATCCAAAGCCGACGTTGTACTTCCCGCCTGCTCCTTCGCAGAAAAGGACGGTACGTTTACAAGTCTCGGTGGAGCTGTTCAGCGTGTCAATAAAGCAATTACACCTCTTGGTGATTGCCGGACTGATTTTGACATCCTTAACATGCTCCATGCAAAGCTGACCGGTCAGGCAGCCTATACCAGCCAAAAGGAAGCATTCGCTGATCTTGCCGCGGCCACACCCGGTTATGCGGGCCTGACTCTTGAAGGCCTAGGGGATGCTGGTGCCGTCAGAGTCAACAACTGCACGGCGTCCTTTGTCCCGGTTGTGGCCGGCACTGTAACAACTGAGGCAGGGAAGTTCGCACTCCTGACGGGGAGTGCCTTGAACCACTCCGGTACACTGTCACTTTATGGTGAAGGGCCGATGCTGGTCTGTCCGGAAGGGTATCTGGAGCTTAACAAGGACGACGCCTCTAAACTCTCTATAACTGAGGGTGATACGGTAACAGTGAAATCGGCTACAGGTGAACTCCGTCTCAAAGCCAAGGTAGGCACTCGTTTGCCGCAAGGGGTCACATTCGCACCGTACCATTTTGCAGATGCATCAATCAATTCACTGACGGGTGCAACGGCTATTACGTGGGTAACTATCAGTAAATAGCAGGTAATACCACCAGTTTCCTAACAAAAGACAGAAGAGGAAGAGGAACACATGGGATACGAACTGTTCGGACTGCCAATGATCTACTACGTCTCCATGGTAGCAAAGGTCCTTGTGGTATTCGTGTTCGTCCTGCTCACCGTTGCTTATGCAACCTATGCAGAGCGAAAAATCATCGGCCACATGCAGGCGCGGCTAGGACCAATGCGAACTGGCTGGCATGGGCTTCTTCAACCGATTGCTGACGGCCTGAAGCTCTTCTTCAAAGAAGAGATTGTCCCAAGTCAGTCGGACAAGTTTGCATTTTTGATTGCGCCGATCATTGCGTTGGTTCCGGCCTTTATTGGATTTGCCGTAATCCCCTTCGGCGAAACGATTGAAGTGGCTGGATACAAGGTCCCCCTGCAAATTGCCGGCTATTATGATACCGCCTCAGGGCAGGTAGTCGACATGAACGTCGGAGTACTTTATATCCTCGCACTAGCTTCCATCGGTGTCTATGGCATTGTTCTGGCGGGGTGGTCATCTAACAGCAAGTACTCACTCCTCGGCGGGCTGAGATCCTCGGCTCAGATGATTTCCTACGAACTAGCTGCCGGATTGGCGATTATATCGGTCTTCATGCTTTCCGAATCGCTCTCATTGCAGAAGATTGTAGCCGATCAAGCCAATGGCGCATGGTACTGTTTCAAGCAGCCGCTCGCTTTCATCCTCTTCTTCATCTGCTCACTTGCGGAAATCAACCGGACGCCGTTCGACCTGCCTGAGGCGGAAACGGAGCTGGTTTCAGGCTTCTGCACCGAATATTCAAGTATGAAGTACGCCATGTTCTTCATGGCAGAATATGCGAACATGGTGACCGTCTGCGCTGTGACCACTACCCTATTCCTCGGTGGGTGGCATGGTCCGGCCTTCCTTCCCGGGTGGGTCTGGTTCATCGCTAAGGTCTACTTCCTGATTTTTGTCTGCATGTGGATTCGGGCGACCTATCCGCGCTACCGGTATGATCAACTGATGCGTTTGGGTTGGAAGGTCTTCCTCCCACTTACCCTGGTGAACATTATCGTCACGGGTATAGTGGTGTCGCTCCAATCGTAACTCCACTACGAGGTAACAGCCATGATAATGCCGTTAATTAATGGACTCAAAATTACGTTAAAGCATATGTTCATGAAGCCGGTAACGCTCCAGTACCCTGATGAGCGGCCGACTCCATCCCCTAACTTCCGCGGCCTTCATGCCCTGAAGGTTTCGCACGATAAAGCAAAGTGCGTAGCGTGTTACCTTTGCCCGACGGTCTGTCCGGCGAAATGTATATCGGTTGATGCCGGTGAAGATGCAAATCATGACAAGTATGCAGAACGCTATGAGATCGACATGCTGAGGTGCATTTTCTGTGGGTACTGTGTCGAAGCCTGCCCTGTAGATGCACTGAAGATGACGGACCAGTTCGAACTAGCAAACTATAAGCGTGAAGACTTCGTCTTTGTCAAAGAGAGACTCTTAGAAAAGAAATAAAGGAGCAGCAATGGAAACGTTCTTCTTCACGATCGTGGCAGCGGTTGCTGTACTGGCCAGCATACTGGTCATCACCTGCAAGAACCCGATCAACAGCGCGCTCTCCCTTATCCTGACGTTCTTCTGTCTTGCCACCTTCTACGTGATGCTTGACGCTCCGTTCATGGCGGCCATTCAAGTGATCGTCTACGCTGGGGCCATTATGGTGCTTATCGTTTTCGTCATAATGCTTCTCAATGTGAAGACTGAGGTCGGGAGACGCTCTTCTCACACCGTACTTCTCGGCTCACTGGTCGGTATATTTACACTTGTCCAACTGTTCTATGTGCTCAATCGGAGCTCACTCACTGGCAACAAGGGTGAAATCAGTCCGGAAATGATACATCGGGTTGGACACACTGAAATTATTGGCAAAGCGCTCTATACAGATTTCCTGTTACCCTTTGAGGTGACATCCATACTTCTGCTTGTTGCCATAATTGGTGCCGTAATTCTGACCAAGAAAAAAATCTAACCGACAGGGGTGAAGCACATGGTTTCCTTGCACAGCTACCTGATAGTAAGCGCAATACTCTTTTCGATCGGCACCATAGGCGTTCTCGTCAGGCGCAACGCAATAGTTATCTTTATGTGTGTCGAGATGATGCTGAATGCTGTAAACCTGACATTCATCGCGCTCTCAAGGCATCTCGGCAATATCGATGGGCAAATTTTTGTCTTCTTCGTCATGACTGTGGCAGCGGCTGAAGCTGCTGTGGGTCTGGCGCTCATGATCGCGTTCTACAAAAACCGTGAGTCCATAGACGTAGAAGATGTCAAGCTCATGAAGCTGTAGCCGAGAGAGCAGATACAAGAATTCTGAATTTCTCGCTATAAAAGGAGTCAGGAATGTTCGAGTACGTATGGCTGATACCCCTGTTTCCCCTGATCGGTGTCATTGTTAATGGCCTATTCGGGAAATCAATCAAGAACGAGAAGGTCATCGGTGGCATTGGCGCACTGATGGTGTTTTGTTCATTTCTCGTGTCGTGCGGAATTCTCATCCAGCTGCTTTCCCTCCCTGTAGAGGAGAGGTTCTTTGAGAAATCCCTCTTCACCTGGATCGCTGCCGGTACATTTAAGACAGACATTGGTTTCCTCATCGACCCGCTCTCGACCCTGATGATCATGGTGGTAACCGGTGTTGGTTTCCTGATTCACGTTTACTCCATAGGCTACATGCACGGCGAAGAAGGGTTTTATCGGTACTTTACCTACCTGAACCTCTTTACGTTCTCCATGCTTTTGCTGGTCCTCGGCAGCAACCTGCTCCTGATGTTCGTCGGTTGGGAAGGTGTCGGTCTCTGTTCCTACCTCCTCATCGGCTACTACTTTCATAAAAAATCCGCTGGCGACGCAGGTAAAAAAGCATTCGTCATGAACCGCGTTGGTGATTTCGGTTTTCTTCTCGGTACGTTTACACTGTTCTGGTATCTTGGACAGAACCATAATGTCTGGACCATCAACTTCCGTGAGCTTTCCGCCAATGCGCACTTGCTTCCCGTAGGTGGGATAGTTACGGTCATCACGCTCTGCTTCTTCTTGGGCGCCACAGGTAAGTCTGCACAGATCCCTCTCTATACATGGCTTCCCGACGCCATGGAGGGCCCCACTCCCGTATCTGCCCTCATCCATGCGGCGACCATGGTTACTGCAGGTGTGTACATGATCGGCCGCCTGAATTTCGTGTATATCAGGTCGCACGAAACTATGATGCTTGTTGCGGTTATTGGTGCGGCTACCGCCATTTTCGCCGCCACTATCGGTACAGCCCAAAATGACATCAAGCGGGTTCTGGCATACTCCACCGTATCGCAGCTTGGTTTCATGTTCCTTGCCATGGGTGTCGGTGCGTTCACTGCAGGTATCTTCCACCTTATGACTCACGCATTCTTCAAGGCTTGTCTGTTCCTCGGTTCCGGCTCGGTCATTCACGCAATGCACCATGCGCTCCACCATGCGCACTCCCACGACGATCCGCAAGACATGCGTAACATGGGGGGCCTGCGCAAGGCCATGCCAATCACCTTCCTGACTTTTCTTGTTTCCACCATCGCCATTTCAGGCATTCCTGGCTTCTCCGGATTCTTCTCAAAGGACGAGATTCTCTGGGCTGCCTTTGCCAACCCGCTGCACGGCAGTCTCAATGTGCTTCTGTGGGGTACGGGCATCATTGCCGCAGGATTTACCGCATTCTACATGTTCCGCCTGGTGTTCATGACGTTTACCGGCGAGTGCAGGATTAATCCGAAGGCCAAGGATCACCTTCATGAGTCTCCCTTTGTCATAACCTTCCCCCTGATTGTCCTCGGCATACTTGCCGTGGTCGGCGGCTATGTCGGAATGCCAAAGATTCTGGGCATGCTGCCCAACTATCTTGAGCACTACCTGGAGCCTGTCTTCCTCGGATCCCATGAGTTCATGCAGCAACAAATGCAGGGACACGGAGAAGTACACTACAGTCATGCCTTTGAGTTCGGAATCATGGGAGTTTCGGTCCTCATTGCACTGGTGGGTATATCCATTGCCTATGTCCTCTATGTGATGTCTCCGTCACTGCCTGCCAAGTTTACAGCCGCGTTCCCGGCGCTCCACAGGGCCGTATACAATAAGTGGTACGTGGATGAGCTCTATGATTTCCTCTTCGTTAATCCGTGCAAGGCTCTCGGCAATTTCCTGTGGAAAGGATTCGACGTTGTAGTCGTCGATGGTATGGTCAATGGAGTTGCCGCTGTTGTGAAAGGATTCGGGAGCGTTCTTCGGAACACCCAGACCGGTTACGTGCACAACTATGCCTTCTCCATGGCTGTTGGCGTGGTGGTGATCGTAGCGTTTTACCTCTTCCGCTAACAAAGTATTACTAGGACTAAAGGAGCAGAGTTCATGAGCCAGTTTCCGTTAATCAGCGTGATGACCTTTCTTCCACTCCTGGGGGTCGTACTGCTCTTCTTCGTCCCCAAGCAGAGCCACTCGGCGCACAGGATGCTTGCCTTGCTGGTTTCTCTGGTGACCTTTGTCGTGTCGATACCTCTGGTTACTGGTTTCCAGAGTAACGCCGACTTCCAGTTCGTGGAGAAAATGCCGTGGATAGCAGCGGGTCCGTTCCAGATGAACTATCACGTTGCAATCGATGGTATCAGTCTCTGGCTCGTTATCCTTACGACATTTATCATGCCGATCGCCATCCTCTCTACTTGGACTGCGGTGGAAGAGAAGGTCAAGGAGTACATGATCTGTCTCTTGCTGCTTGAAGTGGGGATGCTTGGAGCTTTCGTGTCACTGGACCTCTTCCTGTTCTACATCTTCTGGGAAGTGATGCTCATTCCGATGTATTTCATCATCGGGATCTGGGGTGGGAAAAATAAGATTTATGCTGCAGTCAAATTCTTCATCTACACAATGGTCGGCTCCCTGCTCATGCTGGTCGCTCTGGTCACCCTTTACTTCAAGGCAGGGGCTGGAGACTTCAACGTGCTCAGGTTCTATGAAGTAACTCTTGATCCGGCAACACAGGTCTGGATGTTCTTGGCCTTTGCCCTGGCCTTTGCCATCAAGGTCCCCATGTTCCCTCTCCACACGTGGCTTCCGGACGCCCACACCGAAGCACCGACGGCCGGCTCGGTTATTCTGGCAGCAGTGCTCCTGAAGATGGGGACTTACGGTTTCGTTCGTTTCGCAATGCCGCTCTTTCCAGACGCAACCGATAAATTCACCCCCCTCATTGCTACGCTTTCGGTTATTGGCATCATATACGCTGCCCTTGTTGCAATGGTTCAAGAAGATGTCAAGAAGCTTGTAGCGTACTCATCTGTTGCTCACCTGGGTTACGTCATGCTGGGTGTGTTCGCACTGAATATTCAAGGCCTTTCCGGTGGAATGCTGCAAATGCTCAACCACGGTGTCTCAACCGGCGCACTGTTCCTCATCGTTGGCTTTATTTATGAGCGCCGCCACACTCGACTGATTACGGATTTCGGAGGGCTCGCCAAGCAAATGCCGGTGTTCGCTACGATATTTATGATCGTCACGCTTTCCTCGATCGGTCTGCCCGGCACGAACGGTTTCGTAGGTGAATTCCTCGTTCTTCTCGGTGCGTTCGAAAGTGAGCTGCGTTGGTATGCTGTAATCGGTACAAGTGGCGTTATTCTGGCAGCTGTTTACATGCTCTGGATGTTCCAGCGCGTAATGTTCGGCGAGCTCACAAACCCAAAGAACCAGACCCTGTGTGATCTGAATGCACGTGAAGTTGGCATCATGCTTCCGCTGCTTGTTCTGATCTTCGTGATGGGTGTATATCCCACTCCTTTCATTGAGAAGATGAGTCCGTCACTTGAAAAGCTCATTGTTCATGTGAAGACCAAACAGCAGGGTGCCGTTGCTCAGATGCAGACCATGCCTGCTGCTCCCCAGGTCATGCCTGCAGCTGTTGTTATGCCTGCAGAACTTAAGTAAATCCGTCTCAGAATAGCCACCGGAGGGATATTAGATGGAAACAATCGTACTCCCAGTCATTAACCTCGCCCCCATCATGCCCGAGATCATACTTTCGGTCTTTGGCATGGCGCTGCTTCTCGTAAATGTGTTCGTGCCGAGTGAGCAGAAGGCCTATCTGGGATACCTGAGCCTCGTAGGCATCATCGCAGCCGGCGTATCAACCGTCGGGGGATGGGGAGTACCACTCGACTCGTTCAGCGGCTCTGTTGTGCGGGACAACTTCGCTCTTTTCTTCAAAGGAATATTCCTGCTCTCGGCCGGATTGACGATTCTTATCTCCGATCACTACATGAAGCGTGAAGGATGCAACCAGGGAGAACTCTATCCCCTGATTCTGTTTGCCACCATGGGAATGATGCTCATGGCATCCGGAACGGATCTCATGACAGTGTTCCTTGGCCTTGAAGTACTGTCAGTTTCGTTGTATGTCCTTGCGGGATTCAATCGGGCTAATCTCAAGTCGAATGAGGCAGGACTCAAGTACTTCCTTCTCGGCGCGTTTTCGACCGGGTTCCTTCTCTATGGCATGGCACTGACCTATGGTGCCACCGGCACCACGAAGATCCCCAAAATCGCCGAATTCGTAGCAGCCAACGGCATGGTAGCCCAATCACCGATGTTCTACATCGGTATGCTCCTCATGGCGTCCGGGTTCGCGTTCAAAATTGCTGCCGCTCCCTTCCACATGTGGACTCCTGATGTCTATGAAGGGGCTCCGACCCCGATGACTGCCTTCATGTCCGCTGGTCCTAAAGCAGCCGGTTTTGCCGCTTTCATGAGGGTCTTGATCGTGGCATTCCCTTCCCTCAAGGCCGACTGGTCTGACCTGCTGTGGGTCCTTGCAGTACTTACCATGACAATCGGCAACCTGATTGCACTCAATCAGGATAATATCAAAAGGATGCTTGCCTACTCGTCCATTGCTCACGCCGGCTACGCACTCGTCGGTTTCACCGCCGGAAACGCTGAAGGGGCAGCCGGTATCATGTTCTATATGCTTTCCTATGCGTTCATGAACATCGGAGCCTTTGCCATCATCATCCTTGTGGGCAAGAAGGGCGAGGAAAATAACAATGTCGCAGACTACGCCGGTTTTGCCACAAAGCATCCGGTTCTGGCGCTGGCCATGGCGATCTTCCTGTTTTCCCTGGCAGGCATGCCCCCTACGGCTGGATTCATCGGTAAGTTTTATCTTTTCTCGGGCGCTATCAAGGCCGGTTACATCTGGCTCGCCATCATCGGTGTGCTGAACAGCGCCGCTTCTGTCTACTACTACCTCAGAGTTATGGTCTACATGTACATGAAGAATCCTACTGAGGAATTTGATTGGATGACTCTTTCCCCCGCTGTCATGCTCTGCATTCTGATTGCCGTGGTAGGCGTCATCATTCCCGGTGTGGTTCCTTCGTATCTTCTCGAACTTGCCCAAAAAGCCGTCCTGCTTTAATAGCGGCAATAACCTTTGAAAAAAGCCCCTCCACGGAGGGGCTTTTTTTTTGTTAAAGTCTGTTAGACTTGATATCACACCATTCACAAGGAGGAGACCCATGGAGGAGCGATCTGGCATTATTACATTCAAGGGCAATCCCATGACGTTATTAGGGCCGCAGCTAAAGGTCGGGGATCAGGCTCCCGCGTTCGCTGTGGTCGATACGTCGCTCACGGTGAGATCTCTCAACGATTTCGGATCAGCAATTAAGATCATCAGTGCCGTGCCTTCGCTCGATACGCCGGTCTGCGATGCGGAGACACGACGCTTCAACCAGGAGGCCGCATCGTTGCCGACCAATGTCGTGGTCCTGACCATCAGCCTTGATTTGCCATTTGCTCAGAAGCGCTGGTGCGGCGCCGCCGGCATTGACCGCGTGGTCACCCTTTCTGATTATCGGGATCGATCGTTCGGCCTCGCCTACGGGGTGCTTATCAAGGAGTTGATGCTCTTGTCCCGTTCGGTGTTCGTGGTGGATGGAGGTGGTGTAATCCGTTACCTTCAGCATGTGCCGGAAGTTACCTCCGAGCCTGACTATGCAGCGGTCCTAGACGCAGTGCGTGCCATGCTGTGATGGTATTTCTTCACCCCGGCAAAGAACGGGAACTGCCGGGGTGAAGCTCCCCACCGCGGATCAAACTTAACGGGCTGTTGAAAAACTATTTCGGGGCCGGTACGCGGTGTTGACCTTTACTCAAAAGCTCAACGTACCAACGGGTACGCCTCGCTGTTTTTCTCTCTTGCGCTTGGCATCCCGGCCTTCTCATGACGTTTATCAACAGCCAGTTAATGGTGCTAGCACTAGGGCTGGGAGGATAGTCTTTGACATTGTTCGCCGCGTTCCGCTAATGTCGTACCATGGAACAACAACTTGCCGCTAACGGCCTGATTGCCTTATTTGTGGTGAGTTTCCTTGCCGCTACCCTCATCCCTGTCGGTTCCGAGTGGTTGCTTGTCGCTTTGCTGACCCAGGATTACAACCCACTGGCTGTTACAACTACGGCAACTGTCGGCAACATTCTCGGCGCTTGCACTACCTGGGCCGTCGGCATGTGGGGGGGCGTGTATCTGATACGGCGGGTCCTTCGTATATCGGAGGATGCTGAACGCAGAGCAGAGCAGTTTTATCGTCGGTACGGTTACTGGTCGCTTCTTCTTTCATGGCTGCCGATACTTGGAGATCCCCTTTGTCTGGTAGGAGGAATATTGAGAGTGGGGTTCGGCCGGTTCGTACTGTTGGTTGGAATCGGAAAACTCGTGCGCTACTCCTTCATTGCTTGGGTGACGGTCCATGCGGTCAACTGAAGCTTCAGCCCCTCGGGAGCTGGAAAACACCATTGTGCGGCTATTGAAACGTCGTCCCTTCTATGGTCAATTCCTGTTAACGATGCGTCGAGAGCAGCGAGCCGGGACTTTTCCCTTGGGGGTAACGTTTCGGGACGGTGTCCCGGTCTTGATGGTGGATCCTCTCCGGTTCGGCGCCGAGTCTCCTGCCGTCAGAGAAGGGTTGCTCGAGCATTGCGTCAAACATGTCATTCACCTCCACATGGTGCGACGAAAAGGACGTAACAGCCATGATTGGGATGTGGCCTGCGATTTGGCCATTAACCCGTCCATTGAACATCTGCCCGCCGATGCGCCGCTTCCAGTTCATTTCTCCGTCGACGATGGCCTGGCTGCCGAAGAGTATTACAGCCTGCTCTCCAACCCGTTCGATGCCGGAAGCCTGGAAGGCCAGGGTACAGGACGAGCAAGTCGGGACGAAGGCGGTGCAGTTGGGGAGGGCTGCGATCGGGACCTGAACGCCGCTACTGTTGACGACCACAGTACCTGGGAAGAAGCTGACTCGACCCCGCTTCGACTCGCTGAGGAGGTGGTGCGCGGCATGGTGCGGGAGGCCTGGCGACAGGCCGATGGTCACGTACCTGCAGATATCCGACGCGTTATAGAAGGAATGCTTGCGCCTTCGCCGCTTCCGTGGCAGCAGGTCCTGCGGCAGTTCGTTGCGGCTGCTGGACGTACCGGCCGTGAAACGAGTTGGCTGAAAGAGCACCGTCGCTTCGTTCACATGACGCCTGGTATCCGCAAGCGGAGGCGGTTAAATCTGCTGGTCGGGATCGATGTGAGCGAATCCACCGACACCGTGGAGCTCCGGGAGGCATTTGCCCGGGAGTTGGTCCGGATATCCCGCAGTCGTGATGCGCAGGTAACCGTTATCTATGCCAACAGCCGGATTCAGCGGATGGAAAGCTTCAAGGGGGGGCTGGGCGTAACCGAGGCTTACTACGGCGGTGGATTCACGGATCTTCGCCCTGTCTTTGATCATGCACGGACAATGACCCCCCGTCCCGCAGTGGTAGTTTACCTGACCGATGGGGTCGGGCCCGCCCCCGAACAGATGGAGTTTCCCACCCTGTGGGTGCTGACACGGGCAGGGGAGAAACCCGTCCCCTGGGGGGTGGAAATGAGGCTGGAGGTTTGACCATGGAAGAACTGAAGCCGATGACCACGGAGTCGGTGAAAGAACTGCTGGTAGAGGCAGGGGCTAAAGTCATGGCGCGCTCGGGGAGAACGGAAAGCTACAGTGCGCCCCGGGACTTTTCCTTCGAGGTTAAGGCCATCTTCCCCAATGGTATGGGACTTCACATCGTTGCGCGGCAGTTCAACTACCGCGATCCATGGGAAGCGACAGGCCGAGTCAACGACCTGGTCGATGTTTCATTGCTGCGGGATGGCATCTACGCGCCCCTTCCCAAGGGATACAAATGGTTCCAGGGGGGCGATCTGGAGGAAGGAGTGGATGAGGCACGACTCAGGGAACTCATTGTCTGTGTTCGCGATGTCAATCCGAAGCTTTATCTGCTCCAGGAATTGACAGGAGACTTGTCGCAGTAAGACATTGCCTGTTGACAGAGTCTGAAACCTTGGGTAAAAGATAACCAATTAGGCTCTATGCATCCATGGTGTTTCATCGGTTCCAGGGACGGAACCGCCTTTACGATCAAGCCGCCTCGAAGCAAACGTTGGCGGCTTTTCCGTGTCTACGGCACAGTAAAATAGAATGTCGCCCCTTCTCCGGGCATGGCTTCTGCCCAAATCCTTCCCCCGTGGCGTTCGATGATACGGCGGACCGTGGCGAGGCCGATGCCGCTTCCTTCGAACTCGCTGGAATGGAGGCGTTCAAAGGGAGTGAAGAGCCGATGGGCGCGTGACATGTCAAACCCTGCTCCGTTGTCGCGGATATAGTAGATCGTTTCTCCTGTGAGTTCGCACCTCCCGAACTCGATCACGGCTGCTTCTTTGTCTCCAGTATACTTCCAGGCATTATCCACAAGATTTTCGATCACTCCCCTCATCAACCTCCAGTCACCATTTACGACTACCCCATTGGCAATGGTTGTCTTCACGTTCCGTTCGGGAAAGCGAAACCGGAATTCCTCAATTACCATCGAGGCCATATGCGAAAGGTCAACCGGCTCGCGGCGAATTTCTTCCCGTCCGAGGCGGGCGAGGCTGAGCAATGATTCGATGAGCCGGTTCATCCGCTTGCCGGCTGTCAGAATCCGCTCCACATAGCTCCGCCCCTTATCGTCGAGACGCGAACCGTAGTCGTCCAGCAAGATTTTGCCGAATCCGTCTATGGACGTAAGGGGGGTTCGCAGATCATGGGAGACCGAGTAGTTGAAGGTTTCGAGCTCGTGGTTCAGTGCCTCCAACTCTGCGGTACGCTCCGCGACCCGTTGTTCCAGTTCGGTGTTGGCCAGCCGGGCGTGCTCCTCGGCCCGGCTTCGCTCGGCGATCTCACGCTTGAGTTCACCGTTCACCCGGCTGAAAAAGATGAGGACGGCAGTGGTCAGAACAAAAAAGAGGGAGTGGATGAGAACGATCTGGACTCGTACCATGGCCAGAGTTCGTCCGAACGGAGCATAGGGGAATGAGACACTGATGCCACCAAGAATTGAACCGGGGCGGCGGCGCTCCGTCATTTCATGACAGCTGAAGCAGGCCGCATCCGACTTGAGGGGCGTCATGAGTCTGAACATCGTTCCGTTATGGCCGTGCTCTACAGACCATATCTCGGGTTTTCCTTCCTCAAAGCCGCGCAGTGCCTGCTCTTCCCACTCGTCGGGACGGTTCGCCGGATTCACGGGGACACTGCTGGTGATGTGGATCGCCACGTCCTGAATTTTACGTAACTCTTCTCCCAGGAGCCGGGTCATGTAGGCGGGGTTGATCTTGGTCAGTTTCAGGCCATCCGTGGTCTCCACGTCGCGCCTGGGGTCCTTCAGGTAAGGGTTGGGGCGGATCGTATCGGAGACCGGCAGATAGAAGCCGCCATGCTCTGCATTCCACTGCCGGGTAGCGATGATCGAGCGCAGGATGGAGCGACCCATCTGTGCCGCCAGTTCCTCGTAGTGCTCAGCTGCCAATCGAAGGTTAAACCAGAGGGATAGGCCCGTCACTACCATGAGGAGGGCGAGAATCAGATAACTGTATGAGACAATGCTGTTGCGATGCATGAGACAAATGGCCTGTTCCGGCAGAAAGCCCGGACTGCGGGAGCAGACCGGGCTTTCTGCCGGAGGACAACGGGAAGAAAATGGTTACTTCTTGGGTTCCATGGCGTCGTTCAGGAGCTTAACCCCTGCCTTGGATGCCGCGATGGAGGAGGTCAGGCTGTCGCGGGCCAGTTCGGGATTGTGGAAACCGTCGCTGTTTTCAGCGGTCCAGTACTCCCACAGTACATGGGCTTCCTCATGCTTCTCCCGTGCCTTGGCCAGGACATCTTCACCGATTCCCATCCGCTTGGCGGCGGCGTAGGTGTCGATCAGTTGGCCGAGCCAGTATTCCGCCTTGCGCATCTTGCCGCGGATGTAGTTACGGGTTCCCTCGATCTGGTAGGACTTCTGCTCCACGGTGCTCTTGGGATGGCAGCCGAGACAGGCTTCTTTCACATGGTGAGCGGGACGAATCACGCCGTGGGATTTAAACATCTTGCCGTCTTTGCCCTTCATGCGCGGCATGTGGCAGTCGGCGCAGCCGACGCCGGCCCGGTCATGGACACTGCCCGCGTAGGTTTCGGCTTCCGGGTGCTGCAGCTTGACGAGGCGTGCCCCTGTGATCGCGTGCTTGAAATCGTAGAAATCGAGCTTCTTGTAGTGTGCGAGGAGATCCTTTGCATTTTTGAGGGGGAAGTGGTTGGTGCGCTGGTCGTCGTAGCCCACTTTCTGGCCGTCTGACCACTGGGAGCCCGCGTTGCAGTTGTACTCAACGTGGCACTGGGCGCACATGAGCCGGGAATCGGTCTTTTCCATGACGCCGATCTTGCGGAAACCGTCGCGGAAAGAGATAACCTTCAGGTCGGTCTTGCCGTTCTTGGCGAAAATATTGGCGGTCGGGTCCTTCTCAATTGCCTGGATCAGGCCGTCACGCACCACGCGGGGTTGGGTGCCATGGGGGTCGTGACAGTGGATGCACCCCACCGGATTCTGGGTGTCCTTGGCCACTGCAACGATGTCGGAACTCCGGTCCCACGTGGCCTTGGGGTCCTTGTCCCCCATAAACTTCCATTTGAGGATGTGATCGGACGTCTTGCACTGGATACAGGTGGGATTTCCCGCCATGGCCGTTTCCGGTAGCTTCTTGCCCGTGTCGGTCAGGATGTCCCATGCCTTGCCGGTGGCGTCCATTCCCCAGGCGCCCTTCTTGTACTGAAAACGCCCTCCCTGGAAACGGTCGACGATGAATTGGTCAACCACCATGAAGGCGTGTCCCCGGGGTTCGTTGTGCTCGAAGGTGAAACCGTGGCCGGCCAGGAGCTTGTCCTGCATGGGGGAGCGCCCGGTGGGAATCCCTTTCTCCTTGCGCGGTTGGGCGTCGTAGTTGACCGTGAAGAAACTGCTGTATTCATTTTTGTGGCACGAACCGCACTTGGCCGGATCCAGATTGGTGCCCGGCTTGGTCTCGTAGTTGGCCAGGTGCTCCTTGAGTTTGTCGTGGCAGGAATCGCAGGCAAGACGGGCGTGCTTTGATCCTTCCTTGAGGGCCTTGACCTCCTCGTGACAGCCGTAGCATGTCTCCCGTCCGTCTCCCTTGGCACCCGTGGCAGCAGGCTTGCCCTTTGCCGCCGTGGAGAGTGCCGGGATCGACAGGGCGACTGCCGCTCCCGCGGCCACCGCCAGTACAGCCAGTCGTTTCTTCCACATACGTTGATTTCTCCTTTCGTGATAGGTTACGGCTAGCCGTTCAACGGCTCAATACTCATCGCGTTCGGCTTTGCCGGGCAGACATGTCTGCAGCCGCCGCAGCCGGTACATTTTCGTTTGCTCACCCGGATGGTTCTGCCGAAGATGAGGGTGAGCGCTCCCTCGGGACAGCGCTCAATGCAGACGGAACATCCTTCGCGAACCAGGCAGCGGTCACGGATTAACCGGGCTCTGCCGATCACCATGCGTTCCCCTTCGTTTGGCAGTGTCAGAATGCCCTTGGGGCAAGCCCCGGCGCAGAGGTAGCAAAAGGTGCAGCGCCCCTGGAAAAAGTCGAGGTGCGGTCCCTTTCGGGCAAAGTCACGCACGATAATTGCCGAGGGACAGGCATCCCGGCAGGCGGTGCAATCGCCGCAGGAGCCAGATGCGGTTTCCTTAAATCGCGGCGGTCGGCACACGGGGGTAGCCGCGCCGATGTTCCGCGCCGCACTCCAATAACCGGACAAGAATCGGAACAGAAACCAGCGTCCTGCCATTGCCCCGCCTTTGCTTATCTGTTAGGCATTTTGCGGTGTCGGAAGTGTCCGGGAATTCTCTCTGCAGAGATGCTGTCTATTAAATTAGCAAACATTCTAGAACATGCAACGCGTGGAGAGGGATACACTGCTTATGGTCAGCCGTGTGTCCTGAGAAACTGTCTGGCAGGGAAGAGCAGGTTGCGTACCAACCATGGCTCAGAAGTGCAATGTTGTCTAATTAGCCGTAATTGTTGGTGGTAGGAGATGGCGGCGGCGACGGTTTGCGCTTTAGAATGTGGCGAAGTGTTACTTTGAGGTAACGTATGTGTGGTGGGCGTTACGTGCGCTCCATCTGTTTAAGTTTTTCCCAAAGAGTCTTGCGGGAGATGCCGAGGAGTTTTGCCGCCACCCCCTTGCGGTTGCCGGTTGTCTGCAGCGCTTCGCGGATGGCCTCCTGTTCGGCGACGGATACCGCCCGGGAGAGGGTTGCCGTCGGTGGCTCCTTGGGGAGAGCGGCACCTGCCGGCGCCGCAGATGCTCCCGTCACGAAGTAGGGGGCAAGATCGGCCAGGGTGATGGTCTCGCCCATCGACAGGGCCACGCCCCGCTCAATGGCATTCTCCAACTCCCGGACGTTCCCCGGATAGTCATAGTCCAGGAGTGCCTTGCGGGCGTCTGGGGCGATGCAGTGGACCGGTTTGCGCATCCGCTCTGCGTAGACGGACAGAAAGTGCTCGGCCAAGGGGAGAATGTCTTCACGGCGCTCCCGGAGCGGCGGCAGATGGATGGGAATGACGTTGAGGCGGTAAAAAAGGTCTTCCCGAAAGGCCCCGCGCTCGACTTCCCTGCGCAGATCTTTGTTGGTGGCAGCGATGATCCGCACATCAACGGCGATCTCGCGGTTGCCTCCGATCCGCTCCAGGGTCTTTCCCTGGATTACGCGCAACAGCTTTGCTTGGGCGGCCAGGGGCATCTCGCCGATTTCGTCGAGGAAAATGGTTCCCAGGTGGGCCTGTTCGAATTTCCCCTTGCGTTCCCGCACCGCCCCCGTGAATGCTCCCCGCTCGTGGCCGAAAAGTTCCGATTCCAGAAGCGTTTCCGGGAGGGCGGCGCAGTTTACCTTGACGAAGGGATTCTTGTGGCGCGGGCTCATCTGGTGAATGGCACAGGCCACCAGTTCCTTGCCTGTCCCGCTTTCGCCGGAGATGAGGATGGTGGAATCAAGGGCTGCCGTAGCCCTGATCATGTGGAACACCGGTTCCATGGCATGACTTTTTCCGATCATTCCGCCGCAGGCGAAGTCGGCGCGTACCTGCTCCCTCAAGGAGTTGTTTTCCTCCTTGAGGAGCTCTTTCTCGGTGATGTCCCGCGAGATCAGGAGAGTCCCCTCGTAGATCCCGTTCTCGTTTCGGATGGGGTAGTAGCTGTTTTCGAAGATCTTTTCCCTTACGTGGATCACTCGGGTGGAAAAAGGGATGTCACCCCCCTTGAGCCCGGCGATGAGCCGACGGATGCGCCCTTCGGACGCGGGTGAGTGAATGGAGACGATGCTCCGCCCCAGATAGTTGCCGGCGATGATTCCGCGGATATCCTCGGCGGCCGCATTGATATAGCGGATTCTGTCGTCTGCGTCGGCGAAGATGATCCCCTCTCCCATGCTGGCGAGAATTGCCCGAAAAACGGGCAAATGAAGCGGCTGTGGTTCAGTGCGCACGGTAAGTCCTCCCGAATGTTACTTGATCGTAACACGGCAACGATTTCGACTCCACTATTTTCCCGTGATTAGGGACGAGAAAGTCGCGGCAGCCGCCTGTCGGTTGACATTGACCCCTCGTGGCGTATAATTGTGCCCAATCAATGAACAGAGTCACATCACCATGTCATGAGCAGCGACTGTACGGTTCAGGGCTGTGTCGTTCCGGCGCGGGCAGTGAGCCGTCACGCAGCATCTACTACTCAAAGGAGGTCATCAATGAAGCAACGAATCGTGCCCGGACTGCTTGCCTTGGCCGCGATAGCCGTCACGGCCGCGCCAACACTCGCCGAAAACAGGAGCGGAGCAGGGTACATCTCTCCCTTTGTGGGCGGCTACACGTTTGACGGCGCACAACACCTGAAAACCCGTCCGACTTTCGGCCTGAGAGGCGGCTACAACCTGGACAAGAACTGGGCCGCTGAACTGCTCTTCGGTTATGTCCCCACCAAGCAGAGCAGGGGGCAGGGAAATGACGCGGATGCTTACCGTTACGGTCTCGACGTCCTCTATAACTTCATGCCGGACAGCGCTCTGGTGCCGTTCCTCGCCGTAGGCGGCGGCGCATCCACCATCGATCACTCCGAAGGGGTGAGCGACGAGCACGAGCAGTATGTGAACTACGGCGGCGGCCTCAAATACTTCCTGACCGACAATTTCGCACTTCGTGGCGACGTGCGGCACATCTACATGCTCGGCCCCGAAAACCACAATTTTGAGTACACGGTGGGACTCAACTACCTCTTTGGCGGTGAGCGCCCCGCGCCGGCCAAGGTTGCTGCGCCTCCCGAGCCGCCCAAGGCCGTCGAGCCGCCTCCTCCGGCTCCCGTGCCCAAGAAAGAGATTGCACCGCCTCCTCCGCCTCCTGCTCCCAAGGATACGGACGGCGACGGGGTCATCGATGACTTGGACAAGTGCCCCGATACCCCTGCGGGCGTGAAGGTCGATAGTGTCGGTTGTCCCCTCGATACGGACAAGGACGGCGTTTACGATTACCTGGACAAGTGCCCCGGCACCCCTGCCGGCGTGAAGGTGGACAGCGTCGGTTGTCCGCTCGACACTGACGGCGACGGCGTCTATGACTATCTGGACAAGTGCCCCGACACGCCCAAGGACCTGGCGGTCGACGCAAAAGGGTGCCCCGAGCGTATCTGCATCACTCTCGGCGTTCAGTTCGACACCGACAAGGCCGTGGTCAAGCCTCAGTACAATGACGAGATCAAGAAGGCCGCCGACTTCCTGAAGGAGTACCCCGAGGCGACCGCCGTCATTGAAGGGCACACCGACAGCGTCGGGAGCGATGCCTACAACCAGAAACTTTCGGAGCGGCGTGCCAAGGCGGTCATGAAGTATCTGGTCGACAAGTTCGGTATCAGCGCCAAGCGCCTCTCGGCCAAGGGTTTCGGCGAGTCCAAGCCGATCGCCGACAACGCAACTGAAGAAGGACGGTTCAAGAACCGTCGGGTTGTGGCGGTTATCGACTGCGGCATGAAAAAACGCTGACCTGTTGCTCCCCTGAAAAGGAAAACGGCGCGCTGCCTGAGCAGTGCGCCGTTTTTTGATGCCGGCCAGGTCTAATTCGATGCCTTGCTGCGGCTATTTCCCCTCGCCTGACTGCTTCTCCGTGCCGGCGGGCAGCTCCAACTCCGCCTGCTTGGCGACCTCGTCGACAAATTCCCTCAGTTTTCTCTGCTCCGCCTCCTCCTGCAGTTTGGTGCGCAGGGCATCCTTCACCTCGTCGAAGGGGAGAGCCCTTTTCTCCTTCCGTTCATCTACCTTGACGATGTGATAGCCGAAAGGGCTCTCAACGAGTCCACTCATCTCGCCGGCCTTGAGGGCGAACACCGCCTTCTCGAATTCCTCGGAATTGGTTTGTCCGGGAGTGATGGCGCCGAGCAGGCCGCCTTCTTTTGCCGACTCGGTGTCCTCGGATGCCTCTGCGGCCACGGCGGCAAAGTCTTCACCCTTCTTCAGCCGTTCAAGCACCCCTTCTGCCTTTGACCTGGCCGCCGTCTTGGCCTGGCTGTCGGCAGCGTCGGCGATTCCGATGAAGATGTGCCGGACTATGGCCTGCTCAGGCATGACAAAGTCTTTGGCATGCTCCTGGTAATAGGCTCGCAGTTCTGCGTCGGACACCTTCACGCCGGCAATGACGACCTTGGTCAGGTATTCGCGGGCCAGGAAATCGTCCACAAAATAGCCGAGCCGCTCCCTCACCTCAGGCTTGCGGTCGAAGCCGTCTTTTCTGGCTTTCATGGCGATGGCACGGGTCTGCAGGATTTCCCGGGCCAGAAGGGACCGCTGCTCCGGATTTTTTCGGAGCTGCTGCTGTGCTTCGGCCGGCAGGGCATCGATAAACCGATCCAGGTCCGCCTCCCGAAGGGTGAACTCGCCCGCTTTCCCCACCACGGGGTTGATTTCTTCCGCCCGAGATACGCCGGCTGCCAATGCCACGAGGAGCGCGCCCACCAGTAAAGTCCTTGAAGTCATGTGTCCTCCCTCTGTCATGATGGTGTGGAATGCGTAATCATGTGTTTATCCGACCTATTAGCACAGGCCTTGGGGAAAAGCCAGCGCCACCTGGGGCGTGCAGTGCCGTACCGCGGGGACAGGGCTCCACAGCCTCCCGGGACCTTTCCTGTCTTCCATCTGCTCAACTGAGTTGTAAAACGATATTTTATTTGGTAAGGTGTATACCACTTGCCAACAACGGCGATTACTTCACATCAAGGAGTTGTCATGGCACAGGTGTTTGATTTTACACGACTGCGCAGGCTGACGATTATTCACGTATTTGTTCAGGCCTTTCTGTTGATTCTCCTTGTCGGCACTACTTCTGTGCTTCTCGGCAAGGTTCCGTCCCAGGTCTTCATGAATAGTGTCATCAGGGTCGTGGTGCTCCAGCTGATCCTTTTTTATCCCGTGTACAAGCTTGCGGCATCGGATGCGGAGCGTGAGGTGGCATCGGCCGTCACGGGGCTAACCGCCGACGAGGTGCAGGCCCTGCGCCGCAAGAGGGTGTTCAGTGACATCCTTAAGGGGGCGCTGATCATCTTTTTTTTCACGTTCATCCTGAGGGCTCCCGGCGCGCCCCAGATCCAGTTCTCCATACTTGCCGTCTTCCTCCTCTCATACCTGGCCTACTTTCAGTGTTTCAACACGGTCGCCAAACGGCTCATGCGCGCCAAGAGCTGAGGGAACCTTACACTACTGCGAAGGAGAGGCCGTGAAAAACTCCGTCATGGCCCCGAAGACTTCCGCTGAAGAGCCGGTCACGAGACGCACGGGCGGCAGTGACCGGAGGAAGTGCCCGCCGTAGTTTTTCGTCAGGACCCGGCTGTCGAGGATGAGGACCGCACCCCGGTCCTCCCTGCTTCTGATCAGCCGTCCGAATCCCTGCTTGAACTTGATGACCGCCTGGGGAACCGTGTATTCCATGAAGGGATCGCCCCCGCCGGCGGCGATGTGTTCGGCCCTGGCCTCCAGGACCGGTTCCGTGGGGACCCTGAAGGGGAGCCGTGTGAGCGCCACCAGTTCCAGAGCTTTCCCCTGGACGTCTACCCCTTCCCAGAAGGAGTCGGTGCCGAAGAGCACGGCGTTGGGCTCCTGCTTGAACCGGGCCAGGAGGTGGTGCCGGTTGACCTCTCCCTGGCGCAGGGGGGTGAGGCCCCGCCGCTTCAATGTTTCGGCCATCCTGCCGAAAAGTTTTGCCAGCAGATCGTAGGAGGTGAAGAGGACAAAGGCGTGTCCCTCCGAGATGGCCAGCCCCTGATGAAGGGCCAGTTCCAGGGCCTCCTGGAAGCCGCGCGAGGCAGGTTCCGGAATGTCGGCGGGGATGCCCACGAAGGCCTGGTGCTCGTAGTCGAAGGGGGATGCCAGGAGGAGTTCGGTGACCCGGTCCTGTTTCAGGAGGGCGATGCCGGTCCGTCCGGCCAGATAGTCGAACCGTTCTCCCACCGCCAGGGTGGCGGAGGTGACGATCACGGTCCGGAAGGCGTCGAAGAGAGTCCGCTTGAGGGATGCCGCAACCTCCAGAGGAGACGAGCAAAGTCGCACGACCATGCCGTTCTTGCCCCGCTTCACCTCAAACCAGCGGCAGACTTCTCCCTCGCGGCCGATGAAGAAGAGGAGGTCGCCGGCCACGGCTTCGAGCCTGCCGGTGATTCCCCGGAGGTCAATGAGGAGCCCGGCAAGCTTTTCCCGTACCTCCTCTGGAAGACGCACACAGGCCGTGAGGACTCCTTTCAGCTCCCGCACGTAGTCGTTCAGGTCCGCAGTCAGTTCCCGCACCTCGTCGTCCACCACCCGCCAGAGCCGGCTGCCGAAGAGCGACGGCGTCACCCGCAGTTTCCGCTCACCGGCCGCGCCCCCCCGTTCCGACAGGTGCCCCACGAGGGCGATCCCGATGGCGTCCATGGCGCGAGTGACGCCGTCGGCCAACTGCTGCCGGCGGGGGAGGAGGGTGCCGTCGATCCGTTCGGCCAGTTCCCGGTAGAGTTCGTCGAGGGCTTCGGGCATCTCCCGGGCAAGCCCCGCCGAGAACTGGGGCAGGAGTCCGCGTTGGGGCTTGCGCGGGTTCTGGAGCCTTCCCAGGAGTTTCAGCAGTCCCGTGCGGGAGACCTGGGCCGACAGGTGGCCCGTGGCCACGTCCTCCAAATGGTGCCCCTCGTCCACGATGAGCCGTTCGAAAGGGGGGAGGATGGCGGTGGAGCGGTAGCCGGCCTCCTGGCGCAGGGCCAGATCGGCCATGAGGAGTGAGTGGTTGACCACCAGGACGTCGGCGCTGGCTGCCTGACGGCGGGCGGAGTAGAAGAAGCAGCGGGCGTAGAAGGGGCAGCGGACCCGGCCGCACTGGTCGGCCTCGCAGGCGACTTCCTCCCACGCCTCCTCCTTGGGAATGATGGAGAGATCGCTCCGGCACCCCTCCCCGGTGGTCTCGCTCCAGGCGATGATGGCCTCCAACTCGCCGGCGGTGGGGTCGTCGGCGAAGAGCGAGGGCTCGGCCTTGACGGCAGCCAGTTTGCGGCGGCAAAGGTAGTTGGAGCGTCCCTTTACGAGCACGGCTCTGAAGGAGATGCCCGCGTGCTGCTGGAGAAATGGGATGTCCTTGCGGGTCAGCTGTTCCTGAAGGTTGATCGTGTTGGTGGAAACCACCACACGCTCCTGGTTGCGGATGGCCCAGAGAACGGCGGGGACCAGGTAGGCCAGCGACTTGCCCGTGCCCGTGCCAGCCTCAATGATCGCCACCCGGTCGTCGTTGAAGGCCTCGGTGACGCGGAACGCCATCCTGAGCTGTTCGTCCCGGTACTCATAGCCGGGGAGGTTGCCGGCGAGGACACCGGCCGGCGCGAAGATCCGCTCGATCTCCGGGAACGACAGCCTTTGGGTTTCCCGCCGGGCAAAGGGGGGAACCACTTGGTAACAGTTCTCGGCCCGGTTGTCGATGATTGAGAAGCCCACCCCCTGGTTTCCCAGGAGCGAGGCGATCTCCACGTCGGCCTGGGAGGGGGTGAGAACGCCGGAGGGATGGTTGTGGATGACCACGTCGCCGAAGCTGGTGGCAATCATGATGGCGGCCACGGCGTCCCGGTTGCCCCGGGCAAGGGGCTCCACCTCCACAACGAGGAGGTTCTCGTCCGTGCGCCCCAGAAAGAAAACCTCGTTGCCCCCGGCGTCGGTGATGGCCGCGCGCAGGTCGAGGATGGTCTGTTCCGAAAAGTAACGTTTCATTGCCGTGAGGATACCGGAGCGGGGGAGGCGGGGGCAAGGGGATTCGCACGAAAAAGGGCGGATCGCTCCGCCCTTTTTCGCACATGCCGGGGTATGCCGGTGCCGGATTACTTCTTGTGGCACTCACCGCACTTGGTGGGGCCCTTCTTCATCTCTTCGTGACACCCTTTGCAGGACTTGCCGTGGGCCATCTCCTTGCCGAACCCTTCGATCTTGCCCGGCGTCTTGCCGTGGCACACGGCACAGTCGGGCACAGCGGCCTGGTGTTTTTTGTGATCAAAGGTCACGTTACCGTTCTTGGCGGTGAAGGTCATGGTGTCGGCGGCCAGGGCGGCGCCGGCGGCGAAGAGGGTGAGGGCCAGGGATGCGATCAGTCTTTTCATGGTGATTCTCCTTTCGGGTGTGTGTGCGAAATCGCATGGTCCCAGTGTAGGAGGTCGGCACCGCTGTCCGCCATCGACATCTATCGCCATGTCACCCGATGTCGGGTCTGCGGCGGGCATGACGTGTCGGTGGAATCAAGGGGTTAAGCCACCCTTGTGGCAATCGCCGCAACGGGTCGGCCCCATCCTCATCTCTTCGTGACATCCTTTGCACCCCTTGCCGTGGGCCATGACCTTGTCGAACCCGTCGATCCTGCCCGGCCCCTTCTCGTGGCAGCCGCGGCATTCGCCCAGGGCGTCCTGGTGCTTTTTGTGGGGAAATACCACGGCCCCGATCCGGGTCGGATAGGTGATTCTGTCGATGGCGCCGGCAGAGCCTGTCAGGATGATGAGGAGAGCCGCAGTTGCTGGAATGAATCTCATGGTCACACTCCTTTGCAGGTGAGTTCGACGTTGTGCGAGCCGGGGCGGAATCGCCGCCAGTGTTCCGTGGAGAGGACCTTCTCGCCATGGGGTTCTTTGCCGGCGCAAAACCTGTTACAATAGCAGCCTATGGATAACCTTGCCGAACACAGCGACAGGACACCGACCCCCATTGTGGCCATCGATGGGGCAACCATCCGCCGGATCCGGGAGGCCAAACGGCTCACCCAGCTCTACGTGGCCAGCGTAGTGGGGGTGACGACCGATACCATCTCCCGGTGGGAGAACAACCGCTACCCGTCGGTGAAGCGGGACAATGCCGAAAAGCTGGCTCAGGCCCTGGAGGTATCCCTGGAGGATATCCTCCGGCGGGAGGAGGCTACGGAGGAAATTCCGGACGAGAACCAGACGGAGCCTCCCTTGCCGCGCCGCCGGCTCCTGCCGGCTGTTATCCTGCTCCTGGCGGGAGCGTCGATTCTGGGTATCGTGCTTTTCCGGGGGACTGCACCGGGGCTGAAGGCAGAGCGGACTCTGCCCCCCTACAGTGCGCCGGGCCAGATCCTGCCGGTTCGGGTGAAGGTGGAGCGGCCGGAAGAAGGCGGGAGCGGCTTCATTCTCAAGGAGCGCATTCCGGCCGGCTGGCGGTTCGTGAGCGCCACTCCGCCGGTGACCGGCGAGGCGGGGACACGGGAGATCAAGTGGCTCATCCCCGCCGGAGCGGGAGCCATGACGATTTCCTATACCCTGCTTTCGCCCCGTGAGATCCCCCTCAAGACGGCTGTCGATTTCGGCGGCGAGGTGGTTCGCTCCGACGAAGGAGGCACCCGGCGCGAACCGGTGGGAGGCGCGGCGCGGGTGACCGTGGCCGGCATTCACTGGGCCGATGTGAACGGCGACGGCCGCATCGATGACAACGAGATCATGCCCGCTTACTATCTCACCGAAGAGATGAAGGGGCTCGGGCTCGACTGGAAGACCATCGAGACCATCTGGACCGGTGCGGGATACACCTGGAACGGCAAGCTGAAAACGTTCGAGGTGGTCCGGTGACGGACCGGCGCTACAACGCTTTTTCCGCCGAGCTTCGCCGTGTCTTCGGCTGCCGGGTGCAGCGGGTGTCGGTTGATGCCGGCTTCACCTGTCCCAACCGGGACGGCACCACGGGGCTCGGCGGCTGCATCTTCTGTGGCGGCCGGGGCTCGGGCTCCTTCGGCATCAGGCCGGAACTGGGGGTGGCCGATCAGCTTGCCCACGGCATGACGTACCTCTCACGGCGCTGCGGGGCGGGGAAATTCCTTGCCTATTTCCAGTCCTACTCCAACACCTATGCCCCGGTGGAACAGCTCCGGCGTCTCTACGACGAGGCCCTGTCGGTCCCCGGCGTGGCCGGGCTCATTGTCGGCACCCGTCCCGACTGTCTCCCTCCGGAGGTCATCGATCTCCTGGCCGGGTATGCCCGTTCAACCTACTTCTGGCTCGAACTTGGGTTGCAGACATCCCACGACCGGACGCTGGCCCTCCTCAACCGTGGCCACGACGCGGCATCGTTCCAGGATGCCGCGGACCGTTGCCGCCGCCGGGGAATCAGGCTCTGCGCCCACGTGATTCTCGGGTTGCCGGGAGAGACCGACGCGGACATGCTCGAAACGGCGATGATGCTCAACGGGGTCGGTATCGACGGGGTGAAGCTCCACCATCTCCACGTGATGAAGGATACGCCGCTGGAAGTCATGTACCGTCAGGGGGCGGTCGGCTGTCTGGGGCGGGATGACTACGTGGGACTCGTCTGCGATTTTCTGGAGCGGCTCGATCCCCGCATTGTCGTCCATCGCCTGGTGGGGGATGCCCCGGCCGACCACCTGGTGGCCCCTGCCTGGACCCTGGAGAAGTCGGCGGTTCTTGCCGCAATCGACGAGGAATTCATCCGTCGCGACTCCCGCCAGGGGGCCCGCCTGTCCCGGTAAGCCCCCCCATTTCCACTCACAGGCCGAAGCCTGCCTCAGAACGGATACCCCAGACCCACGAAGACCGCCGGTCCCTCGTTGCCGAATCCGATGTCGACCCGACCCACGATGTTGGGGCGGACCACTGCCCGGAAGCCGATGCCCGGGTTGAACTCGAAGCTTTTTGCTTCGGCCCGGTCCAGAGATTCCATGACCGCTCCCAGATCGATGAACGGGGCCACTTCCCAGTCGGTGTTCACGTCAAAGACGCTCCAGCGGAAAAGTCTGATCCGCTCCTCAAGGTTGCAGAGAAGGTAGCTGGAGTCGACGAAGCGGTTGCGTCCGTAGCCGCGCAAGGTGGTCTCGCCTCCAAGGATGCTCCGCTCCAGAAAGGGGACTTCGCTCCCCAGGGTCTGGTTGTAGGCGACCCGTACCACGGTGATGTAACGGGCCGTATCCAGCGGGAAATATCCCTTCAACTCCACTTCGTAGTGGCGGTAACCGGCGTCGCTTCCGAGCAGCTCGGCACTCCCCTCGATGGAGGCGCGGGCATAGAGTCCGCCGGTCGGCATGGTCCGGTCGTCCAGGGTGTTGTAGATCAGCGCTATTTTCTGGGCATGGGCGGTGAACCCGTTGATCCCCGGCACCTCGGCGGTGGTGAACTGGTCGCGGATGTAGGGAACTTTGCTCACGGCTCCCGGCCGGATATCTACCTTGCGGAAGCGTTCGCCCAGAACGAGCTGGAGATGGTCGGTCAGGTCGTAGCCGACACCCATGGTGATCCCGTATTCCCGGTTGGCGTAGTTGGTTTCATCCTGCTGCAGGCTGCCCGACTCGAAGCCGTAGAACCGCGATGAACCGTCGGTAAAGTAGTAAAGGAAGGCGTTGGTTTCCAGGGGCTTTCCGTTCAAGGAGAGGAAGGTCTTGTCCCGGAGCCGCACCTCGTAGTCTTCGTTGACGTTGGTGGACTTGGAGAGGTTGAACTCCCAGTTGCGTTCGGGGAGTGGGAAAAATGCTCCGTAGAGGGAGAAGGTGGTGCCGAAGTTCTGGTTGTAGTTCACCTGGGGAGCAATGAGGGTGTTGACCTCGTCCCGGGCGTTGTGGAGGAGGAACGCGGTCAGGCCGCCGAGGATGGGCCCTTCGTTGGGGCTCGTGGCGATGACGGGCAGGGGGATGGTGACCACCTTGACCGGATCGCCGAAGCTGTCGTCGGTGAGGGGATACGGCAGTCGCTCCCGCGGCACCATGGTGGTGCAACCGGTCAGGACGAGGAACGCTGCGAAAAGGAGTACAGTGCGAAGGCCCATGAAAATCCGGCGGTTCTTGTCAACTGGCATTACAACGACAGGTGAAAGATAGCGGGTTTCGGCCTCGTGTTCAACCCCAAATGAGAGGATTGTACGAGTGGGGAACAGGTACAGGCGACATGACGGCGGAATATGGCACTGTGGAGTTCGGCTGAGGTTACCTTTTCAGTCGCCTTCCGCGTGCTCCAGCCAGTAGAGCCAAGCCAGGAGCTCAGCCACGGCCCGGTAGAGATCGGCCGGGATGCAGGAGTCAATGTCGACCTGGATGAGCTGGCGTACCAGTTCCGGCGACTGGTGGACGTAGACTCCGGCCTCCCGGGCGCAGGCGATGATGGCCTCTGCGGTGACGCCGTACCCCTTGGCCACTACCTGAGGGGCGTAATGCCCTTCCCGATAGCTGAGGGCAACGGCCTTGCGGTCCCGGTCATTCGTCGTCATGGCTCACCCTGAAGCCGGTCATGCGGATGCCGGCTGCATCCAGTGCCTCTTCGAGGCGCGGTCTTCCCTCTTTCATGGTCGCTACGGTTTCCTCGTTCCGGGCCGCGAGATTGACCGTTACTCCTGAGCTGCCGAGGCTGAGGGTAGCCCGGACCGATCCCAGCCGGGGCAGGTCAATGGCCACCTCCGTCTGCCAGCTCCGTTCTGCTGAGGAGCCCCGTCCGTCGGCCTCGCGCTCCTCCACCTTCCATTCCATATCCTGGCCGGGCCAGACCTGTCCGTTCCAGGCGAACTGCCCCGTGGCCAGAGTCGTGAGCTGTTCCTTGATGATGGGGATGGTCTGGGGCTCTACCCCCCCCTGGGGAGGGAGCGGGACATTGCGAAAGCCCCCTGCCCGTTCCGCAGCCACCGTGTCACCGGAGCGGGCCGCGACCGCAACTCCGTCGCCATCGGCAGCGAGAGCCATGGGAGTACGGGGCTGGGATGCCGCGTGCTGGTCAACGGCAATGCGCTCTCCTTTCGCCTGGGGGGCGATGGTGGTGCCGGGCCCGGCCGGCGAGTTCTGAACGGCAGGGTCGGAAGGGGGCGCCTGCCGGAGGGGCGGCCCCTGGGTCGACGGCTGGTCCGGTTGAGAGGGGGCGGGGAGCGGCTTGCCGGCGACCGGCATCGAATCGGGGCGAATGGGCTCCTGGGGCATCGGAGGGCGTGTCCCGTCCGGTGCCGGATTTTGGGGCCGCTGCGCAGTCGGATCGGCATCCGGGAGAACGGCGGTGTTGCCGCCGGGGCGCGACGGTGGAGGCGTCTGGTCCGTGGCGGGTGTGCCACCGGCCGGTGCCGTGGTGCCTGAGGGTGCCGATGCGCCGGGCTGGTGGGCCGCCCGCGGTGCATCGCCTGTGGCCGGCGTGGCGCCCGGCGGCGAGCCGGGGCTGCCGGCAGCGCCCGTGGCGGCTGAGTCAGGCGCGGTTGAGGGTGCGTTGCCTCCTCCGCCGGCGGCCGGTTGACTGCCCGTGGGCTGGTTTGCTGCTGGTAGCGGGGCTGCGGAGGGCTTTTGCCCCGCATCGGTTGCGGCAGCGGGCGGTCCTCCCGGCGACTGGGACGCCGGGGGCGCGGCGTTCTGCTGGGGTGGCGCACCGCCGTTTGCCGGAGCGGGTGAGGTGTTGCTGCCGCCGGAGGTCGTGGCCACGGCAAGCCGTGAGAGGGACCCCTGGGGCTCCCGGAGGAGATCGGCCAGGGGGCGCTCCCCCTTGACCCACTGGGAGAGGTGCGATTCATAGAAAACGCCGCTGCGGGTGAGGGCGTTGCGCAGCCCTTCAGCCAGCCGGCCCGTATCCCGTGGCGGCTCCTGCAGAATGATCGACGGCCGGGGGAGCGGCGTGGACTGGACCGCGTCATTCCTGGAGGTGGCCAGCTGATTGAGCCATCGGCCCGTGTCGCTGATCCGGACCGGCACTCCCGAGTTTGCCTCCTTGGACAGGGCGAAGACGAGGCGCGGCTCTTCGGAGACAAAGGTCAACTCCACGGTCTGCCCCGGCTGGAGGTTGAGGGGGATCTCCATGCGCAGGAGCTGGTTTGCCAGCCGGATCAGGTAGCGGCTGTCCGGCAGGTTGGCCAGCACCTCAGCCTGTACCATCTGGCCCGGGGTCAGGTTGAGGGGCGTCAGGGTCTGCCACCGGGCCTCCACCAGGGAGTACGTCGAATCCTTGAGGAGGGCCTGGGCGATCCGGGCTATTTCCTGGGTCACGATCATGGATTACTTATCGGCGGAACCGGGCAGAACTGAAGCCATTGCCGCTCAGCCCCAGACGAGCAGCCCCTGTTCGTAAACCGGTCCCAGTTCGGGATGGCGGGGCATGACCCGGATCATGAAACCGTGCCTGCCGCAGAACCGGGTTTCGATGTCACCTGTGAAGCGGTGGGAGCCGCCCCCTTCCTCTTCCGCGTGGTCCAGCGGAATCAGCTCGCCTCCCACGATGTTGCCCCGGGAGTCGAGAACGCCGCAGTAGGTCTCGACAATCACCCGGTCCGGGGCGATGTCGCCCAGGGCAATACGGGCCGTCACCGGAATGGGTGCGCCCAGGGGCACCTCCTCGGGGGCGGGGGCCCCCACAGAAATCACCCTCACCTGGTGCCAGGACCGGTGCATCTCGCCCTTCCAGCGGGCCAGGTCCACGGCCCGGGCCAGGCCCTCGTCGGACAGGGTGCGCCACTCCTCGAAGGAGGGGAGGTACATCCGCTCGGCATACTCCTTGACCATCCGCTCGGTGCTGAAGACCGGGCACAGGGTCTGGAGGCTCGCCTTCATGCAGGCAAGCCAGCCGCGGGGGATGCCGTCGGGGCCGCGGTCGTAGAAGAGGGGAATTACCTCCTTTTCCAGCAGGTCGTAGATGGCGCGGCTCTCCACCTCGTTCTGGAAGTCGATGTCGTCGTAGACCTCCCCCTTGCCGATGGCCCAGCCGTTGTTGCCCCGGTATCCCTCGGGCCACCAGCCGTCCAGGACGCTCATGTTGAGGCCGCCGTTGAACGCCACCTTCATGCCGCTGGTGCCGCTGGCCTCCAGGGGGCGCAGGGGGGTGTTGAGCCAGACGTCGACCCCCTGAACCAGGTGCCGGGCCACGGCCATGTCGTAGTCCTCGATGAACACGATCCGGTTGTGGAATCGCGCTTCCAGGGAGTGCTGGAAGATGCGGCGGATCAGTTCCTTCCCCTCCACGTCGTGGGGATGGGCCTTGCCCGAGAAGATGATCTGCACGGGACGGTCGGCGTCATTGAGGATGCGGGCGAGCCGGTCCAGGTCCCGGAAGAGCAGGGTCCCCCGCTTATAGGTGGCGAAGCGCCGGGCGAACCCGATGGTCAGGGCTTCCGGGTCCAGCACCTCGTCGGCCTGGGCGATCTCCTTGGCCGTGGCGCCCACCTGGCGCAGGTGATCCTTGAGTCGGCGCCGGGCAAAGACCACCAGCCGTTCACGGCACCGTTCGTGGGTCCGCCAGAGCTCGGAGTCGGGGATGTTGCCGACCCGCTTCCAGAGGAGCGGGTCGGTGGGATCTTCCCGCCAGCGGTTGCCGAGGTAGCGGGTGAGGAGCCCGGCCATCTCCACCGAGAGCCAGGTTTTGGTATGGACGCCATTGGTGACGGAGGTGATGGGGATGTGCTCGTCAGGCAGCTCGGGCCAGAGGTTTTTCCACATCTTGCGCGAGACCTCGCCGTGGAGTTGGCTGACGCCGTTGGCGTGATTGGCGAGCCGCAGGGCCAGTACCGCCATGCAGAACGATTCGTGCGGATTTTTCGGCAGTTGGCGTCCCAGGGAGAGGAATTCGTCCCGGGAGAGCCCCAGGAACCGGTAGTAGCGCCCCAGATAGCGCTCCAGCAGGTCGGCGGGGAAGTGGTCGATGCCCGCGTCCACGGGCGTGTGGGTGGTGAAGATTGTGCCGGCGCGGACCGCTTCCATGGCCTCCGGGAAGCGTAGGCCGTGCTTTTCCATGAGAAGTTTCGTCCGTTCCAGGGCCAGGAAGGCGGCGTGCCCCTCGTTCATGTGGCAGACATTGGGGTCGATGCCGAGGCGGTTCAACGCCCGGATGCCGCCGATGCCCAGCAGAATCTCCTGGCGGATGCGCATGTCCTGGTCACCGCCGTAGAGCTGGGCCGTGATCTCCCGGTCCAGAGGGTCGTTCTCCTCCATGTTGGTGTCCAGGAGATAGAGGGGAATCCGGCCCACCTGCACCTTCCATATCTGGACGTGGACCTTGCGGCCGGCCAGATCGAGCTCGATGGTGACCGGTTGCCCTTCCTCGTCCCGCTGGAGTTTGAGGGGGAGGTTGTAGAAGTCGTTCTCAGGGTAGAGCTCCTGCTGCCACCCCTCGATATTGAGATACTGGCGGAAGTAGCCCTGGCGGTAGAGGAGGCCGATCCCCACCAGGGGGATGCCCAGGTCGCTGGCTGACTTGAGATGATCCCCCGCCAGCACCCCCAGACCGCCGGAGTAGGTGGGAACCGATTCGTGGAGACCGAACTCCATGGAGAAATAGGCAACCCGCAGGGGGCGTTCGCCGTTCCAGGTTCGATCGAACCATGTCTTGCCGGTCATGTAGCCGTGGTATTTTTCCTCGACCCGCTTGAGCTGGGCCATGAAGCCCTCGTCGGCCACAAGGCGCTCAAGGGTGGTCTGCTGGAGGATGCCGAGCATCTCTACCGGGTTGTGGCGGGTCTGCTGCCACAGATCGATGTCGAGCCGCTTGAAAAGTTCCACCGCATCGGGCTCCCATGTCCACCAGAGATTGTAGGCCAGGGTCTGGAGGATGGCGAGTTCCCCCGACAGGGAAGGGACGACGGTGAAACGGTGGATTCTCTTGGTGAAGTCCATTGAAACCTCCGGGACCGGGGAAGGGGCCGCGAGCGCCGTTGATCCGCGGCCGGTCGATGCATCCCCCGTCATGTATCGTGATGGTTTTGTCTTCCGCAGAGCTGCTGCGGTTCAGCAGCCGTTATCAGGCCCTATCGTCCTGCTCTTCGCTGCCAGGAACTTTCGTCCCTGGCACCGAGCCGGTTCACTGCCCCTGGTCCCGGGCAATGCCGAACTTTTCCAGCCGGTACTGGAGTGTTTTGTAGCTCATGCCGAGCAGCGGCGCTGCCTTTGCAATGACCCCTCCGGCCCGCTCCATGGCCTTGATGATCAGGTTCTTTTCCAATTCCTCGAACTGGATGCCGTCGGCGGGAAGCTCGAAGGGGAGTCCGCCGCCCGGCGACATCCCTTCGCCGATCTCCGCCGGCAGGTCGCCGGGTTCGATCAGTTCTCCCTCCGCCATGAGGATGCCCCGCTCGATCACGGACTCCAGCTGACGGACGTTGCCGGGCCAGCTGTAGTTCATGAGGAGCTTCAGGGCAGCGCGGGAGAGCCCCTTCACCCCCGTATCGTGCCGGTATTTAGCCACGAAGAAATCGGTCAGGGCGGCTATGTCGCTTCCCCGTTCCCGCAGCGGCGGAAGGCTGATCCGGATCACGTTGAGGCGATAGAAGAGGTCCTCCCGGAAGTTGCCCCGGCGGATCTCCGCCTCCAGGTCACGGTTGGTGGCCGAGATGATCCGGACATCCACCGGGATGTTGACCTTGCCCCCCACCCGCCGGATCTCCTTGGCCTGAATCGCCCGCAGGAGTTTCGCCTGCATGGCCACGCTCATCTCCCCGATTTCGTCCAGAAAAACGGTGCCGCCGTTCGCGGCCTCGAAGATGCCGATCTCGCGGGAACTGGCGCCGGTGAAGGCGCCCTTCTCGTGGCCGAACAGCTCGCTCTCCATGAGGGTTTCGGGGATGGCGGCACAGTTGATGGCGAAAAAGGGCTTGTCCGCCCGGGGGCTCCTTTCGTGGATGGCGCTGGCCACCAGTTCCTTGCCGGTGCCTGATTCGCCCTGGATGAGGACCGTGGAGGCGGTCGGCGCGATCTTGGTGACGATCCGGAAGACCTCTTTCATCTTGGGGTGCTCGCCGATGATGTCAGGGATGGCGCCCGCCTCCTCCAGCTTTTTGTGGAGTGCCCGGTTCTCCTTCAGCAGCCTGACCCGCTCTACCGCCCGCCGCAGGGTGAGCAGCAGAGTGTCCCGCTCCAGGGGTTTTTCCAGATAGTCAAAGGCCCCTTTTTTCATGGCTTCCACTGCCGAGTCAACGGTGCCGTGGGCAGTCATCATGATGATGCACTGCTGCGGGTCAGCCGCCAGCAGCCGCTCCAGCAGCTCCATTCCCGACATCCCCTGCATCTTCAGATCCGTGAGGATGACATCGAACTCCCGCTCGTCCAGCAAGGCCAGGGCCTCCAGTCCGCCGGCCGCCGTCGCGGTTTCGTAGCGTTCCCCCTCCAGGATGGTCTGAAGGATCTCGCGCTGCCCCCGTTCATCGTCGACGATCAGTATGGTTGCGGGCATGGTTTCTCCGTTCTGCATAAGTATAGGGTGTTTACCGGTGAAGTCATCGCCCGTCCCGGAGAATGACGGTGAACGTGGTGCCCAGCGCCGGCGTGCTTTCCACGAGGATCTCGCCGCCGTGCTCGCGGATGATCCGCTCGGTGATGGCGAGCCCCAGGCCGATACCCGCCTCCTTGCTGGTGAACCAGGGTTGGAATATTTTCGTCAGGTCCTCCGGCGGGATGCCGATGCCCTGGTCGGCGAAGGTAAGACGGAATGCTTCCGTTTCCCGGTCAAAGGAGGCGCCGAGGGTGATGGTCCCGCCCCCCGGCATGGCCTGGATGGCGTTGGTCACGAAGTTGAAGACGCAGTTGCGGAGCATCTCGCCGTCAGCGCGTATGGGAGGGAGATCCGGCGGGATGTCGGTGACCACGGCGATCCGCTGTTCGTCGAGACGCTCCCGGAGCAGCGGCAGGGCCCGGTCGATCAGCTCGCGGTAGCAGACCTCGCCGATGCGCAGCTTCAGCGGCCGGCCGTAGTTCATGAAGTTGACCACCAGGTAGTTGGCCCGCCGCACCTCTTCCTTGATCTTTTCCGCCAGAGGCACGAAGCGCTCGCCCTTGTCGGGGCAGGCAGCCACGAATTCGCCCTTGAGATGATCCACGGCAAGGCTGATGTAGTTGAGGGGGTTGCGTATTTCGTGGGCGATGCCCGACGCGAGCTGTCCCACCTTGGAGAGGTGTTCTGCCTCGTAGAGCCGTTTTTCAAGATTTTCCCGTTCCTGGAGCTTGGTAACCATCTCGTTGAAGCTCCGCCCCAACTCACCGATCTCGTCACTGCCCGCCACCGGGAAGCTCACGGTCAGGTCGCCGTCGGCCACCCGCCGGACCTGGGCGGCCAGCCGGTTAATGGGCGCCGTGTAGCGCGTTGCCAGGAAAATGGTGAAGATGATCCCCAGCAGGAAGACCAGCGAGGTGGCCACCACCCGGTTCACGAAGTTCTCATGCTGGATGGTTCTGATATTGTCCAGCAGCAGGTTGATCTGGACGTATCCCAGCTGCTGGTCGCCGACGATAACCGGCACCAGCAGCTCATAGGAGCGGTTGGCTGTGGCGCGTTCCCGGCGGGATTCGGGTGCCGCCCTGAGTCCCTTTTCCATCTTCTTGATGTCGCGCTTCTTGCCCACCTTGGAGGGGTCGGACGAGTCGATGATCTCACCCTCGTTGCTGATGATGCTGATCTCCTTGACCCCCTTGACCCGCGCCGCCTTCATGTAGCGGGCAAGACGCTCCGGGTCGGGCTCGAACTCGGAGGTCAGATCCTCGACGCTCATCTGGATGGCCTGGGAGACGAAGGAGGAGCTCTCCTGGATCTCCTGCACCATTTCGTTCTGGCTGTACTGGTTGAGCACGAAGAGGGTGACGACGGCGATGACGAGCAGCGTCAGCATGATCATCACCAGTTTGGTATTGAGTCTCATGGGGCCTCTGGCGGGCATTCGGCGCAAAACCGAGTCCTTGTGGACGGTACGGCGGGATTATACACCAGGGGCAAGGGGGTGGCAAGGCGGCTCTCCCGGCGCTTCTTTTGGCGGATGAACTCTGCTATGATCGGCCGGAACGACCAGACCGCCCGGCAGACGGGCAGCGCGAGGAGGGTGGAGGCTGTGCATGAAATGTCCATAACCCAGAACGTGGTGGAGATATGCGAGAAAAGTGCAGAAGGCCGGCGGATACTTGCGGTTGTGCTGGAGATCGGCGAGCTGTCCGGCGTGGTCCCCGAGGCGGTGGAGTTTTGCTTCGAAGCGTGTACCGCCGGCACCCTTGCCGAAGGCGCGCGGCTCTCCATCGACCGGGTGCCCGGCCGGGGAGAGTGCGGCAACTGCGCCACCGTGTTCCCGGTCCGGACCTACTTCGACCCCTGTCCCGCCTGCGGCGCCTACGGGGTGCGGGTGGTGGCCGGTGAAGAGCTGCGGGTAAAGGAGCTGGAGGTCGAGTAGACGATCCGTCCGTCCGGCACAGTGGCAACACCGGTTTCCTGCGGTAAAATCGTTTACAAACCCCTGGTCATCATTTACAGTTGTGGTCCCGCCCACAGCCATTCCCCCCTTCGGGAGAACCCCATGGATACCCTCGCGAGTACCCCGTTGCGCACCGAGCACGAACGCCTCAACGCCCTCATGGCCCCCTTCGGCGGCTGGAACATGCCGATACAGTACGAAGGGATCATCGCCGAGCACCGGTGGTGCCGGGAGAAGGCCGCCCTGTTCGACATCTGCCACATGGGGGAGTTCCTCTTCACGGGCGATATCGTCGCCGACGGGCTGGAAGACGTCTTCACGTTTTCGGTGGCCTCCATCCCGGTGGGGCGGTCCCGCTACGGCTTCCTCCTGAACGGGGACGGCGGCATCATGGACGATCTGATCGTCTTCCGCCTGGCGCAGAACGAGGCCATGGTGGTGGTGAACGCGGCCACCATAGGCAAGGATTTCGCTGCCATCTCCGCCCGTCTCGGCGGCGGCGGGTTTCGGGACATCTCTGCCGCAACCGCCAAGCTGGATCTCCAGGGCCCCCTCTCCCGGGAAGTACTCGTGGAGGTGATCGGCCCGGAGGTCGCGGCAATTCCCTATTTCAAATTCATCCGGACCAGGGTGCTCGGCGCCGATGCCATCGTGAGCCGCACCGGTTACACCGGTGAGCTCGGCTATGAGATATTCCTCCCGTCGGACCAAGTGGTGGAACTCTGGCAACGGCTGCTGGCCGATCCCCGCGTCCGGCCCGCCGGCCTCGGCGCCCGGGACGTGCTCCGGCTGGAGGTGGGCTACAGCCTCTACGGCAGTGATATCGACGAGTCCACCACCCCCCTGGAGGCGGGGCTTGAGGCCTTTGTGTCCTTTGACAAGTCCTTTGTGGGGAAGGATGCGCTCCTGGCCCGGCGGGCAGAAGGGGTGATGCGTCGCCGGGTGGCCTTTCAGGTCGCTTCCCGCCGTTCTCCCCGACACGACTACGAGATTCTGTTCCAGGGCGAGCAGGTCGGCGTCGTCACCAGCGGTGTCTTCTCCCCCATGCTCGGCTGCGGCATCGGCCTCGGCTATGTGACTCCCGGCACGGCCGTCCCCGGAGCCCCGCTCACGATCCGGCACGAGCGGGTCAGCATGGACGCGACGGTGGTGGACGCCCCCTTCTACCGGGGAGGGTCCCTGCGCGCCTGATTTGCCGGCAGATAATCCATTCAGTTCGTCATACATCCACAAGGAGGCAATAGTCATGGAAACCTATTTCACCAAAGAGCACGAGTGGGTCAAGGTCAAGGAAGGCGTGGCCGCCGTGGGGATAACCGAGTACGCCGCCCACCAGCTGGGAGACGTTACCTTCGTGGAACTGCCGCAGGTCGGGAAGCAGGTGAAGCAGTTCGAGGTGCTGGCGGCCATCGAGTCGGTGAAGGCGGCCAGTGACATCTACGCCCCGGTTTCGGGGAAGGTGACCCGGGTGAACGAAGCCCTTGACGATCGTCCCGAGATCGTGAACGAGGCCGCCGAGGAGGCGGGGTGGATTGCCTGGATCGAGATGGGGGATACCTCTGAACTGAACGGTCTCCTGACCCGCGAACAGTACGACGAGTATCTGAAGGGCCTCGAATAATGAGCGGCGCCGACTACTGCCCCAACTCGCCGGAGGAGGTCCGCCGGATGCTGGACGCTGTCGGCGTCGCCGACATTGATGACCTTTTCCGCCCGATTTCCCCCGCCCTGCGGGCGAAATCCTTCGATCTGCCGCCGGGGATGTCGGAGTTCGAGATGCTGCACCGGCTCCAGACCCTGGCGGGCAGGAACGCTCAGGGCCTGGTCCACTTCGTGGGGGGCGGCTTCCATGATCACCTGATCCCGGCCGTGGTGGACCATCTGGCGTCCCGTCCCGAATTCTACACCGCCTATACCCCCTACCAGCCCGAGTGTTCCCAGGGAACGCTCCAGGCCCTCTTCGAGTATCAGACCGCCATCTGTCGGCTGACCGGCATGGAGGTTGCCAATGCCTCCCTCTACGACGGCGGCACGGCCCTGGCCGAGGCTGCCCTCATGGCGCTGCGGATCACAGGGCGCAGCCGGCTGGTGGTCGATGGTGCGGTGAATCCGTTCCACAGGGAGATCCTCGCCACCTACCTGGCCAACCTTGATGTGGAACTGGTGGAGATCGCCCCCAAGGCCGGGATGGAGGATGATGTCCGTCTGCGGGCCGCCGTCGACGATGCAACCGCCGCGGTCATCGCCCAGAATCCCGATTTTTTCGGGACCCTGAGTGACCTCTCCGGTCTCGCGGCCGAGGCCCACGGCGTGGGCGCGCTCCTGGTGGCCTCTGTCTACCCGATCTCACTGGGCATCGTTCGGAGCCCCGGCAGCATGGGGGCCGACATCGTGGTGGGGGACGGCCAGAGCCTCGGCAACCCCCTCTCGTTCGGCGGCCCATCCTTCGGGTTCATCGCCGGCCGCCGCGAGCACATCCGCAACCTTCCGGGCCGCATCATCGGCGAGACCGTGGATCGGAACGGCACCCGCGGCTTCGTCCTGACCCTCCAGGCGCGGGAGCAGCACATCAAGCGCCACAAGGCCACCTCCAACATCTGCAGCAACCAGAGCCTCTGTGCCCTGCGCGGCCTCATCTTCCTCTCCGCCCTGGGGAGCGAGGGGATGGCGGAGCTCGCCCGCCTGAACCGCGACAAGGCCGAATATGCCAAAGCCGTTCTCGGCGCCGTGCCGGGGGTGGAGGTGCTGAACAGCGGCTTCACCTTCAACGAGTTCACGGTCTGCCTCCCCAAGGCGGCCGAGGAAGCGGTCGTGGCGCTGCTCCGCAAGGGTGTGGCGGCCGGGGTGCCCCTGGGTCCCTACTACCCGGACATGGAGAAGTGCATGGTGGTGACGGTGACCGAAAAGCGGACCAAGGCCGAAATCGACACCTTTGCCCGGCAACTGGAGGGTGCGTTATGGAACTGATCTTCGAAAAATCGGTGACCGGCCGCCGGGGAGTCCGGCTCCCGGCCGGCGACGTTCCCCCGGCTCCTCCCCTTCCGGCGGCGCTTGCCCGGGACGGGGCGCCGGCCCTGCCCCAGGTGAGCGAACTGGACGTGGTGCGCCACTTCACCACCCTGTCGCGGCGCAATTTTTCGGTGGATACCCACTTCTATCCGCTGGGCTCCTGCACCATGAAGTACAATGCCAAGGCCCTGGAGGAGGCGGCAAAACTCTTTGCCCCCTATCACCCCATGGTTCCGCTCCTGCCCCACGGCGCATCCTTCAGCCAGGGGAGCCTGGAGCTCGTGCACGGCCTGGGCGAAGCCCTGGCCGAGATCACCGGCATGGACGAGGTGACCTGCCAGCCCCTGGCCGGCGCCCACGGCGAGATGACCGGCATCATGCTCATCGCCGCCTACCATGAGGCAAAGGGAAACCGGAAGAAATACGTGGTGGTCCCCGACTCCTCCCACGGCACCAACCCGGCCTCGGCCGCCATGGTGGGCTACGAGATTATCACCGTTCCCACAGCCCCTTACGGCGACATGGACCTGGAGAAATACCGCGCGGTCATGACCGATGAGGTGGCGGCGGTCATGATGACCTGCCCCAACACCCTGGGACTCTTTAATCCCCACATCCGGGAGATCTGCGACATCGCCCACGATCACGATGCCCTCATGTACTACGACGGGGCCAACCTGAACGCCATCCTCGGCAAGGTGCGGCCCGGCGACGTAGGTTTCGACGTGATTCACGTGAATCTCCACAAGACCTTTGGCACTCCCCACGGCGGGGGTGGGCCGGGGAGTGGCCCCGTGGGGGTGAAGAAGCTGCTGGCCTCCTATCTGCCGGGTCCGCGCGTGGTGAAGAACAGCGACGGCGAGTATGCCGTCATTCCCCATTCCCACGAGAGCATCGGCCGCACCGCGGGGTTCTTCGGCAACTTCGGGGTCATGGCCAAGGCCTTTGCCTATATCACCATGCTCGGCCGGGAAGGGCTCATCCAGGTGAGCGAGCAGGCGGTCCTGAACGCCAACTACATCATGGCCCGGTTGAAAGACGTCTACGACCTCCCCTACGACCAGACCTGCATGCACGAATGCGTCTTTTCGGCGGCCCGGCAGGCGCGCAACGGCGTTCATGCCATTGATATCGCCAAGTTTCTCATCGACCGGGGCTTCCATCCCCCCACGGTCTACTTCCCCCTCATCGTCAAGGAGGCAATCATGATCGAGCCCACCGAGACCGAGAGCAAGGAGACCCTGGACGCCTTTATCGAGGCCATGCGCGATGCCGCCGATCTGGCGGAGAGGGATCCGGCCGCCTTTGCCGAACTGCCGCGGACCATGCCCATCACCCGTCCGGACGAGACCAGGGCAGCCCGCGAGCAGAACGTGTGCTACTTCGGGTGCTGATGGAGCCGCCGGCCTGGCGCCTCATCGATACCGGCCCCCTGGACGGCCCGCGGAACATGGCGGTGGACGAGGCGCTCCTCCGCCATTTCGACCAGGGGGCAGCGCCGGTGCTCCGCCTCTATGGCTGGGAGCCGCCGGCCTTTTCCGTGGGGCGCTTCCAGAAGGCCGACGAGGCGATCGACCGGGAGCGCTGCCGCCGGGCCGGCATTCCAGTGGTCCGTCGGATCACCGGCGGCGGGCTCATCTATCACGGCCCCGAGCTGACCTATTCCCTGGTCTGCGCCCCCCGGCACATTGCCGGAGCTCGGGGGGTGAAGGAGTCGTTCCGGGCGCTCACCGGCTTTCTGCTCCGCTTCTACGGGGAACTGGGCCTGGCGGCGTGCTGGGCCGCGGATGACGCCGCCGGGGATGCGAGGCTCGGGGCGCGGACTCCCCTCTGCTTTGCGGGCAGGGAAGAAAGCGACATCGTCATCCGCGGGAGGAAGATCGGCGGCAACGCCCAGCGCCGGCTGCGGGACGCCATTTTTCAGCACGGTTCCATCCCCCTGGCGGATGGCGTGGGAGAGGCACTCCCCTTTTTGCGGTCGGTGCCCGCGGGCCTCCGGGAGGGGACCACGGATCTGGCCGCCCTGGGGGTGGCTGACGGGGTGGACCGGCTGCGAGCGCTGCTGGCCCGTTCCTTCAGCGCAGTCCTCGGTGTGGCGCTGGTTCCGTCGGAACTCTCACCGGCGGAGCGTGAGACCGCTGACCGGCTCCTCCGGGAGCGCTACGGCAACGACGGCTGGAATTTCGGGGGAGAAAACGGGTGAACATCCACCGCAAGCCGGAATGGCTCCGGAAAAAAATCAACCCTGCCGCCCACGGCGCCATGGATGAGCTGCTGGGAGAGTTGCGGCTCCACACGGTCTGCCGGGAGGCGCGCTGCCCCAATATCACCGAGTGCTTCCGGGAACGCCAGGCAACCTTTCTGATTCTCGGCGCGGAGTGCACCCGCCTCTGCTCCTTCTGCAACGTCACCAAGGGAGAGCCGCTGCCGCCCGACCCGGACGAGCCGGCGCGGGTGGCCCAGGCCGTTGTCCGTCTGAGTCTGGCCCATGTGGTGATCACGAGCCCTACCCGGGACGACCTTCCCGACGGTGGTGCCGGCCACTACGCCGCCACCGTGGCGGCCATCGGTCGTGCCGCGCCTGCAACTGCCGTGGAGCTTCTGGTGCCCGATTTTCTCGGCAGCCGCACGGCATTGGCGGATGTCGCGGCTGCCGCGCCCCGGATCATCGGGCACAATGTGGAAACCGTTCCCCGTCTCTACGCCATTCGTGCCGGCGCCGACTACGGCCGTTCGCTGGCGGTGCTCCGCACCCTGCGCGAACTGGCGCCGGGGTGTGCCACCAAGTCGGGGCTCATGCTCGGCCTGGGTGAGACGGAAGAGGAAGTTCTGGCGGTGATGGCCGACCTGCGGCGGGTCGACTGCACTTACCTCAGTCTCGGCCAGTACCTGGCTCCGAGCCGGTTTCACCACCCCGTGCGGGAGTTCGTCCCTCCCGAGACCTTTGACCGGCTGAAGGCCTTGGCCGAAGGGATGGGGTTCCGCCACGTGGAGAGCGGTCCCTATGTCCGCAGTTCCTACCACGCCGCCGGTTATGCCGGCCAGGCACGTACCTATCAACCCGTTGCATCCGGCCCCGGGCCGGATCAGGAAGGAGCGTCCGCACTATGAAGAAGTTAGCCGCCCTGGCCATGATCGTGTCCATGCTCACCCTTGCCGCCTGTTCGGGCAAGGGGGCCCAGGAGCTCTACGATACGGCCCAGTTCGAGGAAAAACAGCACAATCTGGAGCATGCGACGAAACTCTACGAAGAGATCGTGGCCAAGCATCCCCAATCGGAGCTGGCCGCCCGGGCCAAGGAGCGGCTCGAAGCGATCAAGGCTGGGAAATAGGAGGTAATATGGAGCTGATCGTTACCTTTCCCGGCGGGAAAAAGGTGAACGCCGAACTGGACGGCATGATGATCCCCACGGACCAGCCGGTCGAGTCGGGGGGCGAGGGAACGGCACCGTCTCCCTACGATTATTTCGTGGCTTCCATCGGCACCTGCGCCGGTTTTTACGTCCTCGCCTTCTGCCAGCAGCGCGGCATCGCCACAGAGAATATCTCCCTGCGCCAGGCCATGGAGTTTACCGCCACGGCAGACGGCAGGAAGAGATTGTCACGGGTTCAGATGGAGATCGTGGTGCCGTCCGATTTCCCTGAAAAGTATCGCAACGCCCTGGTCAAGTCTGCGGAGCTCTGCTCGGTCAAGAGGGCGCTGGCGGACCCGCCCGATTTCGCCATCCGAACCGTGGTTGCGTGATCGACCTGGCCGGCGCACGCAACTGCCCGACTGACTTCAGAATTGCATGGATTTACGGGATTTCCGCTGGTATAGTTGCGAACGGCTGTCATCTCACGAGGAAAGGAACGGATACATGGCACAGGCAAAGCAAGGGGATACCGTCACGGTTCACTATACGGGCTCGCTCACTACGGGGGAGCTGTTTGATTCGTCTGAGGAAAGCGGTCCCCTGAAGTTCACCGTGGGCCAGGACGAGGTCATCCCGGGTTTCGAGGAGGCGGTGATCGGCATGAGCCCCGGCGAGACGAAGACCGTGACGATTCCCGAGGACAAGGCCTATGGGGCGCGCATGCCCGAACTTGTGGCCGAGGTGGAGCGCCAGTACCTGCCGGCAGGGGCCGAGCCGGTCATCGGCCAGCAGTACGAGGTTACCCAGGATGACGGCCAGGTCTTCAACGTGACGGTGACCGCCATGACCGACGACATGGTGACGCTGGACGCCAATCACCCGCTGGCCGGCCGTGAGCTGGTCTTTGAAATCAAGCTGCTTGAGATCGCCTGATCGCGATTGGGTATGATCCGGAATTAAAAAGGGAAGAGGCGAGGGCCTCTTCCCTTTTTAATTCGATGGCGTTCTACGCTAGTTTTCGGTCATGAAGTGCTGTTCGTACATATCCTCAAGTTGCTGCAGGTGCTTGGTCTCGTCCACCAGCAGCCGGTCGAAGAGCTTTGCCATGGGCGCGCCGACACATCCCTGGGCCATGCGCTGGTAAAAGTCGATGGCACCTTTTTCCAGGTGAATGGCGTAAGCAAGGGCCTCCCGTGCGTCGGACTCGGGGGAAAGCTCCTTTTTGGCCAGTACATAGCCAAGGTTCATGGTCGGAATTTGTCGTTCCATGGAGCCGGCCCCTTCCATCTGGCCCTCAAGCAGGGCCTTTTCCAGGCTCAGTTTATGCTCCAATTCGTCCAGGGCGGCTTCCTTGAGGATCTGTTTGGCCCCCTTATTCTTCACTCTGCGGATCGCGTCAAGGTAGTGCCTGAATCCCTCTTCCTCCATGGTAATCGCCATCTCAACGGCGGCTTCGAATGTGTAGCAGACCGCTCCCTGTTCGCTCATGGCCGGTTCTCCTTATGGTTGCTTGGAAAATACTAAGTTATTAACATACCGTTTTAAGGATGACAAGCAGATTGTATACAGTATGCGATCATGCCGGTGGAAGGTGTGGCAATCGGCGGCGGATGCGCTACACTTCACCTTAATGGAGCATCAGTCACGCTCCGGATCGGAGGAACGCTCATGAAGATATTCGTTACCGGAGGAACCGGTTTTGTGGGAGGGCACGTGCGGAGGGCGCTGCTGGAGCGGGGGCACTCGCTCCGGCTCCTGGTCCACCGGCGGAGCGAGGGAGTCGAGGCCGGGGTCGAGCAGGTTGAGGGCGACGTGACGCGGCAGGATACCTTTGCCGGGGCCATGGCGGGGTGCGATGTCATCGTTAACCTGGTCGGGATTATCCGGGAGTTTCCCGCTCAGGGGATAACCTTCGAAAAGCTTCACGTGGAGGCCACGCGCAACCTGGTGGAGGCCGCCAGGGCAGCGGGCATCCGGCGCCATCTCCAGATGTCGGCGCTGGCCACGCGCCCTGACGCCACCGCGGCCTATCACCGCACCAAGTGGCGGGCGGAGGAGGTCGTGCGGCAGTCGGAGCTCGACTGGACCATTTTTCGGCCATCCCTGATCTTCGGGCCCAAGGGCGCCTTTGTGGACATGCTGGCGGGATTCGTCCGCAGGTTTCCGGCCGTGCCGGTCGTCGGCGACGGCACCTACCGGCTCCAACCGGTTTCGGTCGACGATGTGGCCCGCTGTTTCGCCCTTGCCCTGGACATGCCGGAAACCGTCGGACAGACCTATGAGCTCTGCGGCCCGGACCGCCTCACCTACAACGAGGTCCTCGACACCATCGGCCGGGTGCTCGGCAAGGGCCATGTGGTCAAGATTCCCCAGCCGCTGGGACTGCTGAAGCTCGTGGTGCCGATCATGCAGGGATTTTCCTTCTTTCCCCTCACCATGGACCAGATCATCCTATTGACTGAGGAAAATATCTGCTCGAATGCCTGGCCCTCCGTCTTCGGCTTTGAGCCGTGCCGTTTCGAGGCGGGAATCGCCTCGTTCCTGCATCGCTGACCCCACGCGGGACAGCTGCTCTTCCTTGCCGCAACGGCTAGAGTAATCCAGCCGAGACAAAGCTGGTGAAGCGACCGTCACCGATGATGATGTGGTCCAGGACCCTGATGCCCATGATGTCACCCGCTTCCCGCAGGCGGCGGGTGATTTCTAGGTCTTCGCGGCTCGGGGCCGGATCACCGGTGGGGTGGTTGTGGACAAGGATGACCGCGGCCGCGGACTCCCGGACGGCCGGGTTGAATACCTCGCGGGGATGAACGATGCTCTGGTTGAGGGAGCCTTCCGAAACCTGGATCTCGCGCATGATCCGGTTCTTTCCGTCCAGCAGCAGGGCCATGAAGTATTCCTTGCGCCGGTCCCGGAAGGCATAGTGGTAGTGATTGTAGACCTGTTCGGGAGAGGTGAACCGTTCGCTGCAGATCATGAGACGCTCGGAATTGATGCGAGAGGCCATTTCCAGGGCTGCCTTGATGGAGGTTGCCTTTGCCGTCCCCATGCCCTTCACCGCGCAGAGCTCGCTGACGGTGGCTCCGGCAAGAGTGCGGAGGTCGCCGCACTCCTGAAGGAGCGCCCGCCCCAGGTCGATGGCGCTCCGTCCGGTCACCGAGTCACCGGTCCGGATGATGAGTGCCAGCAGTTCCGCGTCCGATAGGGCCGGAGCTCCCCGCCGCAAGAGCTTTTCCCGTGGCCGCTCGTCCTCGGGCCACGCCTTGATGCCGCCTGCCATGCAGTCCCTCCCTGGATGCACTGTTCCTCGACCGTGGGCCGGGAGGGAAACTCTACTATGAAATAAAAATAATTAAAAGATTGAAGCGGGGTCAGCGGGCAAAAAGGTAGGCGAGAATCGCCCCGCCCGCCAGGAGCCGGTACCAGACGAAGGGGTAGAGGGAGTAGCGCTGGACGAGCCTGAGGAGCAATGCCACGCCCAGGTAGCCCGAAACGGCCGATGTCGCCATGCCTGCCAGCAGGGGCGCCAGCTCTCCGGCAGGGATGCCGTGGCGGGCCAGTTCACCCATTTTCAGGATGCCGGCTCCGGCCACGATGGGAAGGGACAGGAGAAAGGAGAAGCGGGCTGCCGTATCGCGGGTAAAGCCGAGGAACAGTGCCGCCGTAATGGTAATGCCCGAGCGGGAGACGCCGGGGATCAGGGCGAGGCACTGGGCCAGGCCGATCAACAGTGCTCCCCTCAGGTCTACCCGGTCCATCCTCCAGCGTTTGGGGCCGGTGGTGTCGGCCAGCGCCAGGAGAAGGCCGAAGGCGATGAGGAGCACGGCAATGAGAGTGTGGCTTTCCCGGAAAAACGCCTCGATGGGCTCCTCCATGGTCTTGCCCACAATAGCCGCCGGTACGGTGCCGGCTATGATGTAAAACGGAAGCCTGGATGTCTGACTCCCGAAGCCTTCCCGCAGGCCGGTGACGGCATCGCTCAACAGGTACGCGATGTCGCGGCGGAAATAGACGCAGAGTGCGATCAAGGTCCCCACGTGGAGCCCCACGTCGAAGGTGAGCCCCGACTCAGGCCATCCCAGAAGCCAGGGGACAAGGATGAGGTGCGCGGAACTACTGATGGGAAGTATTTCGGTGAGCCCCTGCAGAATGCCGAGGACCGCTGCGTGCATGATGTCCATGGATGGTGTTTCCCCCCTTTACCGACGCTAGACCGTAGATGAAACCCCTTGGAAAATCAAGTCAAAACAAAGATTGCGTTTTCATGGAACGGTAACGCTGTTGTAATATTTTTCATAGGCATCAGGAGTGTAATGTGGTATGTCTCTTCCGTTTGGCAATTCAACCCGACGGTCGCCCGCCGGAACAGCGGAGGTAGCAGATGTTCGGTCTCATTCCAAAGGAAGAGAAATTTTTTGCCATGTTCAAGGACATGGCGGCCAATATCGTGACGGGGGGGAAACTCCTCAAGCAAATGCTCGACAGCTATGACGACCCCCAGGCGAGCCAGAAGAAGATCAAGGATGTGGAGCACGCGTGCGATGCCATCACCCATGACATCATCCAGAAGCTCAACAAGAGCTTCGTCACCCCCTTCGACCGTGAGGACATCTATGCCCTGGCCGCGGCCCTGGATGACATTGTCGATCTCATCGACGCCTCGGCCCAGCGTTTCATCATGTACAACGTGGAAAAGCCGACCCCTGAGGCCAAGGAACTGGCCTTTCTGATTCTCCAGGGCTGTCTGGCCATCGAAAAAGCGGTGTCGCACCTTGGCGAAAAGTTCGAGCACATCGCCGAGCATTGCGTTGAGGTGAACGCCTTGGAGAACGAGGCCGACCGCGTGTGCCGCGAAGCCATCAGCCGCCTCTTCGACGAGGAAAAGGACCCGATCCAGCTCATCAAGTGGAAGGAGATCTACGAGACCCTGGAGCGGGCCACGGACAAATGCGAAGATGCCGCCAACATCCTCGAAAGCGTGGTGGTGAAGAATGCTTGACACTACGCTGATCATGCTCGTCCTGGTTATCGGGGCGGCACTTGCGTTCGACTACATCAACGGATTTCACGACACGGCCAATGCGATTGCCACCTGCGTTTCGACTCGGGCACTGTCGGTCCGGTCGGCCATTGTCATGGCGGCAGTGCTCAACTTTGCGGGAGCAATGATTTCAACCAAGGTGGCCGCCACGATCGGCAAGGGGATCGTGGACGCCGGCAACGTGACGCAGATGGTGGTGCTCGCCGGCGTCTTGGGTGCGATTATCTGGGACCTCGTCACGTGGTACTACGGGCTTCCCTCTTCGTCGTCACACGCCATCATCGGCGGAATCATGGGCGCGGTCATCGCCCACGCCGGCACGACGGCCCTCCATTGGGGCGGGCTGAAAAAGATCATCCTCTCGCTCATCCTTTCCCCTGTCATTGGAACGCTCCTCGGGTTCATCGTCATGGTGGTAATGCTCTGGAGCTTCAAGAGCACTTCGCCCCACTCCATAAACAAGCACTTCCGTCGTCTGCAAGTCCTTTCGGCCGCATTCATGGCCTTTTCCCACGGCACCGCCGACGCCCAGAAGTCCATGGGCGTCATCACCATGGCGCTGGTGAGTTATGGAACCCTCACCACCTTCGATGTTCCAACCTGGGTCAAGATTGCCTGTGCCGTGGCCATGGGCCTCGGCACAGCGGCCGGCGGATGGCGGATCATCAAGACCGTGGGGAAGGATTTCGTCAAACTGCAGCCGGTCCATGGCTTCTGCGTCGAAACCGCTTCGGCCGGCGTCATCCTGGGGGCGTCCTCTATCGGCATGCCGGTCAGCACTACCCACGTCATAACCTCCACCATCCTCGGCGTGGGGCTTTCCAAGCGGATCACGGCCGTGAACTGGAACGTGGCCTACCGCATCCTCTGGGCCTGGGTCCTCACCATCCCCGCTTCGGCGATCATGTCCTATGTTTCATACATGGTTTTGAACCCGTTCCTCGGCAAATAAAAAGGGGCGACCGGATGGTCGCCCCTTCTGCATTCCACTTTCCCCGGCTAATTACTCCAGTTCTTCTCCCACCTCTTCCATTTCCTCCGCCAGGGTCGCCAGGGTTTCATCCTTGCGACGAAAGCGAACCACCAGCCAGTAGCAGATGACATAGGCGACGACCGCCGCCACAAAGCCGATAACCGACGTGCCCAGCAGGAGCGATGTCGCGTGGGGTTTGAGGGCGTGCCAGTCGAGTGTGTCAAAGGAGAGCTCTGCGGGGGGAAGCCCCCGCATGACCCGCCCCAGTTTGTAACTGATCGCCAGTACGGGAACGACCGTCAGCGGCGTGTTCACCCAGGCTCCGGTGATGCAGGTGAGCTTGTTGAGCCTGAAGATGAATGCGGCGGCAATGGCCATCAGCGTGTGAAAGGTGAAGAACGGAGTGAAGCTGATGAAGACGCCCACGGCGAAACCCGCCGCAATGTGCCCCGGATGGCTGTCCAGCGAGAGGATCGCCTTGATGTTTTTCTTCCATTTTTCCTTGTTGAGCACGCTACCTCCCTGGCTGGAATGCCAAGTCTAGGGTTTCGTTTCCTCCTTTGTCAATTCCTTTCCGACGGTGCTTTCCCTAAAGCGTTCCAGGGCGATTCAGTGAAAAATGAAAAAATCTTCAAGATCAGGTATACTTTTTCCGTTGACAATATACGGCATGGCATATATATACAAAATTATATGTTTGCGTGTGGCTCTGCAGCCACGGGGAGGAATGTGGTGAGGTTGCTTATCGTCGCTTTTTCGATGCTTGTTTTCAGTCCGCCGGTGCTGCTGGCCGCCGACCGGTCCGTCACGTTGCAGCAGGCCCTTCTGTCGGCCCTTGAGCGCAATCATCTGGTGAATGGCGCCCGTTTTGAGCGTGAGGCGGCCGAACGGGGGGCCGCCGCCAGCCGCAGCCGCTACTTCCCCCATATTTTCCTCGAAGAGGGTTTTGCCGCATCGGACGCGCCGGACCGGGTCTTCATGATGAAGCTCGACCAGGGGCGATTCACCCTCGACGATTTCCAGCTCGAGAACCTGAATACCCCTTCGTCCTACCGGGACTTCCGGACCGCGGTCACCCTGGAGCAGCCCCTGTTCGACCTGGGTATAGGCTATGGTCGGGAGATGGCCGAAAAAGAGGCGGAACGGGCCGGTTTCTCCCTTGCCCAGCGGAGGGAGGATGTGGGCTTGGCGGTCTACGCGGCGTATCTCGATGTCCAGAAGGGGAGGGCGACCCTGACAGCGACGGAGAAGGAGGTGGCCGAGGCCCGGGAAAGCCTGCGGGTGGCCCAGGCCCGGAGCCGTGAGGGTACCGCGCTTCGTTCCGACGAGTTGCGGGCGCGGACCTTTCTTTCCGAATCGGAACAGCGCACTATTACTGCCCTGAACGATCTGCGCCTGGCCCGGATGCGGCTGGCTCTGGCCACGGGGGGGGATGCCGGCGGATCCCTCGACATCGCCGAAGAACTGACCAGTGCGCCGGTGCGGCTCTCTGAGGATGAGCTGGTACGGGAGGCTCTGGTCAATCGCAGCGATCTGAAAGGGGGCGAAAAGGACGTGGAGCGTGCCGAGGCGGCGGTGGGGGCTGCGCGTAGCGCCTGGTTCCCCACGGTCTATGCCGGGGCGTCGTACCAGATGAACGACCGGGATGTCCCTTTCGGCCGGGACAACGACGCCTGGATGGCCGGCGTGAACCTCCGGTGGGAACTGTTCGACGGCCTGCGTCGCTCGCACGACCAGGCCAAAGCCGGTGCCGTCCGGCAGGCTGCGCTCCAGTACCTGGAGCAGCAGCGCAAGGAGGTGGTGCTCAGGGTTCGCGAGGCCGCCTTGCGCCGCGAAGAGGCCGGCAAGAGGCTTGAGGTGGCCCGCCACGCTCTGCTGGCTGCCGACGAAGGGATGCGCATCGTGGCGAAGCGTTACGAAAACGGTCTTGCCACCATGGTGGAGCTGTTGGATGCGCAGTCGGCCCTGAACAGGAGCAGGACCGGCCTCGTGGAGCGGGAGAGCGAGTATCTGTTGGCCACGGCCCGCGTTTACCACGCGGCCGGACTATTTTTGAAGGAGACGGTGAAATGAGGATGGGGAGAGGAGTGAGAGCGGCCTGTGGCGTCGTCCTCCTTGCTGCGGCCCTCACGGGGTGTGGCCATAAGGCGGACAAGGCGGAATCGGAACAGCCCCCCGTCGTGACGGGAGTGACACTGGTCCAGGCAGCCGGAGAGGCTATCCCGGACGGCGCGGAGGTGGTGGGGACGGTACGCGCCGCAGACGTCGCCGTCATTGCGGCCCGGCTTCCCGCCACCGTAACCGGCGTTCTCGTGCGGGAGGGGGACCGTGTGGGCAGGGGAAAACTCCTGGTGACCCTTGAGGCCGCCGAGAGTTCGGCCCAGGCGTCCGCTGCGGCCGCCCAGGTGGCCGAGGCGGAGCGGGCGCTGGACGAAGCCCGTGCCCGCAAACGGCTGGCCGACGCAACCTATGAGCGCTACGCCAACCTCTTCAAGGACGAGGCAGTGACCCGTCAGGAGATGGACAACCGCCGTGCCGACCGGGACGTGGCCGAGCAGGGTGTCGAGCGGGCCACGGCCCGTCTGACGGCGAGCAGGGAGAATGCGCGGGCGGCCGGGGTGGTGGCGGGCTACACCCGCATCGTCTCGCCGCTTGCCGGGGTAGTGACCGCAAAGCAGGTGGAAAATGGTATGACCGTGTTTCCGGGTACGCCGCTGGTGACTATCGAGGGTGACGGGGGGCGCCGACTTGAGGCGTCCGTTCCCGAGTCCCTCGCCGGCCGGATAAGACTCGGCCAGCGCGTGCCGGTGACCATCGAGGGAGCCGGTCTCTCGCTGGATGGCCGGGTGGTTGAGATCGTGCCCACCGCCGATCCGGCGAGCAGAACTTTCACCGTCAAGGTGGAACTGGCGGGCGCGGGGATCAGGTCCGGCATGTTTGGTCGGGCCTTCATCGCTACCGGCCAACGGCAGGGAATCCTCGTGCCGAAGTCGGCGGTGATGGAGCGGGGGGCTCTCTCCTCGGTCTGGACACTGGACCAGGGGAACGTCGCCCGGCTGCGACTCGTGAAGACGGGAAAAACCCTGGGCGGCCGGATCGAGATTCTTTCGGGCATTACGGCCGGTGAGCGGGTCATTGCAGCCGGACTGGAAAAGGTGGTCGAGGGGGCGAAAATCCAGTAGCTGGGATGCCTGCGGGAGAGGAGGCGCGGCAGCCCGTTGCTCCGCGCTCAGGTGCGGGGAGGAGCCGCCGCCATGCACGACGACGGACGCGACCCTGAACAAGACGAAACCAACACTGGCTGCCCGTCCTGGCTGTTCTGGGTGCTGGCGGTCTGGCTGTTCATCATCTGTATTGTCCTGGTCCTGCGACACGGGTGGACCTTTCCGGAGTTCTGATAACCATGGATAATCACCATCTCGGCTTTGCCGGCAAAATAGCCCGGGCGTTCATCGATTCCAAACTGACGCCCCTCATCGTCATAGCCTCCCTGCTCCTGGGGGTCTACGCGGTCTTGGTGACCCCCCGCGAAGAGGAGCCCCAGATCGTGGTGCCGATGGTGGACATCTACCTCCCCATGCCCGGCTCTACCCCCCAGGAAGTGGAGGAGCGGGTGGTCTCCCCCATCGAGCGGAAGATGTGGGAGCTGAACGGGGTGGAGTATGTCTATGCCATGAGCAGGCCGGGGATGGGACTTGTGACGGTCCGTTTCCTGGTGGGGGAGAACATGGAAGACTCCCTCGTGAAACTCTACAACAAGCTCATGAGCAACCGGGGCCTCCTCCCCCCCGGCGCCGGCGAACCGCTCGTGGTGCCCAAGTCCATCGACGACGTGCCGATCCTTTCTCTCACCCTCTGGTCCGAGCGCTACGACGGGTTCATGCTCCGCCGCATAGCCCGGGAAATCTGCGACGAACTGAAGAAGGGCGAAAACGTGGCCGAGGCCGAGATCAAAGGGGGCCTCAGCCGGACCCTTTCGGTCCGTCTGGACAGTGCGCGCCTGGCTGCCTACAATCTTTCTCCCCTCCAGGTTTCCGCAGCCATCCACGCGGGCAATGCCTCGCTCCAATCCGGGGCCTTCGCCGCCGACAACCGGGAAACGATCGTGGAGACCGGCTCCTTCATCGCTGATGCGGACGATGCCCGCCGGCTCGTGGTGGGCGTCTTCAACGGCCGCCCCGTCTATCTGGCCGACGTGGCCACGGTCACCGACGGAGCGCCTGAGCCGGCCAACTACGTCTTCTTCGGGCTGGGGCCGGCCGCGGGGACCAAGGGGATCAGCGGCAACCAGGCGGAAAACTATCCGGCAGTGACCATTGCCGTGGCCAAGCGCAAGGGGGCCAACGCCACCTGGGTAGCCGAGGATCTCCTCCATCGGGTGGAGGCCCTCAAGGGGAAGGTGATCCCCTCCGACGTGAAGGTCACGGTGACCCGCAACTACGGTGAGACCGCCCGGGAGAAGAACAACGAGCTGCTCTACCACATGTTCCTGGCGGCCATTTCGGTCACGATCCTTATCGCCGTCTTCATGGGGTGGCGGGCCGGTGCCGTGGCGGCCATCGCCATTCCGGTGACCCTGGCGTTGACCATGCTGGTCTTCAACCAGATCGGCTACACCCTGAACCGGATCACCCTTTTTGCTCTTATCTTCTCAATCGGGATTCTGGTGGACGATGCCATCGTGGTGGTGGAGAACATCCACCGCTACTTCACCACGACCCGGTTCAAACCGCTGGAGGCGGCCATCCGGGCCGTGGACGAGATCGGCAACCCCACGGTGCTGGCCACCTTCGCGGTCATCGCCTCCATTCTGCCCATGGGGTTCGTGGGGGGGCTCATGGGGCCGTACATGCGGCCGATCCCGGTGGGCGCCAGCATGGCCATGCTCCTCTCCATGTTCATCGCCTTTATCGTGACCCCCTACTTCGCCTACCGCCTCATGAAGGGTGAGTCCCACTACGGCAGCGATGTCGCGGCAGAGGAGTCGAAGCTGACGGTCTTCTACCGGAAGGCTATGGGAGCGTTGCTGCACAACCGCCCCCTCCGGGCCGGGTTCATGATCGGGGTGGCGGTGCTGCTGGTAGCTTCGTGCTCACTCCTCTACTTCAAGCTCGTGACGGTGAAGATGCTGCCGTTCGACAACAAGAACGAACTCCAGGTGATCATCGACGCCCCCGAGGGGACCCCTCTGGAGGAGACGGCCCGCATGGCCGCCGAGATGGGGCAGGCGCTCCGCGGCATCCCCGAGGTGACCGACTTCCAGATGTACGTGGGGACCAGCGCTCCCTTCAACTTCAACGGCCTGGTGCGACACTACTACCTGCGCACCGGCTCCCACGTGGCCGACATCCAGGTGAACTTCGTCCACAAGAGCGAGCGCTCGGCCCAATCCCATGACCTGGCGAAGCGGATGCGACCACTGCTCAAGGCGGTGGCCGACCGTCACGGTGCCCGGATCAAGGTGGCCGAGGTGCCGCCCGGCCCGCCGGTCCTCTCGACCCTGGTCACCGAGGTCTATGGGCCGGACCATGCCACGCGCCTGGACATCGCGCGTAAGATCAAGGCCATCTACGAGAAGGTGGACGGCGTGGTGGACACCGACTGGTACGTCGAGGACGACCAGCCGAAGGTTTCGTTTGCAGTGGATCGGGAAAAGGCCGCCCTGTCGGGGATATCCGTGGAAGATGTGTCCCGGACCCTGCGCATGGCGCTGGGTGGGGTTGACGCCGGAATCATGCATCTTCCCCGGGAAAAGGAGCCCGTGGCCATCAATGTGCGACTCCCGGCGGCGCAGCGGAGTTCGGTGGAGGCCCTCTCCTCCATCTATGTGCCCGGTCCCCGGGGGAACGTCCCCCTGTCCCAGCTCGTGCGGGTTTCCACCGGCGTCGAGGACCAGACTCTCTACCGCAAGAACCTCAAAAGCGTGGTTTACGTCACCGGCGACGTGGCAGGGGCCATCGAGGCGCCGGTCTATGCCATCCTGAAGATGCAGAAGGAGATTGACAAGATACCCTTGCCCGGCGGCTACCGGATCGAGCAGCGGGCAGCCACCCAGCCCTGGAGCGAGGAGCGCCCCGGCATCAAGTGGGACGGCGAGTGGCACATTACCTACGAGGTCTTCCGGGATCTGGGTCTCGCCTTCGGCGCGGTTATGATCATGATCTACCTGCTGGTGGTTGCCTGGTTCAAGGACTTCACCACGCCGCTGGTCATCATGGGGCCGATTCCGCTCACCCTCATCGGCATCCTGCCGGGGCACGCCCTGTTCGGGGCGTTCTTCACGGCCACGAGCATGATCGGCTTCATTGCGCTGGCAGGCATCATCGTCCGCAACTCCATCATCCTGATTGATTTCGCCGAGATGAAACGACGGGAGGGGCTCCCCCTCGATGAGGCCATCATCGAGGCCGGAGCGGTCAGGTTCCGGCCCATGCTCCTGACCGGAGCGGCCGTGGTGGTGGGAAGTTTCGTCATCGTCTTCGATCCCATTTTCCAGGGCCTCGCCCTGGCGCTCATGTTCGGGGAGATCGCCTCCACTACCCTGTCGCGGGTGACGATCCCGATCGTCTACTTCCTGGTGGAGCGCTGGAAGGAAAAACGGAGGAACTCGGATGTTCTGGTTGAAGAAAAAGGATAACGCACCGGCCGACTCGCTTGCCGAGCAGGTCGGGCTCGACGCGGAGGGATTCTACCGCACGGGCAGGATGCACTGCGCCGAAGCGGTGCTCATGGCGATGCGCAACGCCTATTCACCCGAAACGCCCCAGGACGTGGTCCGGGTGGCGGCCGGCTTCGGCGGCGGCTCCAATGCCGGTTGTCTGTGTGGAGCGGTTTCCGGGGGAACTATGGCCTTCGGGCTGGCGGTGAGGGAGGGCAAGCGACGGGTGAACCGTCTCACCCGCCAACTCCATGACTGGTTCAGGCACGAATACGGCGCAACCTGCTGTCGCATCGCCACCAAAAACGCCAAGGGAAAGGGCGGCTGCGCGGTCCTTACCGGTGAAGTGGCCAAAAAGGCGGCGGAATTACTGGAAGAGTAAAACGGAGGATACCCATGTACATCGACAGAATGCTCAGGATTATCGCCGGCGCATTCATCATGCTCTCCCTGGCGCTCGCCCGCTTCCACAACCCCAACTGGCTCTGGTTCACCGCTTTTGTCGGGCTGAACCTCTTCCAGTCGGGCTTCACCAACTGGTGCCCCATGGTGTACTTCCTTGAAAAACTGGGAGTGCCGAAGTTTCCCAAGGGGTGCTGCGACAGATGACCCGCCGGATCACGATTCTCTGCGACAATACGGTGGGGCCGGTGTCCGGCACCCTGGGTGAGCACGGGTTCGCGGCGCTGGTGGAGTGGGAGGGGGGCTCGCTCCTCTTCGATACGGGGATGGGAGAAACACTCCTGCGCAATGCCCAGCGCCTGGGGCGCAATCTGGCCGCCGTTCCCCGCGTCGTCATCTCTCACGGTCATTACGACCACGCCGGCGGCCTCTGGCCTCTCCTGCGCACATGCGGGAGCAAGACGGTGCTGGCTCACCCCGGGATCTTCACTCCCCGCTATCGGGTGAAGGATACGGGGGACCCTCTCTCCATAGGGATCCCCTTTGACGAGGCGTTTCTGCAGGGGCAGGGAGCGCATTACGATTTCGACTCCCGGTTCCGGGAGATCGGCCCCGGCCTCTACCTGACCGGCGAGGTTCCCCGCACGACCGCCTTCGAGACCGGCGACGCGGGGCTTTTCTGTGATGAGGCGGGCTGCCGGCCCGACCCGGTTCGCGATGATCAGTCCCTGGTGATCCGTACGGAGCGGGGGCTGGTGCTGCTGCTGGGGTGCTGCCATGCGGGAGTGGTCAACACGGCCCGATGGGCGCTGGAATGCACCGGCGAGTCCATGGTGCACACGGTCATCGGCGGTACCCATCTCGGCTTCTGTGGCCGGGAGCAACTGGATGAAACAGTGAAGTCCCTGCGGGAGCTGGGAGTACACAAGCTCGTGGGAAGCCACTGTACCGGCTTCGCTGCCGCTGCCCGGCTCATGCACGAATTCCCCGGCCGGTTTCACCCGTCTGCGGTGGGATACACCCTGGAAGTCTGAACGCAAGGAAAGGATCTTTCATGATCAGGAAGTTCATCATTGCCGTGCTCATGGTGACGTTGCTCGCCGCCACTGCCCTGGCTGCGCCCTACCGCAACATCGGTTCGGCCGAGGCCAAGACGCTGCTTGACAGGAAACGCGACGTCTTTCTCCTGGACGTGCGGACCCCTGACGAATACCGTCAGGCCCGCCTGGCCGGGTCGGTGCTTATCCCCATCAACGAGGTGGAGCGCCGCATCGCACAAATCCCCAGGGGGAGGCCGGTGCTGGTCTATTGCGCCGTGGGCTCCCGCTCGGGACTCGTGGCCGGCTACCTGGCCCAGCGGGGATACGGAGAAGTCTACAACATGCACGACGGCATCGTCGGCTGGTATCGCAACGGGTTTCCGGTCACCCGTTGACCACGTTCGTGAGGTGATGACCATGAATGAAGAGCTGACACGAGACTATGAGATATCGGCCCAGCTGCTGCGCATCCTCGGCCATCCGGTGCGGCTGCGGATCGCGGCGGGGCTCGCGCGCGAGTGCGCCTGCGTCAAGGATATCTGGGAGTGCCTCGGCATGCCCCAGGCGGTAGTTTCCCAGCACCTTAAGGTGATGCGGGAGCACGGTGTCCTGGAGGCCCGGCGCGAAGGCGCCCGGGTCTGCTACTCCCTCCGCGAGGGTGCCCCGGCACAGGTGGTCAGGGCCCTGTTCTGAGTACAGGCTGCCTTCCCGTCCCTGATTTTCACTCTCGGTACCTCATTATGGCTTAAGCGGCCGCGAGACGGGGCACCCCCTCCGTCCCGGCCGCAGCCTTTCGCTTCATCCGGCCGGGTGCGGTTCCCGCCGGTACGTTTTCCCTCCACAAGTTTTCCCGTAATTGCGCTTTGTCAGCTAAAGTCACAGCCATTTTGGTCGATACTAACTTGTACGCACCCTTAGGGAATACGTCTGTCGTCCGGCCGGCGCCGGAGCGAAAAGGAGTCGTCCATGGAGATCAAGCGATACCGCAACTGGGGCATCCTGCCGAAGATCATGACCATCTCCGGTATTACGGTCGTTCTCATCGCAGCCCTCGTCTTTTTCGCACTTCTGCCGCTCATCGGCGAAAAGATGATGGACGGCAAGAAGGAGAAAACAAAGAGCGTGGTTGAGGTGGCCTACAACCTCGTGGCCGACCTGGGAGAACGTGCCAAGCGCGGGGAGATCACCGAGGAAGAGGCCCGGAAACGGGCCATCGACCATGTCAAACAACTCCGCTATCAGGGCAAGGAGTATTTCTGGATCAACGACCTGGCGCCCAGGATGATCATGCACCCGATCAAGCCCGAACTGGACGGCACGGATCTGTCCGGCAACAAGGACCCGCGCGGCACCTACCTCTTCCGCGAGTTTGCCAAGGTCTGCCGGGAGAAGGGAGAGGGATTCGTTCCCTACCTCTGGCCCAAGCCGGGAGCCGGCGAGCCGGTGGAAAAAATCTCGTACGTGAAGTTGTACGAACCTTGGGGATGGGTCATCGGCAGCGGCATCTACGTGGATGACGTGCGTGCCGACATGGCCAGGCTTCGCTGGGTAGTGCTGGGTGGGACGGCGCTCTTTGGCCTGTTTGCCCTATCGCTGGCCTTTTCCGTGGGGCTCGGCGTGGTTCGGCCCCTGCGGCACGCGGTGACCAGCCTGCAGGACATCGCCGAGGGAGAGGGAGACCTGACCCGGCGGATCGCGGTGGAGCGGGAAGACGAGTCAGGCGAACTGGCCTGCGCCTTCAACAGGTTTGTGGAGAAACTCCAGGGCATCGTGGGCACGGTTGCCAACAACGCCCTGCAGGTAGCCGCTGCGGCGGGCCAAGTCCAGGAGGCGTCGCGCCAGATGGCGGAAGCGGCAGAGAATGTGGCCGGTCAGGCAGCCACCGTGGCAACGGCCAGCGAGGAGATGGCCGCCACGAGTATGGAAATCGCCGGCAACTGCGTCTCCCTTGCCGACGGCGCCCGTCATGCGAGCGAAACGGCCGAGAGCGGAGCCGCGGTGGTCCAGGAGACCGTCAGCGTCATGGGGCGCATCGCCGAGCGGGTCAAGGATGCGGCCCGCACGGTTGATAGTCTCGGTTCCCGCAGTGACCAGATCGGCGAGATCATCGGCACGATTGAGGATATTGCCGACCAGACGAATCTTCTGGCACTCAATGCCGCCATTGAAGCGGCGCGGGCGGGTGAATCGGGTCGCGGCTTCGCGGTGGTAGCCGACGAGGTTCGGGCGCTGGCCGAGCGGACCACCCGGGCTACCCGCGAGATCGCCCTGATGATCAAGGCAATCCAGAACGAAACCCGCGGGGCAGTGGCATCCATGGATGAAGGAGTGCGCGAGGTGGAGAAGGGCACGGGCGAGGCGGCCCGTTCGGGGGCGGCTCTGCGGGAAATCCTGGAGCAGATCGGCTCGGTTTCGCTCCAGATCAGCCAGATAGCCACCGCGGCCGAGCAGCAGACCTCCACCACCACCGAAATCAGTGGCAGCATCCAGGCCATCACCGATACGGCCCATGAAACCGCACGCGGTGCGCAGGAATCTGCCGGAGCCGCAGGGCAGCTCGCAGATTTGGCTGAACAATTGCAAAATATTGTCATGACATTCCGGCTTTCAGCATGACAAAGAGCAGTAACCGGGCATGCTTGCATGTCTCAGTTTTATTCGGTGTCTTCTCGATGGTCGGAATAGTACGCCAAATAGCGGGGTGTATTACCGTATGTGTCACCGGTAAAACGCCGCAGAGGAGATGCCTGCAATGCAACTGACGATCAAGCAGAGAATGGGAATGACGGTAGGGGTTACCCTGCTGGGCATGGTGGTCATCATTGTGTTCATGGTTGTCGGCTTCACCAAGGTCCACCGACAGCAGGAGCTCATGGACCGGCTCACCCTGATCAACAACACGGCATTGCGCGGCAACATAGCCATGCTCAAGGCCAGGGAATACGAGGCCGAGTTCTTTGACCGCAAGCAGGACAAGTGGGTTCCGCGGGTCAAGCAAGCGGTTGACCAGGTTAACAAGGAGCTGGACGTCATCCTAAAGAATACGGATGATCCGAAGATCAGGGGGTGGGCCGAAAACGCGCGCAAGCTCGCTACCCAGTATGTGCAGCAGTTCCAGGAGCTTGCCTCCGTGGCCCAGGGAAGCAACTTCCAGGGCGCTGAACTGGCCGAAACCCGGGAAGAGTTACGCGATATCCTCAACGAGTTCGAACCACTGCTCGACAATTACATCCCCAAACAGGTGGGTGTTGCCTACCAGGGCGCCGCCAGGGAGATGGACAGGAGCATCGCCGCCATCCGCCTTCAGATCTTCGGCGCCGTGCTGCTGGTGGCCGTGGTCATGCTCGTCAGCATTTCGTCCACCGCCATTTACCTTCTCAGGTCCCTTCGGTTGATCAATGACCGCCTGCGCGACATTGCCGACGGCGACGGCGACCTGACCAAGCGTATTGAACTCCAGTCCAGAGACGAGCTGGGAACCCTGGCCGTTTCGTTCAACAATTTCGTGGAAAAGCTTCACGACATTATCTCCCAGGTTTCCCAGGGCACCCTCCAGGTGGCGTCGGCTTCCTACGAGCTCCAGGCCAATGCTGAGCAAATGGCACACGGTGCCGAGGCGGCAGCCACGCAGGTGAACACCGTGGCCTCGTCCAGCGAGGTGCTGGCGGCATCCACCTTCGAGATATCAAACAACTGCGGCACTGTTGCCGAAAGCTCCCGGCGGGCCAACGACTCCGCCCAGACTGGCGCGGTCGTTGTCGAGAAGACTGTCGACATCATGGCCAGGATCGCCGAGCGGGTCAAAGACTCGGCCCGGACCGTGGAAAGCCTGGGTGCCCGCGGCAACCAGATCGGAGAGATTATTTCCACCATCGAGGACATCGCCGACCAGACGAACCTGTTGGCCCTGAACGCCGCGATCGAGGCGGCCCGGGCCGGTGAGCAGGGCCGTGGTTTTGCCGTTGTGGCGGACGAGGTGCGGGCGCTTGCCGAGCGGACGTCCCGGGCTACGCGGGAGATCTCCCAGATGATCAAAGGGATTCAGGGAGAAACCAGGGGTGCGGTGCTTGCCATGGAGCAGGGGGTCAAAGAGGTGGAACTCGGCTCCGAGGAGGCCGCCCGCTCTGGCGAGGCGATACGAACCATTCTCGAACAGTTCCGCACGCTCGACTGCCAGGTGGGGGAAATTTCCGCAGCTGCTGAGGACCAGACCCGTGTCACCACTGAGATCAGCACCAATGTCATGCAGATAACCGAGATTATCGAGACCACGGCAAAGGGCGTCGCTGATTCAGCCGAGGCAGCCCAAGGGTTGGCCGAGCTTTCGGATCAGCTCAAACAGATCGTCGGACGATTCAAGCTCAGCGTCTGATCGCCGCGCTTCCGGAGCCCCTCGATGCACTGCCGAGGGGCTCCGTCCTTTGTATGGATGTTTCAGGGGTGGTAGTCGGTACATTGTTTCACCACGACATATTCTGTTAAAGTTTCCAACGGTTGTGCCGATAACCTTAACCATGGCGTTTCAATTTATTCGGAGGTGGACGGATGGCATTGATCTCGTGGAGTGACTCGCTCAGCGTCAAGGTGAAGCAGTTCGACGACCAGCACAAAAAGCTGGTGGACATGGTGAATCAGTTGTTCGACGCCATGAAGGCCGGCAAGGGGAACCAGGTGATGGGGGACATCCTGAAGTCTCTCATCCAGTACACTCAGACTCACTTCGCCGCGGAAGAGCGGATTATGAAGCAGTACGGCTACCCTGACTTCGAAGCCCACAAAAAGGAGCATAACGCTCTGGTCATGCAGGTGCTCGATCTGCAGAAGCAGTTCCAGGAAGGCAAGGCGGTGCTGACCCAGAACGTCATGACCTTCCTGCGCGACTGGCTTTCCAAGCATATCCAGGGAGACGACAAGAAATACGGCGTGTATCTGAATGGCAAAGGGGTTTCCTAGCCTCCTGTCGTGCAGGCTGGAACAAAGTATGCATAGCAGTCGGACGTGTCCGTGAAGTCCCGCCCTGTGAGGAGTTGACGGGCACGTTCAAGTTTTTGACTCGCCGGCCTGCCGTGCGAGCACGAATACACGTAAAACCATCGAATGAAGGAGGCACCAATGGCCAACGTACTCATCGTGGACGATTCTTCGACCATGAGAAAAATCATTTCCCGCTCGCTCCGACAGGCAGGGCTGCCCGTGGACGAGATCTTCGAGGCGGGTGACGGGATCGAAGGGCTCAACGTCCTTTCCGGCAAAAGCGTGGATCTGATCCTTTCCGACATCAACATGCCGAACATGGATGGCCTTGAATTCATCAAGCAGGCCCGGGCCAACGGCCACAAGGCACCCATCGTGATGATCACTACCGAAGGTGGGGAGGATATCCTGAAGGAAGCCATTTCCAGCGGTGCCAGTGACAGCATCAAGAAGCCGTTCACTCCGGACCAGCTCAACGAGAAACTCGGGAGTCTCCTATGAGTCTTAACTCCGATGTGGCCTCGTCGAGCAAGTTGAGCGAGGAGCAACTCGCCGGCTATATCATCGGGGCGACAAAAGAAGTCTTCGGCACCATGGTGATGATGGAGCCCCAGGACCAGTACCCGCTGAGGGAGCCCGTTACCACGTTCCACTGCAGTGTCACCGGCATGGTGGGTCTGGCGGGCACCTACTCGGGGATTCTCTCGATCCATTGCCCTCTGGAGCTCGCCCTCAAGGTCACCTCGAATATGCTCGGTATGGAGGTGGAAGAGGTGGGCGAGGACGTGAACGACGCCCTGGGCGAGATCGCCAACATGCTCGGAGGCTATGTGAAGATGGCACTCTCGAAGGGTGGGACGGACCTGCACCTGTCGGTGCCCACCGTTATTTCGGGCGAGGAGTACACGCTCAACGCCATGGCAGACAGCGACTGCGTCATCATCCCTTTTATCATTGACGATGCGCGGTTCCTGGTGGGCCTCAAACTTCAGAAGGAAGCCTAAGTCAAGCAGGAGCTTTTTCCGACCATGGAAGGTTTCGGCACACTCACCGACGTCGTCAACAATTCGTTCCGGCAAGCCGCCGAAGACAGCGGCATACTGCTGGGGCAGGAACTCGTCATCGACGAGGCCGACCGCATTGCCACTAACCGGCAGACGTACTTCTGCGACATGGATGACGTCTGCTTCGTGGCCGAGGTGACGGCCAGCGGCGACTATGCGGGCAAATTTCACGTAGTATTCGGCCTCCGCGATGCGATCTGCATGAGCGGTTTCCTGCTCGGCATTCCCACGGCGCGGATCAATGAAAAGCGCCGGCTCGCCATCATGGAAAATGACGATGTGGATGCCTTTTCCGAGATCGTCAACCAGGTGGTGGGCTCGTTCAACTCGGTGTTCCAGCCTTCCTTCGGCAACAAGGTTCACCTGAAGGTCGTCCCCCCGAAGAAATTCATTCCTGAAAGTACCGAGCTGACCGAAACCGAGCCGGTTCCCGACGGTGAGTACCTCCTCTTCCGCGGCCGCATGGAGTTGAGCGGAATGGAGATGGGAAACCTCGACATTCTCATCCCCATGGATCTGGCTCTGCTGTTCGATCCTCCCGTGGAGGAGCCCGAGCCGCCGGTTGAAGAAACCGCGACTGAGGCCGTAGACGCACCTGATGATGCCGAGGAAGTCGAGGTCGGAACCGAGGCCGATGGCGAGGCGGCGCAGGAACCTGCGGCCGCCGCAGCCGGCGTGCCTCGGCCGGTGGATGAAAACTGCCGGCGGGTCCTCATCCTGGAGGATGATGAGTCGGACCGTCAGCGCATCCGCGAGTTGCTGGAGGAAAAAGGGTACGAGCCGGTGGAGGCGGGCCTTGACGCGGATATCAGGGAGATATTCGACCAGGGCGGGGTGCGGCTCGTGGTTCTGGGCATCCACAACGGCGACGACCGGGACATGGCGGTCTGCATCAAGATCAAGGCGATTGCCCAGGGAGATACCCTCCCCATCATTATGTGCGCCAGGGAGTGGACGCGCTCTGCTGTCCTCAAGGCGGTCAAGTACGGCGCCCGTGACATTATCGTGAAGCCCTACCAGTCCGACGAGGTGGTGGCCAAGGTGGCAAAGTTTCTGAAAGCCGCCTGACGTACTGCCTGTTTGTGTCAAAATTGTGACCCGCTGTCGCCCTCCCTTTGACGCTTGACCCCGCTGACCCATCCAAATCCCCCTTGTTCGCCCTGTTGCATGTACCCAATGTTACGGCACGGCTTTTGCCTTGATATGTCCGGGGAAATCTATCCCGTCATCCGGCTCCCCTGTGCCGGGGCCGCAAAAGGTGTCCATGTCATGATTCGTTTCATCGTCAAGCTGCTGCTCTGTGCACTGGTCCTGCTGCCGCTGCCCGCGTTTGCCACGTCCGGCGCCGATACCGGCCCGGACAACCGTCTGCTGCGCATGGGGGTGCGCGGCCACGGGGGATTTACCCGACTTTCCATGGCGTTCGAGCGCGATCCTGCCCCTGTTCTGCACCAGCTCTCGGGAAACAGGGTTCGGCTGGTCTTCAGCAACACGGCCGGCGGCCGCTGGAAGAAGCTGCGGAGCTACCGCGATGCGCATGTGGAAGGGGTGGTCGTGGCGCCGCGCGGTAATGACCTTATGGTAACGGTAACGATCAAGGGGGACCCCCGGGGTGTACGCGTCTCAACCTCGCCCGGCGTCGGCGTTGTTTCTCTCGATGTGGGAGCGTCGCTGGCCCCCCGCCGCTCGCCTCCTCTCGCCCAGGGTCGCGAGGGGATCAAGGTAGGGGTTGAGCAGCTCATCACCACGTTCGATCCGCCGTTTAAGTCAGAGATTCCCTTTACCCCCACCGACCGGCGGGTGCTCGAAGCGATGGTCCCCCCCGCCGAAGTCGCGCTGATCTCGGCTGGCGAGGCTGCCCTTTATGAAGGCAACGGCAGCGAGGCCGCCGAGATCTTCGCCGGGATAGGCGCCGACTCTCCCGGCCGCCCCTTGGCCCTCTACCGGCTGGGGGAAGCCAGCTACCTTCTTCAGAAGTACGGGGATGCCCTTCGTTTTTTTCGCGAGGCGGAGCGCCAGTGGCCCGTCTTCCTCACCCGATCGCCGGCCACGGCCTTCTGCTATGCCGACAGCGTGGCCCGTAGCGGCGATCTGGCGGGCGGTCGCCGGCTGCTCGGATCGCTCATCGCCGGCTTGGCCGACAAAAAGTACGCGCCGGCGCTCCTGGTGCGCATGGCCGACATCCTGGCGCGACAGGGTAAGGACCAGGAGGCGATGGCCATCTACCGCAACGTTGCCGACAATTTTACCGGCAGCAAGGGGAGCTGGCAGGCCCGGATGAAGCTCGCCGATCGCCGGCTGCTTGCCCTGGAGCCCGCAGCGTACAGCCCGCTGGTGAAGGATTACCTGGAGATCTATGAGCGGGGCACTGATTTCGGCCTGCGCGAACAGGGGTTATTCAAGGCGGCTCTGCTGCTCTCCCTCTATGGCGATGCCGATCAGGCCTTTGGCCGGGTGGCTGAATACGAGAAAAAATTTCCACGCGGGATGTATGTCAGCATCGCCAAGGGGATGCGTGAGGAGCTCCTGGTGCCGGTCTACCGCCGGGTCGCCCGCGCCGGTGACAACGAAGCCCTTGTGAAGCTCGCCCTGGAGAACCGGGACTATCTTGGCCGCGTCCTGGCCGAGGACGATTTCATCAAGAACCTGTCCGCCGCTTTCGGCGATCTGGGAAGGATCAAGGAGGAGGTCGGCCTGTACGCGAATCTCGCCATCCGCGAACAAAACCGGGCGCACGCCCCCGAGCTCTATCGCAGGATTCTCCACGATGCCGAGCAGCTGGGAGACCCCGCCCTCATGGAGAAGGCCGCGGGTGAATTTGTGGAGCGATTCCCGGCCCACCCATGGGTGCAGCGGTTCAGGGAGGAGCTTGCTGCAGTCGAGTATAACCGGGGAGACTTCCAGCGGGTGGTGGGCCGGCTGTCTGGGATGCTGGCGTCGGGAACACGGCCCGAGTATGCCGAGAGCCTTTACTATCTGGGCAAGTCCCTGGACGCCGCCGGCAACCGGCGCGATGCCGAGCGGGCCATGCTCCTCTTCCTGGCCGAGCTCCGGCGTCGCGAAATGTCGTCGCCGCTGGCCGCCGATGCAAGCTACGTGGCTGCAACCGCGCGGCTGTCGCGGGGTGACCGCAAGGGGGCCAAGGAAATACTGCGGGCCGCCGGCGAGGCTTCTCCCGAAGAGCGGGATCCATTCCTCTACAAACTGGGCGAAATCGCCCGCTCCGAAGGACGTTACGAGGAGGCTGCCCACTATCTCAGGACAGTGGTCAAGGAGGGCAAAGACCCTGATTGGCGGGATATGGCATCGCGCCTCCTTGCCGATATGGAGCTCACGGGAATGGTCCGCAAGTCAAAATGATGACCTGGATCCCAGGGTGGCCGCCTAAGAGTGAGCACGGAGGCGCTCCCTCTTTCTTTGGGGATGAGAATGAGAGAATGACGCCGGTCTGACCGTTTTTGGTTCAAACTTTTGACGTGGGTGCCTGGGGAAAGTGCCGTTTGCCCCTGATTACAGGATAGTAGGCGGTCTGGAAAAGCTGGTACGGCTTTTGCTCTATCCGCAATGCGGGAGACAAAGGAGGAACGAGATGCCTGTCGACTCTATGTTCGGAACGACCATAAACTCCCTGGCCAAGGCGGTTGACCTGAGGGCCAGGAACCATACCATGATCTCTGCCAACCTGGCCAATGCCGAAACCCCAAACTACACACCCAAGGCCCTCTCCTTCGAAAAGGAATTGGGCACCGCCCTCAAGGGCAGCAAGACGGGGAGTCCCACGACGACGCATCCCCGGCACATCCCCCTGAAGGGGCAGGCCGCCTCCGTTCAGAGCGTCGAGGGAACGGTCATCGAGACACCGGCCCCGACTCCCGGGCGCGACAACAACGGGGTGGAGCTTGAGGCCGAGATGAGCCGCATGGCCGAGAACCAGATCATGTACAACGCCTCGATCCAGATTCTGACCAAGAAGTTCGAAGGCATGAAATACGCCATCAAAGGACAGTAGCCATGGACTTTTTCAGCGCAATGCAGGTCAGCTCTTCCGCCCTGTCCGCCGAACGGACCAGGATGAACCTCATCTCCGCCAACCTGGCCAATGCCAACTCCACCCGTACCGCCGAGGGAGGCCCCTATAAGCGAAAAGATGCCGTATTCGCCGCCACCCAAGTGGGCGAGGGGTTCCGCGCCGCCCTCGACCGGATGCGCAAGAATGCTCCTCAGGGGGTTCAGGTGACCGGCATCGTGGAAGACCCCAATCCGCCCAGGCTGCAGTACGACCCGAGCCATCCCGATGCCGATGCCAAGGGATATGTGGCCCTTCCCAATGTGAACGTGGTCGAGGAAATGGCTGACATGATCGCCGCGACCCGGGCCTATGAGGCCAACGTGACCGCCATGCAGGCGGCCAAGAACATGGCTCTGAAGACCCTGGAGATCGGCTCGCGGTAGGTCGCGTTCTTTTTTTTGACGCAAAAAAGGGGCTCGACACAGCCCCCCATATGAGAACGTGTCGGCAAAAGTCGACGAAACTTTAAGATTTTTTTAGGAGGACCATGTGATAGACGGAATCGAGAGCGGATTAGGAATAGGCCAGGCCTTCCCTTCGGCCGCCGGTGAGGCGAAACCCGGTAACCTGGCCGCTGATAGCGGCAAATTCTTCGGCGAACTGGTTTCCAAGGTAAGCGAGCTCCAGGCCCAGTCGGACACCGCCATCAAGGGACTCGTATCCGGCGAATCCAAGGGGCTTCACGAGGTGATGATCGCCATGGAAAAGTCGTCCATCTCGTTTCAGTTCCTGAGTCAGGTGCGGAACAAGGCGGTCGAGGCCTACCAGGAAGTTATGCGGATGCAGGTCTAGCCCTGACACCCGCCGGAGTACTTCATGCCTGAAGCCCTGAACAAACTGATCCAGCCTTTCATGGCACTGCCACCGGCCAAGCGTTGGGTGGTGGGAGGCGTTGTCGGCCTGTCGGTCATTGCCTTCACCATCCTGATTCTGGTGGCGAACCGGACGGACTATCGCCCCCTCTTCACGAACCTGACGAGCGAGGATGCCGGCGAGATCGTGACCAAGCTCAAGGAGCAGAAGGTCCCCTACCGCATCGCCGCCGACGGCAAGGCGATCCTTGTCCCCTCCGACAAGGTCTATGATCTGCGGCTTTCATTGGCCTCCGACGGCCTGCCTCAAGGTGGAGGGGTCGGATTCGAGATATTCGACCGAAAGAATTTCGGCATGACCGATTTCGTCCAGAAACTCAATTACCAGCGGGCTCTCCAGGGTGAATTGTCCCGTACCATCAGCCAGATTTCCGGGGTGGAGCAGGCCCGGGTGCACCTGGTGATTCCCGAGAAGTCGCTCTTTAAGGAGGACGAAAAGCCGGCCACGGCTTCGGTGGTCCTGAAGGTGAAGGGGCAGCGCCAGCTTCGTGAAAACGATGTACAGGGGATCGTTCACTTGGTTGCATCCGCCATTGAGGGGATGAACCCGGAGCATGTGACGGTTCTCGATCAGAAGGGCAAGCTCCTGTCCAAAAACACCCCCGGGGATGCCGCAGGCAAGATGACCGCCTCCATGCAGGAGGTCCAGCGGGCCTATGAACGGAGTACCGAGGAGCGTCTCCAGTCGCTGCTTGACAAAGCGGTGGGTACCGGCAGGTCGGTGGCCCGGGTTTCTGCGGTCTTCGATTTCCGCCAGGTGGAGCGCTACGAGGAAAAATACGACCCCGAGACCGTGGTCCGCAGCGAGCAGCGGTCCGAGGAGAAGCAAGACGGTTCGACGGTCACGGGTGGGGTGCCCGGCGTGCAGACCAACCTGGGGCGCACGGCCGGCCAGCCCGCAGGGGCCAGTGGCGGCGGCAGCAAGAACGACGAGACCCTCAACTACGAGGTGAGCCGCGCCACCGCCCGCACCATCGAGCCGGTGGGGACCCTTTCCAAGGTTTCGGTGGCAATCCTGGTGGATGGCAAGTATGATGCTTCCGCACCCGGCAAGGACGGTAAAGAGGCAAAGCCCAAGTACACGCCCCGTTCGCCGGACGAACTCCAGAAGATCGACTCCCTGGTGAAAAGCTCGGTCGGATTCAATGCAGAGCGGGGCGATCAGGTGACGGTTGTCAATATTCCGTTCCAGGATACGGGTGATGTCGGGGCCGGTGAGGCCGACAAATGGTGGAACGCCCCCATTTTCCTCTCCCTGCTGAAGAACGGCCTGATTGGCTTCGGCTTCTTGGCGCTCCTCCTTTTCGTGGTGCGGCCGCTTTTGAAGACCCTCAAGCCGGAAAAGAGCACTTCCTTCGAGCCGATTCCCGCGTCCGAGGATGCCCTCAACCAGATTGCAGAGATCCATCGGTTGCAGATCGGCAACCAGACCGTGAGCCAGATGGAGCTCATCAACAAGATCAAGCAGGAACCCTATCAGGCGGCCCAGATCATCCAGAACTGGCTGCGAGACAAGGGTGAGGAATAGGGCTCGAATCCATGACAGGAACCGACAAGGCGGCCATACTGCTCCTCTATCTGGGTCCCGAAGCGACCTCAAAGGTATTTGAACACCTGGACGACGACGAGATAAAGAAGATATCCAAGAGCATGGCTACCCTGGGCCATGTTCCGCGCAACGTCATCCAGGACGTGGTGACGGAGTACTCCTCCCTCACCAACCCCGATACGGGCATTTTCTCCCAGGGTGAAGAATTCGTCCGCAAGATTCTCGAGCAGACTCTAGGGCCTCAGAAGGCGGAGATCCTGCTTAAGGAGCTCCAGTCGTCGAGCTTTGGCGACATGGTTGACGTCCTCGCCAATCTCGACGCTAAATCCATTGCCAACTTCCTTTCCCAGGAACATCCCCAGACCATCGCCGTCATCCTGGCCAAGCTGAGGGCCAAGCAGACCAGCGAAATCATCTCCATGCTGCCCCAGGGGCTCCAGGCAGAGGTGGTGATGCGGATTGCCGACGTCGACCAGGTCTCGCCCGAGATTCTTGCCGACATCGACGAGGTCATCAAGCGGGAGCTGACCGCCATGGGCGGCGTCCAGCGCTACAAGGTCGGCGGCGTCGAAAAGGTCGTTGACATGTTCAACCACCTGGACCGGAGCAAGGAAAAGCAGATCCTCGAAAAGCTCGACACCCTCAACCCGCCCCTGGCCGAGGTCATCCGCAAGCACCTCTTCACCTTCGAGGACATCTTCAAGCTGGACGACCGCTCCATCCAGGCAATCATGCGGGAGGTTTCCAACGATACCCTGACCCTTGCCATGAAGACCGCGCCGGACGAGATCAAGGACAAGATCTTCCGCAACATTTCCAGCCGCGCCGCCGAGATGATCAAGGAGGACCTGGAGGTCATGGGCCCGGTCCGCCTGTCGGACGTTGAGAAGGGGCAGTCGGAGATCATCAAGATCGTCCGCCGGATGGAGGAAGAGGGCAAGGTGGTGCTTGCAGGACGCGGAGGCGACGATGTCCTCGTCTAAGGCCTCCCGCATCATCAAGGTTGACCAGTCGCCGAACCAGGCCATCCGCAGCTACAGCTTCGGCTTCATTGCCGCGGATGCGCCTCAGGAGCTGCCGCCGGAAGCAGACGGCTTCGTCCCCTTTGCCCTGGGTACGCCGGTACCACTGCCCGGGCTTCAGTCGGCGGAGGAACCCGATCCGGATCCGGTCGTCCCGTTCAATCTCGAGGGGAAGGTGGTGCTGGCCGAGGACGAACTCCAGGCGCGGGTGGACGAGGTCTTCCGCAACGGCATGGACGAAGGGCGCCGCCAGGCGGAACGGGGACTCGCCAATGTCTTCAAGTCCCTGCGGGACGGTGTCGCCGCCCTGACCGGGCTGCGCAGCCGCGTCATGAAGGAGAGCGAGGAGGATCTGCTGCGGCTCGCGGTGATGATTGCCCGCAAGATCGTCCAGCGGGAGGTGGCCCAGGACCCCCAGGTTCTGGCGGCCATTGTTGCCGCGGCGGTGGGGGGATGCACCGAGCGGGACCGGGTGGTGGTCCGCCTGAACCCCGATGATTACACACAGGTCTCGGCCAACCGCCAGGCGTTCCTCGCGGGGCTCGGCGAAGGGTCGGCCATAACCCTCGCCCCCGATGAATCCATCGGCCCGGGGGGATGTCTGGTGGAGACCGCCACCGGCACGGTGGATGCCCGGATCGAAGCACAACTGGACGAGATCTATCGCTCGCTGCTGGAGGAGCGCAGCGCTCCCGTGGAGCCGTCAGTTTCGCCGGATGCCGATTCCCGCCCCGATCTCGCCTTTGGCGGCGAGGAAACCATCGCCCCCTTCAAGGGACAGGGCGCCTGGGTCAAGGGAAGCGAAGAGAGACCGCGCGACGATGTCTAGAATCGATCTTTCCCGCTATCTCGCCGCCGTGGATGCCATGAAGCCGATTCGGTTCCACGGCAAGGTGACCCAGGTAGTGGGGCTCGTCATTGAAGGGTTCTGCCCCGATGCAGCGGTCGGGACACTCTGTCTCGTCCACCCCAATGACGGTGATCCCATCCCGGCCGAAGTGGTCGGCTTCCGCGACAACAAGACGCTGCTGATGCCACTTGGGGAGCTGCGCGGGGTGGGGCTCGGCAGCCTTATCTCGGTGAAGCGGAAAAAGGCATCGCTCGGCGTGGGGCCGGGGCTGCTGGGACGGGTTATCGACGGACTCGGAGTTCCCATCGACGATAAGGGGCCCCTGGCCATCCGCGAAGAGTACCCCATCTACGCCAATCCGGTGAACCCCATGAAGCGGCGGCCGATCCGCCAGCCGCTGGATCTGGGTATCCGGGCGATCAATGCGCTGCTCACCTGCGGCGAGGGGCAGCGTGTCGGAATCATGGCCGGGTCCGGTGTCGGAAAGTCGACACTGCTGGGAATGATCGCCCGCTATACCGAGGCGGACGTGAACGTTATCGCCCTCATCGGTGAGCGGGGGCGCGAATTGCGTGAATTCATCGAGAAGGACCTCCAGGAGGAGGGACTCAAGAAGTCCGTGGTCGTGGTGGCCACCTCCGATCAGCCTCCGCTGGTCCGGATGCGGGGCGCCTACATCGCCACCACCATTGCCGAGTATTTCCAGGCCCAGGGGAAGAAGGTGCTGCTGATGATGGACTCGGCCACCCGCTTTGCCATGGCCATGCGGGAGGTAGGGCTTGCCATCGGCGAGCCGCCCACCACCAAGGGATACACGCCGTCGGTCTTTGCAGCGCTGCCCAAGCTCCTGGAGCGGACCGGCAGCTTTCTGGACGGGAGCATCACCGGACTCTACACGGTGCTCGTTGAGGGGGATGACTTCAACGAACCGATCTCGGATGCCATGCGGAGCATCCTGGACGGCCACATCGTGCTGAACCGTGAACTGGCGGCCCGGGCCATCTACCCTCCCCTGGATATCCTGGCCAGCGCCTCCCGGGTTATGAACGACGTGACCGAGCGGAGCCAACAGCAGCTCGCCTCCCGGTTCAAGGAGCTGCTCGCCGCCTACCGCCAGGCCGAGGACCTGATCAATATCGGTGCCTACAAGCCGGGATCGAACCCGACCATCGACTATGCCATCGCCAAGATGGACGGCATGGTCAACTTCATTCGCCAGGGAATCCACGACGGGGTTTCAATGGAACAGTCGATAACGGAACTTGCCGATATCTTCGACGAGGGGATGGCACTCTGATTGCAAAAAGAAGGGGGCAGGGGGAATTTCTCCTGAAACCGCCATGTTCCGGAGCCCGTCATGACGCACAAGCACGGTTTTCAGTTACAGCAGGTTCTTAATTACCGGAAGGAAGTGGAAAAGGTCAAAAAGCTGGAGTTTGCCACGGCCCGGCACGAGTTCGAACATGCCTCCGACGTGCTGAGCCGGCACGAGGCCGAGGCCGACCGCGCCCGGGTTGAGTACAACAACAAGCAGGCCGCCGGCACCACGGCCAATGAGCTGCAGCTCTACGCGGACTTCTTCGCCCGCAAGCACATGGATATCCAGTTCCAGCGGATCGAAGTGGACAACCTGAACCGGAAAATGAGCGAGAAGCGCGAGGATCTCATGGACGCCGCCAAGGACAAGAAGGCGCTTGAGCTCCTCAAGGAGAAGCAGATGCTTGCCTTCCGCCGGGAGATGGCCGAGCGCGAGCGGGCTTTTCTGGACGAAATGGCGCTGCAGAAGGTTGCACGGTAATGAAGAAGTCGCTTTTGGCAACGGTTATGGTGATGTCGGGAGTGCTCCTCCTGGCTCCGCCGGTATCCGCGCCGCCCGCCGGTGCCCAGCCGGCGGCCGGCGAGCCCCAGGCCCCCGCGGCAGCGGCAGCGGGCAAGAGTGTTGTCGGCGAGATGGCCCTGGTGGAGGCCAAGCGCCAGCAGCTGGCGGCCCGTGAGGCGGCTCTGGCCGTGAAGGAACAGGAGCTGAAGAATCTTTCGGCCAAGCTCGAAGCCCGGGTGAAGGAGTTGGAGTCGGCCAAGGCGGCCCTGGATCGTTCCCTTGATGCCCGCAAAAAGGTACAGAGCGCCAACTACCAGAAGATGCTCAAGGTGTACAAGGCCCTCAAACCCGCCGAGGCGGCGCAACTCCTCGACAAGATGGATGAGGGAGAGGTTCTCGAGATTCTGAACGAGATGGACCAGAAACGCGTTGCCAAGCTCCTGCCGCTGATGAAGCAGGAACGGGCGCTGCGCTGGACCCGCCACAGCCTGGCGGCCAAGTAGACGTACGAAGCAGGAGGCGGGAAGGCACGGAATGCCGCTCGCCGCGCCAGTCAGGACGCACGGACGCACTATGCATCACCGGCAGCAATGCCGTGGCAGGTTGCGTCCGTGCGTCGTTTTGTTTGAGAGTCAGTTCCTTGACAACTGAATAGCTTGGCATTGGGAAGCGCTCTCTGCAGCGTTTCCATCCCACACGAAAGGAGGTGAACACGTATGGAAATCATGCAGTTGCTCCAGATCGCCCCGCAGGTCATACCGACCGGCGGAATCCCGTCTGAAGCCCCTGCCCTGCCTGCCGGCGACGACAGTCTCTTCGCCTCGCTCTTTGCCGGGTTGCTCATGCCACCCGTCACGACGAACGCAGCCACTCAGGAAGTACCGGATGCGTCGAGCGGGTCCCTTGAGAGTGCCGCCCGGAACCAGGACCAGGACCAAGAGAATCCTTCCGCCACCGATGCCGCACTGGCAAGCCTGGTTCCGCCCATCCCGCTCCCTCTGCCCGCAGAGGCCGCACCCGCACCGGAATCCACTGTCTCTTCATCCGGAACGGCAGCGGCGGCGCCCGTTGCGCCGGTTTCGTCTCCGGTCACCACGACCGTGGCCGAACCGCTCGCCTCGACTATGGCCCACGCCATGGTGCAGACCGCGCCGACGGAAGCGCCGGTTGCAGCCGCTTCTTCCGTCCCGGCCGGACAAACCGCAGCGGTTGCTGACGCAGGCGCGGCGGAAAAACCGGTGGAGGTGCTGAACGTTGCCGTCGAACGGACCCCGGTCCGCCAGGCGGGAGCCGATATCCTCCCTAAAGCGGAGCAGTCGCCACAGTCCGTCGGCATGACGGAGGAGGCGACCGCGGAAACCCGTTCTCCGGTACGCACCATGGGGCCAACCGCTGCCTATCCCGATCGGATACCCGTCAGGCATGCGGAAGGTATTCCGGCAGGCAAGGCCGACACCGTCAACCCGGTCGAACCCAGGTCCGTTGAAGTCCGGGCTGACGCAACAACCGGGAGTCAGGTCAAGGCGCTGGACGTGGAAGTGACCGTCAGGGACGGCTCAGGCGAGCAGCACTTCGCCGAAGGCCACGACCAGGCGTTCACCGGCAAGGAGTCCACGGCGATGAAGGATGTCGTCTCCGGACATGCTACCCACGAGGCGGGCAAGACCTCTGCCGCCCAGCCGACCGAAACCAGGCCGACGTCGGAGTCGTCCCATTCGCTCCGCGACAGCATCATGGCCCAGGTTCGGGATGCCGTCACGACCCGCGAGCCCAACAGCAATGGCCGGATCAGAATCAGGCTCAACCCGGTGGAACTGGGCGAGCTCACGATCAACGTCCGGGTGGCTGACCAGCAGGTCAAGGTAGATGTAGTGGCGGCCAACGGCCAGGTAAGGGATATTCTCCTCAACAATCTCGACAACCTGAAGGAGAATTTCTCACGCCAGAACCTGACCATGACCGGTTTCGACGTCTCAACCGGCACCGGCCAGGGGTTCGAGCACCAGCTCTTCCGCGAAGGGGGGCAGGCAGGCCAGGGGGGAACCCATTTCTCTTCCGCCCGTGGTGAAGAACTCGACGGGGACGTCCAAGCCACAATGGAGGACACGCGCCACTACGTTACCGACCGGCGCGAAAACGGCCTCGTCGACGTGAGGCTCTGACAGAAGGAAAGGAGGTACAACAACGTGGTATACGGCGTTACCAACGACACCACGGCGGCCGCAGCGGCCATGAAGAAGTCCACCGGCATGAACAAGGACGACTTCCTCAAGCTGTTCGTAACGCAACTCCAGAACCAGGACCCGCTCAATCCCCAGGACAGCACGGAGTTCATCGGACAGCTGGCACAACTCACCCAGGTCGAACAGGCCTACAACACCAACAGCAACCTCTCTGATCTTCTCAATCTTGTGAACGGAGCGACGAGCCTTTCGGCGGTCTCGTTCATCGGCAAGGAGATCACGGCAAGCGGCAACCTGATCAAGCTCACCAGCGGCACCAATCCGACCTTGGGTTACCGGCTTCCCGCCACCGCCCAGAAGGTGACCATCAAAATCAAGGATGACACCGACACCGTTGTCCGGACCCTGACTCTGGGTAGCACCCAGGCGGGAGACGGCTCCATAACGTGGGACGGCAAGGACGAAAAAGGGAATGCGCTTCCGGATGGACGCTACACCTTCTCCGTCTCGGGGACCAACGCCAAGGGAGAGGCCTTTGACGGCGCTCCGCTGCTCCTCGGCCGGGCCGAAGGGGTCATGCTGGAGGGAGAGGAACCCTACATAACCATCGGCGGCATCAATGTACCGCTCGGCAACATACTCTCTGTGAAAGGAGCGTGATTCTGGGATGATTGATTCCATCTATTTTCCCGAACCGCTTCCCATCAACCCCGGTCGCTCTCAGTCGCAACCCCAGCCGGCACAACCGGCCGGCAAGCAGGGCGAGTTTGCCAGGATTCTCGACGGCAAGCTTCCGGCCCAGGAGGTGAAGTTCTCGAGCCATGCCCAGCAGCGGCTCCAGTCTCGGGGAATCACCTTCAGCGACACAGACCTGAAGCGGCTGGAAGGAGCCGTGGAGAGCGTGGCCCAGAAGGGTGGCCGTGAGTCGCTCATCATGCTCGGCGACGCAGCCCTCGTGGTGAGTGTCAGAAACCGGACAGTCATCACGGCCATGGATCGGGCAAGCATGCAGGGAAATGTGTTTACCAACATTGATTCGGCAGTGATCATCTAGGAAACGGGGACCAGGGATCGGGAACCTGAACGAGCAGGGAAGAAATGAACAACGAATAATGGGCCGGACCTTCACGGGGGCCCATGGGACGCCGACCGACCGAGGCGTTCCAGTCAACCCGGGCGGCAGCCGGAGCGCTGTCGTACCCACGGAGGCATATCAATGAGCGTAACATCAGCACTTTACACCGGCATCAGCGGCCTCAACGCCAACGGTGAGGCCATGTCCGTCATCGGCAACAACATTTCCAACGTCAATACTATCGGCTTCAAGCAGGGTCGGATGCTCTTCTCCGACGTCCTCTCCAGCACCATCAGCGGCGGCTCCCAGATCGGCCGCGGCGTCCAGATCCAGACCGTTGAAAACCAGTTCACCCAGGGCTCCTTCGAGAGCACCGAGAGCGGCACCGACCTGGCCATCCAGGGAGATTCCTTCTTCGTGGTCCAGAACACCAGCGGCCGCTACTATACCCGCGCCGGCGCCTTCTCCTTCGACAAGGACAAGACCCTGGTGAACCCGGAGGGGTATCAGGTCATGGGATACGGCATCATCCCCTCGTCGGGGCTCGCCGACGGCGTGCTCAAGCCCATCGATCTGACCAACTTCGCCACCACGCCGCCGAAGCAGACCTCCACCGTAAAGTTCGTGGTGAACCTGGATTCCACCCAGACCACGCCGGCCCTGGCGTGGGATCCCGCCAACCCGGTTGCCACGTCCAACTTCTCGACCAGTCTTTCGGTCTACGACTCCCAGGGCAATGCCCACACCGCCACGGCATATTTCCGCAAGACCGCCGACAACGTTTGGGATTGGCACGTCATCCTTCCCGACGCCGCGGCAGGCACGCCAGGCAGCACCACCACCCCCATCGACGGGACCCTCACCTTCGATGCAACCGGAGCCCTCACCGCCCAGACTCCCCTGGCCGGCACGGCCCAGAACATCACCTTCGCGGGTGGCGTCGCCGCACCCCAGCCGATCTTCTTCGACCTGGGTGTCGGCGCCACCACCCAGTACGCCAGCTCGTCGGTGGTCTCTTCCCAGACCCAGGACGGCTACTACCAGGGCACCCTCACCAAGATCACCATCGATGACAAGGGATACGTGAACGGCGTGTACTCCAACGGCCAGCTTCAGAAGCTCTACCAGGTGGCACTGGCCAAGTTCTCCTCCACGGCCGGCCTGTCCAAGGCGGGGGGCACCCTCTTCGAGGAGACCCTGGAATCGGGACAACCCCTGTTCTCCGACGCCAGCGCCCCCGGCGTCGGCAAGATCCTTGCCAACTCCCTGGAGCAATCCAACGTTGACATGGCGGCCCAGTTCGTCAAAATGATCACCACCCAGCGTGGTTATTCCGCCAACTCCAAGACGATCACCACGGCTGACGAGATGCTGCAGGAAGTGCTCAGTCTCAAGCGGTAACTCGGTAACTGACCGTCCGGCGGGAAGGGGAACACTCCCCTTCTCCGCCGGACGTGGTGCTTTGGTGTCTTTCGGCAATTGTCGTTTTTTTGACAAGTCGCCGGTCATCGTGCAGTAAACGACAATGTTCTGTGTCTTTCGCCGCCGAACCTTTGCCTGATTTGTCAAAAATTCGACGTGGCTGCATCCGTCCCGGGTGAACGCCGTGTCTCGCCTCTTTTGCGACTTCCGCATTAGTTCCCAATATCATGATGTTTTTTTGCGTAGTACCCCATTGATCCCACATCGTCGTTTCTGGCATTTCGGTTGCAATAGCCGTATCGGTACGTAGAGTTCCAAGGATTTCAACCATACAGAAGGAGGAGTCTGATGGCAGCGGACGAAAAGGCACCCGTCGAGGGTGCGCCAAAGGACAAGAAAAAGCTTTTCATCATCATCGGCGCGGCTGCCGTGGTGATTATTGCCCTGGCCGTGGTTTTCTTGGGCGGGGGCAAGAAAGAAAAAGGCAAGGAAGGCGAAGCTGAGGCCAAGGTCGAGCAGAAGGCCGAGGGCGGTCACGGCGGGGGCAAGGAAGGCGCGGCCGGGGCCGTGACCACCGCGTTCGCGCTTGAGCCGTTCATCGTCAATATTTACGACGGCCAGGAGCTGCGCTATCTCCGGGTAAAGGTCGAGTTCGAAACCGCAACTCCGGACGCCAAGGCTGAGATAGAGTCCCGCCAGCCCCCCCTGCGCGACGCCATTCTGGTTCTGCTTACCACCAAGACCCTCCAGGACATCCAGGATCTGCAGGGGAAAAACCAGTTGCGGGATGAAATCCTCGTGGCGGCCAACAAGATTCTGCCTCCGGGCAAGGTAACCAAGGTCTATTTCACCGATTTCGTGGTCCAGTAGTCGACAGGACGTCAAGGGAGGCAGAGGAATCTCCATGGAGAAGATCCTCACCAAGCAAGAGATAGAGGCGCTGCTTGCCGCGGTATTCGAGGGTAAGATCGAACCCGACCGTGAGCTGGCAAAGGAGGAGGGCACCGTCCACTCCTACGACCTCTTCAACAGCGAAGCCCACAAGGGGCTCGTTCCCAACCTGGACATCATTTACGACGGCTTCATCCGCTACCAGCGGGGAACCTTGTCGAACCGGCTGGGGCGCATCGTCGAGATCAAGAAGCTTGGGGCCGGGTCGTACAAGTTCGACGACTTCATCCAGACCCTTCCTTCGCCGGTCTGCATGGCGATCTACAAGGCCGACCCGCTCAAGGGGGCGGCCCTGATCGCCTTCGACAGCACGCTCGTCTTTACCATTGTGGACTGCATCCTGGGAGGAACAGGCATGACGTCGGTCCAGACGAGCGCAAACCGGATGTTCACCTCCATTGAGCTGCGGCTGGTCCAGAAGATCGTTCAGGACATGCTCGTCGATCTGGAAAAGGCCTGGGCGCCGCTCTATGCGGCCAAGATGAGCCTGCTCCGGATGGAGATGAACCCGCGGCTCGTCAACATCGTTCCCCCCGAATACCAAGTGGTGACGATGGAGATGCAGATCCAGATCGACCAGATCGAGGGGAAGATGGTCTTCGCCGTCCCCTACATGACCATCGAGCCGATTCGGGACAAGCTCAAGTCCGGCGCCCAGTTCGACCTCATGGCCATCGATCCCCAGTGGTCGTTCCGGCTGTCCAAGGAACTGCTGGAGGCTCCCCTGGACGTATCGGTGGAGGTCGGCGGTGCGGTCATCAGCCTCAATGACCTGCTCAGCCTGGTCCCCGGCGACACCATCATGCTTGATACTCCCTGCACCAGCGATCTCACGGTCAAGGTCGGCGGGGTTCCCAAATTCACGGGAATGCCGGGCATACGTCACGGCAACAAGGCACTTCAGATCACGAACGTCGTAGGCAAGGGAGAACAGCGGTGAGCGACCTCACGAAAGAAGAAACCAAAGACGGTGAACTGGACCGCAAGAACCTGGAGTTCATCCTCGATATACCGCTTCAGCTCACGGTGGAGCTGGGTCGGACCAAGATCCTGGTCAAGGACGTGCTCCAGCTCAATCAGGGGGCGGTTGTGGAATTGACCAAGCTTGCCGGAGAGCCCTTGGACGTTTTCGTGAACTCCAAGCTCGTCGCCCGGGGCGAGGCGGTTGTGGTCAACGAGAAGTTCGGGGTCCGGCTCGTGGATATCGTCAGCCCCAACGAGCGGGTGGAGAAAGTCCTGTGAAACAGCGGGCATCAGCCACGGCCCTGGCCCTGGTCGTTCCCGGCGTTGCCCGGGCCGCCGAGGCCGGCGGCGGAGCGAATTTTAGCTTCGCCACCGTTTTCATCCAGATGCTGGCCTCCCTCTCCCTGGTGCTGGGGCTCATCTATCTGGCCTATTACGCAGCGAACCGATGGTTTCGGCCCGGCGTCCACGGCAAGGGAACCGAACGCCACATCCGGCTGGTGGAGACCCGCTACCTGGCGCCGAAGAAATCGCTGGTCCTGGTGGAGGTGGGGGGGGAGTTTCTCCTGCTCGGCTCTTCCGGCGACAATATCTCGTTCATCAAGCAGATAGACATCCTGGAAGAGATCGAGGTGCTCGACGAAACCGCCGGGCGTACTCCCCTCGCCACTCTCTTTCAGGGAAAACTGGACGCGGTTACGACACGGCTCGCCGCCATGAAACAGGGGCGTGCCGATGTCCCCGAGCGCCGCGCCGGGGAAGGAAAAGCCTGAGCACCATGGACGGTGTCCCGATGTCTAAACGAATCCCTTTCATCGCCTTCTGCGTCATCCTGCTGACCGCCTCGCTGGCGGCCGCCGCCGAGCCCCTGGCGCTGCCCAGCGTCAGCATCGGGGTGGGCAAGGCCACCAAGCCGGGCGATGTGTCGGTGGTCCTCCAGATATTCTTCCTGATGACGGTGCTGTCCCTGGCGCCGGGGCTCCTCATGATGACCACCTCGTTCACGCGGATCGCGGTGGTTCTGTCGTTCCTGCGCCACGCCATCGGCACTCAGCAGGCTCCCCCAAACCAGATTATCATCGCCCTGTCCCTGTTCCTGACCTTTTTCGTCATGGCTCCGGTCTGGCAGCAGGTGAACACTCAGGCGATCCAGCCCTACCGGGCGGCCCAGATCACCCAGGATGAGGCCCTGAAGCGGGCAGTGGCTCCCATGCGGAAGTTCATGCTTTCCCAGACCCGCGAAAAGGACCTGGCCCTGTTTCTGAATCTTTCGAAGCTGCCGCGACCCCGCACTGCCGACGACATCCCGACCCTGACACTCATCCCGGCCTTCATGATCAGTGAGCTGCGGACCGCCTTCCAGATCGGGTTTCTGGTCTTTATCCCGTTCCTGGTGGTTGATATGGTGGTGGCCTCGGTCCTCATGTCCATGGGTATGATGATGTTGCCGCCGGTCATGATTTCACTGCCGTTCAAGATCCTCCTCTTCGTCCTGGTGGACGGGTGGGGGCTGGTGATCGGCTCCCTGATAAAAAGCTTTGGGTAGCGGAGGTTTATCATGAGTCCCGATCTCGTCGTACAGCTTGCCCGCCGCAGCTTCGAGGTGACGCTGATGCTGGCCGCTCCGCTGCTCATTTCCGGCCTTGTGGTCGGACTTGCCGTCAGCATCTTCCAGGCGGTCACCTCCATCCAGGAGGCGACCCTTGCCTTTGCCCCCAAAATCATCGCCGTCATGGTCGCCCTGGTGATTTTTTTCCCCTGGATGATGAACTACATGAGCGACTTCACCCGGGAAGTTTACGCCCTCATCGCCACCATGCGACGGTGAGGACCGTCAGTTTCGGCGAGTGACAGTGCTCCGCCGGGACGCCGACACCCATGTTTCCACTGACCACACCATTCCCCACGGCCAACGACGTGGCCTTCTTCACCCTGGTGATGGGAAGGATGGCGGGCATCTTCGCAGCCATTCCCATCTTCGGCGGCCGGCGGGTGCCGACTCCCATCAAGGCCTTGCTCGTCTTCGCCATGACCATGGTCTGCTTCCCCATCATCAAGGGAAAGATGCCGCAACTTCCGGCCGACGTGCTCTCCCTGGGTTTCCTCATGGTGCAGGAGGTACTGGTCGGCGTGTCGCTTGGGCTGCTGTCCCTGATCATCTTCGCCGCCGTCGAGTTCGCCGGCCAGATCGCCAGCGTCCAGATCGGCCTCACCATCGTGACCGAATTCGATCCGTCCCAGGGAGGCCAGCTGTCGATCATGTCGATCATCCTGGAGATGCTGGCCACGCTCCTGTTCCTCTCCCTGGGCATGCACCACATCTTCATCGGAGCGCTGGTCCAGAGCTACGACGTCCTCCCCCTGGGGGCGTGGCACATGAGCGGCGGGCTTCTCCAATTCATCGTGACTACCATCGGCGAGGTGTTCGTCCTGGCGGTCCGGCTCGCGGCGCCGGTGATGGTCACGCTCCTGGCGACCAGCGTCATGCTCGGCATCATGGCCCGCTCGTTTCCCCAGATGAACGTCTTTTTCGTCAGTATGCCCCTGAACATCGGCATCGGGTTCATTATCCTGGGGCTTTCCCTCCCCCTTTTCCTCCATACCGTCCAGGGGCATTTCGGCATGCTCGATGAACAGCTCAAGACCATGATGAAGCTCATGGGCAAGGGATAAGGGCATGTCTGACGACAAACATTCAAAAACAGAAAAACCAACAGCCAAGAAGCTGGACGAGGCGAAAAAGAAAGGGGTTCCCCACAGTCGGGACCTGACCTCCACCGTAACCCTCATCGCCGCCATGGTTGCCCTGTACACCACCGGCGGCTTCATGTTTACCACCCTGAAGCGGACCAGTGGCGAACTGCTCGGTTCCATGGGAACGTTTCACCTGACCGAAGCAAGCGTCGAACATCTCCTCATCAAGCTGTTCCTGATATTTCTCAGCGTGGTCATGCCGTTCATGCTGGTGGTGGTGATTTCGGGGCTCGCAACGACCATGGTCCAGGTGGGCTTCTCCATTAACAGCGAGCGGATCACCTTCAAACTGGACAAGCTCAATCCGGCCACTAACGCAAAGAAGCTCTTCAACAAGGACTCCCTGGTGGAGATGCTCAAGGCCGTCCTCAAGGTCGTCATTGTCGGCTACATGTCGTACAAGATCATGCGGGACGAGATGGACGGACTGCTTTTCCTGGCCGATACCGACCTGGCCGGGATCCTTGAGGTTTTCAAGCACCTGGCCTTCAAGCTGGTCATCCACACCTGCGGCGTGCTCCTGATCCTGGGGGTTCTGGACCTGGCCTTTGTCAAGTGGCGTTTCATCGACAATCTGAAAATGACCAAGCAGGAGGTCAAGGACGAGCACAAGGAGTCTGAGGGGGACCCGAAGGTCAAGGGTAAGATCCGTCAGATGCAGTTTCAGCAGGCCCAGAAACGACTGCGCAAGGTGATTCCTACCGCCGACGTGGTCGTCACCAACCCGACGCACTACGCCGTGGCGCTCAAGTACGAACGCGAAACCATGGCCGCGCCGCTGGTGCTGGCCAAGGGCGTCGACCATATGGCCCAGACCATCAAGGCCATCGCCCGTGAGAACAACGTCATGCTCGTGGAGAACCGTTTCCTGGCCCGCGAGCTCTATGCCCAGGTCAAAGAGGGGCAGCCCATCCCCGAGAGCCTGTACACCGCGGTAGCGGAGGTGCTGGCCTATGTGTACAGCCTGAAGGGCAAGATCTGAACCGGCGCCGCTCCCGCGAGCATGCGGGGGGCATGCCCGGCCTACGGACTCTGCGACTCACTGCCCATTCCCCTCCACAAACTTCCGATAGACCCATCCCTCCGCCGTTTTCCCGCCGTGCTGCCAGCGAACGCGCAGCCAGCTCCCCTGTTTCCCCAGCAGCTCCAGTTGTGTGCCACCCTTCAGGATAGCCACCACCTTCGTACGGGGTGAAGACCCGCGCCGGACGTTCACATACGTATGCTCCGGTCCGATGCGCAGCGAGGCCGGCGCGGCGACAGCCGGAGTCGCGGGAGGTTCCGGCGGCTGCGGCGGAGGGGACTGCGGTGGGGGAGCATGCTGCCGGTCGGTCCGGTCGACGACTGCCGGTGTCTCCTCGAAGCCGATCCCCGGGGCCTGGGGGCCTCCCCGTTCCTCGATGACGGTGGTGCAGGCTGCAAGAAGAGGGACGACCAGGGCGAGCGACGGTATCAGCATTCGTGACTGAAGCCGAATCAGGGGCATGACACGTTTCTCCTTTCAAGGGGGAGGCTATCGTGCGGATGTCCTCGCGTCAAGTGTTACCATTCCACTGCACGTCCGGCTACCACAGTGTTCCGTTCGCTTTCGGATCAGGCCTTCCGACATCCGCTGTCAGGGGCGCTGCGCACAGCTTCCTACCAGTCCATTGACAGTAAACAGCAATAAATGATAATACGTTAACATTGAATTTAATGTAATAGACAACGTACCGCCTTGCTGTCCGCATCCTGTCCCTTTGCCATCGCTCACTGCGCCCCTGGAGAAGCCGATGAAGCGTCCCGCTTTGTTGCTGTGTTGGTCTGTCGTTGCGTGCCTCTGCTCCTGTGCCTCGTCTCAGGAGGTCAGGCCGCCGGTGGAGTGGGGGTTCGAACGTGAGGCCATCGGCCTGAGCCTCACGGGAGACCCCCGGCTGAACCTGTACCAGAAGAACCCGCACGCCCTTGTGGCCTGCATCTACCAGCTTCGTGATCCGAACGCCTTCAACCAGTTGCGTAACGAACCGGATGGTCCGGAGAGGCTGCTGGAATGCAGCCGGTTCGACCAGGCCGTGGCAACGGCCAGGCGGGTTGTCATTCAGCCCGGGCAGCTACTGAACGACGTCCTGGATCGGGCCGAAGGGGCACGCTACATCGGTTTTGCGGCGGGATACTACCTGCTCGACAAGGAACGGTCGGTTCGGCTCTACCCGATCCCAACCAGGGAGGAGACGAAGGGATTCGTCAACCGCACGAAGCTCGTCAAGCCGGGACGGGTCGACATTCGGCTGCATCTCGGTCCCCAGGAGATTCATGATGTGAAGGAGGAGCCCCGAAAGCCATGACCGCCCATCCCCCCCTTTACTGGCACCAGGGGCTCTTTCTCCAGCCCCAGCACTTTCAGCTCCAGGACCTGTCGGTCCAGGGGCGTCTCGCCCCCCTGTTCCGCCATCTCCACCCCCACTTCTGGGGGGCGGGGGAGCTGGAGATCGAGGCCAGCGCTCTCGGCACCCGGGTCTTCAGCATCCTTTCCGGCGAGTTCCTTTTCCCCGATGGCACCTGGGCGGTCATTGGCGAGAACGCTGTCTGCGAACCCCGCTCCTTCGACGACTCCTGGGTAGAGGGGGATCGTCCCCTGCCGGTCTACGTGGGAGTGCGCAAGTGGAGCGGGGATAGAGAGAACGTGACCGTCACCGAACGGCTCGAAAACCTCGCCGGGATTACTACCCGTTTCGCCGCCGCGGCAGATCCGGAGGAGATGCGCGATCTCCACGCCGGCGGACCGGCGGGGCAGGTGAAGCGGTTGCGCCATGTGCTGAAAATCCTCTGGGACAGCGAGCGGGACCAGTTGGGCGACTGGCACCTGATCCCGGTGGCGCGGCTGGAGCGCTTCGGGGCAGACGTGCGGCTGTCCGGCCGCTTCATCCCTCCCAGTCTCTCCCTCGATGCGAGCGAGCCCCTCTTTCGCATCGTCCGGGAGATCCGGGACCAGGTGACGGCCCGCGCCCGACAGTTGGAGGAGCACAAAAAGCAGCGCGGCATCCAGAACGCCGGGTTCGGCTCCCGGGACATGGTCTATCTCCTGGCGCTCCGTTCCCTCAACCGGCATGTGCCACTCCTCTTCCACCTGACCGAGGCGCGGCAGATCCACCCATGGGATGTTTACGGCACCCTTCGCCAGCTCATCGGCGAGCTTTCCTCCTTCTCCGAGCGGGTCTCGGCCCTCGGCGAGCTGGACGACGGCTTCCGGCTCCTCCCCCCCTACGACCACCGCACCCTCGGGGAGTGCTTCTTCGCGGCCCGGGACCTCATCGCCCGACTTCTGGACGAGATCACCGCCGGTCCCGATTACGTGATCCGTCTCACTCATGACGGCGCTTTCTACAGCGCCGACCTGAAGCCGGGCATCTTTGAAGCCGGCAGCCGCTATTACCTGGCCCTGCGGACCACCTCGGAGCCGGCGGCGTTCCTCCCGTCCTTGGAGACCGCCGCCAAGCTCAGCACCCGGGAGCACCTGCCGGTCCTTGCCGCCCGGGCCCTCCCCGGCATCGGCCTGAGCTACCTGCCGGTCCCGCCCCAGGAGCTGCCGCGCCGCGCCGACACCCACTACTTCGCCGTTGATGCCGCCGGCGACCAATGGCTCCTGGTGGAGCGGGAACACGCCCTCGCCCTCCACTGGACCGGCGCCCCGGCCGATCTGGATGTGGAGTTGATGGTGGTGGCCACGGGGTAGCTCATGCGCGAAGAACGCCTTCTGGAACGCATCCGCTCCCTGGAGCGGGATCCGTCGCGCCGCGGGGGGACTGATCGGGGCCGTCTGGTGGATTCAATCCTGGCACACGTCCGCCGGATTCTCAACACGCGCCGGGGGAGCGTGCCCATCGCCCCTGACTTCGGCATCCCTGACGTACTCGACGTGCTTCAGAGCTACCCAGATTCGGTGCGGGAGATCGAACGGAGCATCCGTGCCGCTATCCAGGGCTTTGAGCCGCGTCTCACCGGCGTGAGGGTTACCTTCGTCCCGCAGGAGGACGACGTGCTGGCGCTCAGGTTTGCCATCTCCGCCCGGCTCGGCAGCGACGGCGGAGCGGTCTGTTTTGAAACGCTGGTGGATACCGACGGGAAGGTTGCGGTGAGACGCTGACCAAGCCCGGAAAGAGAGAGCACACACGATGATCACCCGTCATTTTCAGGATGAACTCGCCCGACTCAAGGAGTTGGGGGCCGAGTTCTCCGTGGCCCACCCGGCGCTGGCGCCGATGCTCGGCGGTCCGTCGACCGATCCGGATGTGGAGCGGCTTCTGGAGGGTGTTGCCTTCCAGACGGCTCTCCTGCGCCAAAAACTCGATGATGATTTCCCGGAAGTGGTTCACGATCTGGTTCGTCTCGTGGCCCCCCACTACCTGCGGCCGGTACCCGCCACCACCATCGTCGCCTTTGAACCGAAGCCGTCACTGATGCGCTCCCGGCTGATTCCGGCCGGGACCGAGCTCGCGTCGATCCCGGTGGAGGGAACCCGCTGCCTATTCCGGACAACGAGCCCGGTAGAACTTCACCCCCTGGAACTTCTCGACGCAACGTTTGTCCAACCGGCGGGGAGTGCTCCAGCCGTAACCCTGTCCCTGTCGCTCACCGGACTCTCGCTCGACCACTGGGAACCACGATCGCTGCGATTTTTTCTGGCCGGCGACCATGCCCCGGCAGCGGAGCTGTTCCTGGTCCTCTCCCGGCACCTGAAGCGAATCGTGATAACCCCGGAGGAGAAAGGGGCGTCGGCCAGCCTGCCCGCAGCCTGTCTTCAGCCGGTGGGCTTCAACGACGACGAGCACCTGATCCCCTGGCCTTCCCACGCCTTTCCCGGCTATCGGCTGGTGCAGGAATATTTTGCCGCGCCCCAGCGGTTCCTGTTCCTGGAGTTGACTGGCTGGGAGCGCTGGACCGCCCGTGGCGGCGGCTCGAGGTTCACCATTACCTTCGAGTTGGGCGGACTCGTTCTCCCTCCGCCTCCGGTGCGGCGGGGAAGCTTTGTCCTGTTCGCCTCGCCGGCCGTGAACCTCTTTTCCCACGATGCCGAGCCGATTCTCCTCGACCACCGGGCCGGGCGATACCCGGTGCGGCCCGCTGGCCTGGCGCCGGGGCATGGCCAGGTATATTCCGTCGATCGGGTGACCGGCATCGTCCGGGGGGCGGCAACTGAACGGACCTATCACCCCTTCGGGCAGTTCAGTGCTGGCGCCGGTGCCCAGCCCACATTCCATACCGCTGTATCCGCCTCGCCGGTCCGCGCCGGATTCGATGTGCACCTGGCCGTTGCCTACCCGCAGGGGGAAGGCTTGCCGGAGGCGGAGACGCTTTCCATCGCCCTTACCTGCAGTAACGGCCGCCTGCCGGAAAACCTGTGGCTCGGCGACCTGTGCGAGCCGACCTCCTCCTCCCCCGAGAGTGCCACCTTCCACAATATCACGCCACTGACCCCGGCGCTGCTGCCGCCACTGGGGAAAAATCTCCTCTGGCGGCTCGTTTCCCATCTGTCCCTTAACCGCCTCTCCCTGGCCAGCGCCGACAACCTCCGCACTCTCCTGGCTCTCTACCTGTTCGAGGAGGGAGGGGGGCGGGGTGAGCTGGCCGCCAACCGGAAGCGGCTGGACGGTATCGAAGCGGTTATCGCCAAGCCGGCCGGCCGTCTCGTGGGGGGGCACCTGCTGCGGGGCAGCGAGATTGTCCTTACTCTGCGGGGGGACCACTTTGCCGGCCCGGGCGATTTGTTCCTCTTCGGGGCGATGCTCGATTGCTTTCTGGGGGGCTACGCCTCGCTCAACAGCTTCACCCGCCTGACCGTCCGCGAAAGCGTTCGGGGAGAGGTGTACTCATGGCCCCCCCGCCTCGGTCACCGTCAGCTTCTCTAGAGACGCAGCTGTTCGAGCGGGGGCATGAGTTCTCCTTTGCCCAGGCGGTGCGCCTGCTGCGGCTTCTTGCGGCCCCTCAGGCGGGGGAGGACGTTCGCCCGTGCGGGGTGCGGGTCCGGCCCGAGCTTTCCCTTTCCTTTCCGGTTGCTGATGTGGCGCGGATCGAGCGGCAGAGCGACGGCTACCGGATAACGGCCCGCTTCCTCGGGCTCTACGGCCCGTCGTCCCCCCTTCCAACCTTCTACACCGAAGAGCTGATGGACGAGGAGCGTGAAGACGGCTCTGCTTCGCGGGACTTTCTCGACGTGCTGAGCCACCGGATCTTTGATCTCTGGGTCGCAGGCGACGCCAAGTATCGCCTGTTCAACCGGGTTGTGGAGGACGGAAGCGGGGATGACCTCGAACGTCTTTTCTGTTTGGCCGGGCTCGACCTGGCCCAGGGGCAGACGACCCTGCCGGAGTCCGGCCGCTGGCTCCGCTATGCGGGTCTCCTGGGACAGGTTCCCCGCTCTGCCCTGGGGTTGCGGACCATGGTCGCCGACGCCCTCGGCGTACTGGTTGAAGTCATCCCTTGTCAGCACCGGCAGGTGCCGATTCCCCCCGGACAACGGCTAGCCGTGGGCATAGCCGGGAGCAGTCTCGGCATCGACACGGTCGTCGGAACCGATCTGGATGACCGGCTGGGCATGTTCCGTCTGTGCCTGGGGCCCCTTTCCCGCGAACAGTTCGCGGATCTCCTCCCCGGCGCCCCTGGCCGCTCGACCCTGGAGCTGATCGTGGAACTCTACCTGGATGACCCACTCGCCTGGGACGTGGAACTGACGCTGGCCCCGGGAGAGACCCCGGAAGCACGCCTCGGCGTTTGCCGGGGGGCGCGGGTCGGATGGGACACCTGGCTCGGTGCCGCTGCCGGCGAAACCCTGCCTTGCGCTGTATTTCCCGGACATATTCCCTAAGGAGACCTTTCCGTGCTGACCGTTGACCTTACCGCTCTTCTCAAGCGTCTCAACCCCCTCTGCACCCGGTCACTGGAGGGGGCCGCCGGACTCTGCGTGGCCAGGGGGCACTACGAAGTGACCGTTGAACACTTTCTGGCCAGGTTGCTCGATGAGGCGGGGGGCGACCTCGCTGCCGTTCTGCGGAACTCTAACATCGACGCCTCCCTGCTGAAGACCGGAGTCGTCCGGGTTCTCGACGAGTTGCCCACCGGCAACGGGGGGCGGCCGGTCTTTTCCCCGATTCTTCTGGAGTGGCTCCAGGCGGGGTGGCTCACCGCCTCCCTCGACCTGAACGAGGAGCGGGTCCGCTCCGGGGCGCTCCTCGCGGCGCTCCTGGCCCGGCCGCTGAGGTTCGCGGCGGGCCGCTACGTGGACCAGCTCATGCCCTTGGGACGGGAGGGGCTGCTCTCCGGCTTCTCGCGCACTGTTTCCGGCTCGGAGGAGAATGCCTGCACGGGCGGCGGCACCGCTTCAGTCGCCGGGCCCGACCGGGATGACACGGCGCTTTCCCGCTTCTGCACCGACTTCACCGCCAGGGCAGCCGAGGGGGGCATGGACCCGGTCTTCGGCCGTGATCGGGAGATCGGCCGGATGATCGACATCCTGGCCCGGCGGCGGAAGAATAACCCCATCGTGGTGGGGGAGGCGGGGGTCGGCAAGACCGCCGTGGTGGAGGGGCTGGCACTCCGCATCGTTAAGGGGGAGGTGCCGGAGGCATTGCGGGAGGTGAGGCTCCTGGGGCTTGATCTCGGTCTGCTCCAGGCCGGGGCAGGGATGAAGGGGGAGTTCGAGAACCGCCTGAAGAGCGTGATCGAAGAGGTGAAGGGGGCTTCCCGGCCGGTGATTCTCTTCATCGACGAGGCCCACACCCTGATCGGTGCCGGCAACCAGGCGGGCGGAGGGGACGCCGCCAACCTTCTGAAGCCGGCCCTGGCCCGGGGTGAGCTGCGCACCATAGCCGCCACCACCTGGAGCGAATACAAGAAATATTTCGAGAAGGATGCCGCCTTGGCCCGGCGCTTCCAGCCGGTGAAGCTGGACGAGCCGTCGGTGGAGACTGCGGTGCTGATCCTGCGGGGCCTCAAGGATACATACGAGGCGGCCCATGGGGTCACCATCCGGGACGACGCCGTCCGGGCGGCGGCGGAACTCTCGTCCCGCTACCTGTCGGGCCGGCAGCTGCCGGACAAGGCGGTGGATCTCCTTGATACGGCTGCGGCCCGGGTGAAGCTCCTGCTCACCGGCAAGCCGGGAAGGGTAGAGGAGGCGGAGCGGCGCATCCAGGCCCTGGAGCGGGAAGAGGCCGCCCTCCGCCGTGATCGGCTCCAGGGGCGGCCGGAGGACGAAGGACGGCTGGCGGTGCTGAAGGATGAGCTGGCGCTGTTGCGGGAGGAGCTGGCTGCCGTAACGGCTCGCTGGCACCGGGAACGAGAGCTGGCCTGGACGGTGGTGGCCGTGCGGAACGAGGCAGCGGAGGGCCGTGACGCAGGGGGGGGCACAGTGGGGTTGAAGATGGCGGAAACCGCGGCAATGCTGACGGAGGTCCAGGGGGATGAGCCGCTGGTCAGGATCGAGGTGGACCCGGAGGTGGTGGCGCAGGTGGTGGCCGACTGGACCGGCATTCCCCTGGGGAGCCTCCGCAAGGACCGGACCGCCGGAGTGCTTGCCCTGGAAGAGGGCCTGCGCCGGCGCATCCGGGGGCAGGAGCCGGCGCTGGCCGCCGTGGCCGAGGTGCTCCGTTCCTCGGCTGCCGGCCTCAAGGACCCGCGCCAGCCCCTGGGGGTCTTCCTGCTCGTCGGCCCCTCCGGCGTCGGCAAGACCGAAACCGCTCTGGCCGTGGCCGATCTCCTTTTCGGCGGCGAGCGGTTCCTCACCGTCATCAACATGAGTGAATTTCAGGAGCGTCACACCACCAGCCGTCTCATCGGCTCGCCGCCCGGGTACGTGGGGTATGGCGAGGGGGGCGCCCTTACCGAGGCGGTCCGCCGCAGCCCCTACTCGGCGGTGCTGCTGGACGAGGTGGAAAAGGCCCACCCCGACGTCCTCAATCTCTTTTACCAGGTGTTCGACAAGGGGATGCTGGCCGACGGGGAGGGGCGGGTGATCGACTTCGCCAACACGGTCATCTTTCTGACGAGCAATCTGGCGGCGGATGTCGTCGTCTCGCGCTGCGCGGAAAATCCGCCGCCCACGACGGAGGATCTGGCCGCCGCCATCCGCCCCCATCTCGCGCGGCACTTCAAGCCGGCGCTCCTGGCCCGCATGACCGTGGTCCCCTATCTGACCCTGGCGCCGGACAGCCTGGAGGAGATCGTGAACCTCAAACTCAGCCGGGTAGCGGAGCGGCTCCGGGAGAACAGCCGGATGGAGCTTGCGTGGACCCCGGCGGTTACGGCCCGGCTCGCTGCCCGCTGCTCCGAAGTGGAGAGCGGCGCCCGGGCCATCGATCATATCCTGCGCGGGACCCTCCTGCCGCTCCTCTCCCGGGAGATCCTGGCGCGGATCGGCACGGGAGAGGAACTGGAGGCAATCCGGCTTGATGCGGCAGCCGACGGTTCCTTTACCGTCGGCTGCGGGGGCGGTGCGGAGTCCCGGTGACCGGAGGCGTCAAACGCGGTACTGCTCGATGCAGGTTTCGGAGAAGGTGTGGGAGACCGTGAGCATCCGTTCGCTGCCGTCAACCGTGACCTTGATCCGGCAGTCGCTGCCGGATTCGGCCCTGGTGTAGCGGAGGAGAACCTTTGCAGCGGTCTCAAGGAGGCTGTCGTCCACTGTTCCCATGAGGACGCCAAGGGGGCTTGATCCGTCTACCCACCGGATGGCGGCTTCGCCCGGCTGGACATGGTGAGAGAGGAGTTCGTTCTCGGCCTCGTTGCGGCCGATCAGCACCTTGGTGCGGGGGCCGACGCGGAAGTGGCGCGCGACCTTGAGCAGGCGGAAATCACGCAGGTTGAGCTGGTCCGAGTGGTCGAAGACGTCCTTGACCTTTGAGACGAAGGAGACCTCGGTGAGAAGGCAGCCGCCGGCCGGACACGGGTAATTCTTCACATCCAGATCCTCGGCCAGTTGCATCTGCTCCTTGCGCGAGCGTCCCTGGATGGCCAGGAGCTTTTCGCGGTCGACCCATCCCTCCCGCTCGGGGAGCGTCGGCTCGAAGTGCTTGGCCGAAAGGGGGCGCAGCAGCAGCCCCTCCAGCCCGCTTTCCCGCTCGATGACGCGGAGCGTGTCCCGGCGCTGGCTCATGGGGCGCTGTCCCAGCACCTCGCCGGTGATGACGAAATCGGCACCGCTTTCGGCCATGTGCTCCTTTGCCTTGCGGAGCAGGAAGATGCGACAGTCCACGCAGGGGTTCATCCCCTTCCCGTAACCGTGCCGCGGCGTGCGGACCACTTCCAGATAGTCGACCCCCTTGTGCATGACCTTGATGGGGATGCCGAATTCCTCGGCCACCCGAATCGCTTCGGATTTGCAGCCGGCGTTTTTTCCCGTACAGGTGCAGAAGGGAGAGGTGAAGTTGAGGGCCTCGACCTCGATTCCCTGCTCAAGCATGACCTTGACCGCAAGGGTAGAGTCGAGTCCTCCCGAGAGGAGGGCAAGGGCTTTTCTTTTCATGTCGTCTCCTGGGGCGCCATGACGGGCGTCGGCAAACGCGGTGCCCGTTACGGAACCTGATTTTTCACGAGGGTAGCACGGGGGAGCGAAAAAAGTAAAGGGTGCTCGCGCCTGAAAATAACCCTCAAGTCACGGCCGGTTCCGGCCGATTGGATGTAGAGGGAGGAGCACCCATGCAAAGCATCGTCAAGGAAGGGTCCCTCGGGTCCATTCTCTTCAAATGCCAGATCATCAGCGAGGACGACATCCGGCGGGCACTCGATGAGCAGGAGCGCACCGGCGGCCGCTTCGGCGAGGCACTGGTGTCCCTCGGCATCGTCGCCCAGGAGGACATCGACTGGGCCCTGTCCAACCAACTCAATATCCCCTACGTACGCCTCAAGCCGACCATGGTCGACCGGGATGCCGTAGCGTTGGTCCCGGCGGCCATGGCCCGGCAGCATAATCTCATTCCCCTGATCCGGGCCGGCGAGGAACTGAGCATCGCCATTGCCGACCCGCTCAACGTGGCGGCCGTGGCGGCCGTGGAAAAGGAGACCGGGTGCGCCGTGTCGGTTTCCGTGGCGCTCATCCGGGAGATTCGGGAGATGCAGGAGCGTTTCTACGGACCGCCCGACACGGAGGAGCGCCTGGGGTTCACGTCGTCGGCGTTCCCGCCCCAGGCCCTGGCCGCCATGAATCACGACCTGACAGGGGGGAAGTTCCTCGATTACCTATTGCTGTTCGTGGCCCAGCAAAAGCTTAGCTCCCTTTCGCTCCACCCCCTGGGGGACAGGGTGTCGGTGATTGCCCGGCGCGGCGGCACCACGCGGGAGGTCGGACAGCTTGCCCCTTCCCGCTATCCCGACGTGGTCATGCATGTCAAGAAACTCGCCCACATCGACGGGGCCCGGTTCTCCGCCCGGGGGGGAATATCCTTTGCCTTGAAGGGACGCTCCATTCCTTTCCAGGTGGCTACCCTGCGGGGAGAAGGCGGTGATCACCTCACCTTCAGGATGACGGTGGCGGCATTGTTCCCGGCATCTATTGCCGACTTGGGGCTGACGGACGACCAGGTCCGGCAGTTTGCCGATCTGGCGGCGGCCGGTCGCGGCATGGTGGTGACCGGAGCCCGGGATCGGGAGATTCGCCGTCGGCTCACCGATCTCTACCTTCAGGAGCATGAGGCGGAGGGGAAGACCGTGCTGGTCGTCGGCAGCGACGCCGGCGCGGGAGAGCAGCGGTTCCCCCGCATTCCGGTGCCGTCCGAAGCGGATCTGAGCGCCGTGGTCTCAGCCTGTCTGGAGCATGATCCGGATATTCTCGTCCTGGAGGATGTCACTGACGGCCAGGCCTTTGCGGCAGCATGCCGGGCAACCCTGCGCGGTAAGCTGGTGGTGGCGGGGATTGGCTGCGGTGACGCCGTCGGCGCCCTGGACCAGCTTATCGCCTTCCGGGACATGCACGTTCTCGTGCCTGCGTACCTGCGGGGGGTGATTACCTGCACGCCGGTCCGGCCCCTGTGCCCCGCATGCCGGCGAAGCGAGCCATTTCCCGCCGCAGAGCGGGCGGCTCTGGGGATCGGTGCCGACGTCACCTCCTGTTGGCGGTCGGCGGGGTGCGAATCCTGTGACCAGACCGGCCATGAAGGCAGACGCTACCTGCTGGATGTGCTGGTTTTGGACCACGACCTCCGGGAGCGGTTCGAGGCGGCCCGTAGCGGGGCAGAGGTGATCGAGCATCTGCGCGGACAGGGCTGGCGCGGGATCGCGGACGAGCGGCAGACCCTGCTGGCTGAAGGCACTATTTCGCTGGAGGAGTATGCCTCCTCCCTGCACGGTTGACGGAGACGGTTTCATGGCACGTATCGACGCACTGTTCAAGCTGCTGAAGGAGCAGGGGGCCTCCGACCTCCACCTGTCGTCGGGGGCTCCGCCCATTTTCAGGCTCCACGGGGAGATGGCGCGGCAGAACTTCAAGGTTCTCTCCCATGAGGAACTGACGACCATTCTCTATGAAATCCTGACCGACAAGCAGAAGGCTGATTTCGAGGAGCGGCGGGACCTGGACTTCGCCTATGCCATTCCCGGCCTGGCCCGGTTCCGGGGGAACTACATGATGACTCATCGGGGCATCGCTGCGGTCTTCCGGATCATCCCCAGCAAGATCCTCTCGGCAGACGACCTGAGCCTTCCCGACGGGGTCCGCCGCATGACCCAGTTCAAGAAGGGGCTCGTGCTGGTCACCGGGCCCACGGGGTCGGGCAAGTCCACCACCCTTGCCGCCATGATCGACCTCATCAACGCCACCCGCAAGGAGCACATCCTCACTCTGGAAGATCCTCTCGAATTCATCCACGAGAACAAGATGTCGCTCCTGAACCAGCGGCAGATCGGCGAGCACTCTCTGAGCTTCTCCGCCGCCCTGCGCGCCGCCCTGCGGGAGGACCCCGACGTGATCCTCGTGGGCGAGATGCGGGATCTGGAGACCATAGGCCTCGCCATGAGCGCCGCCGAGACCGGCCACCTGGTGTTCGGCACCCTCCATACCAACTCGGCGGCCAAGACCATCGACCGGATCATCGACGTCTTTCCCACCGATCAGCAGGAGCAGACCCGGGCCATGCTCTCCGAATCCCTCAAAGGGGTAGTCTGCCAGCAGCTTCTCAAGACCGCCGACGGCAAGGGGCGGGTCGCGGCCCTGGAGATCATGCTCGGCACACCGGCCATCGCCAACCTGATCAGGGAGGGGAAAACCTTCCAGATCCCCTCCATCATCCAGACCGCCAAGCGTGACGGCATGCAGCTCATGGACCAGCATCTGCTGGACCTCTTCAAGACCAAGCGGATCACCGCCGAAGAGGCCTACCGCTGTGCCCAGGACAAGAAGCAGTTCGAGCAGTACCTGGCGGAGAAGCCGGGCCAGTAGGGGCGGCGAGGGTAGCGCCCGTCACCCGCCTACCGGTTCGGGTCTCCGACTCCATCGCCGTGGGCCAATATCCTGTCCAGCGTGATCTTGCCGCGCCATTCTTTGCCCCGGTCATCAGTGAGGATCACCGTAAAGGTCGAGGGGCCGATCCACTCGAAGCGATCATCAACACCGTGCTCATGGATGCCGAATTCGGCGGCGAGCGTTGCGGCCGTGACCGCTCCCGGCGGTTTCAGACGCTTGGCATTGCACAGCAAGCTGTCGCGGCACTGCCCTGCCAGGATACGGTTACGCCTGATGTTGAATTCCGGCGGTTCTATGGTCAGTGCCAGCAGGTCTATGGTGACTCGGGCGATGCCGTAATGATGGGCCAGCCAGGCGTAATGCACGGCGGAAGAGGCGAACTTGTGTGCCGTGCCGCAGGCAAAGGTTTTCAGGTAGCGGCGGCTGAGTTGTTCCCGCATGGCGTCCTCGTGGGGGATTTCAGGCAGTGCATTTCTCCGTGCGATTCGACAGTAGAAATTGTCACATGAGGAGTCAAGCGAAACGATTTCCTTCCACTCCTCACAGAACCCAAACCCCGTCGGGACAATATCACCGTCATCGTCACAATCGTAAAAATCACAATAGTGAGCACAGTAGTCGCCGTCTGTCACGCAGTGATCTGAGCAGCGATGCACCTTTCTTCTCCATTACTCATTCGTTTCGGGCTGCCGTGCTGTCGTGCTTCCGGAACCTGTAGGGTGCGTCAGGGGGCCAGCGGAAATAATACCACTGCCGGTCTGGGTCATAGGTTTCAGAATACCCATGCGGATACGGCGTTTCGGCGTGCCAGACACAAAGGTCCGATTCCTCAGTGGCGGCCCGGAAACGGGCGTCGGACCTCTCGATCCGCTCCGCGAGACCGCGCGGCAGCGGCATGCCGCAGTAACCGTCAATGGCATCGTCGAGGATCTCCCGTGCCGTAAGGTCGTTGGTGTATTCCTCTATGCAATCCCATCCCTGCTCCAGCCAGGGGATCGCCTCTTCCCATCGGGAAACCGCAACTTCGAGCTGTTCTCTCAGCTCATTCTCCGTCAGCGGCGCCATTGGTTCGGACAGGGGGTCAAAATGCTTGGTGCCCCAAGAGTCAAACCGTACACTGACGATCCCCGAACCAGCCACGTCGACCACTTTTCCCAGGCCGAGCCGTTCATGCCGAACCATCATTCCCGGTTGATAGCTCTCTGTTTTCCGCGAAACCACCATTGCGTTTCCTCCTATCTTTCAATCTTCCATAGACAGGCGTGACTCCTGCGCCGGTCCCTCCGGGGCGGTGATGCTGACTGTTTGCGCATGGCCTTGAGCATGGCGACGCCCCCTCTCTGGTGCCGCGTACGGGGTATCATGACGGAAGGTGACGGCGCGCTCGCCCGCTTCGGGGGCCGCCCAGCGGTGGAGGTGGTCGACGACGGCAGCGGAGGTGGTGGGTGCTTCGGACATGGAATCCACCAGGGGCATGGCAAAAACAGCGTCGACGAGCGAGATTAACCCATTGCGAGGTGGTTGTCGAGAGGGAGGCGCTCCCGGTTTCCGTCGCGTTCCCAGAGTGGGGGGAAGCAAAAAAATCTTGCCAGAGCAGCAGGTCGCATGATATAGACATTTCTTCTTAGTCGGGGCGTAGCGCAGCCTGGTAGCGCACCTGCTTCGGGAGCAGGGGGTCGGAGGTTCAAATCCTCTCGCCCCGACCATAAAGATCAAGGGGTTACGGCTTTTGTCGTAACCCCTTTTTGCGTTGGGTTGTGGAATGCATCCTTTTACGTTCCTTTTCGTCGCACATATTGATTTTCGTGACAACTAGCGTATCCTTTCGTCGCAAAAGCTGCTTCGAGACGGAAGGGGCGCCCTGTGGCCTACCTGGTTGAACAGCCGCATCGACAGAAAAAATTGCAGAGGGAGTATGAGGAATACTGGCGGGGTCGGTGCACAAAAAGCTGAAGCCGCCCCTTCGGACGGCCTCGTTACTCCTTCCACGCATTGTGGATGAGCTGTTAAAGCTATCCTTCTTTTATGTTGAAAAGTCAACTTATCTATCGAGGATTGGGTTTTTGAATCTCTTTGGTTTGGTGCGAAAACTTTGCGACGCGGTTTCGACAGTGAGCTGTGACAACCCGAAAGGCCGTTTGAGAAGAGCGACGAGCACACCCGCGCCGTGCTCTTCGCCCACCGCGAATTCCGGGGGATGGACAAGGCAGATCGTATCCGCGCCTGCTACCTGCACGCCTGCCTTCGTTATGTACAGCGCGACTTCATGACCAACACAACACTGCGGGAGAGGTTCGGCATTGAAGAGAAGAACAGTTCAATGGCCTCACGGATCATCAGGGATACCGTCGCCGCCGGCCTGATCCGCTGTCACGATGAAACCGTTGGAAGCAAGGCCAGGAAATACCTGCCCTGGTGGGCATGATAATCGCCATGAATTTGCTTGACTGTTGCTTGACCAAGAGGGTGCTTTCTGGACGGAGCTCAGAGAAAACCTTGATATTTAGGTTGTTAAATGTTGCCTTTTTGTTTGATGGATGCTTGACGCTGTAGCAAAAATTCAATGTCCACTGGAGCGGATATGAAGATCGGCAGGAATGATCCCTGCCCTTGCGGCAGCGGGATCAAGTACAAGAAATGCTGCGCTGGTAAACAAGAGGCCGGCGGACAGCCTGCCGGCATGGGCGAGGCCATGGGGGAGTTGAGGGAACTCCTCAAGGGGCAGAGCTTCGCCTCTCTGGAAGAGGCCAACGCTTTCCTTCGTCAGCATATGCAGCAGCGCAATCGAGCACCCAATGACGACTTCCAAGGTCTGTCATCGGAACAAATGCACCGGTTCCTCCATTTTCCGTTCGAGACGCCCCACCTGATCACCTTCCCGGCCCGACTCGATATCGCCCCTGAAGCCCCGATTATGACCCTCTTCGGCCTGCTGGTTGACGCCATCGGCGAAGAGGGGCTGAAGGCGACTGCAACCGGCAATCTCCCCCGCAATTTTTGTCGGGAGGCGGCCCTTTCCTTTCTGGGGGAAGAAGGGTATCGGGAGAAGACCCGGTTTTGCGGCATCAACACCGAACCGGACTTCCAGGAACTACACGTTACAAGGCTGGTAGCGGAATTGGCCGGGTTAATCCGAAAATACAAGGGGAAGTTCATCCTCGGCAGGGAGTGCCGGACGCTCTTGGCAGAACAGGGCCCGTCCGGCATTTACCCTCGGTTGCTCCGTGCCTTTACCTGGGAGTACAATTGGGGATACCAGGATCGGTATGAGGATTTTTCTATTATCCAGCACTCGTTTCTGTTTACCTTGTATCTGCTGCAGCGATTCGGTGCCGCGTGGCAGACGTCAGCGTTCTATGCCGATTGCTTCCTGCGGGCCTTTCCCGCGGTGCTCGGGGAGGCCCGGCCGCTCTCCCTTGAGACCGCCGAGGAGGAGATCTCTCGCTGCTACGCCATCCGCGCCCTGGACCGGTTCGCCGGTTTTCTCGGTCTGGCGGAGATCGAACGTGATCCTGCCAAAAGGTTTTCCGGTGAGTTCCGTCTGCGCAAGCTGTCGCTCGTGGACCATGTCGTCCGGTTTCATTTATGAGGTGTCGAATGGCCATGCCATGCCGGTGACTCCTTCTGGATGTTGGGGTGTCACCGGGGCGAGGAGCAGCGCTCTTTGGGTTTCAAACCTCCCGCCTAGCGTCGTTAAAAGGGTTGTCACACGCGGGTCGAAATGCTACAAGATTTTATTTGGCGTCATTTCGCACGGTTCTGTCTGAACTCCATGGCTAACGGTGATCTTCACGATTTTCTTGCCGAGTTGGAACGGCTCGGTGACCTTCATCGGGTGGCGGCTGAAGTCGACCCGGTGCTTGAGGTGGCCGCCATCACCGACCGGGTGAGCAAGCTGCCGGGCGGGGGGAAGGGGCTTCTTTTCGAGCGCGTGAAGGGCTCCCGCTTCCCACTGGTCACCAACGTCTTCGGCTCGGCCGGACGGGTGGCAGCCGCCCTTGGCGCGGCAACCCTCGACGACTTGACGGCGCGGATGGAGTCGCTCCTCGCCGCCGTGCCCCCCGCGAAAACGGCATCCCCCCTGGAGGCGATGGCCTCCCTGGCCGAGATGCGGCGCTTTGCCCCCATGATCGTGGAGAAGGCGCCCTGCCAGGAGGTGGTGGAGACGCCGGACCTCCTGCGCTACCCGTTTCCGCACTCCTGGCCCGGCGACGGTGGCCGCTTCATCACTCTTCCCCTTGTTGTTACCCGTGACCCGGAGACGAACACTCCCAACTGCGGCATGTACCGCGTGCGGGTGGTGGATGGAGCCAGCGCCGGCATCCGGTGGTATGCGGGGAAGGGGGGCGAGCTCCACTGTCGGCGCCATCGGGAGCGCGGGGAGCGGATGCCCGTGGCCGTGGCCATCGGCGGCGATCCGGCGGCAATCCTGGCGGCGATCCTTCCCCTTCCCGAGGGGTTCGACGAAATGCTCTTTGCCGGTTTTCTCCGGGGGCGCCCCCTGGAGCTGGCGCGCTGCCGGACCAGCGACCTGCTGGTCCCAGCCGGGGCGGAACTGGTCCTGGAAGGTTATGTGGAGCCCGGCGAGACGGTCATGGACGGCGCCTTCGGCAACCATACCGGCTTTTACGCCCCGGCGGCGCCGGTGCCCCTCATGCGGCTCACCTGCATAACGCGCCGCGCCGATTGCCTCTGCCCGGCCACGGTGGTGGGCCGGCCCCCCATGGAGGACTGCTATCTGGCCAAGGCGGCGGAGCGGCTCCTGCTGCCGGTGCTCAGGATGCGTTGGCCCGAGATCGTCGACATCAACTATCCGCTGGAATGGATATTCAACGGAGGCGCTGTTCTTTCGCTGCGGGAATGCTCTTCCTCCCGGGTCCGCCGGATCGTCACGGAACTTTGGAGTTCGGGGCTTGCCGGGGCCGGCAGGCTTCTGGTGGCGGTGGACGAGGGGACGCGGGTCGATGATCCCGCCGAGGTGGCTTGGCGGGCCATGAACGCGGTGGACTGGCGGACCGATCTGATCATTGCCGAGCGTGACGCCGCAGCCGCCTGGCCCGGCCTCGGTTCGCGGCTGGCCATCGACGCCACCCGATCCGCTGCCCGCCGCTACGGAGCAGAAGAACTCGTGCCGGACCGGGAGACGGCCCGGCGTGTGGACTCGCGTTGGAGGGAATACGGATTCTGATGATGTTCCGGCTTGGCTGGGGAATACTCGTATGCCTCTTTCTGGCCCTGGCGGCGGGATGCTATCACTTGCGGCTCGAGCCGGCTGCGTTGCCGGTTCAGCGGGCCGTCACGGCCCGTTCGGCTGCCGATGTCTTTGATCGGGTGCGGGATGTTCTCGTCCAGGACGGATACGCCGTGGAGCGGGACGAGAGGCGGGACAACGGCGAGGGGGGCGTCATCACCTGCGGATACCGCCACTTTTCGACCCGGGCCGGGGGAATTTCCCAGCCGGTCGGGGGGCGCCTCTACTTTCACCGGTTGATGATTACCGTGAACGGCGGCGAAGAGGGGGCCGAGATCCTCATGGAATCCACCGGCCTGGAAATCCGTTCCAGCTACGTCTATGATGAGGGGGGCGCGGTCCGTTCGTTTACCAAGCGCTACCCCTACGAGCAGTATCCCGGCATGTTCGACCTGAAGGCGGTGGATCGCGAACTGGCGCGGGTGAGAGGGATGCTGGAGGCCGCTCTGCGGCAGGGAGAACGATGATGGTGAGCGAGGAAGGGCTGGAGAAGGGTATGTTTGCCAAGATCAGAGTATTTCTGGAGATGATCAAGTTTTCCCACACGGTGTTCGCCCTGCCGTTCGCCTTTACCGGCGCGGTGCTGGCGGCCGACGGCATGCCGTCGGCGCACCAGGTGTTCTGGATTCTGATGGCTATGGTGGGGGCGCGGACCGCCGCCATGGGCATGAACCGCCTGATCGACGCCGAGATCGACGCCCGGAACCCCCGCACCGCGAGCCGCGCCATCCCGGCAGGGCTCATCGGCACGGGCACGGTGATCCTTTTCATCGTGCTCTCCATTCTGCTCATGCTCTACGCTGCCTGGCAGCTCAATCCGCTCTGCCTCTATCTTTCGCCCGTGGCCCTTTTCTTTCTGTGGCTCTATTCGTACTGCAAGCGGTTCACCTCCCTGGCCCACGTGGTGCTCGGCATCTGCCTGGCAGCTGCGCCGCTGGGTGCCTGGATCGCCATCAGGGGCACGGTGGAGGTGCCGGCGATCCTGCTGGGGCTCGCGGTCCTCTTCTGGGTGGCCGGGTTCGATATCCTCTATGCCCTCCAGGATCTGGACTTTGACCGCGCCAGCGGGCTCCATTCCATCCCGGTCCGGCTCGGGGTAAACGGTTCACTATGGGCAGCCCGGGTCTTTCATCTGGTCATGCTGGGGCTCCTGGCCGGGCTCTACCTGAGCGCGGGGCTCGGCCCCTGGTTCCTGGCCGGCCTGGCCGCCACCATCGCCATGCTCGGCTATGAGCACTGGCTCCTGCGCCACGGCGACCTGACCAAGCTCGATGCAGCCTTTTTCACCATGAACGGCTACATCAGCATCACGCTGTTCGTGGCAACCCTGGCCGATGTACTGGCGGGACGGGGTGGAGCATGAGCGGGCGGCACGTGGTCTTGGCCATCACCGGCGCATCCGGCGCAGTGTACGGGCTTCGCCTGGGTCGTGAGCTTCTGGCTGCGGGCTGTCGGCTCACTCTCCTGATCAGCCGGCCGGGTTTTACCGTCATCCGGGAAGAGTGCGGCTTCGACTGGGGGGGGTGGCCCCATGAGACCCTCGGCGCCCTGGAGGAGTACTTCCGGCCCGCCCCGGGGATGCTCGCCTACCATGCGGAGGACGATCTCATGGCTCCGGTGGCGAGCGGTTCCCGTGCGCCCGACGCCATGGTCGTCTGCCCCTGCTCCATGGGGAGCCTGGCCCGGATCGCGACGGGCCTTTCAAGCACCCTGACCGAGCGGTGTGCCGACGTGACCCTCAAGGAGGGGAGACCCCTGGTGCTGGTGCCGCGGGAGACCCCCTTGTCGGCCATCCACCTGGAAAATATGCTGAAACTGGCGCGGCTCGGGGTGCGGATCGTGCCGGCCATGCCCGGTTTCTACCACGGACCGCGCACCCTGGACGACCTGGTCGGTTTCGTGGTGGGCAAGGTGCTGGACGCACTTCAGATTCCCCATGAGCTGTTCACCCGGTGGGGTAACGCCTCCCGGGTGGAGGAGTGATGGGATGAGCATTTCATTGGCGACACTTAGCGACAGGGTCCATGGCGGCGAACGGATCAGCGACGAGGAGGCCCTGTTCCTCTTCGAGAGCCGCGACCCCCTGGCCGTGGGAGAACTGGCCGCGGCCGTGAACCGCCGCCGCAACGGCGACCGGGTCTTCTTCAACGTGAACCGGCACATCAACCACACGAACATCTGCGTCAACCGCTGCTCCTTCTGTGCCTTCTACCGCGCCGCCGATGAGCCGGGGGCATACCTCTACGACCTGGAGGAGATCCGCAACCGCGCTGCCGAGGCCCATGCCCAGGGAGCCACCGAGATTCACATCGTGGGCGGCCTCCACCCCGATCTTCCCTTCGACTTCTATCTCGCCATGCTCCGGACCGTGAAGGAGGTCTCCCCGGATCTCCACGTGAAGGCCTTTACCGCGGTTGAGATCGAGTACCTGTCGCGGCTCGCCGGCCTTTCGACGGCCGAAACCCTGACAGTGCTGAAGGAGGCGGGACTCGGCTCGCTCCCCGGCGGCGGGGCGGAAATCTTCGCCCCGGCCGTGCGCAACCGGCTCTGTCCCGAGAAGATTTCCGGCGACAAGTGGCTGGCCATTATGGAGGAGGTCCACCGGGCCGGGCTCAAATCCAATGCCACTATGCTCTATGGCCACATCGAGAGCTACGCGGACCGCGTGGACCACATGCGCCGCCTGCGTGAGCTCCAGGACCGCACCGGCGGCTTCCAGGTCTTCATTCCCCTGGCTTTCCAGAAGGAGAACAATCCCTTGGGGCACCTGAAACGCCCCGGGCCCGGAGGGGTCGATGCCCTGCTCACCCTGGCCGTGGCCCGCATCTACCTGGACAATTTCGCCAATATCAAGGCCTACTGGGTCATGCTCGGGGTAAAGATCGCCCAGACCTCCCTGGCCTTCGGGGTAAACGATCTGGACGGCACGGTGGTGGAGGAGAAGATCGGCCATGATGCCGGCGCCGCTTCCCCCCAGACCATGGGGCGCGACGAAATCGTCTCCCTGATCCGCACGGCCGGCCGGGTGCCGGTAGAGCGGGATACGCTGTACAACGAACTGCGGGTGTACTGATGCCGATACGTGCCATGGAAAAAGCAACCGCCGGGGAACTCCTCACGCGGGCCGAAGCGCTCAGCCTCCTGACGGATGGGGATCTCCTCGCCCTGGGCCGGCTCGCCGACGCGGTCCGCCGGAGGATGCATCCGGAGAATCTGGTTACCTTCGTGGTGGACCGCAACGTCAACTACACCAATGTCTGCGAGTCCAAGTGCAAATTTTGCGCGTTCTACCGCGACGAGGGAGCTCCCGACGCCTATCTGCTTGCCGAGGAGGCCATCTTCGCCAAGATCGCCGAGCTGGTGGACCACGGCGGGACCCAGCTCCTCATGCAGGGGGGGCTCCATCCCCAGTTGGGGATCGACTGGTTCGAGGACCTTTTCCGGGGGATCAAGGCCCGCTTTCCGCAGGTACAGAACCATTCACTCTCGCCGGCGGAGATCACTCAGATCGCCACGGTCTCGAAGCTCACCATCCCGGAGACGGTGCGCCGGCTTCGGGAGGCGGGGCTCGACTCCATTCCCGGCGGCGGCGCCGAGATCCTGGTGGACAGCGTGCGGCAGGAAATCTCGCCCCGCAAGATCGGCTGGGAGGGGTGGGCCGCGGTCATGAGAGAGGCTGCCCGCCAAGGGATGGCCACCACGGCCACCATGATGTTCGGCAGCCGCGAGACCCCCGAGGACATCGTGGAGCACCTCTTCCGCGTCCGGGAGCTCCAGGCCGCCGGAGGGTCCTTCACCGCCTTCATCCCCTGGACCTACCAGCCGGGCAACACCGAGCTCGGCGGCACGGGGGCCACCGGCGTGGAGTACCTGAAGGTCCTGGCCCTGTCGCGGATCGTCCTCGACAACATTCCCAGCATCCAGGCCAGCTGGGTGACCCAGGGCGCAGCCATGGCCCAGGTGTCGCTCTTCTTCGGCGCCAACGACCTGGGCGGGACCATGCTGGAGGAGAACGTGGTGGCCGCGGCCGGCTGCACCTTCCGCATGAGCCGCGAGGAGATGGTGGAGCTCATCCGTGAGGCCGGGTTCCGGGCCGCCCAGCGGACGACGCTCTATTCGATAGTCCGCGAGTATTGACCTGAATAAACAGTTGAAACTCAGAACAACAGAGCAAAACCTGGAAGAGTCTCCGTTCAAGTTCAACTTCTCCTCTTGATGGCATAAGGCAGAATTTTTCCGCCGCGCTGAACCCTCTGTTGCCCTGCGTTATTGCAGCAGTTTAATCCCATGACTGGAGTTTTCCTTGCCTCTGCTACCCGTTTCACCCGAGATCATCACCACCGTTGACGGAGTGCGCCGTCTTGCCGACCGCCTCGGGCGCGAGCCCATCGTGGCGTGCGATCTGGAAGCCGATTCCATGCACCACTATCAGGAGAAGGTCTGCCTGATCCAGTTCGCGGTGCCCGGCTACGCCGCCATCGTCGACCCCCTGGCAGCCCCGGATATCTCCCCGCTGGCGCCGCTCTTTGCTAACGCCGCCATCCGCAAGGTCTTCCACGGGGCCGACTACGACATCCGCTCCCTCCACCGGGATTTCGGCATGGAGGTGAACAATCTCTTCGACACCATGATTGCCTGTCAGCTGTTGGGCGAGCGGGAGTTCGGCCTGGCCGCCCAGCTGCGCAAGCGATTCGGCGTGGAGTTGGACAAGCAGTACCAGCGGGCCGACTGGAGCAGGCGCCCTCTCACACCAGGGATGATTGAGTATGCCGTGAAGGACACGACGCTCCTGATCGAGCTGTGCCGGCAACTGGCGACCGATCTGGAGGCAAAGGGGCGACGCGGCTGGGTGGAGGAAGAGTGCGAGCTGCTGTCGCGGGTGCGGGTGGCGGAGCGGGGCGACGAGCCGTTCTTTCTCCGGTTCAAGGGGGCATCCCGGATGGATGGCCGGACCCTGGCGGTCCTGGAAGAACTTCTGGCATTCCGTGACGGACGGGCCCGCCAGGTGGATGTGCCGCCGTTCAAGGTACTGGGGACCGATACCGTGCGTGAACTGGCTGAGCGGCGTCCTCGCCTCCCGGAGGAGCTGCAGGGAATCACCGGTCTTACGGACAAGGTCGCGGCCCGCCACGGCGAAGGGATTCTGCGTGCCGTCGAACGGGGGTGCGCGGTACCGGCGCAGCAGTTGCCGGCGTATCCCCGGGAGGAGCGCCGCAAAATGGAGCGGGGGGAAGAAGATCGGCTGAAGCGGCTCAAGGAGTGGCGGGCCGAACAGGCGGGACGGCTCGGCATCGAGCCGGGGTACATCGCCAACAATGCACTGCTGGAACTGGTGGCTGTCAATGCTCCCCGCACCATGGGGGATCTGGAGGCCCTGCCCCCCATGCGCTGCTGGCAGCGCAGCGAGTTCGGCGAACAGATCCTGTCCGCCGTGAGCCCGAGGCGCTGACGGCACATCGCAAACAAACTCTGTCGCTCCGGCGGCTTTGCGGCGAAGCTTCAATCGTACCATGCCCGAAGTAGCCCTGTTGCTCAGTCGCGCCAGGGCTGCCCGCTGCCGGGCACGGGCTGGCCCTGCAGCCCGCTACGAACAAATGTCTACTTCTTCTCATCCTCTCCGGCATCGCCGAAGAGGGAGTCAAAATCGGTCCCCGGAAAACTTTCAACTCCCGCCTCCGGCCCCTTGGGGGCGGCGGGCGGCGTCTCCGTTTTCGTCTCCTTATCGTCCCAACTGAAGCTTTCCAGGTCAAAGTCGCCGGATGCAGCCGGTTCTGCCGCGGGCGCGGGCGTATCTCCGAACCCGCCGAAGCTGTCAGTCGGCACCTCCCAGGGGCTTTCCATTTCCGGTACCTGCGCGGCTCCGGGCGCGGCTGCCGTTATCTCGCTGTTGTCGCCGGTTTCCAGGAGCGTGGCGAAGTCATCGGTGCCGGCGTCGGCATCAGTGGTTGAGGGAGCGGGTACGGCGGATGCCGCAGGGGTGTCGTCGAAGGAGAAGTCGCCCAGGTCAAGCCCTGCGGCTGCCGGCTCAGCCGGCGCCGGTGACGGCGAAAGCCCCAGGTCCAGGTCGGAGAAGATGTCGTCCCCCGGCTTGAAAGACTCCGGCGCCACAGGGGCTTCCCAGGTGAAGCGTTCTTCCGCATTCGCAGCGGTTGCTGCAGACGGCGCCGCAACGGCGGCGACCGGTGCCGCTGCGGTCAGTCCCGCCAGGGGGAGCACCACGGCCCGGATACCGTGGGTCTGCTTGAAGGCGGAGAGGTCGTGGCTGCACTTCTTGCAGTTATCGAGGAATTCGAAGCTGTTGTAGCCGCACTTGGGACATTTCATCGTGGGAACTCCTTGTGCGGCCGGCTTCGATGCTGGCCGCTATGGTATCGGTTGCGCCGGGGCGGGGCGGGGATGCGGCCCGCTGCCCAGGTCTCCGTACAGGTATTGCAGTATCGCCACCAGGGCGATGCCGGCGGTTTCGGTCCTGAGAATCCGATGGCCGAGGGTGACGGGAACGAATCCCGCCTCCCGGGCCTCGGCTGCCTCGGCCGCCGTGAATCCCCCCTCGGGGCCCACCACTACGGCGATGCGTTTCGGTGTCTGCGCTGCGGCCAGGACTCCGGCGAGGGTCGTGGTCCGTTCGTCCTCCCAGAGCAGAAGCTTCAGGTCGTGGTCCGTTCCCCGAACCGCCTCGGCCAGCCCCCGCGCCAGTTGTACCCGGGGTACCGCCGGACATCCCGCCTGGCGGGCTGCTTCTTCGGCCACCCGTTGCCAGCGCCGCAACCGCTCCTGCTCCCGCTCCGGCGAAATGCGGGGGATCGAGCGCTCGGCCAGGAAGGGAACCACTTCGGATACGCCGAGTTCAGTGGATTTCTGCAAGATGAGTTCCATTTTGTCGCCTTTGGGCAGACCCTGGCAGAGGGTGAGCCGGAGACCGTCTCCATCCCCCCTGATCTGCCGCCGCTCGCTGATGGTCACCGTCAGGCTGTCCCGTTCCATGGCCGTGATCACTCCCGTGCACTCGGCCTCTTTCCCGTCCGCGAGAATGACCTCGGTGTCAATTTTTAGACGAAGCGACCGGGCCATGTGACGAAAAAGGTCCCCCCGCACAACCACGTTTTTACCCGACAGATCAAGGTCCGTGACGATAAACCGGCGCATGCTCATCCCTCGTTCCGGTATACGAGACAACTCCATTCCCCTTCCCGGGAGGTTGCCGCCAGCGCGAGGCCGCTCCGGCCGAATCCCTCGACGACGAAGGCTTCCCGCTCCGTGAGGATGCCCGAGAGGATCAGGTGCCCGCCCGCCGCGACCTTTGCGGCCAGGTCCCCGGCCATGCGGACCAGGTCTTCGGCCAGAATGTTGGCCAGCACCACATCGAAGCGTCCCGGAATCAGGGCCAGGGGGGTGGTGACCAGTTCCACCTCAACGCCGTTGAGCGCGCAGTTCTCCCCGGCCACGATCACGGCGTCCGGGTCGATATCGGTGCCGATCACCTGTCGGGCCCCCAGCCGGACGGCCGCGATGGCCAGGATGCCCGAGCCGGTTCCCACGTCGAGTACCCTGTCGGGGCTCCCGAGCGTTTCCAATGCCTCCAGGCAGAGTCGCGTGGTGGGGTGCGTGCCGGTGCCGAAGGCCATGCCGGGGTCCAGTTCGATGACCTGGTCTCCCGGTTCGGGGGCAAACGGTTCCCACGTTGGCTTGATGACCAGATGACGGCCGATGCGGGTGGGGACGAAGTGCTGGCGCCAGCCGGTGGCCCAGTCTTCGTCGCGGATGAGGGTGACGGTGGGGGCGGGGATGGGGGCGTCGCCGAATGCGGCTGCGTTGTCACCAAGAAACCGCTCGATCTGGGCGAGCTGCCCTGCCATGTCCGCTGCCGGATCGAAGTAGGCCCGAACGGTGGCGGTGTCCGGTTCCTCGATGCCGTCCAGGGTGAAGGTGTCAAGTGTCCGGTTGTCGATGCTGACGCCATTGCCGGAGAGTTCCACGAGAAAATCGGCCAGCAGATCGACCAGTCCGGCCGGGACCTGGCAACAAATTTCGGCCCATTGTTTATCCATGCCTGTACCTCGGTAAGTTTGAGTCTGCCGGGGGCGGCAGGGTGTGCTAAGGTAGCAAAACTAAAAGATTATGACAATAAAAACCTTGACAAACAGTCCGGTCTGGGTTCTAATTCTCATTAAAATAGATTCGGTGGTTTCCATGGACTTGGAGCGGATCAAAAAGGAACTGGTCGCCTTTGTCGACGCACGGCGCGACGATTTTATCCGTGTGTCGGAGGAGTTGTTTCACAATCCCGAGACCGGGCTCAACGAGGTGCGAAGCGCGGCCCTGCTGGCCGATTGTCTCGAAGCCGAGGGGTTCCGGGTGGCCCGCGGGGTGGCGGGGCTCCCCACGGCATTCCGGGCCGATTCCGGTGAGAGGGGACCGGTCGTCGGCATTATCGCCGAGATGGACGCCCTGCCCGGGCTTGGCCACGCCTGCGGTCACAACGTGATCGCGGCGGCGGCCCTGGGCGCCGCCATCGCCCTGCGCCGCGTGCTTCCCGCCGACGCGGCGCGTCTCGTGGTCCTGGGCACGCCGGCGGAGGAGATCGGGGTCGGCAAGGTTGAGATGATCCGGCACGGGATCTTCGACGATGTGGAGTTCGCCATGATGGTGCACCCCTCGTCCCGGCGATACGTCGTCAAGCACTACCTCGGACTTGCCAAGATCCGGTTCGTCTTCCTGGGGAAACCGGCCCACGCCGCCGCCTATCCCGAAGAGGGGATCAATGCCCTGGACGGTGTAATCCAGACCTTCAACTCGGTCAATGCGTTGCGTCAGCAGCTCCGGCAGGACGTGCGGGTCCACGGTATCATCCCCGAAGGGGGCGTCGCGCCGAACATCATCCCCGAGAGGGCATCGGCGTTTTTCTACGTGCGGGCCGACGACATGGCGGAACTGGAGCGGGTCAGGGAGCGGGTCGTCGCCTGTGCCCGGGGTGCCGCCACCGCCACCGGCTGCAGGCTGGAGATCGAGGAAGACCCGCGAGTCATGGCCCCCCTCAAGGTGAATTGCCGTTTTTCGGATCTCTATGCCGAACAGTTGGCATATCTGGGGCTGGAGCTTTCCGAGAGCAGGCCCGACCGGAACAAGGGGTCGTCGGATATCGGCAACGTCTCCCAGATCATGCCGACCATCCATCCCCACGTCCCCATCGGGGACGGGATCAATATCCACAGTGACGCCTTTGCCCGGGCCACGGTCTCGGCCCAGGGGAAAGCCGCCGTCGTGGAAGGGGCCACCGCCCTGGCCCTGACCGCTGCCGAACTGATCGCTCGCCCGGAGCTGCGGGAAGAGATTCTTCGGGAGTTTCGCCGCTGAGACTCCTGCAAACTCCTCATTCGCTCGCGCCTGAGGGGAAAAAGCCTCAGGTAATGGTCATTTTTTTGCCTTGCGAAAAAAAGATGATATACCTTAATGAAAAATCGTTCGAGCCGGGGCCGGGACTGATATGAAGAGGAGCATCAAACACATTTATCTGCTGTCTGATGCCACGGGTGAAACCGTGGAGCGGGTCGTGCGCGCCGCCCTTTCCCAGTTCCGGGACGTGGAGGCGCGCTTCCACCGGGTGACGCGGATCAGGAGCCGCGAGGATGTGATCTGGGCGCTGGAGGAGGTGCTGCGCGAGCCGGGAATGGTGGTCTACACCCTGGTCGACACGGAATTGGCCCAACTGCTGCGGGACGAGGCCGAAGCCCACGGGCTGGAGGCAATCGACCTCATCAGCCCGCTCCTGTTCAAGCTGTCGGATTTCTTCGGCGAAGCGCCTCAGAAGGAGCCGGGGCTCCTCCACCAGATCAACTCCGAATACCATAAACGGGTGGATGCCGTCGATTTCACCGTGAAACACGATGACGGCCAGGACCCGCGGGGGCTGGCAAAGGCGGATTTCATCCTGGTGGGGGTGTCGCGCTCGTCCAAGACGCCCCTCTCCATGTACCTGGCTCACAAGGGGTACAAGGTGGCCAACGTTCCCATCGTGAAGGGGATCGATCCGCCGCCGGAGCTCTACAAGGTGGACCAGAAACGGGTGGTGGGCCTGATCATCGATGCCGAGCGGCTCGTGCAGATCCGCACCGCCCGCCTGAGGAACCTGGGGCAGATGCCCAAAGGGAGCTATGCCGATTACGAGCAGATCGAAGAGGAGCTGGAATTCTGCCGCAGGCTCTACCGACGCAATCCCCAGTGGCTGGTCATTGATGTGACGAAGAAGTCGGTGGAGGAGTCCGCGGCCGAGATCATACAAAAACTCGCTGGTTGAAGAACCCGTCCCGATGAGCGGAGACGGAGTTAAGAAAGGAGCGCTCAATGAAGGTTCTCGTGGTCGAAGATGAGAAGAAGGTGTCCAGCTTCATCAAGCGGGGGCTCGAGGAGGAGAAGTACGAGGTCGACGCCGCATTCAACGGCGAGGAAGGGCTCAAGATGGCCCTGGACAAGGGCTACGAACTGATCGTTCTCGACGTGATGCTTCCCAAAAAGGATGGTCTCAGCGTGGTACGCGAACTGCGGGAGCGCAAGAACAGCACACCTGTTCTGATGCTGACGGCCAAGGACTCGGTGGAGGACATCGTGGCCGGTCTCGATTCGGGTTCCGACGACTACCTGACCAAACCCTTCGCCTTTGCCGAGCTTCTGGCCCGGGTCCGGGCCCTGGTGCGCCGCAGCGAGCAGGATCGCGGGGCAGAGATCCGTTTTGCCGACCTGCGGCTCGACCCGGTGACCCACAAGGTTTGGCGCAAGGACAAGGAGATCGACCTCACCGCCAAGGAGTATTCGCTGCTCGAGTACTTCATGCGGAACCCCAACCAGGTCCTTACCCGCACCATGATCGCCGAGCACGTGTGGGACTACACCTTTGACAGCTTCACCAATATCATTGACGTCTATGTCAACTACCTGCGCAAGAAGATCGACCGGGAGTCCGATAAGAAGCTCATCCACACCGTCCGCGGCGTGGGCTATATCCTGAAGGAGGAGGATTGATCGTTGTTTTTCAGGTCAATCCGCTTTTCGCTCACCCTTTGGTATGCGGTGACGCTCGCGGTCATTCTGGTCCTGTTCAGCTCCTTCATCTACCTGGTTCTGAGCAATCAGCTCAACAAGGAGATTGATCGTGAACTGCTGACCGTGGCCGAGGCCGTGGCAAGCCCTACTCTGGAACCTTTCCGCCATGCCGCGCCGTCGGTCTTTGACCAGGTGCTCGAAGACTTCATCGGCACGCGCCTGACGGGCAAGCACGTGCAGGTGCTCGACGGCTCCGGCGCGGTTGCCGCCTCGTCCAAGAGCATGGAGGAACTGCGCATTCCTCTGGGCAAGACTGCGTTGCGTCGCGTTCAGGCCGGCAAGGTTTCCTATGAGACCAGGGTCAATCTGGACGTGTATCCGGTCCGCACCATCGTGTACCCTATCATGACCGACGGGCGGCTCGACCAGATCGTTCTGGTCGGCACGTCCATGCGGGGGCCGGCTGAGACCCTTGAAAAGGTCCAGCTGGTCTTTGCCGTTTCCATTCCCCTGGCTCTCATCCTGTGGAGCTTGGGCGGATGGTTCCTGGCAGGCAGGGCGCTGAAGCCGGTTGACCTGATAACCCGCAGCGCCCGCAAGATTACTGCGGAAAACCTGGGACTGCGCCTGGAGGTCGTCAATCCCCAGGACGAGATCGGCCGGCTCGCCACCACGTTCAACGATACCCTGGAACGCCTGGAAAACGCCTTCAACCGGATCAGGCAATTCACCGGCGACGTCTCCCATGAACTGAGGACTCCTCTTACCATCCTGCGCGGCGAAGCCGAAGTGGGGCTCAAGTGGGCCAAGGAGCCGGAGGAGTTTCGCGAGCTTCTTCGCAGCAACCTTGAAGAGATCAACCGGATGTCCAAAATCATCGAGACGCTCCTGGAGCTCTCCCGGGTTGAGGGGGGGGTCAAGCTGGAGCTCGCCGATCTGGATCTGAGCGACCTCCTTGCCGAACTGGTTCAGCAGTCGCGTCTCATCGCACCGGACAAGAATCTCCGCATCGCCTTCGAGGGGCAGGAGCCGGTTACCATTCTCGGCGACTGGCTTCGGCTGCGCCAGGTTTTCATGAACCTGCTGGACAACGCCGTCAAATATACCCCTGCGGAGGGGGAGATCTCCGTGGTGGTTGATACGACCGGTGACAGCGCCCGCGTAGCGATCATCGACAGCGGCCCGGGGATTCCTCCCGAAGATCTGCCGCACATCTTCGAGCGGTTCTACCGGGTCGACAAGGCCCGCAACCGGGCCGACGGCGGTTGCGGCTTGGGACTCTCCCTGGTCAAGACGTTCGTGGAGGCTCACGGCGGACGCATTGAGGTGGTGAGCGAAGCGGGCAAGGGGAGCATCTTCACAGTCCTGCTGCCGCGGGTCGTCGCAGGGTGACCCCCGTGGAACCGATCCTTGTTGTTGCCGCAACCCGGCAGGAGCTGACTCTGCTGATCCGAAGCCTCGGCGCCCGGGAACGGGGGGGGCTCGGTCGCCGTCCCAGTTGGCTTGGCAAGGTGGGGGTGCTGCCGGTGGTCCTGGCCGTGACCGGCATCGGCAAAGTCAATACCGCGGCTGCCCTTGCCGCGCTGTTCGAGAACTTCATCCCCCGCCTGGTGATCAATACCGGCTGCGCCGGCGCGTACACCGCGAGTGGCCTCCGGGTCGGCGACTTGGCCGTTGCCTCAGCCGAAATTTCCGGCGATGAGGGGGTCCTCACCCCGCAAGGATGGGAAGGCCTCGATCTTATCGGCATCCCCGCCTTGGAACGTAAAGGGGTGCGCTACTTCAATGAGTTCCCACTCCCTCTCCATCCTGCCGAGCAGGCGGTCCAGCTGGCCACGGCCCTCGGCGTTCCGCTCCGCCGGGGGAAGTTCGTCACCGTCTCGACCTGCAGCGGCGTCACGTCCCGTGGTGACGAACTTGCCAGCCGTTTCGACGCAATCTGCGAAAACATGGAAGGGGCAGCCGTGGCCCAGGTCTCCCTGGACTACGGCGTCGACTGTCTGGAGGTCCGGGGGGTCAGCAACATGGTGGAAGACCGTGATCTTTCCCGCTGGAACCTGCCCCTGGCCGTGGAAAAGGCCCAGCGTTTCATTATCAAATATCTCGAAACCTGCGGGGAGGAGCAGTGATGGACGCGCTCTCGCTCGGCTTTTCGCCCTGTCCCAACGATACGTTTATCTTCTATGGCCTGATCCATGGACGCGTGCCGACCAGCGGACTTGCCTTCCGGGAGAGGCTCGAAGACGTGGAAACTCTGAACGGTCTTGCCCTGGCGGGAGCTCTGGACATCTGCAAGGTTTCCTACCATGCCCTCGGCTATCTGCGCGACCGTTACTGTCTTCTCCGCTCGGGAGGGGCGCTGGGGCGCGGTTGCGGTCCCCTGGTGGTGGCGCGGGGTGCGTCGACCCTTGCCGACCTGAGGGGAAAGCCCGTGGCCGTGCCGGGGCGTTTCACCACGGCTGCGCTGTTGCTGCGCCTTGCGGACCCCGCCATCGACACCCTCGTGTACATGCCGTTCCACGAGATCATGGGGGCCGTGGCGCGGGGCGAGGTGGCTGCGGGGGTCATCATTCACGAATCGCGCTTTACCTTCCGCGACTATGGCCTCACCCAGCTTCTGGACCTGGGGGAGTGGTGGGAGGGAGAAACCGGCTGCCCCATCCCCCTGGGAGGGATCGTTGCCCGCCGCGACCTGGGCGTGGATACCATCATCGCCGTGGAGCAGGCGCTACGGTCGAGCGTGGCGTTTGCCCAAGCAAACCCCGGCGAGGCGAAGGCTTACATTCGAGCCCATTCCCAGGAGATGAGCGACGAAGTCTGCGCCGCCCACATCGACCTCTATGTGAATGATTTTTCCCTTCAACTGGGGCCCGAGGGGGAGGCAGCCGTGATTGAACTCCTGTCCCGGGCCGAGGCTGCGGGGGTGATCCCTTTGTCGGACGCGTTTCTGTTTTCCTCTTTATAACTGGTTGAATTTAAAAGGTATTACGCGGATCAGCCCTTCTTTTGGCTTGACCTCGTCCCCTTGGTTGTGCTATAGGAGTGCCTCGCCCAGAAGGAGGTGCCTATGGTATCTGCACTCCGGAAAGGGCGTCTGGCCATCCTGATCATTCTCTGCCAGGCGTTCTTCCAGATCCAGACACTGTCCTTGCAAGCAGAGGAAATCGCAGCACGGGAAACATCCGACAAAGAGGCCGCAGTTGCGGCCGAGGCCGACGAAGGGGTCACGGGGACCGCTTCGTACTACGCCAAGCGTTATCACGGAAGAAGAACGACATCGGGGAAGCGGTACGATCCGAAGAAGCTTACCGCCGCACACCCCACCCTCCCTCTCGGTACCAAGGTCAAAGTGGTGAACCTGACCAACGACCGTGAGGTGACGGTCACCATAACCGATCGCTGCCGGAAGAGGGTGAACCATTTCATCGACCTCTCCCGGGAAGCGGCCAGGAGGCTTGGATTCCTCGGCAAAGGGGTGACGCAGGTGCGAATCATCACCCTCGACGAAACCGCATCCTGAAACAACACATTTTGGGCGAAACAGGGGATAGGGCCGGCAGCGATGTCGGCCCTATTCTTTTGCGGGGAGGCCGGCCGGTTTACGGCTGCGCCGAAGCGCCAGGAAAGCGGGAAGAGCCACCAGGCCGAAGAAGGCCGTGGCGCCGATGCCGAAGTTGGTGGCCCAACCGATGGACGACATGGCACCATAGTCGGTGAAGGCCAGCGAGCCGAACCCGGCCACGGTGGTGAGGGCGGAAAGGAGTACCGCCCGGCCCGCCTGGACATAGCGGTCGCCTGCTTCTCCGCCATCTCCCTCGCGCAGCCGGTGGTAGACGTGGAGCCCATAGTCGCTTCCCATGCCGAGGATGGTGACCAGGACCATGGCGTTCATGAAGTTTATCTTCATGCCGGTGACGGCCATGAGACCGAGCATGGAGACCACCCCTGCAACGACCGGCAGGAGCGATGCTGCGATGCCGGCCAAGGATTCGAAGTGGACCACCAGGAGAAAGATGATCAGGACTCCGCCGATGGCGAACCCCTCCAGAAAGCTCCCCCGAACCGATTCTGCCAGCTGGCGGCTTATGAGGTCGGGACCCGTGGCCCGCGCGCCGGGGGCCACGGCTTCCAGCTGGGCCAGGAAGCGCTCCTGGGGAAAGGCATCGCCCCGATAGTGGAGGGTGAGGAGAAGGTGCCAGCGTCCGTTTCGCTCCACCAGGAACCGATCCACCATGCTGCCGAGGGGAGATCCCCTGAGAAGTGCCACCGCTTCTGCAGTTGGAACCGGCCCGGCCGAGGAGAGCCGGTCAAGGCCGGAGACGGCTTCGGGGAACATGGCCGCGTCGAAGCCTGTCCGTTCAAGCGAAAGTCCCAATTCTCTGCCCGCCTCCCGCACTGCCGGCCGTTTCCGGAGCCGTTCCAGCACCCGCTGCTGTTCCCCTGTACCGTTCATGATGCTGCCGAGCCAGGTTATTGCCACCACTTCCCGGCGTTGCCGGTACTCCTCGGCCAGAGCCGCAACCTCTCCGCCCTGTCGCATCACGTCGGAAAGATCGCTCCCTTCCACCGCGACCACCATCTGGCGCGGGGAAATGCTCAGGTGCCGCTCGATCCGTTCCTGGGTCAGGAACGCTTCCGAGTGCTGCGGCTGCAGGTTCTTCAGGTCCCCTTCGAAGGAGATGGAAAAGGCCGCCAGGGTCAGTCCGGCAACGGCGGCCAGGGAAATGAACGCGATGGTTCGGGGCCCTTGCTGGGTCAGGCGCCAGAGGCGGGCCAGCCCCAGGCTCGGGAGGGGGTAGTGGAGTGCGTCGGGAGCTCGCCGCTCGGCAAAGATGAGAAGCGGCGGCAGGAAAAAGAAGGTGGCATAGAGGGAGTAGAGGACACCCAGCCCCACCAGGAGTCCCAGCTCGGAGAGCGCCCGCACGTCTGAAATCACCAGGGCCAGGAAGGGGAATGCCGTGGTGGTGGCGGCAGTGAAGACGCCGTTGCCGGTGTCGACCACGGCGAGCCGCAGTGACTCTTCGGTGCTGCGGCCCGCACTCCGTTCCATACGGTAGCGGTCGTAGAGGTGAATGGAGTAGTCGGTGCCGAGCCCGATGATGAGTGCCGTGAAAGCGAAGGATATGATGTGGACCGACGGCAGAAGGAGCCCTGCCGTGCCCAGGGCCATGACCGTGCCGAAGGCGATGATGACGGGAATGAGAAGGGTCGGAAGCACCCGGCGGTAGGTCACGAAGAAGAGCCCGAGAACCACCGCCAGGGATGAGGCGATGCAGGCGAGGATGTTACGCTTCATGACCGCTTCATCAATGACCGCCGAGAGATGGGCTCCGGCGCAGGAAACCGAAACCCCAGGTCCCACGGCGGCCCGTGCCTCGTTGATGCCTGCCACGAGCTTGCGGGCGAATTCCATGTCCTGAACCGGCCGGGCCGGCTCTGCTATCATGACGAGAAGCTGTCCGTCCCGGGAGAGAAAATAGGGGGACTCGGGATCCAGGTCCAGCGCCTGACTCGCCGCCTGGAGACGCGGCAGGATCAATTCGCGGAGGGCCAGGGGGTCGGCGGCCACCAGATCCCGGCTCCCCATCCCCCCTCCGGCGGCAAGTTCTGTCGTAGCACGTCTCAATGCCGCATCCATGCGGGAAGCATCCAGACGGTTTGAGAACTCGTCCGCCTGATCGGGGGAGAGAAAGAGATGGGGCAGCGTTACAGCACGCCCGACAAAGGCTGCAAAATCAGGCAGATCAGCGGGTTCCACCACCCGGTAGGAGACCGAGCGAAGGGCGGGTTCGCCGTCCACCCGCAGGGCGCGAAGCCGTGCGGCCAGGGCTTCTGCCTCGGCGGGGAGCCGTTCCCGGTTTCCTTCCAGGAGGAGGTACGCCTCGCCGGCGCTGCCGGTCCACTCAAGGGTGTCCAGGAAGAGGCGAAGGGCCCCCCGGTCGGTGGGGAAGAGTTTGAATATGTCCGATTCGAAGCGGAGTCCGGCGATAGATGCGATTGCCAGGCAGAGGGCCAGAAGTGAGCCGGCCAGGGTCGCCCGGGGATGATGCCAGGTGACCCTGAAGAGCCATGCCAGGTGCCGGCCGACGGCAGAATGAACAAATGCGACGATGCGCCGCATCTAGAGCCCCTTCAGGCCCGCCAGCGGCATGACCGTCACCCCCTCCAGGGACGGGGTGAGCGCGGCATCGTCAAGGGGAGTGTTCACCTCCGGGTCATCGAAGGATATCTTCACCCGCACGCCGTGGCTATCGCTGAACTCGATCAGGGCAGGAAACGGCACCCCCTCCAGGGAGCGGTAGTTCCGGTAAATCACCTCTCCGCGTGCCGACTGCTTGCGCTCCAGGAGTCCTTCGGGGCCATAGGTGGCGAGGGTGACGCCGCCGTCGTCCGTCTGCTCTTCGGTCCGCCCGGCCGCCTCGGGGCGGTAGAGGGGAGAACCTTCCACCACCCACTGCATCATACGCCACCCCTGGAGCCCTCCCTTGGCCGGCAGGTCGGCGAAGGTTCCCACGTAGGCCTGCCCTTTGGAGGGGAGCAGGATGGTGATCCGCTCGCCGGCGGCGAAAAATTCCAGGGCCGTGGTGCCGAAGGGGGTGAGCATGACCATGTGGAAGCGGTCGGGACGGCGATAGAGGAGATAGCCGTTGCCGCCGGTGTTCCCGTCGGGCGTTTTAACCGAAAGTGAGACCGTGGCGGCCAGGGTTTCCACCCTGGCCCCCGGTTCGAGAGGCACCTGGGGCTGCGGCACCGTGGCACAACCGGCCGCAAGGGCGACGGCAAGGACGAGGAACAGGGCGAGTCGTCTCATGGCGGCAGTACCCTCACTCTATCCTGAAGTCGCGGTCGGTGAGCCCCACGTTCCGGCGGACATTGCGGAAGGAGATGACGGTCCGGTCCCGGTTCTGCTCTTCGATGATCACTCGCCTCAGTTTTCCGTCGGTGGCGAGTATGACCTGAAGGTTCTTCACTCCCCGTCCCTGGGAAGGGGCTATGGAAATAGTGACGGCGTCGCCGTTTCGCTCCGCCTGGACGGCGACCCCGTCGGGGAGCGAGGTGACCGGTTTTTCCATGAGCGCAAACCAGCGGGCGAGCCCTTCGTCAGGAGGAAGTACGATCTTCTGCCGGACTCCGTCGGCGGGGAGCAGGGTGGAGATGACGTTGTCCCGCAGCAACACCCGGCTGGCGTGGGGAGGATTGAGTTCCATCATGAAGCTGTCGGGCTTGCGGAAACGGACTATCCCGTTCGCTACCAGCTTTTTTTTCATAAGGGCGATCTGCTTTTCCTGCGTGATTTCGGCGGTGAAGTCGTTGACCCCGGCAAAGGCCGAGCGGAGGAGTTCGAGCCCTTCCCGCGGAGAGATCCGTGCTGCCTGGCCGGGCGCGGGGACAGCCAGCGCCATGACTGCCAACGCGAGCAGAATGCGTGCGAGGCGGCTTATCTTCATCAGAGGTTTCCTACCTTGAGGGTTATTGTGGCGGAGGCGGCCGGGCGCCCGTCAGCCGTCACCTCGCCTGCGATCAGGTGGAGGGGGCCGAACGATTTTACGACTGTCACGGAGACGGTCAGGGTATCTCCCGCTTCCACCGTGCCGTGAAAGTCAGCGTGGTCAACGGCTGCAAGGATGCCGCCGCCGTTTGCGTCGTCCGCTGCGGCGATGCCGCCCAGTTGGGCCATGGCCTCCAGCAGGAGCAGGGAGGACCATCCCCGCGTACCGGCGGTCGTCCGCATGAGGGCCGTGGCCGATCGGCCGGGCTCCCTGGCGATTATACGGTCGAGGACGAGAAAAGGATAGCGATGAGGCAGGAAGTCCCACGGAGCGGGGCTATGCACGCATACCCCCGGTGACGTCGATGGCGTGGTACGGTCCTTCGGGCGACGCTGCCAGGTGGAGCCCCCGGGCACCTTCGGGGAGGACCAGCAGGAGCGAGGCCAGGGCAAGCCCCCCCATGGCCAGGGATCGTCCGATAAGGTTGCCCGATTCCAAAGTCGGCACGGCAGGGAGTGGAGCGGTGAGGGCTGTGATGTCGGCTGCGACTCCCGAGAGCGACACCAGGGCCGGTGCCGCGGGTGGCATGAGCCGGTCGACCGCCTTCCGTTCCCGGCCGGCGGGCAGCATGCCCACCGTTCGCAGTCCCGTGATTCGGCCCCGCAGCCTGGCGGCGCGTTGCTCCGCATGGTCCCGCCGCTCGAGGACCAGGATGCCGCACCCCTCGCTGAAGGAGCGGGCATAGGTCCGCAACTGGCCCGCGGCCCGGAAACCGGCCATCATCAGTGGAGTCAGTTCATCCACTCCGCCGGCCAGCATCACATCGGCCCGCCCCTCCTCCAGGAAGCGGCAGGCCATCTGGATGGCGGCCTCGGCGGAGCAGAAACGCTGCACCTGGGTCACGTTGGGTCCCTTGAGACCGTGCTCGATGGAGGCGTTGCTGGCGGCGGCATTGGCAACGGTGTTGGGGAAGAGCATGGGCACGAGCCCTTCCACTCCCCTGGAGAAGTAGCCGCTCAGAAACTCCACGGAATTGGCTATGCCGCCGAAGCCGCAGCCCAGGGCAATGCCGATGCGTGTGGGGTCGCCGCCCTTCGGGTCGATGCCGGCATCGGCCAGGGCCATGCCTGCGGCCACGGTGGCCAGGAGGCTGCACCGGTCGAACTTGCGGGCCTTGAGGGGGGGCATGAAGTCTGCGGCCCTGAAGGCGTCCGCCTTGCCCCAGTGATATCCTCCCTCGCCGAGGACTTCGACGGGGATGGGGGTGAGGCGGCATTTGCACTGTGCCACCGTTTCCCGTAGCGGTTCGATTCCCACCCCGGCGGCGGAGATGGCGGCAAGGCCGGTGACGGCTATGTCCATTGACGGGATGCTCATCGTCCGATCACCACCGAGGTAACGTTGCCGCCAAAGGCAAAGGAATTGGACAGGGCAACGGTTGCCGAACTATGCCGGGGGCCGTCGTGGCAGTAGTCCAGGTCGCACTCCGGATCGCTCCCCCGGAAGTTGAGGGTCCGGGGGATAATCCCCGCCCCCAGGGCCGTTACGGTGGCGACGATTTCGATGGAGCCGGCTGCGCCCAGGCAGTGGCCGGTCATCCCCTTGGTGGAGACCAGAGGAACGCGTTTCACGTCAGTACCGAACACGAGCTTCATGGCCTTGCTTTCCACCACGTCGTTGAGGGGGGTACCGGTGCCGTGGGCGTTAACCCAGCCTATATCGCCGGCAGAAACCCCTGCATTGTCGAGGGCGGCCCGCATTACCCGGGCTGCTTCCGACCCGGATGGCTCCGGTGCGGTCATGTGATGGGCCTCGCCGGCCAGGGCATAGCCCAGAACGCGGCCGTAGATGTGGGCGCCCCTGCTGCGTGCCGTCTCCTCCCGTTCCAGGACCACGAAGGCCGCCCCTTCGCCGAGGGATATTCCCTGGCGGCCCAGGCTGAAGGGGGAACAGGGCTCGGGATCGACGACCCGCAGAGAGTTGAATCCGGCATAGGTGAGGATAGAGAGTGTGTCGCTTCCGCCGCAGAGGCAGGCGTCGAGCTGACCCGTGGCGATGAGGTCGGCACCCCAGCCGATGGCCGTGGCCGACGAGGAGCAGGCGGTAGTGATGCTTCCCTGATAGCCCCAGAGGCCGAAGCGTTCCGCCAGGGCGGTGGTGGTCCGGTCCGGCAGGATGCAGCGCAGGTCGCCCGGCCGTCCCCTGCCGCCCGCAAGCCGGTCCCGGAGCCAGGCCTCGCCGTGGATCATCCCCGATGCACCGGCTCCCACGCAGACCCCCACGGTAAAGGGATCGTAGTGTTTCCCGGCGCCGCTCATACCGAGGGCCTCCGCCGCTGCAACGGCGGCGAACTGGTCGGTGCGGGAAAGCCGCCGGGCGTCGGCCCGGTCAAAGTAGTCCAGGGGGGAGTAGTCGCGCACCTGGGCTCCGATGTGAGAAGGGAAGGGCGAAACGTCGAAAAGATCCACCGGTCCGATGCCGCTGCGTCCGTGCAGGAGAGCGTCGGTGAAGGTGGCCAGGTCTTTGCCGGCCGCGCAGAAGATGCCGAGGCCGGTTATGGCGATACGGGTTTTGTCCATCGTGATTCGTTCGAACGGCTCGAAGTGCCGGGCAAGGCTCTTTAGTGGATAACTGCCATATGGTGATATTGTAGCCGGACGGTCCGGCGAAGGCAAAGAAAAGTTGCCGGTCTCCGCCGGTGTGGCACGGCCTGTCAGAGGATTCCGCCGTCGACCACCAGGCACTGGCCGGTTATGTAGGATGCACGGTCCGAGGCCAGGAAGGCCACGGCCTCGGCCACTTCCTCCGGGCGCCCGGTGCGGCCGAGGATGCTGCTACCCACAATCCGATCGACCATCTCCCGCTTCATGCCGGCAATCATCTCCGTTTCGATGAGTCCCGGCGCCACGGCGTTCACCCTGATGCCGAGAGGGCCCACTTCCCGGGCCAGAGATTTGGTGAAACTGACCGCGGCCCCCTTGGTTGCGGCGTAGTTGGTCTGCCCGGCAGTACCGGCAAAGGCCGATACGGAGGATAGGTTGATGATGGCGCCCCTTCGTCTGGCGAGCATCTTCCGCACCCCCCACTTGCAGCAGTGGAAGAGAGGAGAGAGGTTGGCCCGCATGACCGCATCCCAGTCGTCCTCGGCCATCATGGCCAGGTAACCGTCCCGGATGATCCCCGCGTTGTTCACGAGGACGTGGAGGGTGCCGCTCTCCCTGCTCGCCGCGTCAATGGCGGCTATGGCCCCCTCTGCCGTGCTCACGTCCGCCCGTATCGTGGCAATGGAGCCGGGCAGCCCCGCCGCCTCGGCTTCCAGGGAGCGGGCCGCCTCATCGTCGGCGCGGTAGGCGGCGGTCACCAGTGCACCTTGCCGGGCGAAGTGAAGGGAAATGGCCCGGCCGATCCCGCGGGTGCCTCCGGTGACGACCACGATGCTATCCTTGAATTCCATGGGATTGTCTCTCCTGTAGGTGGTGGGCGATGCCCCGCGAGATGGCTGTCAACGGCCCGTGGGAGCGCCTGCTCCGTCACCGTTCGCCATGAAGCGCCTGATCCGTTCGTCGGTGGCCGGGTGGGTGGAGAAGTAGTCGCTGAGCGAACGCTCTTTCTTCCGGTCCTCTCCTTCCCCGGCCCTGCGCTGGTGATCCTGTTCGAGCCGGGCCAGGATATCTGCGTACCGGGAAAGCGGTATCCTTTTGCCGTGGAGATATGCGACCGCCGCGTCGTCGGCTTCCACCTCGAACTCGCGGGAGAACCTGGCGTCGACCAGAGCCGTGGGGAGCCCTGCCGACAGGGATGTCACCGAGGTGATGTCGCCGGTGATGGTTGCCAGCAGAAGCCCGGTGGCGGAATTCTGGAGGACGTGGCGCAGGGCGTGGCGGTTGCGCACGTGCCCCATCTCGTGGGCCAGGACCGCGGCGATTTCGTCGTCGTTTTTTGCCAGTTTCACCAAACCGTCGGTCACCACGATGATTCCCGACGGCAGCGCCAGGGCATTGGCGCCGAGCCGGTCGCTCCGCCGGAATTCGATCCGGTATCCCCCCGCGAAGGGAAGCTCGCGGGTCATTCGGGCGAAGAGGCGGGTCAGTTCCCGGCGGCGCGCGTCCGGAAGCTGGGAGGGGGTGAACACCATCCGGTCAAGGAGTGCAAGCCCTTCCCGCCCCAGGGATTCTTCGGTGGACGGCGGGATGGCGAAGGCCGCCTTTCGTGCCAGGGCGGGGATGCCATACGTCACGAAAGCCGCGATGACCGCGACGGTCAGGACGAGGGCTACGAGGGCGCGGGGCAGGCTTCTCTCCCACCGGTGGAGCGCCGCCGAGCTTCGTCCCCTTCCCTGGCGGCGGAGAAGGCCGTCCGCGAACCGTTCGTCGGAGAGCTCGCAGAGGGCGCCGTCGGGGAAGCGGATGGAGCGGCGGACCGTTGCCAGCCGGGGTGAAACCGTTACCTCGTCGATGGGGTAGGTTCGCTCCACTCCCTCTCCCCGCACTCTCAGCTTCGAGCCTTCCACAACCAGCGTGACCGCGGTTTGGGCTGAACTGATCCCGTTGTAGAACAGGCCGCGTGCTTCACTCATAAGGCCACATCGATGCCGAAGATGTCGCCGATCTCCTCGCCGGTGGCCGTAACCTCCTCGGTCGGTGCCGCGGCAAACTCCTCCAGATCTCCGGTGGCAAGGACGGTCAGGTTCTCCATGCGGTAGCGGAGGACTCTCACCGTGGCCCATGGGATCATGAGCCCCAGGGTCAGGAAGATGGCCACGGCGTTGGAGAGGTAGAGCCATGCCATGTGACGGGCCCGGAGCGAGCTGGTGAAGCGGGCGCCTGCCACCTTCGTGCCGTTCCAGACGAGGTTCGTCTCGTTGGTGCTGACATAGATGGCGAAATAGAGGTAGGCCAGGGGAATGAGGAGCGCCGGCAGCACGGCTGCCAGTCGCCAGGTCCCCCCCGTACCTGCAGGGAGGAACGCCCCTCCGGCCAGGAACAGGAGCGGGACCGCCACTGTCACGATCGCAACAAAGCCTGCCACGGCCTTGAGGTAGAGGAGGTAAAAATCCCTGGTCGTGGCGGTGAAGGAAAATGAGGTCGTACCGTAGGCGGAGTTTTCCACGAGGAACCGTTTTCGCCGGTAGGCCGCGTAGGGGTAGAGGAGTCCCAGGGTCAGCGGCACCAGCAGGGAGAGGAGCCCGTAGACCAGGTAGGCCTGGCGGTAGTCGGCCCGGAAGGTGAAGCGCAGGTTGCGGTAACTCGTGCTGCGGAGGTTGAAGAGGCGCGAGCGGACCACGAGCCACGGCACGGCCGCGAAAAACAGGGCACCCAGGGCGAAGGAGAGGGTGGGGCTGTAATTGGTCCCGAGGGTATAGAGCAGAAAGGCCAGCACCCCGATGAGCCAGCCCCGGAACAGGACCCGGGGGTCGGCCAGGTAGTCGAAGGGCGCGCCCTGGAGCATGGTGTTGCCATAGAGGTAGCGGCGCTTGCGGACCTTGGCCCAGGCCGAATAGACCCCCAGGGTGAGGATCTTGAGAAGGGTGTTGACGATCCAGATGCCGAAGTATTCCCTGGCCGTGCCGGTGAAGCTGAAGCGAAGGGTCCGGGGGCGGGCCGTTGACGGGGTCGCCGGGGCGGCAACGGCTGCTTCCGCACCCAGCGGAGACGCGATCGCCGGAACCGGGTCGGTTCCGGCAGCAGTGCCTCGGGCGAACAGGAACGTATCCCGGCATCGGGGACAGGTGACCCGGGCGCCGTCGGGAATGGTCCCGGCCGGCATGTCCCTGCTGAACCCGCAGGCGGGGCAGCTTACGGTCTCACGGTCCACAGCCGCTCCTTGGCTACTCAATGACGAAATACTCGCCCGCCACCTCCACCCGGTCTCCCGGGCGAAGCTTGCGGCCCCGGCGAAGCTCGGTTTCGCCGTTCACCCGCACGGCACCTTCTGCGATGATGATTTTTGCCTCGCCGCCGCTGGCAACCAGGTTCGCCGCCTTGAGAAAGCTGTCGAGCTTGATGTGGTCGGTATCGATCTTCATGGGCTCTCCGCGGGGCATCGTGCCCCGTTCATACGGTTGTCTTTGTAGCATTTTTCTGGTAAGAATAGCGAGATTTTTTACCCAGGGAGAACGACGCATGCTTACCGCATCCGATTTCAAACGCGGCCTCGTCATCAAGCTCGACAACGCCCCGTGCCTCATCCTCGACGTCCACTTCCAGTCCCCGTCCGCCCGGGGGGCCAGCACCATGGTCAAGACCCGCTACCGCAATCTCCTGACCGGCCAGGTTCTCGACAAGACCTTCCGCTCCGGCGACAAGGTGGAAGAGGCCGACTTCGAGCGCCACAAGGGGCAATTCCTCTACGCCGACGGAGACCGCGGCGTCTTCATGGATCTGGAGACCTACGAACAGTTCGAGATGGACGCCGAGTCCTTCCAGGTGATCCAGCCCTACCTCCTCGACGGCACCGAGGTGGTCCTCGGCCTCTTCCAGGAGCGGCTCGTCAGTGTCGATCCGCCCCAGGTGGTGGAGCTGACCGTCACCGACACCCCGCCGGTCATCAAGAATGCCACCGCCACCGCCCAGACCAAGGAGGCGACCCTCGAAACAGGCCTCACCCTCCAGGTTCCTCCCTATCTGGAGGTCGGCGAGAAGATCAAGGTCGACACCCGCGACTGCCGGTTCATCTCCCGTGCCTGAGAGGGGGACAGGGGGCTGAATATCCTCGTGCCGGCTCCGGACTGCTCGAAAAAAGGGTTGACACAAACCCTGCTTCGGTTTATAACCTAAAGCTCTTTTCGCCCAGATAGCTCAGCTGGTAGAGCAGAGGACTGAAAATCCTCGTGTCGGCGGTTCGATTCCGTCTCTGGGCACCATAAAAATCAAGGCTTCGCGGATCATCCGCGAAGCCTTTTTTCGTTTCTGCTGTGACTACAAATGTCTACATTGCCGCCAAGGTCTTGCGGGCAGTAAGCTCTTAGCGTTTCCAGATCAGAAGCCGGCCGAGTAAATAAAATACAATCGGGAGTCCAATGATTAAGCCTCCGAGAAAGATGTTAAAGTCTTTATCTTTGGCAAGAGGAGAGGCATCAAGTATAAGAATTGGAACGTAAATTAGAAGAAATGTTGATACAAACAACGCCTTCTTATAATCGAATTGCGGCTTGACAGATTTTGTCAAGCCATCACTAGCAAAATCAGAAAATTTATTATTTTCCACAATAATCTCCTTATCTGTCAAATGACAAAAAATCTAACAACTCCAAAGCTTCTTTTTCTATTATATTGTCCTGAGTAGAAACTATATTGTACTTTATTAAATGCTCATAAAATTTTACCGCAATTTTACCCTTATTTGCGACATCTATACTACGTTCTTTAGCCAATAAGCATTTTTCAAGCATAGTAAATGCCTTAATTAGCAACTCTCTATCATAGTGAATGTCTGTTTCATTGAAATAGACAACCCCCTTCCCGGTTAACAACCAATTCGCATTGTAACCAAGCTCCACCAATCTAGAAATTATTTGTGCGCCAGGATTATTTTGTTCACCGAGCTCCAACTTGGCCAAACTCGCCCTAGAAATCCCTAGCTCTCTAGAAAAAGCCTCCTGATTTAGACCACGTTCTTCCCTGATTTTTTTTATCCGCTTGCCTAATGAAGACATAAGTCACCGGTCTAATATTTTTGTATTGATTTGTATAATATTTTATACTATTGTTCGTTTAAGTTTGTTGTTGGTCTGAATTTATCACAAATTAGCACGGGAGCCTACAAATGGAAACCCTTTTGACCCTTAAAGAAGTTGCAGACGATTTAAAGGTCTGTAGAGCTACGGCCTACCGCTGGGTGAAAGGCAACAAAATTCCCGCAATTGTTATCGGCCGAACAATCCGAGTTAGACAAAGTGACCTTGATATGTTTTTAGCCCAAAGCTCCTCTTCGAATCTCACAGGACAGCAGGGGGGACCGGATGAACAATGAGGTCGAAAAGAGGCTGGCAGCGATCGAAGGAAAGCAAGATGAGATCGTAATGATGCTCCGGCAACTCTTGCCGTCCCAAGCGCAACTCGACCTGAAGAACCTCGCGCGCAAAGTCGTCGCAGGCGACAGACAGGCGCTACGCGAGTTTAATGCGACCCGGAAGACCGGAGGTTAAAACCCCATGCAAACGGTCCAGACCAACATTAACACCGATACCACAGTCGGGCCAAATATCCAAACGCGGCAACGAGCCAGGGTGAAAGCAGAGGCAGTTCAGCAAGAGCTATTCAAAGCCGAAACCACATGGTTTCACATATTTAGAACGATGATTGACAGCGGTGACGCCGCCAAGATGGGAGGGACGACTTTCTTGGTTTACGCGGTCATCAAGGCCCACGCAAATTATCACACGGGGTGTGCATTTCCGGCTATCGAGACCATCGCAAAAAAGGCCGGAATCAGCCCAGATCAAGTTACAAGATGCGTCAAAAAGCTTGAGGAACTGAACTATATAGCAAAAGAGAAAAAGGGGCGCCAGAACATCTACACGCTCCGTGAAAAGGTTCACATGCTTGATGATGAGGGTCGCCCTGCTGCTGTTGCAACGTGGGACTATCTGCCGGCAACCATTTCCGAAGCCACGGCAGAAATCAGGAACTACCTCGTTACCGGGCAGCACACGGGCACAATCATCAACATCGAACGGCTGTACCTCCAAGTCAACAACGGAGGTCAAAACCTTCAGGTGAATATCGGCGACATTTCGGACCCTGAACTGAGAAAACAGCTTCAGAGCTTCTATGAAAAGTTCCAGGCCAGGATGGCGGACTGAGTTATCCACAGTTTTCGAGCGGGCTAAAAATAAGCCGCATGGGTGCAGGGTATTACCCCTCCAATAGGCCGCATGGGTGCGGGGTTTTCGAGCCAAATGGGCCGCATGGGTGCGGCACTAAAGAGAAATAAAGATAAAGGTTTTAAAAAGAGTGAGAACCCTTGTGGAAAACTCGGGTTGGAGATTTGAAGATGTCTGTTCGTGAACATCCTACCAAAGCGAATACCTGGATCATCGATTACTACCCACAGGGCCGTAAGGGCAAGCGGGTGAGAGTCCATTTTGTAGGAAATGAAGCCGAAGCTAGGGCGCTGGAGCTCGAAATCCGTCGACAGCACGTCAATTCGAGTCCAATCAACCCCAAGATCGTTGATGCCATTCCAGACTGGCTTCAGGAGATGGCAAACAATTATCAACCAACGACGCTACGCGATGCGAAGACCTGTTTAAAGCATCTTGTGCCGTTCTTCGGGCATCTTTTCTTCAATCGGCTTACACCTGGCCTGATTGAAAAATTCAAGAGCCATCGACTCGCAACGGGCGTTTCGAAACGTACGATCAACAAGGAGCTGACCTATTTTTCATCGCTCGTCAATTGGGCGGTGGACAACGGATATGCTGAGCCCCTGCCGTTTAAAATAAAAAAATTCCCGAAGGTAAAAGCCCCCAAACCCAACATTCCTCACCCCGATGAAATTGAAGCAATCATCGCCCACATTGAGCCGAAATACAGGCCAGTTTTACTACTTCTATACGATGGCGGAATGCGGCGCTCTGAGGCTCTTAAGCTCAAGGCGGAATCAATCAATTTGAAAACAAATCTGATCCTGTTCACTGGCAAAGGAAATAAGGAACGAATAATCCCCATCACCACGAACCGGTTACGGGAAGAACTCGAAAAGGCTCTTGAGAAAACCAAGCGGGGCTACCTGTTTGTGAACCCGAAGACGGGCAAGCCCTATGATGGTATTCGGAAAGCCTTAATAAGAGCAGCCGAAAAGTCCGGAATTGAGAGAAGAGTGTATCACCATCTTCTTCGTCATAGCTTCGGGACTCACGCTTTGGCGGCAGGTTTGAACCTGCGAGCGATTCAAGGGGTGATGGGACATTCAACGAGTAAGACAACCGAAATCTACACCCATCTTCTGGGTGATTACCTCGCCGAAGAAAGCAAGAAATTCGACGCTTTCATCAAGCGTAAAAAGGGGGACGCCAACACTGGTTAGCCAGGAAAGAATGAAAGTATTTGTAGGAGAGGTCTGGCAGGTTGGATCGAGTGAAATATCGGTCATGGTCAGAGGGTGCCGTGGGCATTACACCGCCTATTGCGAGACGTTCCCCGGGGTCAGTTGCACTGCCTCAACAATAAAAAGAGCCTTGGGCGGTTTCGTGGATGCCGCACACGATCATCTCTCCACATTTATCGCTGCTCTGCCGCTCCATCAGCGTCGCCAAATCTGCCTCTGGATGCAGGACGATGAGGCCCCGGGATTCTTCCGCAACCTTCCCGACCAAGTATTCGACCACGGCCAATTCGCAACCCGCGAAATTGATGACAGAAGGCAAGATAAAAGGCGTTCTATGGGAGCGTCACTAACTACCTGAAAAATAGTAATAAACTCATATAGAGGGTGTAAATGCGAAATATAGCCACTCTACACAGACTGGGGTAAGTTGAAAAAATCGGACACCAATGTTAATTACCCCATTTAACGGAGGTGTCGAAATGATGAGAGGTCCTAACAGTCGCTACTCGAAGGAGTTTCGGAGCGAGGCCGTGAAATTGGTTGTTGAAGACGGCGTGTCTGCCTACGAGGCATCCCGCCAGCTCTCCCTGCCGAAGTCCACCCTTGAAAATTGGGTGAGAGCGTTCAAGGCCGGGAAGCTCGGGGACATCGGGGGCCAGCAGCGCCCTTTGACCGAGGTCGAGCAAGAACTCGATCGGGTCAAGCGGGAACTGGCCCAGGTCAAGCAGGAGCGCGACATCCTAAAAAAAGCCGCCGCGTACTTTGCCAAGGAGTCGCTGCCCGGTACGCGGTGATCAAAGAGCTTCGATCTGAGTTCCCTGTGCCTCTGCTCTGCCGAACTCTGGAGGTTTCGCCAAGCGGTTATTACTCTTGGCTGAAGCGCCCGGACTCGCCACGTCAGAAAGAGGAGACACGGCTCGTCATCGAGATCAAGGCGGCTCACAAGAGAACCCGGGAAACCTACGGACCGGAACGATTACAGACCGATCTCGCCGAGCACGGCGTTCGGGTCGGGGTCCACCGGATCAAGCGCATCCGTAAGGCACATGGCATTCGCTGCAAACAAGTGAAGAAGTTCAAGGCAACAACGAACTCCGACCACTCGCTGCCGGTTGCCGAGAATCTTCTGGGGCAGAACTTTGCGGCCGAAGCCCCCAATCAGGTCTGGGTAACCGATCTCACCTACATCCCCACCGCCGAGGGCTGGCTCTATCTCGCCGGCCATAAAGACCTCTTCACCGGAGAGGTCGTGGGTTACGCGATGGGCGAAAGGATGACGAGGAACCTGGTTAGCCAATCCCTTTTCCGCGCCGTGGCGGCCAAGCGTCCGGCGGCAGGGTTGATCCACCATTCGGACCGGGGCAGCCAGTATTGCGCCCTGGAGTACCGAAAATTACTTGAACAGTTCGGCATGCAGGCGTCGATGAGCCGCCGAGGCAACTGCTACGACAACGCCCCCATCGAGAGTTTCTGGGGAATGCTGAAGAACGAGTTGGTCCATCATCGCCGCTACGCCACCCGGCGCGAAGCGATGCAGGAGATCACAGAGTATATCGAAATCTTCTACAACCGCCAAAGGCGCCAGAAGCGATTGGACTATCTCTCGCCTGCTGCCTATGAGCGGAGATATTTCAAAGAGCTAAGAGCAGCATAGGGCTTTGGTGTCCGCTATTGACGACCGACCCCAGACCCGCACGGGAAGCCAGTTTAGACCTATATGGCGTCATTTGTCCGGCACCTGATGTGCCGTCTGTTAGGCGGGTCCGGTTTTCTGCCCCAAAAATGGCGCTATCAAAGAGGTGGGGCAAGCTAATGGCGATTCTTGAAGGCAAGATAAAAGGAGCAATGTCATTATGAACTTAACTCACCGTATTAAAAGACGAAAAAACGACACCACAAGGACAATCACGGCGTCAGCAAATATGCTAAGGCCATTCCGTGTCTGCGTTCCCAATGGCGCCATAGGAAAAACACTAAAAATACCGTTAGTTGCCGACCTTGGTCGTACCTGGTTCATCTCCCCGTTTTCCTAGTGATGTCATCGAGGATGCAACTGTATGCAGACACGTTGCTTTTTGTGACGTCGTCATGGCAACGTCATTGAAATCAGCTGTCGCATAAGCATTTTCGTTTGTTGTGCTGTCATTACAGATGATGCGCAAAGGGATTGAGTTGCTATGAAAAAAAAAGCCATCATTTGCTGTAAAAAGCAGAGAGTATCTCAGAAGCGAAAAGATTGGTATGCACAACTGCTTGCCATCGCCAAACAGCGCGGCTATGCTCTTGGATGGGTGTCGGCCGCCTTTCATCGGAAGTTCGGAATTTGGCCTCCTAAGTCGATTTTGTCGACGCCACCAAGCGCAGCGGTGATGCCCGAAGTAATGGGGTTCGTCGGTCTGTTGTCGCACGAATACCGGAAAAGCGTTGATGTTGAATATCGGCAACGGTCGTTACTTAAAGCAATGGGACATGACCCGACACTTCTGGACAAAGCAAAAGAAAGAAGGCTTCAGGAGCAAGCTTCGTTACCGACTGAAGGAAAGGCAAGTAAACCCGCTAGAAACGAAACATGACAGCCGGACAAACGAAAAGGGCCTCTTGAAAGGGCCCTTTTTGTGGTCTTCCGGTTAGGGGGGTGCTGTAGGCAATCCCCCCCCTTTCGACAGCCTTTCTTGCAAACTTTTTATCGTTTTTCTGTCTGTAACGATAGAGATTTACCTTTTCCGGGGCTTCTTCGAGTCGTGAATCACATAGAGGCCAACGGCGATGATCGAGGTAATTCATTATCAGGACACTTATGATGTTCTCGATTGGTGCGCACATCATGGTTCCTCCACGTTCCGAGCAAATTTTTCAACCGTGACCCGAGCCACGGCCTGATAAAAGTCGTTAAGCGCCTCGCTAATCCTCTCGGCCTGGGTCTTCAATTCCGGATTCGACGACACCGCTTCATGGTTCTCGATAAAATCCGACCACATGCACGTCATGATATAGGCGGTATGCAACGCCTCCTGGTGGCCAAGTTTGTCAGGTTTTGCCATGTTTTGCCAACCTTCCCGATTCCGCCCAAGCCACCACTCGGACACAAGCAACTCAGCCAAATAGATCAACAGAGAAGGGTCCTTTCTTACCTACTATCGCTCCTCTGCAAGAAAAGAGCAAATAGTTCTTTCACAGCAAGGAGAGAGATATGGATATATGGATAGATGACAAGCGGTCAAGTTCCACCTTAAGCCAATACGGCTATATAGGGTTTCATATCGCTTGCAATTGTCATTTAATATTAGCTAGTTCGGCAACAAATTATCGATTGACAACCAAAAAGCTATTGCTATATGTTGTGGTTGTGCGAAAAGTTTATAACAACATATAGCCAATCTACTCGTTAGTATCCTTGACCTCGCAGCAGGCAATAAGTTACGCACATTTTGCGTAAAATTAATTGACAAGTCGTTTTTTTGCTGGCACAGTGTCATTACGCATAATTTGCGTGACTTGCTATGGTCTGTCAACCGCCCTTGGGGGAAGTGGAGGGGGGAGAAAGGGGAACGCCCAAATGAATTTCGGGCAATTGTTAAAGGAGGCTCGAAAGAAAAGCGAAAAAACACTGAAGGAAGTCAGTCAGGCAGCCGGCTTATCGTTAGGATATATATCCGACATTGAGCAAGGCAGACGTAAGGCCCCGGCACTGGAAACCGTCAGGAAGATTGAAGCCTATCTGAAAATAACTGACGGTAGATTGGTGAAGGCAGCAGAATTAGAGATGGATCTTCAAGCAGAGGCAAAAACCATCTTCCGCAAAAGACCTGAACTGAACATGCAATTACTCCGTGCATCCGACTTGTATTCAGAGGAGGAACTTACTGCAATGATAACTGACATGATTGAAAAGAAGGGCACCCAGAATGACCGTACCTAGTTTCCTTTTCCAAGGCATGAGTGGTGTGCAAATCGATCATCTTGCCACTAATATCATTGTCCAGTATCAACCGGAAGTCCTGAAAGGCGGCAAGGCATTCGATGTTCACCGGTTCGTAGATACAAAACTGGAAGATCTGACCGGCGTGATTCCGGTGTATTCAAATGAACTGCCGCCTGAAATTTATGGTCTGACCGACAGCGCAAACAAGCAGGTCATCTTTCAGGAAGACTTGGCCACAGATGAATCCAGCTTGAACTTTTTCCGATCGACACAGGCCCACGAAACCGGCCACTGTTTCTTGCATGTTCCTCAGTTGCAGCAAAGAAGTCGTACACAGGTGTTCCGGCAAGCCAAGGGTGAAGACGGCATCCACCTTTATCGCAAAGATGATATCCCGATTTATCGCAACCCAGAATGGCAAGCATGGCGATTCGCAGGAGCGCTACTTATGCCAGAAAATCCTCTACGGATGATTTTGCGTGATGGAGCCAGTCTGGGAGAAATTGCTGAAACCTTCGGAGTGAATCTACCATTTCTGAAAACGAGGTTAAAAGCTTTGAAAATACTGAATTAGAAAAGCCTTGATGGTGGCACATCAAGGCTTTTCCCCAAAAGGCAGGCTTTGGGGACTTGCAGCGGGGTATTTCTCTAAGTGGATAAATTACCAAATAACCTCCCAGCCTGCAAGGTCTAATAATCGCCTGCCGGAAAGGATAGGTGCCCACATGATTGTGGAAAGACCAGGGAAGCGTCTGGTTTTCGTCGCGTACATCACCATCAAAGGTGTTCGACGCTACGCAAGCCAGTACGGTCGCAAGGCGTGGCCCATCTGGGTAGATGCCTAAATGCAACCAGGAGGGGGAACATCCCCCTCCTCAACCCAGCAAGTAAAGGAGACAAAAAATGGCGAAAAATCCACCGACCGGTGATGGTCACAGACATGGGCAGGTAACTGGGAGAAGTCAGGTTTACAACCCGAAAACCGAGACCTGGACGAAGCGAGACACGGAAACCGGCAGGTTCATGGACCAAAAAGCCGATGGAACCCCCTTCAAGGGAGTTAGGAAGGAAAAGTAATGTCAACAGCCCCCGCAAGTAACGGGGGCTGTTGCATTTTCATCCTAGGCAAAGAACCAATCATTTATTCTTTTATTGACGGTGCCGACTGTTAACGGGATTTTGCCACTAATGGTGCCACGTTTGTCTGAGAGTGATTTGCATAAGTATTCCAGTTAGGCATGTACTCTTCAGATTGGTTACCCCAGACGGCCCAACCGTCACGAGGGCCACGAGCAAAAAGCTCTAGGAAAGGTCCTGGGCTGCACGCTTCGATCAAATCGTATTGCTCGTCAGGCTTCCGACTGTGCTCTCTCTTCTGGGTTGTAATGATGTTCTCTTGGCTCCGACCGGGCTGAAGTGTCCTTGCGTTTTTCCCTCGTACCCCGAAGAGAAGAATCTCTGTGACGTTTCGAAAATAAAAACCAACCCCTCTTCTATCAGGCCCACCATCTTTACGAACCTTGTACCAAATCAGGTTTGTCTTGTAGGAGAACCCCCAACTCTTCATCACCTCCAGCCCTTCAGGAAGCAGAGCGTTTGGCACCCACATGTACAGGTGCGCAGGATCATTAGTTATTGATTTGACGGGAAGTTCCTTAATTTCCTCTAGCGTCATTGTCGGATAACGGTTCAGCCGTTTATGCTCAGGCGCCATCTTGCCTGTACGGTTCTGGAACTGCCACGGTGGGTCGGCAAGGATGGTGGAGTACCGATTGTTTCCGACTTGTTCAATCAGACTTTCAGATGCCTTCATTTTTCCCCTCTTTTAGCAAATCAACCGTTTGTTCCAGCGTTTGTCCAATCGTGTAATCGGTAACAATGTCCGGTCGAATGCCGAAAACGAGAACCGGACAACCACCGTGCCTTCCAGCATTCAAGCGGTATAGCAATTTACCCATCCAGGTAGTACTAGCACCGTACTTGCTCTTTACAGACTTGATTTTACCGTTGTTATTGTAGACGATACTACCATTTTTACTCAGTTGCGGGATATTCGGGAAAATGTCGTTCAACTTCTCACTTCTAGTAATTAAAACCGCGATGCTGATAACCTTACATTCGTGAAATATGCGACACGCGTAAAGGTCCCTGTCGTAGGTTTGGTCTTTGCTGTTCCACTCTAAATCGACAGATACCCTTCCCTTCACATAATCGATTTTGTGGCCATCAATATAACCTTTTATGGTGTGGTGCTCCTTCTCTGGGAGCTTGTACTTCTTTGTTTTTCCAGAAGTAAGGATGCTCTCACCTTGTTCCAGCAGCCTTACTACCAGATCACCCTGAATTCTTGTCTCCAGCCAACCTGCCGGGCGTAGCATAGCCGAGAGCTTCTTCGGGATGTCCGACTCGTTGCCGCCCGGATTTCCGATGTCCCGAACGCTAAGTTTGAAGTTGAGTAAAGCATTTTCGATTTCCAACAGTTCGGTCGGAAACGAGTTTTTCAGGATAGCCGCAGCGTGCTGATAGCTGTACACGTCGTAGAGCTTCAAGACTTCCGGATCAATGCAACCACTGACCTCCGAAAAAGCATCTGCGCTAGGCCCAGGAGCAAAAGCTACATCAGAACCATCTCCCTCACCTTCTACATCCCCAGAATCATCATCCAATTCTGCTTCTGTGACACAAGCGACACTGGCCTCAGCAGCATCGACAGCACTCCGATCTCCGACGTTGAGCGCTGCTTTCCCTTTTTTTCTGGTCACGTTATCCTCTCGCCTACTTTTCTTCCTGCTAAAGGATTAATAGCACATCACAACGCTAGTGGGAAGCGCTAGGATAACCCGCAGCGTAGCTATTGAGACAGAAAAAGTCGCATCAGAACAACTAATTGGTTAGGACTACACCCGTCTCTCGAATAGCGCACAACATGCTAGTATCATTGACTACTTCAACCTGAGCAGTTAACTGAAAATCCTCGTGTCGGCGGTTCGATTCCGTCTCTGGGCACCATAAAAATCAAGGCTTCGCGGACTTTCCGCGAAGCCTTTTTTTGTTTTAGTCCCACCACGCCCCCCATGAAATCGACAAGTCAGAAATTTTTTCTCAATGTTTACTGAAAAGATACGAAAAGAATTACACTGCTGAAACTGTTTAGCTGGTATATCGAGTGGTGTTAATGAATAAACACAGTGTTTTTGTCGTACTTTACATCCTGATCGTTATTGTCGCCATTTCCCTGGCTACCTCCTATTATCTTTCAAATCTGAATGAAGAGGCCGGAATGCGGGCGAAGATCCAGCAGGAGCAGGGACTTCAGGCCTTCTGGGAACTTGTGCGCTCCAAGGAGGGAGACTTTCACGTCGATGGCGACAGGATGCTGCTCGGCGATGTTGTGCTGAACGAAAATTTTGAGTTGCCGGACACGGTGAGCAGGATATTTGGCGGCACGGCAACCATCTTCATGGGGAACACCCGGATTTCCACGAGCGTTCGCAGGGAAGACGGCAGCCGGGCGGTGGGGACTAGGCTGGAAGGGCCAGCGTTCGAAGCGGTTTTCAGGCAGGGGAGACCCTATCGCGGCGAGGCCATGATTCTCGGAGTGCCGTACTTCACCGCCTACGACCCGATCAGGAGCGAGGCCGGTAATGTGATCGGCGCGCTCTACGTGGGGGTCAGGCAACAGGATTTCTTGAACCACTACGAACAGGCCCGCAGGGACGTGATCATCTCCGCCATGATCATCGCCCTCGTATTCGCTGCGCTCTCCTATGCCCTGCTGGCAACCCGCCGTTGTTACGAGGATATCCTCGCGGAAAGCGAGGAGAAGTATCGGGAGCTCTTTGCCGGATCTGCCGAAGGGATATTTCTTCTGGACGATGCATTCATCGACTGCAACGAGCAGGCCTGCCGGCTGCTCGGCTGCGGGCGGGAGGAGATCATCGGCCGGTCGCCGGTGGACTTTTCGCCCCCCCTGCAACCGGATGGCCACGCATCCGCCGACCGGATCCGGGATATTCTCGCCACCGCCCTCCAGGGAGAAGTCTCGTTTTTCTCCTGGCAGCACCGTCGCAAGGACGGCACCTTGATTGAAACGGAAGTGTCGCTCAAGGCGGTCACATTCCAGAAGCACCGGATCAATCTGGTGACGGTCCGCGACGTGACCGAGCGCCGGAAGATGGAAGAGAAGTATCGCGCCGTATTTGAGACCACCGGCACTGCTACAGTGATCATCGAGGATGATACGACCCTTTCCCTGGTGAATGACGAGTTCGTGCGATTGTCGGGCCTCAGCCGCGAGGAGCTCGAGGAGCGACGGAGTTGGACCGAATTCGTGACCGCCGAGTGCCGCGAGTGGATGCTGGGTTATCACTATGGCCGCCGGATCGATGCCCACGCAGTCCCTTCATCCTACGAGTTCGACTTTGTGGACCGCTTCGGCGTTGTCCGCCATATCCTCACCAACGTGAAGGTTATTCCCGGCACCGGCAAGAGCGTCATGTCGTATCAGGACATAACCGACCAGAAGCGGATTCAGAAGCTGCTGGCCCTTGAGAACCAGATCATGGAGCTCATTGCCGGCGGTGCGCCCCTGACGCACATCCTTGAGCGAATCTGTCTGGCCGTGGAGGGCCAGACAGACGGGGGGCTCTGCTCCATTCTCCTTGCTGACCCCGCTGGGGAGCGGTTGCGGCACGGGGCGGCGCCAAGCCTTCCCGAAGAGTACAATCGGGTCATGGACGGAACGCGGATCGGTCCGGCCATCGGCTCCTGCGGTGCGGCCGCCCACGAGCGGCGTCAGGTCATTGCCGCCGACATCGCCACCGACCCGGCCTGGGCAAAATGCCACCAGATCCCCCTTGCTCACGGGCTCAAGGCCTGTTGGTCCACTCCGATCATCGCCGGCACCGGTGAGCTCCTCGGCACCTTCACCGTCTACTATCGGTCGGCCCGAGCGCCGGGCAAGCCCGAACTTCATCGGATCGAGCGGGCCACCAATCTGACGAGCGTCGCCATTATGCGGACCCGGGGACGAGAAGCCCTCGAAGCCACTCTCCGCTTCAGGAAAATCCTCATCGACACCATGCCGAACCCCGTTTTTTTCAAAGATGCCAAGGGGCTTTATATCGGGTGCAACCGCGCGTTCGAGTCGGCCTTTGGCGTCACGGCCGCGGACCTGGCGGGCAAGGTTGTTCACGACGTGGCTCCAGCCGGCCTGGCCGACCTCCACGTCCGGATGGACGAGGATCTCAATGCTAATGGCGGGCTGAAGAAATATGAGGCCCCGGTCCTGTTCGCCGATGGTCACGAACGTCAGATGGTGTTTTACAAGGCTGCGTTTCCCGGCGATGACGGCACGGCGGGGGGGATTATCGGCGTCATGCTGGACGTGACTGAGATCCGGGACGCGGAACGGGCGATCCGCGCCCTTCAGCGGCAGCAGCAGGCGATACTCGATAACATCCCCGACCTGGTCTGGCTCAAGGATACGGAAAGCCGGTTTGTTGCCGTCAACGAAGCCTTTGCCCGGGCTTGCGGCTCCACGTGCCGTGATCTTGTCGGAAAGACGGACCTTGATGTCTGGCCCCGGGACCTGGCGGAGCACTACCGTCAGGATGACCGGCTTGTGATGGCGTTGCGGCAGCAGCGGTGTATCGAAGAGCCCCTGGAGGAGACGTCGGGAGAGCGCCATTGGCTCGAGACCATCAAGATGCCGGTCATTGAAGAGAACGGTGCAGTGGTCGGCACCACCGGCATTGCCCGGAACATCGATGCCCGCAAGCAGGCAGAGGCGGCTCTCCGGGAAAGCGAGGAGCGCTTCCGCGAACTATTCGAGCAGAACGAGGATGCCATCATTCTGCTCAGGCGCGAGAGCTTCGACGTGATCGACGCCAACCCGGCGGCGGAGAGCCTCTTCGGCCACTCCCGTGCAGAGTTGATCCGCCTCGGCCCCTGGTCATTCATTGCTCCGGAAGAATATAATACTTTCATTGGGGCGGTCCCTCCGCCCGGTGAGCCGGCCGCCTTTCAAGTGGACCGGCTCGGCAATGTCCGCAAGAGCGGCGAAGCCATCATTGTTTCCGTCTGGGGAAAGACCATCCGCCTTCGCAATGAGGAGGTCATCTACTGCTCCATACGCGATATTACCGACCGGATCAGGATGGAGGAGGATGCGCGCAATACTCAGGCCAGGCTCATTCACGCCAACAAGATGACGTCGCTCGGGGTGCTCGTCTCGGGCATCGCCCATGAGATCAACAATCCCAATACGTTTATCCAGGGGAACGCAGGCATCATGGGAAAGGTCTGGCAGGATGTCATGCCCATTCTGACTCGACACCGCGAATCCTCGGGAGAAGCCTCTCTGGGAGGTCTCCCCTTCGAGGAGATGGAGCGGATCGTCCCGCGTCTGCTCCTCGGCATCAGGGAGGGGGCCCGACGTATCAGCGCCATCGTCGGCAACCTGAAGGATTTCGCCCGGGACGACACCGCCTTCGGCCCCAGCGCCATCGACGTGAACATGATCATCAGGGATGCGGCGCTCATCCTCACCCATCACATCCATCGCCACACCGACAACTTCCAGCTTCATCTCGACGAAGACCTGCCGAGCGCACTGGGCCGGACGCAACAGGTGGAGCAGGTGGTGATCAACCTGATCATGAACGGCCTCCAGTCCCTTCCGGGCAAGGATGCTGGGCTCAGTGTCTCCACAAAGGCGGACCGTGCGGCGTCCACCGTTGTCATTACCGTGCGCGACGAAGGGGAAGGGATGACGCAAGAGGTCATGGCGCGACTCACGGAGCCGTTCTTCTCAACCAGGCTCGAGCGGGGCGGCACGGGGCTCGGCCTTTCCATCTGCGCAACAATCATCAAGGAGCACAATGGTTCGCTCCAGTTCGAATCGGAGCCCGGAGGGGGGACTACCGTGACGGTGACCCTGCCGGAAGCATCGGGCAACGGCAGGATGGCCGGTCTGCCCCAGAGGGAATTCCATGCGTGATACCGAGGTTTTTCCCATTCTTCTTGTTGACGATGAGGAGGAAATCCTCTTCACCGCCTCCGTCACGCTCCGAAGCTGCGGCTTTTCCTCGGTGGTCACCGAAAGCGACAGCCGTCGGGTCATGGATATTCTTGCCCGGCAAGAGGTGGCGCTGATTATCCTCGACCTGTACATGCCCCACCTTCCCGGCTACGACCTCCTGAGGGAGATCGTGGCGAACTACCCCCAGATCCCGGTCATCGTCGTCACCGCTGCCAACGAAGTGGATATGGCAGTCCAGTGCATGAAGTCGGGTGCGTTTGATTATTTTGTGAAGCCGGTTGAAGAGGCACGCCTGCTGGCGAGCGTCCGCAGGGCCATGGAGATGCGGGCGTTGCGCGGCGAGGTGGACTCCCTTCGCGCGTACATCCTTTCCGGCCGGCTGGAGCACGAGGAAGCCTTTGCGCCCATTCTCACCCGCAGCCCTCGCATGAGGTCGGTCTTTCAGTATCTGGAGGCAGTGGCCGGATCTCCCCAACCGGTGCTCGTCTGCGGCGAAACAGGGGTGGGAAAGGAGCTCGTGGCCCGGGCAATCCACAGGGTGAGCGGCCGCAAGGGGCAATTTGTCGCCGTCAACATCGCCGGGCTTGACGATGTGGTTCTCTCGGACACCCTTTTCGGCCATCGCCGCGGCGCATTCACCGGCGCCGACCGCGACCGGGAAGGGCTGCTGGCACAGGCGGCGGGGGGGACCCTGTTCCTCGACGAGATCGGCGATCTGGGAGCAGCTTCCCAGGTGAAGCTCCTCCGGCTCCTGCAGGAACAGGAGTACTACCCCCTCGGCGCCGACACCCCGCGCGCCAGCCGAGCCCGGATCATTGCCGCCACCAACCGCGATCTCCCGCATCTGATCGAGGAGAACGCCTTTCGCCGCGATCTCTATTACCGCCTCCGTGCCCATGCCGTGCAGATCCCACCTCTGCGGGAGCGGAAAGAGGACATCCCCCTGCTGGTCGACCATTTTCTTGACGGAGCTGCCGACGTCCTCGGTAAGCGGAAGCCGACCCCTCCCGACGAGTTGTACGGCTATCTGGCCACCTATGATTTCCCCGGCAACGTCAGGGAGCTGCAGGCTATGGTCTACGACGCCGTTGCCCGCCATGGCGGTAAGATGCTGTCCATCGACAGCTTTCTGGATGCGATGGGGGCAGGCCGGTCCGGTCGGCCATCCTGTGCCCTCCAGGAGTTGGCGACCAGTATCGGATTCGGAGACCGGATTCCCACCCTGAGAGAGGCGGAAGAAGCCCTCACTGCCCAGGCCCTGGCCCGCGCCGGAGGGAATCAGGGCATAGCCGCCTCCTATCTCGGCATCAGCAGGCAGGCCCTCAACAAGCGGCTCAGCCGGCGCTGCGGGGATTGAACCCCATCTCTCCAGTGGTTTCCCCATCGTAGTCTCACGTTCTTCCCCCCTCCATTTTCCCCCGTCAGGTCCCATCGGTACGGTAACCGTTGGTATTTCCCCCCCCATGCTGTGCGGCACCAATAAAGCGGTGCGACAAAAGGAGCATTGCGACTTCGGTTGCAGAGCCCGCCGGCGCGCCTCCCGTGCGGCATTGCCGGATTATTGCGATTCGGCTGCAACTTCCGTCGCACGGGTTTAATGAGCGACGCCTTGTAACTGTCTGAAAATACACAGAATAATTTGTGAGAATATTGGCATTCCTGATGCTCATACATGGTCGGGGCCGGAGGCATCACCGGCCATGACGACGTACGCTGGGGAGGAACGTAGCCAATGACCGAGAATGCAGGCACCACCGCACGTATTGCTCTCAGCGGCGATTGGGCTATTACCGGCGTGTCGACCCGACTGTCCGAGCTGACAGCCCACCTGCACGCGCTGGTACCCCGTACGCCTAACTCCGGCGATGCCTCAATGGGGCCGGAAATCTGTCTGGCGGCGGTGGAGACCATCGACGCCAGCGGGTGCCAGCTCCTTTCGGTTTTTTTCGATCACCTCCGCCGCCACGGGCTTTCGCCCAGACCGGTCAATCTGCCTGGACATGTCCAAGCCTGCGCGGACCTGTTGGGCTTCGCCCCCGTGATGGAAAGGACAGGGTTCTAGAACATGCCGTCAACGAACGAACAGACCCCAACCATCGACCTTCGCGCCTTTAGTCTCGTCTTCTTCGAGGAGTGCGCGGAGCACCTGGCGGATATGGAGCGACTGCTCCTGGCCATGGACCCCCACAACCCGGATCAGGAGGATCTCAACGCCATTTTCCGCGCCGCCCACTCCATCAAGGGAGGCGGCGGCATTTTCGGCTTTGAGGACATGACGGTTGTCACCCATGAGCTCGAATCGGTCCTGGACCTGGTGCGTGGCGGGGAGACGGCGCTTACCCCGGCCATGGTCGATCTCTTTTTGATGGCAGCCGACGTGATCGCCATGCAACTGGCGGGACGTCGGGAAGGAGCGCCGGTGGACGATGGGGCAGTCGGGGGCGTGTGCGCAGCTCTGCGGGCGCTCCACTCCGCCTCGCCCAGCACCCCGTCCGAACCGGATGACGCGGGGAGGAACATCCAGTCGGCGAGTCCCGAACCAGTGCGCTACCGGATCGATTTCACGCCGTCGCCGGACATCTTCTGCAGGGGCATCCGGATCGAGAATCTCTTTGAGGAGATTGCAGAATTAGGGCGGCTCAGGGTTAACGCCGAGATCCCCGAAACGGTGGAACTGTCCGCGTTTGATCCTGAGCTCTGCCATACCCGCTGGAGCCTGGAGCTGGAAACGACGGCGCCGGAGAGCGAAATCCTCGACATCTTCGAATTTGTGGCCGATGACGGCTCCATCGCCATGACGGCCATGGAAAGGCCGCAGGAGCAGCGGGCCCCCGCAGGACAGGCCCCCCTGCAGCCGGATGTCTCGCCGGTGCGTGAGAGCCGGGGGAGGGACCTGGCCGACGGGTCCATTCGCGTCGGCGTCACCAAGGTGGACCAGATAATCAACCAGGTGGGGGAGCTGGTCATCACCCAGGCAATGCTCACCCAGCTCGGATCGGTCCTCGATCCCGTCCAGTTCGCCGATCTGCACCGGGGGCTTCAGCAACTCTCCCGCAATACCCGGGATCTCCAGGAAAGCGTCATGTCCATACGGCTCGTACCCATCAGCCTCGTGTTCAGCCGGTTTCCCCGCATGGTGCGGGACCTGGCCGCGAAGCTCGGCAAAGATATCGAGCTCAGGATGGTCGGTGAAGGGACCGAACTCGACAAGGGGCTAGTGGAAAAACTGGCCGATCCTCTCACCCATCTGGTGCGCAACGCCGTTGACCACGCCATCGAGTCGCCCGAGGCGAGGGTTGCGGCCGGCAAGCCCGCAGCCGGGACGATCACGCTGCGGGCATCGCAAGTCGGCGGAAAGATCGTGATCGACGTGATGGACGACGGCTCAGGGCTCGATCGGCAGAAAATCCTGAAGAAAGCGACAGAGCGTGGGCTCGCCGCCAGTGACGCCATGAGCGACGACGAGGTCTGGCAGCTCATCTTCGCCCCCGGCTTTTCCACTGCCGAGGCGGTCACCGACGTCTCCGGCCGGGGGGTGGGGATGGATGTGGTGCTGCGCAACGTCCAGGCCCTCGGCGGGCGGGTGAGCGTGACCAGCGAGGCCGGGAGGGGGACGCGGCTCACCCTGAGCCTCCCCCTTACTCTGGCCATCCTCGACGGCCTCTCGGTGGCGGTCGGGAAGGAGAGGTTCATCATCCCCATCAACGCCATCGTTGAGTCCCTTCAGCCGCAGACGGGAGATATCCGGACGGTGAACGGGACGGGGCGTGTGCTCCAGATGCGGGGTGAGTACCTGCCGTTCATCCCCCTCCATGAACTGTTCGCCATCGGCGGAGCCGAAGAGCGGCCCGAAGCGGGTGTCCTCGTGGTGGTGGACGCAGAGGGGGAGAAGGTCGCCCTGCAGGTGGACGCGCTGGTGGACGAGCAGCAGGTAGTCATCAAGAGCCTTGAGGACAACTACCGGAAGGTGCCGGGTTCGGCGGGGGCGACCATCATGGGGGACGGCCGGGTGGCGCTGATCCTCGATGTCGGAGAAATAACCTCCCTCTGGCGGGGGAGAATCAGGGAAGAGGCCGCATGAGCGAGCCGGCAAAGCCAAGGAGATCGAGTATGGAACAGGTAGCAGGGGGCATTGGAGGGGCGACGGCGGCCGGGACGAAGGAGTATCTCACCTTTACCCTCGGCGGCGAGGAATACGGGATGGACATTCTCAAGGTCCAGGAAATCCGAGGGTACGACGCCGTGACCCGGATTGCCAATACTCCCGAGTTCATCAAGGGGGTCATCAACCTCCGCGGTGTGATTGTGCCCATCGTTGACATGCGGATCAAGTTCAATGTGGGAAGCGTTGAATACAGCGAGTTTACCGTGGTCATCATCATCAACGTCCTCGACCGGGTGGTGGGAATGGTGGTGGACGGCGTCTCCGACGTGGTGGCCCTGGCGCCGGAACAGGTCAGACCTGCTCCCGAGCTCTCCTCGAGCCTCGATACCCGCTACCTTGCCGGACTTGCCACTGTGGACGACCGGATGCTCATCCTCGTCGACATCGAGCAACTGATGAGCAGCGCCGAGATGCAGCTTGTGGACCTGGCTGCCTAGACATATCACGAACAAAGAAAGGCGAAGACGATGAAGATCAAGAAATTCAACGACTGGACGATACTTTCGAAGATCCTGTGCATTTCCGTTGTAACGCTTGTGGCCCTCGTGGCCGGCATCCTTTTCTACGTGCTCCCCATGATGGAGAAGAAGATGATGGCGGAAAAGATGGCCGCCACCCAGAGCGTGGTGGAGGTCGCCTACGGGGTGTTAGAGGGGTTTGCCGCAAAGGTTAAATCCGGTGAACTTACGGTCGCCGATGCCCAGAAGAGATCCCTTGACAGTCTGCGCACCATCCGCTACCAGGGCAATGAGTACTTCTGGATCAACGACCTGGAACCCCGGGTGCTCATGCATCCGATCCGGCCGGAGATGGAAGGGACGGTTGTGGCGGATGTCAAGGATCCCAACGGTAAGGCCCTGTACCTGGAGTTCGTCAAGGTCGCCAAGGAAAAGGGGGCCGGTGTTGTGGACTACATGTGGGCGAAGCCCGGTTCCACCAAGGCGGTGGACAAGATTTCCTATGTGAAGCTCCACAGCCAGTGGGGGTGGATCGTGGGCAGCGGTATCTACGTCGATGACGTGAAGGCCGGCATGGCCAAGGTACGCCTTCAGGTAATCAGCGCTACCGTGATCCTTGCGGTTCTGATCTTTCTCTTCGCCTGGCTGGTGGCCAGCAGGGTCCGTCGGGCGCTGGCCGAGGCGATTGCTGCCTCCGAAAAGATCGCTGCCGGTGATCTGACCACAACCATCGAGGTGAAGAGCCAGGACGAAACTGGCAAACTTCTCACGGCCCTCAGCCATATGAACGAAAGCCTCTCCCACATCGTGTCCGAGGTACGGACCGGGGCCGATTCCATTGCCACGGCCACGGAGCAGATCTCGGCCGGCAACGTGAATCTCTCCCAGAGGACCGAGGAACAGGCATCCGCCCTTGAAGAGACTGCATCGAGCATGGAGGAACTCACCTCCACCGTGAAGCAGAACGCCGACAACGCGCAGCAGGCCAACCAGCTGGCGGTTACCGCCAGCGACGTGGCGGTGCGAGGCGGTGATGTGATCGGCAAGGTGGTGACCACCATGGAGGGAATCACCGCCAGCTCGCGCAAGATCGCCGACATCATCACCGTTATCGACGGCATTGCTTTCCAGACCAACATCCTTGCCCTCAACGCGGCGGTGGAAGCAGCCAGGGCCGGTGAGCAGGGGCGTGGTTTCGCCGTGGTGGCCGGTGAGGTCCGCAGCCTCGCCCAGCGCAGCGCAGCGGCGGCCAAGGAGATCAAGTCACTGATTGAGGATTCGGTGGGCAAGGTGGAGGACGGCAGCCGCCTGGTGACCGAAGCGGGGACCACAATGCAGGAAATCGTGACCAGTATCAAGCGGGTCGCTGACATCATGGCGGAGATTTCCGCCGCCTCGGTGGAGCAGTCGAGCGGTATCGAACAGGTGAATACCGCCATTACCCAGATGGACGATGTGACCCAGCAGAACGCTGCACTGGTGGAGGAGGCTGCCGCCGCCGCCGAATCCCTCGCCGAGCAGGCCAACGCCATGGTGGAAATGGTCAGCAAGTTCAAGCTGGATGAATCGCTCCTGGCAATCAGGCAGCCCGTCCGTGCGGCTGCTGTCAAGGACCAGGCGGCGAAACAGGTCAAGCCTGCCAAGCCCGTGAAAAAGCTCGCCCGGTCTGCCGCCGTTGCCAATGGTTACCACAGAGCCGAACCGCCGCATGAGGAGGGTGCCCCCATCAAGAAGGCGGTGGGTTACGATGATGACGACTGGAAGGAATTCTAGATGAACATGATCCAGGGCCAGTGGCCGGCAGCGGCGACGGTGGCCGCAACCGGTCGAGGCGATGCCGGGGGCGCCGGAAGGAGGGGGAACTCTCCTCAGGGCGCAACCGGGCTTCACCAGTTCCGCTACACGGATAACGACTTCGAGCGCATCCGGGAGTTGATACACCGCTGCGCCGGCATTTCCCTCAATCCGGGCAAGCAGCACATGGTTTACAGTCGTCTCGCCCGCCGACTGCGGGTGAGACGCGTTCCCTCCTTCGCAGACTACATCGACCTGGTGGAGCGAGGCGATCAGGCGGAGATAGAAGAGTTCATTAATGCCCTGACGACCAATCTGACGGCGTTTTTCCGCGAGCCCCACCACTTCCCGCTCCTCGCGCGGCACCTGGACCGGCTGGTGTCACACCGCCGGTCGCTGGCGGTCTGGAGCAGCGCGGCATCGTCGGGCGAGGAGCCTTACTCCCTTGCCATGACGGTTGTCGAACACTTCGGCAGCTTCAACCCGCCGGTGAAGATTTACGCATCCGATATCGACACCAGCGCCCTGGACCGGGCACGGCGCGGTGTCTATGCGGCGGAACGGGTGAGGGATATGTCGCCCTCACGCATGAAGCGGTTTTTCCTGCGGGGTGAAGGAAAAAATGCCGGCTATGTTCGGGTGAAGCCCGAATTGCAAAGGCTTGTAACCTTCGAGCGACTCAACCTCTTGGACGAGCAGTGGCCCCTTGCCGAGCGATTCGATGCCATCTTCTGCCGCAACGTGATGATCTACTTCGACAAGACCACCCAGTATCAAGTGCTGAAACGTTTTGTACCCCGGCTTCAGCCGGAGGGGCTTCTCTTTGCCGGCCATTCGGAGAGCTTCCATCAGGCCTCTGATCTATTCCGGCTCTGCGGCAAAACGGTCTACTCGCCGGTGGGGATTGCCCGCGACGGCAACCGCGAGGCGCCATGACCCGGGATTTCGTCTGCTCAACCTACTTCGACCGGTCCTTCAACCGGCAGGTGGTGAAAATCCTGCCGGGTGAATACTACGCGACGGCTGCCGACACCATGATCGTCACGGTCCTCGGGTCGTGCGTTTCGGTCTGTCTCCGCGACCGTCTTACCGGCATCGGGGGGATGAACCACTTCATGCTTCCCGGCCATGGAGCTCAGTCGCCATCGGCGCGCTACGGTGTCAAGGCCATGGAGGTGCTGCTGGAGCATCTCAAGCATCTGGGGGCGGACCATTCCCGCCTGGAGGCAAAGGTGTTCGGCGCCGGTCGGGTAGTGCAGGGGATGGGCGACGTGGGGAGCCACAATGCCGACTTCGCGCTTGAGTACCTGGGGAGCCGGGGCATCCCGGTGTCGGCGCTCGATGTGGGGGATGTGCATCCGCGCAAGGTGTATTTTTCACCCCGCACCGGCCGTGTCCTTGTGAGACGGATCCGCGGTTGCGCCGACGACTCGGCCGCACGATGAGAATGGCAGGTATCGCACCATGGCTATAAAAGTACTTGTTGTCGACGATTCGGCCCTGATCCGCAGCCTCCTGAGCGAGGTCATCAACAGCCAGCCCGACATGGAGGTGGTCGGCGTTGCCCCCGATCCCCTGGTCGCCCGCGATAAGATCAAGGCCCTCAATCCCGATGTCCTCACCCTGGATGTGGAGATGCCGCGCATGGACGGCCTGGTGTTCCTCGAAAAACTGATGCGCCTCCGACCCATGCCGGTAGTGATGGTCTCGTCGCTCACGGAAAAGAGCTCTTACATTACACTGCACGCCCTGGAACTCGGCGCGATCGATTACATCACCAAGCCAAAGCTTGATCTGTGCAGTGGCATCATGGAATACAGCCGGGAGATAGCCGACAAGATTCGGATCGCGGCGCGGGCACGACTGAAACGGCCCGGCCGTGGCCACACCCAGCTTGCCGTGGCCCCCAGGCAGAGTGCCGATGCGGTCCTGCCGGCCATGCACCGCTGCTACACCGGAACGGAAAAGGTGATCGTCATCGGCGCATCCACCGGGGGTACCGAGGCGCTCAAGGATCTCCTGGGAGCGATGCCGGCAGACGCGCCGGGCATCCTTATCACCCAGCACATGCCCGAGGCGTTTACCCGTACCTTTGCCAAGCGGCTCGACGGCCTCTGCCGGATCAGCGTGAAGGAGGCCGAGCACGGTGACCGGATCCTTCCCGGGCACGCGTACATAGCGCCGGGGAATCGTCACCTCATTCTGGCCCGCAACGGTGCCAACTATGTGGCTCAGCTCTCCGACGGACCGCCGGTCAACCGGCACCGTCCTTCAGTTGGTGTTCTCTTTCGTTCCGCCGCAAACTGTGCCGGCAGCAATGCGGTTGGCGTAATCCTCACCGGAATGGGGGACGACGGTGCCGACGGCATGTTGGAGATGCGGCAGGCAGGAGCGTTCACCATTGCCCAGAATGAGGAGAGTTGCGTGGTCTTCGGTATGCCCAAGGAAGCAATCGCCCGCGGCGGGGTCGATGAGGTGCTGCCGCTGCCGGAAATCAGCAAACGACTGGTCGGCTGGCTGTCGGCCCAAGGGGGGAAAGCCTTCCGTGTCTGAATCAGTTTTGTGCAGGACTGATAGCAGGGGGCGAAAAAAGAGGCTTCGCGGGTTTTCCGCGAAGCCTCTTTTTGTTGCCGGTGCAAAGCGCTGTCAGTTGCTGGCCGGCCTGGGGGTATCGTCCGAGTTGGGCGGCAGGACCGGGTGCATCACCTTCGGCTGCGCGCCGGTGAGGGTGTTGAGGAACGTGACGATCTTGTCGGCGTCGGTGTCGGTGATGGAGATGCCGAGTTGGGCGCTCCCCATGATCTTGACGGCGTCCTTCAGTTTCCAGACCTTGCCCGAGTGGAAGTAGGGCATGGTGATGGCCACGTTGCGCAGGCTCGGCGAACGGAACACGTATTTGTCCGCGGCCGTGCTGGTCACCTTGTAGCGGCCGGTGTCGTCCACGGGTCTCACCACCGGCCCCGGATCTTCACGGACGCCGAAGGGGAAGTAGCCGGTTCCGCCCATGTTGACGCCGCTGTGGCAGGCCGCGCATCCTTTGTCCAGGAAGAGGGCGAGCCCCTGTTCCGCTGTGGTGCTGATGGCCTTGCGGTTGCCCTTCAGGTATTTGTCGAAGGGGGCATCGGGGGTGACGAGCGTGGCCTCGAAGACCTCGATGGCCTTGGCCACGTTGTCGAAGGTTACCGAATCACCCTGCCCGGGGAAGGCCTTGCGGAAAAGAGGTGGGTAACCGGGAATGCTCTTGAGGGTGGCGACCAGGTTTTCGGGCTTGTTGTTCATCTCCACCGATGCCTGAACAGGCCCCTTGGCCTGGGCTGCCAGGTCCTCGGCCCGGCCGTCCCAGAACTGGGCGATGTTGTAGACGGCATTGAGCACGGTGGGGGAGTTGCGTGGCCCCTTCTGCCAGCCGTGACCTATGGAGGTCTCCAGGATGTCGGTGCCGCCCAGGCCTACGTTGTGGCAGGTATTACAGCTGATTAAGTGCGAAGCCGAAAGCCGCGGATCGAAGAACAGCATTCTTCCCAGCTCGACCCTGGCCGGACTGGCCGGATTGTCCTTCATGACCGGCGGCTTGGCAGGGATCGGCTTGAAGAGCCCCTGCGCACGTTTCATGACATCCTCTTTCCCCCAGGCGACGCCCGCTACCAGGGTGAGGGCCATTCCCCATGCGAGATTTCGGGTTTTCATTCGAGTTCCTCCTGAACGTGAAGTGATTGACAGGGATAAGTATAGAGCAGCATTGCCTTTGCGCAAGACGATCGGACAATCACTTCCGCCCCGGTCAAAAGTCGTGGAAAACCGTCAGGCCGGCGGCGAAGTCGGGGCTTGCGTCGGACAGCCCCGCAGCCACATAGCCTTCCAAAGACATGGGACCAAAGGCGTAGACCCCCTTGAGACGCCCCTCGAACGGCGCGTCGGAATCCTCTGCCGGGGCCGTTGCGCCACGGCCGAGGATCGCAGCATGCAGAGATGGCGTGAACTGCCTGCCGAGACCGGCCTCGTAGCTGAGGTAGTCCTTGGTGGCATAGAGATCGGAGGATCCCTGAACGATCCAGACAGCTTCGCCGAAGGGACGCCAGTCCCCGAGCCACTTGTCCAGCGCGAGGCCTCCGCCCGCGTCGAATTTACCGGTACCGAGCCCCTTGTCCTCGTCGGCGGTGGGGAACTTCAGGTAGAGGAGTGGGCGTACCCGGGGCACCACCGTTCCCTCGGGAATGATGATGTAGCCGGCCGTGAGGGTAATGTCGCCGAGGCCGTTGGCCGATCCCGTTGATCCGCCTGCCGTTGAGCCGGCGTTGCCGCCGGCCCCAGCCTGAAAACGGGTGCCCGCCGCCGTGGCGGCACCGCGGGCATATCCCTGACGGTAAGGCATGACCGTGCCGTAGGCATTGTCGCCATTGGTCTGGTACACCCAGGGGATAAACAGTTCAAGGTCCAACCGCTCGGTGGGGTAGAGGTCCACGATAAGTGGCACCGCGATGAAGTCGGTACTGGTCCCGCTGCCGTAGTCGCCCGTGGCGAAATCGACCCCCAACCCCACGGCCCCCCATCGTCCCTCGACGGGAACGTCCCGCCGCTCAGAGGCAAGCACCGCTGTCCAGCTGAGGCAAAGCAGGGCACACGCGAAAAAAAGCGGAAGCAAGAGCCTTCCACGCCATAGCATGATCTTTGTTGTTTTACCCATTCGCTTCATCTCCCGTGTCGTCCTCCTCCGCGTCGTATCGGAGACATGGGCCGGGTCCCATTGCCGCGGCTGCTGCCGGACCAGAAGGGGCGCCCGGCATCGCTCCGGATGGCTGTTTCCCCGCCGGTCAAGCTGTTGCCGACCTTTTGGGTCAGAAGGTAGATTGTGCCGTCCTTGCCGATGGCCTTGGCTCCTTTGGCAGTGAGCCGGTCGCCCGGTTTCAGGGGGAAGCCTTTTTCATTCCAGTACCAGCGCGGACCAAGCGCCAGGACAACGGTGTCTTCCCCCTCTTTGATCGTTACGAGCATATGCTTGCCATCGCCGCCCGGCTCGACGGAGGCGATAGTGCCCGTCACCGTGACTACCGTGTTGAGGTCGTAGCCTTCATCGAGATCGAGGCCGCTCTTTTCCCATCCCCAGCCGAAGCCGAATCCCCAGCCTGCCGTGGCGTTTCCCGCATGGAAAAGGGCCAGAAAGACAAGAATCGTGAGTATGAGGGTTGAGCGGCCTCTGATCATGGTTGCACCTTACCTCCTGGTGAATCGGCTACCGGGCGGTTCCGCCGGTATAGGCGGAACCGTAGCCGGTGCCGTCCTGGGGGCGAGTGACGTTGCCGGTGCCGTCGCCGGGGCCGAGGCGTCTCATGGCTCCCGTCCCGACGCCCTGACGCGCGGTGCCGGCTCCGCTGCCGTCACGGAGCTGCTGGCGGGACGAGGTCGCAGCTGATGCCGCCGTTGCCGTACTGGTGAGGCAGCTTCCGTCGCGGAGCTGAAGCCGGTCTCCGGTCCCCTGGCCGGCCATGGGGCCCTTGCCGCCCCGGGCCATGGCCTCGCCGCCGAGGGCAAGGGCCCCCGCTGCCACCATTACTGCTACCGCAAGTACTTTTCTGGTCATTTCTTCTTCCTCCCTGTGTGGTTAGTGGTGTCGATGGGGAATCGACAATCTCTGCCAATCAGTATTCCACGCACCATGCCAGGGGTGAGGGTTGTTCTATCATTTTGAAATAACTTGTAATTTTTTGTACTGACGAGATGTTTTCCGGTTGTTTCAGTGCAGAAAATGCACGTGTTCATGACTAATTTGCACCGCCCCGATCATCCCCCACCAATCCATACTCCCGAAGGCGGTACTGGAGGGTACGCCGGGAGATACCGAGCTTTTCGGCGGTCAGGCGCCGGTTGTTGCCGCAGCTTTTGAGGGCGGCCAGGATTGCTTCCCGCTCCAGCCCCTTGAGGACTCCTTCCCCGTCCTGACCGGCGGGGAGAGGTGCCCTGAAGGTCTCAGGGAGGTCGTCCAGGGTCAGTGCGTGCCGGGCGAGGATTACCCCTCGTTCGATGACGTTCTGGAGTTCGCGGATGTTGCCGGGCCAGGGGTAGCGCTTGAGGGCCGCCATGGCATCGGGTTCGATCCCCCGGATTTTTTTGCCCGTCATTCCCGAAAAGCGACGGATGAACCAGTTCACCAGGTGTGGCAGGGCGTCGCGGCGCTCCCGCAGAGGGGGGAGCGCGACGGGGAACACATTCAGGCGATAGAAAAGGTCTTCCCTGAAGCGCCGTTCACGGATTTCAACGGCCAGATCCCGGTTGGTGGCAGCCACTACCCGCACGTCAGCCCGAATTTCCCTGTTTCCTCCCACCCGCTCGAAGGCCCGCTCCTGGAGGACCCGCAGGAGCTTCGCCTGAAGGGGGAGAGAGAGTTCACCGATTTCGTCAAGGAAGAGAGTTCCCCCCTGGGCCAGTTCGAATTTTCCCCGCCGGGCCTGGACCGCGCCGGTGAAGGCTCCCCGCTCGTGGCCGAACAGCTCGCTTTCGAGCAGGGTTTCGGGGATTGCCGCACAGTTCACCGCCACGAAGCCGGCACCGTGTCGGGGTGACAGGAGGTGCACGGCCCGGGCGATGAGCTCCTTGCCGGTGCCGCTTTCCCCGCTTACCAGGACAGTGGTGCCGGTGGGGGCGACCTCTCCCACGAGTCGTCGTACCGGGGCCATGGCCTCGCCGGCGAAGATGAGATCCTCCGGCGGGAGTCCCGCCGCTTCGGTTTCCTTGAGGGCCAGGTATTCCCGCTCGCGGCTCTTTCCGGACAGGACCCGTCCCACGAGAACCCGCAGGGTGTCCGGGTCCTTCAGGGGTTTGGTGAGGAAATCCGCCGCCCCCTCTTTCACCGCGACCACTGCTTCTTCAATGGTCCCGAATGCCGTGAGAATGACGAATGCAGGCGGATAGTCATCATCGCGGCTCGCCCGGAGGAGTTCCAGTCCTCCGACGCCGGGCATCCGCAGGTCTGAGAGGACCAGGTCGAAGGATTCGCGGCGCAGCAGGGCCAGGGCTTCTTCTCCGTCAGCGGCCTCCCGGATGTCGTATCCCTCTCCCCTGAGGACTGTCCTGAGAAATCCCCGGAAGGTGCTGTCATCTTCGGCTATGAGTATGCGTGTCGTCATGTGTGTTGTATGCCTCTCATCGGTGAAGGGGGAGTGTTACCCGAAAAACGGTGCCGCCACCGGGATTATCCGCCACGCTGATGCTCCCCCCATGGGCTTCGGCTATCTTGCGGCAGACAGCCAGCCCCAGGCCGCTGCCCCGGGCCTTTGTGGTGAAGAACGGGGCGAATATCCGCTCCCGGTCGCGGGGGGCGATGCCGTGGCCGTGGTCTGCCACGCTGATCTCGACCGTTTTACCTTCGCGCCGGGAGACAACGGTGAGCTTTCCCCCGTCCGGCATGGCCTGAATGCCGTTCTTTGCCAGATTGAGAATGAGTTGCTCCAGCCGCGCTTCGTTTCCTCTGGTGGCCAGTCCCGCGGCAAGGGATGCCGCAATGGTGACGCCGGCGACCCGCGCTTCGGGTTCCACCAGTGCCAGCACATGGTTAATCACCGTGTTTACCTGGAGCGGCCCTTCTGGCCCGGGCTCCGGCCGGGCGTAGGCAAGAAGGTCGCTGACGAGCGATTCGAGCCGGATCGCCTCGGTGACGATCAGTGCGGAGAACTCCCGGTTTTCATCGTCGTTGCTCCGCTCCATGAGCAGTTGGGCGTAGCCCTTGATCCCGGACAGGGGGTTGCGCACCTCGTGGGCAAGCACCGCCCCCATTTCTCCCAGTTGCGCAAGCCGCTCCCGGCGGACCATTTCCAGCCGGTGCTCCTGGGCCCGGCGGGCGTAGCGATAGAGGAGCACCCCCATTGTCCAGGCCGCCGCCAGCAGCGAAAACAGCACGACCATGCCTACCCTGGCCCGATGGAGAACCGCATCGGCCCGCCAGGGATGAAGTGCCAGGCGCAGGGCCAGGGTCCGGCCGGGGAGGTGGAGGGGGGCGTGATATTCGTACACCTCTTCGCCCGTGCCGAGTCTGACGCGGTTTTCCACCAGGCCCCGTCCGCCGAGAACCGGCATGTACCGTTGATCCGTCACCCGCGACCCGATCAGGTCGGCATTAGAGTGAAAGACAATGGTGCCGTTGCGGTCGATGACCGAGAGATAGGCGATGTCCCGGGCGCGAAAGGCGGCCAGTGAGGTCAGGGACGAGTCGCGTGCCGCAATCGATTCCAGCGCCGACGTGAGCGAAAGGGCAAGCCCCCGGAGGTTCCCTTCGGCAATGGGGCGTGCGCTCCGGTAGTTTCCCACGGCGAACCAGCCGAGAAGCAGTGACAGGATGACTCCGGCCGCAAGGGCGATGAGGGAAACGATAGTGCCGCGCATACGTAGGATTGTTGTCGAACCCATTTAATCTGTTTATTTGAATGTACTATAGCATTGCCGGCTGTCCGTGCAAACGGATATGATATCTTGCCCCGAACGGTTGGGGAGGTATGCTGGAAGAAGCGATGCCGTCATTATGCGCGGTCAGGTGTGGAGTTTTCAATGAAAATGTATCAATTTTCCAAAACGCAGATCCTGCCCGTGCCGTTGACGCTAGCCTGGGACTTTTTCTCGGATCCGCGCAATCTTGCCGCCATTACCCCGCCGGATATGGGGTTCGTCATTACCTCGCCGGTGCCGGAGCGGACCCATGCGGGGATGGTGGTAACCTATGCGGTCTCACCGTTCGGCGGGCTTCGGGTGCCGTGGGTTACCGAGATCACCCATTGCGCGGAGCCCTCTCTTTTCGTGGACGAGCAGCGTTTCGGGCCATACCGTTTCTGGCACCACCAGCACCATTTTAGGGAAGTGTCCGGTGGAGTGGAAATGCGAGATATCGTCCACTACATGCTCCCCTTCGGCATCATCGGCCGTCTTTTCGCGCCCGTTGTGGCGAGGCGGCTTAAGGCGATCTTCGATTACCGGCGCGATGCGCTCGCTGCCCGCTTCGCCGCTCTTTCGCCGGGCGCCTGACAGTCATATACTCCCGGGAAATCCGCTAACAGCACCGCGATGAGCTTACGGTCCACTCCTGCCCGACTGGGGGACAGGCTGCACGCAGCGGCACACCTGCCCCGGTCGTACTCCGGCGGACCTTTTTCCGCTTTTCCCGCCATCTGTTCCGGTCTATCATCCCTTCCCCAGGAGGTACCCCATGAAAAAGGGAAAACCGGCGAAGAAGTACTCCCAGGCAGCCCGGGTCCATGACCTCATCCGCCTCATCGAGGCGCGGCACGGCGTGACCATTGCCGAAATGGCCGAGGAAACCGGCGTGGACCGCCGCACCATCCACCGTGACCTGGCCGCCATCCACGAGGCGGGATATCCCCTGGTCTCCGACTGGGAGGAGGGGCGCAAGGTCTACCGCTTCATCACCCGCTTCCGGGACGTTCCCCCCATTGCCTTCACTCTTCAGGAACTGGTGGCGCTCTCATTTTTCCGCACCCAGCTCAATTTTCTGGACGGCACCCCCTTCCGGGAGGACCTGGATGCGGTCTTCCGCAAGGTGAGCTCGGTCCTCCCCCCACGCTACGCGGCCCATATGGAGCGGATTGCCGAGGTGTCCGTTCCGCTTCTGCAGGGACGGCGCGACTATTCACGGGTTGGGGATGGGCTGCGCAGCCTGCGCGATGCCCTCATTTACCAGTACCGGGTACGGCTTTCCTACCAGGCCAAGGGACAGGGGCGTCCCGCCCTGTATGATGTGGACCCCTATACCCTGGTCTTCTACAAGGGAGGGCTCTATCTGGTCGGTTATGCGCACAACCGGCAGGCGCTGCGCACGTTCGCAGCCGAACGGATCACCGCTGTCGAGGTTACTCGCGATCGGTTCGAGATCCCCGATGACTACCGTCCGTCCGAGCGGCTGCGGGATGCCTTCGGGATCGTTGAAGAGGAGCCCCTGTCAGTGGCGATCCGTTTTTCGCCCGAACTTGCCCACACAGTCCGCGACCGGATCTGGCATCCCACCCAGCAGGTCCGTATGGAGCCCGACGGCGCCTGCGTCCTTTCCTTCACCGCAGGCGGCCGCATGGAGATCATCGCCTGGGTTCTCTCCTACGGTGCTCATGCCGAGGTCCTCTCCCCTCCCGATTTGCGGGCTGAAGTGGCCCGCGCCGCCGCCGCCGTTGCCGCCCGTTACGTGTCGCCGGGGAGTGACGGATATCGGTGACAGAAGGCGGTAAAGTTTGCGCGACGGATGCCGATAAGTATTGAGTAGTGCCCCCGTATCCCCGATGTCCTGTTCTCGCGCAGACCGGGCGGGTTATTCCCCTCTCAGCGGAGTTCAGCATGGATTTCACAAAAATCTCCGCACTCCACTACCGCGTTCCTTCACCGGTGCGGCAGTTCATCGTGCTGCTTTCGATCATTTTTCTGATCGAAATGCTGCTCATGACGGTCCTGCCCCATGTTACCGGCCGCGAAGTCGAGTTTAAGGACGCGCTTGTCGATAGCATGGGGCTCGTCACGTTCGGCGCGCCGTTTCTGTGGGCTTTCATTGTGCGTCCCCTGCGCCGCACGGCCGTTGCGGCCGTTTTCCGGGAGGAGGTACTCCTCCGCCAGATGGTGGACGGGGTGATTACTTTCGGGGAAGACGGGACGATCCGTTCCCTCAATCCGGCCGCCGAGCGGATGTTCGGCTATCGGGACGATGAGGCCGCCGGCATGGCCATCGACTGCCTGCTGTCGGCCGACGGGGGCTATTTCCGGTTTGCGGCACAGTCTTCCGGCGGCCATGGCACGCGTCAGCTTGCCTATGAGCTGGAAGGGATCCGCCGGGACGGCAGCCACTTCGTTGCCGACCTCTCCGTCAGCCGGATCGTTTTTGAAGATCACCGGGCCGTGATCGGCATTGTCCGGGACATCACCGCCCGCAAGCGGGACGAGCAGAATCTCCTCGTCTTCAAGCGGGCCATCGAGTCGAGCGTAAACGGCATCACCATCACAGACGCGACTAACGGCGAAAACCTGATCATTTACGTGAATCCTGCATTCGAGCGGATGACCGGCTACGCGGGACACGAGGTTCTTGGGAAGAACCCGCGCTTCCTCAGGGGGGATGACCGGGACCAGGTGGAACTCAGGAAGCTGGCCATGGCCCTGGAGGAGCGCAGGGATGGCTATTTTGTCCTGCGCAACTACCGCAAGGACGGCAGCCAGTTCATGAACGAACTCTACGTGGCGCCGGTGCGCGACCGTGATGGCGAAGTCACCAACTACATCGGCATCATGAACGATATCAGCGACCAGCGGCGCTACGAGGAACAGCTGGTCTACCAGGCGACCCACGACCCCCTGACCGGCCTTCCCAACCGCAATCTCCTGCAGGACCGCCTGGGGCAGGCGCTCGCCCTGGAGTCCTTCCGCCGCCGCAATCCCATCGGCGTTATCTTCCTGGACCTCGACAACTTCAAGAAAATCAACGATACCCTGGGGCACACGGTGGGAGACATGCTGCTCAAGGCCGTGGCCAACCGCCTGCGCAACTGCGTGCGCGGCGGGGACACGGTTTCGCGGCTGGGAGGGGACGAATACATCCTCATCCTTCCCAACGTGAAGGAAATGCATGACGTGACCACGGTGGCCAAGAAGCTGATCGGCCTCTTTTCCACGCCGTTCCTGCTCATGGGGCACGAGCTCTACATCACGGCCAGCATCGGCATCGCCCTCTTCCCCTCCGACGGCGACACGGTGGACGCGCTGCTCAAGAATGCCGATGCTGCCATGTATCATGCCAAGGAGCAGGGGAAGAACAACTACCAGTTCTATTCAGAGGAGATGAACACGCGGGTCTTCGAGCGGATGGCTCTGGAAACGAGCCTCCATCGGGCGATTCGACAACATGAGTTTCTGCTCTACTACCAGCCCCGGGTCGATCTGCGGACCGGGAGGATCAGCGGGGTGGAGGCCCTGGTGCGGTGGAACCACCCGGAGATGGGGCTCGTGCCGCCGGCCAGGTTCATCCCCCTGGCCGAGGAAACGGGGCTCATCGTGCCCATCGGCGAGTGGGTCCTGCGCACCGCCTGCGCCCAGAACAAGGCGTGGCAGGAGGCGGGGCTCCCGCCACTGAGGATGGCAGTGAACCTTTCGGCCCGGCAGTTCCGTCAGGAAAATCTCATCCAGATGGTAGCCGACGCCCTGGCCGAAACGGGTCTCGATCCCCGCTGGCTGGAGCTGGAGCTGACCGAAAGCCTCCTCATGGAACGGGCCGAGCAGTCAGTGTCGATCCTCCGCTCCCTGGCGGATATGGGGATCGACATCGCCGTGGACGATTTCGGCACCGGCTATTCGTCACTGGGGTATCTCAAGCGGTTCCCGATTACGAACCTGAAGATTGACCAATCATTCATCCGCGACATAGCAAGCGATCCTGACGACGCCATTCTGGTGCGGACCATCATCACCATGGCCCACGGCCTCGGCATGAAGACCGTCGGCGAAGGGGTCGAATCTCTTGAGCAGATTGATTTTCTCTACCGGCACGGCTGCGAGGAAGTGCAGGGATACTATTTCAGCAGGCCGCTTACCGCTGGGGGGTGTGAGGCGCTGCTTCGCGAGGGGAGGTTTCTGGATCTTCGGGCGCTTCGGGATGGGTTGCCGGGCCAGAGGAGTGAGGAGCGCATTCGCGCCCTGGCGTCATCCGCGGATGACTGCCGCGTTACAGCGTAAAATAGAATACGGCTCCGGTGCCCTCTTCCCCCTGGGCCCAGATTGTGCCGCCATGGCGGGAGATGATCCTGTGGACCGTTGCGAGGCCGATGCCGTGCCCCGGGAATTCGCTCCGGCCGTGGAGACGCTGGAAGGGAAGAAAGAGTTTGTCGGCCTGTTGTGACGAGAATCCCGCTCCGTTGTCCCGGACGAAAAACACGGTTTGCCCCTCCGTCTCTTCCTTGCCGAACTCGATTACGGCGCGGTCCCGCCTGCCCGTGTATTTCCAGGCATTGCCCAGCAGATTCTCCATCACAACCCTCATGAGCCCCGGATCGGCAGTCACGTCGGCGTCATCGGCAATGATGAACTCTGCCATGCGCTCCTGGTCCTTCATGCTGAGCTCCAGGGCGATTTCCTCTGCCAGCGTGCTCAGGTTGACCGGTATCCGTTCCAGTTCCACGCGAGCCACGCGGGAAAAGTCGAGCAGGGTGCCGATGAGACCGTTCATGCGCCCCGTCTCTTCCGCGATGTGACGCACGTAGCTGCGGCATTCATCATCAAGTTTGTCAGTGCAGATCTCGAGCAGAACGTCGCTGAAGCCCCGGATCACGGTCAGGTGCGATCTCAGGTCGTGCGAGACGCTGTAGTTGAACGCCTCCAGGTCGCCGTTGGCCACTTCCAGGTCCATGGCCCGGGAGGCGAGGCTTTCGTTGAGCCGCTCAATCTGCCGGGCCGCACGCCGCTGCTCCGTCACGTCGGTCATGACCGACAGGGAGCGCACAATTTTTCCCTCCTCATCTCGTTCCGCCTCCGACGAAAGGAGAACGTCGATGACCTTTCCGCTACTGGTCAGCAGGTGGAGCGGGATATCCCTGGTGCGTCCGGTACGGAGGAATTCCGGGACGACCGTCCCGATGACGTACGCCCGTGACTCGTCAGTCATGAAATCGGCGGAAAGCCTGCCCAGCACCTCGTCGCGCCGGTAGCCGAGGGTTTCCAGCCAAAAATCGCTTACATTGATGATTTTTCCTTCCCGGTCAATGGAGTGGAGCATGACGGGGGTTCTGTTGTAGAGGCTGCGGTAGCGCTCCTCGCTTTCTTTCAGGTCACGGAACAGCAGATCGTAGGGGCGTTCCAGCCCCGTTTCCACCATGGCGCGGTAGATGAGTATGAAGCCGCCGAGCGTAAGCAGATGTCCCGTCATGCCGGTGAGGCTGGAGATGCCGGTGTTGAGAGCAAAAACAAAGCCGCTTGTTGCAAGAAAGACCAGAGAGAACGAAAGCATCCGGAACACTCGGGCGTCGAAGTGCCGGCGCTTGGTCAGCAAGCCTGTCAGGGCAGCGAGAATGAAGACTCCGGCCAGGAACTCGGCGCCCTTTTTGAACGGGGTGATCCCCATCTCGTCCGAGGCGCAGAGGGGGAAGATATCCCCGCACGGGATTGACAGCAGGAAGAGTGACGTTGCGGCCATGTAAGCGGTAACGGTAGCGGCGGGATTGAGCCGCTTTCTGACGAACAGCGGTGCAAGCGCCAGCGACGCTCCCTGCAGTAGTCGCGAGCCGATCCAGAGCTGGGTGGAGAGGTTTGTGCCCGCGCCGGGGAAGACCCCCATCCCCCCATAGCTCAGGGCATGGAACAGGGTAATGATCGCCACGAACAGGTGGGAGATGCCGATGAGCAGAAGGCAGTGGTTATCGATCTGGCGCCGGGCGTGCCAGGCGACCATGAAGATGCCGCATCCCGCGACTACGGTGACGATTTCGGCAAGCGTATGAAATAGGAGATAGTTACCGAATAGGAGATAGTTACCGCGGCTCGTCAGGACGAGCGCGGCGGGGAACAGCATCACCAGGGCAAAGCGTGCGCTTCGCGATACGAGGTCGGAGCTGGTCATGTGCGGGGATGATCAGTTATTATTTTGACCCTGCTAATTAAGCTCGGATCACAGATACCATATCATTTCAAATTGGCTTCGCAAGGGAGAAATACCCCTTGTGGCCGGTATTCCGGCCATGACCGTCAGGCGCTGAACCATCCCACCATGCCGCACGGGGCTGTGGTGAGTTGTACCGGGGCCGCCGGTGGACGGCGGCGAAGGCTGCTGCATGTTTACACAGATAGTTTGTACCACTGTCCTCTGCTGAGAGCAAGAAATCGTTGAGCCGTGCCGGTGATTGACAAATAGCGGCCCTTACACTATACAATCGTATTTTTCGGGAGGGTTTGTGGAACAGATCGACGATTCCAGGCTGCGCGGCATCATTCACGACCGGATCAAGGAACGGGGCGGACGTATCCCCTTTGCCGACTTCATGGCGGCGTGCCTGTATGAGCCGGGTCTCGGCTACTACACGTCCCCGGGCCGCAAGGTGGGTGCCGAGGGGGATTTCTACACCAGTATCAACGTCCATCGGGTCTTCGGCCGACTCATCGGGCGGGAGATCTGCCGGATGTGGGAGGTCATGGGATGCCCGGCGCCTTTCACCCTGGTGGAGGCCGGCGCCGGCCACGGCCGTCTGGCGGCGGATGTGCTCGACGCCGTCCGGGAGCTGAACCCGGAACTCTATGCCAGCCTCACCCTGCGGCTCGTGGAGGCGGAGCCGTCCCTGGCCGAAGCCCAGCGGCAGGTGTTGGCCGAGCATCTTGACCGCGTGGCGTGGAACGATCCTGCCGAGCTGATGGGGGGTACCCTCACGTTTACCGGCTGCCTTTACTCCAACGAACTCATCGACTCCTTCCCGACCCATGTGGTTGAAATGACCCCTGCCGGCCTGCGGGAAGTCTTCGTTACCGCCGACGGCGACGGTTTCGCCGAACAACTTGACCTTCCTTCGACGCCCGACCTGGCCGACTATTTTCGGCGGATCGACGTCAATCTCCAGCCGGGGCAGCGGACCGAGATCAACCTTAATGCCTGCCGGTGGCTGGAGGGGGTTGCCCGTTGCCTGGAGCGGGGCTTCGTGCTGACAGTCGATTACGGTTTCCTCTCGCCCGAGCTTTACGGTCCCATGCGCCAGAACGGAACCCTTCTCTGCTACTTCCGCCACACGATCCAGGAAGACCCGTACCAGCGGGTCGGTCATCAGGACATCACGAGCCATGTGGATTTCACGACGCTCATCCTGCGCGGCGAGGAACTGGGGCTGCGCAAGGCCTGGTTCGGCGAGCAGTACCGCTTTCTCATGGCTGCGGGGCTCATGGAGGAACTCATGGCCCTGGAGGCGGCGGCCGCCACCGAAGAGGAGCGGATCAAGATCCGGCTGGTGCTGAAGAAGCTGGTACTGCCCGAGGGGGGGATGGGCGACACCTTCAAGATTCTCGTGCAGGCAAAGGGGGTCGAGAATCCCCGCCTGCTCTGCATGCGCGACTGGAGCAAGCTCTTTTGACAGCCCCGGCTCAGGTGATAGACTGTTTCCTGCGACAGCCCGCGCCGTTGGATTTCCGGAGATTCCCTTCATGCTGACCGGTATCGGGGCCATCGTGTTCGATCTGGACGGCACTCTCTACCAGAGCGAGTCGTTGGGAGTGCAGATCGCAGCCTGCGCCGACCGTTATCTGGCGGACCTGCTCCGCGTGAGTCCGGAAGAGGCGGGCGAGATTGTCCGACGGGTCCGGCGCGATCTGACCGTCCGCTTCGGCAGGGAGGCCTCCCTGAGCGATGCCTGCCGGGAACTCGGCGGAGACCTCAGGGAACTCCATCGTCGCTTTGCCGCCGAGGTGGCACCGGAACCCCACCTGCGGCGCGATCGTCGGGTTGTGCAATTCCTGCGCACCCTTGGCACCAGCCGGGAGCTGTACCTCTATACCAACAACAACCGCGCCCTTTCCGGCCGGATCATGGATGCCATCGGCGTGACGGGCCTCTTCCGCCGTGTCGTCACCATTGAGGACAGCTGGCGGCCTAAGCCGGATCTCCAGGCGTTGGAAGCTCTGTTTGCCGACATCGGCCGGAAACCCTCCCAATGCCTCTTTGTGGGCGACCGTTACGATATCGACCTGCGGCTCCCGGCGGAACTCGGCTGCTCGGTCTATCTCTCCCGCACCGTTGATGAACTGCTCGGCTTGACACTACCACTCAGCGAGGAACAGCAATGAACGAACACGGCAAGGAAATGCTCGATGCCATCATGAGGGCCATGGAGATCGAGAAAGAAACCTTCGACTTCTACACACGGGCCGAGCACAAGACGTTCAATCCGGAAGGCAAACGGATCTTCCGCTGGCTCGCCCGCACGGAGGAGCAGCACTACCTCAAGCTCAACGAACTCTACCAGTCGCTCCACGAGGGGGGCCGCTGGGTCTTCTACGGCGGCTCCACCGTCTCCCTCGACCCGGCCGGCCCGGGCGAGAAGCAGGTGGCGTTCGACACCGATGATCGCCAGGCACTGGAGATAGCCATGGAGATCGAGAAAAAGGGAATCGCCCACTTCGAAGAGCTCATGGAGAAGACCGCCGACCCCCAAGGCAAGAGCATGCTCCGTGCCTTGCGCGACGAGGAGGCGGAGCACCTGCGGATCGTAACCGAAAAGTACAATGCGCTCCAGCGGTGAGCGGGGAGCCGGGCCAGGAAGGGGTTGACGCGTGACGTTCCGGGTGGAGAAGGATACCCTCGGCGAGGTGCGGGTTCCGGCGGACGCTTACTACGGCGCCCAGACAGTCCGGGCCGTGGAGAATTTTCCCATCTCCGGGCTGCGGCCCCATCCGGCCCTCGTCCGGGCAACGGTGCTCGTCAAAATGTGTGCGGCCCGGGCCAACATGGCCACGGGCCGGCTCGATGCACGGCTTGGAGACGCTATCGTCCGGGCGGCCGAGGAGTGCCTGGCCGGTGCCTTTGATGCCCACTTCGTGGTGGACCCGTTTCAAGCCGGCGCCGGCACCTCCCACAACATGAACGTGAACGAGGTGCTCGCCAACCGGGCCAATGAGCTGCTGGGAGAGGAGCTGGGCAGGTATGCTCCCGTCCATCCCAACGACCACGTGAACATGGCCCAGTCCACCAACGACGTCTTCCCCACGGCCATGCGCCTGGCGGCCCTTCGGGTGGCGGGGGATCTCAGACCGGCCCTTGCGGCTCTCGTGGCCGTGCTGCGGAAAAAGTCCGCCGAATTCGACGGCATTCTCAAAAGCGGCCGGACTCACCTGCAGGATGCGGTGCCGATCCGTCTCGGCCAGGAGTTCGAGGCGTGGGCCGTGGCGCTGGAGAAGAACCTGGCCGCCATCGAGGGGGCAGTGCCGGGCCTTGCGGAACTGGGTATCGGCGGCACCGCGGCAGGCACCGGCATGAACGCCGAGCCGGCCTACATCGATCTGGTGGTGGCAGAGCTCGCCCGGGAAACCGGCTTTCCCCTCGCACGGGGTGCGAACCTAGTGGAGCGGATGCAGAACATGGATCCCTTCGTGGCCCTCTCATCCGCTCTCAAGGGACTTGCCGTCAACCTCGCCCGCATCGCCAATGACCTGCGTCTCCTTTCCTCGGGCCCCCGGACCGGGCTGGCCGAGATTGCGCTGCCGGCGCTGCAGCCCGGTTCCTCCATCATGCCGGGGAAGGTCAACCCGGTCATGGCCGAGGTGACCGACATGGTTGCCTTTCAAGTGATGGGTGCGGATACGACAATCATGCTCGCGGCCCAGGCCGGGCAGCTGGAGCTTAACGTCATGATGCCGGTCATCGCGTTCAATCTCCTGTTCAGCCTTGAAATCCTGAAGAACACGGTGCCCAAGCTGGCAGATGCCTGCATCGCCGGCATCACTGCGGACCGGGAGCGCTGCCTCCGGTATCTGGAACAGTCGGTAGGACTTGCCACGGTGCTCGCGCCCTATATCGGCTATGCCGCGGCCGCGGAGGTGGCCAAGGAATCGACTGCCACGGGCCGGAGCATCCGGCAGATCGTGGAAGACCGGCAGCTCCTGTCGGCCGGGCGTCTGGCGGAGATCCTCGACCCCTTCCCGCTCACCAGCCCCGGCGTGCCGGGAGCCACACATCAAGCAGAGAACACAACCCAAGGAGGAGACAACAATGCTGGAAGACGTTAAGAAGGTTCTCGATCTGGTCCGCCCCGCGCTCCAGGCGGACGGCGGCGACGTGGAGCTGGTTGAGGTTACCGAGGACGGCGTGGTGAAGGTCAGGCTGGTCGGTGCCTGCGGCCACTGCCCCATGTCCACCATGACCCTCAAGATGGGGATCGAGCGGACCCTGAAGGAGAAGGTGCCGGGAGTGAAGGAAGTGGTGTCCGTCCAGTAGCGGGCCCGCGGCGAATCGTCGTAAAAGGAGGATGACATGGGTTACAAGGTCAAAACGTTTGGCATGGAGCTCCGTCCCCTCAAGGCCATGCAGGAGCTTTCCGCCCTGGATGCCATGGTCAACGCATTCGTAACTGAAAACGGCGTGAAGCGGGTTGTTTCCGTCTCCGACTCGCCGACCACCGATGACAAGGGCGAAACCATCGGCCTCGTCAGGGTGGTCGCCTACGAGGACTGAGGCGACCACCGGCGAAGCCGCACTAGTGGGTGCCTTGGGGCGCGGGGGAGACTCCGCGCCCCTTTGTTGCGTCATGCCCATCTTTCCTTGCTCCCCCGGCGTGCCTGCGTTACCCTTGAAGCAGGAGCAAGGCCATGTCCATCGTTCGCCGCAAAATGATTATGGGCACTCCCCGCGCCCCCCGCTTTCTGAGGGTCTTCAGGCGGAACGCCGAGGCGGCTCATTCCCGGGGAAACAGGGTGAAGCTCTTCACCTCGGGGGCTGATTTCTTTCCGGCCATGCTCGGCGCCTTTGCCGAGGCGCGCCACCATATCCACGCCGAGTTCTATATCGTGCGTGACGACGCCACGGGTGCGGCGTTTGCCGAAGCACTGCTGGCCGCCACTGCCCGCGGGGTGGAAGTCTCCCTTATCTATGACTACATTGGTTGCTTCGACACACCTTCCGCCTATTTTCGCCGGCTGGAACAGGGCGGGGTTCGCTGCCTCGCCTTCAATCCTCCCCCCTTCAAGCGGGGAATCGCCTGGTTCGACAAGCGGGATCACCGCAAGATGGCCGTGGTCGACGGGGAAACCGCATTCACGGGCGGAGTCAATGTCGGCGACGAGTATTCGGGGTTCGGTTTTCCCCAAGAACGGTGGAGGGATGTGGGTATCAGGATCGACGGGCCGGCGGTCATGGATTTGTCGCGGCTCTTTCGGGAGTTCTGGCTTGCTGAGAAAGGAAATTCCTCACCGGCCTGGCATCAGGAGCGCCTGCCCGTGGCCGCGGTCGGTGATGCCGACGTAATGGTCATCAGTGACGGCCCTTACCATGCCCGTTCCTTTATCCGCAATGCCTTCCGCATCGCCATGGCCGGCGCGGGCGAGTCGATCCGGATCATGAACCCCTACTTCGTGCCGGGACCGCGGGTGGTTCGGTCACTGCTGCGGGCCGTCCGGCGGGGCGTCAGGGTCCAGATCATACTTCCCGCCAAGAACGATGTGCCCATCGTGCGTCTCGTGAGCCGCAGCTACTATACCCCCCTCCTGCGGGAGGGAATCGAACTCTTCGAGCGCCAGGGGCCGGTTCTCCACGCCAAGGTCATGCTCATCGACGACGCCTGGGGGGTCGTCGGCTCGGCAAACCTCGACCAGCGCAGTTTTCACCGCAACTATGAGGTGAACACCATCGTTGCCAGCCACGAGTTCGGCAGCCAGGTGGCGGAAATGTTCGCCGAGGACCTTGCCGGATCGCGACGCGTAGTCCTTGAGGAGCACGAGCAGCGGGGCTGGCATGTACGCGTGCTGGAGCGTCTCTGCGGATCGGTGAGCTGGTTTCTGTAGTGTCTTCACCCTTGTCCCTCATCCATTCCTGTTGTACGATGGCCGTGGGCTTCCATGCCCATGAAACGCCCTGTCCGGCGAGGTATTCCCATGACTAGAAAAGCCGTTGTCCTTTACAGTGGCGGCCTCGACTCCACCACCTGTCTCGCTATTGCACGGGCCGAGGGATTCGAGCCCCATGCAATGAGTTTCTCCTACGGCCAACGCCACAGCGTGGAGCTGGAGTTGGCCAAAAGAAATGCGCGGCCCGCCGGGGCCGTCGAACACATGGTGGTGGAGTTCGATCTGCGCAAGGTCGGCGGCAGCGCCCTGACTGCCGATATCGCCGTGCCCAAGGAGGGGGTGGGGGATGATATCCCGGTTACCTACGTGCCGGCGCGCAACACCATTTTTCTCTCCTTCGCCCTGGGGTGGGCCGAGGTGCTCGGCGCCTTCGACATCTTCATCGGCGTGAATGCCCTGGATTATTCGGGCTACCCCGATTGCCGCCCCGAGTACATCTCCGCATACGAAACCATGGCCAATCTGGCGACCCGGGCCGGTGTGGAAGGGACTGGCCGCTTCCGTATCCATGCCCCCCTCATGCATCTCACCAAGGCGGACATCATCCGGAAGGGGCTCACTCTGGGAGTCGACTACGGGCTCACCCATTCATGCTACGATCCCTCCCCCGCGGGAGTTGCCTGCGGGCTTTGCGATTCCTGTCGCCTGCGGCTCAAGGGGTTTGCCGAGGTGGGGGTAGAGGACCCGGTTTCGTACGTGACTGGTGGACGGGGCCTGGGGGGCGGGAAGGAAACGCCATGAGGGGACAGAAAACAGAAGAAAGCCGTACAGCGGCCTCCGAGTCACGGTCGTCGACGTCCGCTCCAATGCCCGATATGCAGACCAGCCGCGACACTCGCAAGATCCCCATCAGCAAGGTGGGGGTGAAGGACATCTCCTATCCCATCGTGGTGATGGACAAGAACCGGAAGTTCCAGCAGACCGTGGCCCGGGTGAACATGTACGTGGATCTTCCCCACCACTTCAAGGGAACCCACATGAGCCGCTTCATCGAGATCCTCAACGCCTACCGCGAGGATATCGGCCTGGACAGGATGGAACCGATCCTCCAGGAGATGAAGAAAAAGCTCGGTGCATCCTCGGCCCACCTGGAGATTGAGTTCCCCTACTTTATCGAGAAACGGGCCCCGGTGTCGGGGGCCAGGAGCCTCATGGAGTATACCTGCACCTTCACGGGGACTCTGGCCGAGACCTTCGATTTCGTGCTCGGGGTCCAGGTGCCGGTTACCTCTCTGTGCCCGTGCAGCAAGGAGCTTTCCCGCTATGGCGCCCACAACCAGCGCAGCCATATCACGGTGCGGGTCCGGTATGCCGGCTTCGTCTGGATCGAGGAGCTGGTGGAACTGATCGAGGGCTGCGGTTCCAGCCCGGTGTGGTCGCTTCTCAAACGTGCCGACGAGAAGTTCGTGACCGAGCGGGCTTACGAGAATCCGAAATTCGTGGAGGATATCGTCCGTGAAGCGACCCTGGCCCTGGCCGCCCATGAGGCCATAACATGGTTCTCGGTGGAAGCCGAGAATTTCGAGTCGATCCACAAGCATTCCGCCTATGCCGCCATTGAGCGGGATAAGCGAAAGGCATGAGCGTAGTTCATGTGCTCACGCACGTTTCTTGTTAATACGCGCCGAAACGGCTGTCGACATCCCGTGTGGATAACTATGTGGAAAACCCTCAAAGTTGTGGATAACGCTAGCCGTTGCCCGCTGTAAACCCCCTGCCGATGAGCCTTCAGCCACGTCGAAAAGCTTTGATGGTCTTCGCCAAAAGACCGATTGCCGGCCGGGTGAAGACACGGCTGACCCCCCCCCTCTCTCCCGGGGATGCCGCTGAGCTCTACCGGCGGATGCTGCTGGATATCCTTGCGAAGTGCGCCAGAATGGTCGGCGTGGATCTTCTTCTCTTCTACGAGCCGGGACAAGGGAGCGGTCGTTTCTTTGAAGAGGCGGCTCCGGGGTGGGCATGTCGTCCCCAGGAGGGGGATGATCTGGGGGCGCGGCTTGATTCAGCCTTCCGGCGTGCCTTCGGTGAAGGGTACCGTGAAGTTGCCGTGATCGGCACCGACTCCCCCGACCTGCCCGAAGAGTATGTGCGGCTGGCGTTCGATTTGCTGGACCACCGGGCGGTGGATGCGGTCTATGGTCCCTCTGAGGATGGCGGTTACTACCTGCTGGCTCTGAAGCAACGCCGGCCGGAGCTTTTCCGCGATATCCCCTGGTCCACCGGGAAGGTCCTGGCGCACTCGCTGGCGCGGGCCGAGGCTGCGGGCGTTCGGGTCGAGCTTCTCCCTGTCTGGTACGATGTGGATACCGTCGCCGACCTGCGGCGCCCCGGACTGGCCGGGGCCGGCGCAACGGCACCGCTTACGGCGGAATTCGTTTCCGGCCTTATTTCAACACATCCACCAGATACCCCACCCCCTGCAGGTGAGAAATAACCTCCTGAATATGCTCGAACCCCCGGGTCTCCAGTTCGATGAGAACCTCGGTCTTGCCGATGGGGAGCGATTTCGAGCGCCGGTCATGGGTGATGATGGATATGTTGGCTTTAGCCTCGGCAATTTCCGTCGCAAGTCGCGCCAGGGCACCGGGGAGATCGTCCAGCTCCACCTTCAGCTTCAGGTAGCGCCCGGCAGCCACCAGACCCCGTTCCACCACTACTGAGATGGTTTTCACGTCGATATTCCCGCCCGACAGCACGCAGACCGTTTTCCCCGAAAGATCAGCCACCCGCCGGTTGAGAAGCGCGGCCAACGGAACGGCTCCGGCCCCCTCGACCAAGAGCTTGGTTCGCTCCAGCAGCGCCACGATGGCGAGAGCGATCTCCTCCTCTTCCACCAGGACCACCTCGTCCACCAGGTCCCTGATGATGGGAAAGGTGTTCACCCCCGGCTTCTTGACCGCGATGCCGTCGGCAAGGGTGACCGTCACGGGGACCTGGACGATCTTCCCCTTTTGCAGCGAATAGTGGGCCGATGGGGCCGCCGCTGTTTCAACGCCGATGATCCGCACGTGGGGGTGGGTTTCTCTGATGGCCGTGGCGATGCCCGCGATGAGACCGCCGCCGCCGATGGGGATGAGGATGTTGGCGACATCGGGAAGCTCCTGGAGAACTTCCAGGCCGATGGTGCCTTGCCCGGCCATCACGAGCGGATCATCAAAGGGGTGGACGAAGAGGGCGCCCCGTTCCTCCTGCGCCTGGACCGCTGCAGCGTATGCTTCGTCGAAGTTGCGGCCGGTGAGTACCACCTCGGCGCCGTAGTCACGGGTGGCAAAGACCTTCTGCGGCGGCGTGCTTTCCGGCATGAACACGGTGGACGGCACTCCCAGCAGGTCGGCCGAGAACGCGACTCCCTGGGCGTGGTTGCCGGCAGACGCGGTAATGACGCCCTTTGCCAGTGCCTCCCGCGGCTGCGACGTCATGAAGTTCAGGGCGCCTCGGATCTTGAAAGCACCGGTGCGCTGGAGGTTCTCGCACTTGAAATAGATCGGGACTCCCAGTTTCTCGCTGAAGTGATGGGAGTGGATGAGCTCGGTGCGACGGACCCGCTTCCTGAGCCGGTCGTCGGCTTCCTGGATCAGTGTGTAGGGGAGCATTGGGATTGCGTCTCCGGCCTGCTAGTGTGAATGCCCGTGATGATGTTCGTGGGGGCCGTGGGTGCAGTGCGCATGGGAGTGGTTATGGTCGTCATGGCTCTGGCCGTGGCGCGGCCGGTGCCGGAGGTCCTTGATGACCGGCCCGTCGACACAACGGGTGCACTCGGCCTGGAGGGTCGTGTGGGTGATGTGGTACCGCTCGAGGAGCAGTTGTTCGATCTGCCGTAGAACCTCGGCCTGCCGGTCCTTGTACTCGGGCTTCACGTCCACGTGGGCGGACAGCGCCAGGATATGGGAGCAGATGGTCCAGATGTTCATTTGGTGAACGGCATTAACCCCTTCCACGCCGGCCATCTCGTTGGCCACCTGCTGCGTGCTCATTCCCCGGGGTACTCCTTCCAGGAGGATGTGGGCCGCCTCCCGCAATACCCGCCACGAGCCTGCGAAGATGACGCAGCCGATGCCGATGGAGATGAGGGCGTCCAAGACGTACCAACCGGTGAAGTACATGATGAGCCCGCCGACGATGACTCCCACTGATGCCGCCGCGTCGCCAACAACGTGGAGGAAAGCGCTGCGGACGTTCAGATCGTCGTGGGAGTGCCCATGGAGGGCCGTGGCCGAAATGAGATTCATCACCAGACCCAGAGTGGCGATGAGCAGCATCGGCAGGCTCTTCACCGCTTCGGGGTGCATCAGCCGTCCCACCGCCTCGTAAAAGATGCCCAGTGCCATGAGAAAGACCGTGGCGCCGTTGATGAACGAGGCAAAGACCTCCGCCCGGTGCCAGCCGAAAGTTTTGGTGTCGCTGGCGGGGTATGACGCGAGCTTGATGGCGGCCAGCGAGAGCACCAGGGCGAAGAGGTCGAGAAACACATGGGCCGCGTCCGACAGGAGCGCGAGCGAGTTGGTCCAGATGCCGCCGGCAATTTCCGCCACGAGGGTCAGCGCAGTCAGGGCGATGGCATATTTCAGCCGTCCGGTAATGCTTCTGTCCAGATGAGAGTCTGCGTGCATCAGAGGTCTCCCGGGGGCACCGCTTGTTCGGGTCGCTTGTCGGCGAAGTGTATCAAAGCGCCGACAGGCCGGTCAATGGTAAAGAGCCCGTCTACGCTTGCAATTCCCCAAGGTTGCTGGTATCTTGTCGCGATAGTTTTTTTGGAGGGCTTTAATATGCAAGCAACCCACCACCGACTCCTTATTCTCGGTTCCGGCCCCGCCGGCTACACCGCCGCCGTCTACGCGGCTCGCGCCAACCTGAGCCCAGCCCTCATAACCGGACTCCAGCAGGGCGGCCAACTCATGACCACCACCGAGGTGGACAACTGGCCCGGTGACCCCGACGGCGTGCTCGGCCCCGATCTCATGGACCGGATGCGGCGCCACGCCGAGCGTTTCAACACCGCCATGATCCATGATCATATCCATACCGCCAGTCTTCGGGAGCGCCCGTTCCGGCTCGAGGGGGATTCCGGTGTCTACACCTGCGACGCACTCATCATCGCCACTGGTGCGTCGGCACGCTATCTCGGGCTTCCGTCAGAAGACGCGTTCAAGGGCAAAGGCGTATCCGCCTGCGCCACCTGTGATGGTTTCTTCTACCGCGGGAAGCCGGTGGCGGTTATCGGCGGCGGCAACACGGCCGTTGAAGAGGCCCTCTATCTCTCCAACATCGCCAGCCACGTCACGCTCGTTCACCGGCGCGACAAGCTGAGAGCCGAGAAAATCCTGGCTGACAAGCTGATCGAAAAGACCCGCGGCGGCAACGTCACCATCGAGTGGAACCACGTCCTGGATGAGGTCCTCGGCGATCAGTCCGGGGTGACCGGCGTCCGCATCCGCCATACGAGCGGATCCACCAAGGAGCTCGATGTCCACGGCTGTTTCATTGCCATCGGGCATACTCCCAACACTCACCTGTTCGAGGGACAGCTGGAGATGGATGAGGGGTATATCCGGACCCAGTGCGGTGCCGAGGGTAACTTTACTGCCGCGAGTATTCCCGGAGTCTTCGCGGCCGGCGACGTCCAGGACCAGCATTACCGCCAGGCGATCACCTCTGCCGGGACCGGCTGCATGGCCGCCCTCGACGCCGAGCGCTACCTGGATATGCTCAAGCCCTGACCGCCATGCTCGCCAAAGCCCTCTCCAGCGCTCTTCTCGGGATCGACGCCGTCATCGTCGACGTGGAGGTGGATATTTCGCCGGGTCTTCCCCAGTTCGCCACCGTCGGCCTCCCCGACGGGGCGGTCAAGGAGAGCAAGGACCGGGTCAAGTCGGCCCTCAAGAACGCCGGGTACGATTTCCCGCCCCGGAAGATAACCGTCAACCTGGCGCCTGCTGACCTGAAAAAGGAGGGCGCCGCCTTCGACCTGCCCATCTCCGTCGGGATCCTCGCCGCCACCGGCGTCGTGGAAGGGGGGCGGCTTAAGGAGTATCTCCTGTTGGGGGAGCTCTCCCTGGACGGAATCATCAAGCCAGTGCGCGGCTGTCTTTCGGTGGCCGTTACAGCGCGCAAAGAAGGCCTTGCTGGTATCATCGTCCCCCGGGAGAACGCGCCGGAGGCGGCAGTGGTGGAGGGCATCGACGTCATTGGCGTGTCGGAGCTGGCCGATGTGGTCGAGTTTCTGAACGGTGAGCAGCGTATCGATCCCCACCGGGTCGATGTAGCGGAGCTCTTCGAGCGCAACGTCGAAACCGGCGACGATTTCGTCGAGGTGAAAGGTCAGGAGCATGCCAAGCGTGCCCTGGAAGTGGCCGCGGCCGGCTCCCACAATCTCCTCATGATCGGTCCCCCGGGCTCAGGCAAAACCATGCTCGCCCGCCGGATCCCGACCATTCTCCCCCAGATGTCCTTCGAAGAGGCCATTGAGACAACCAAGGTGTACAGCGTTACCGGACTGCTGGACCGGGAACATGCTCTCATCGCCCAAAGGCCGTTTCGCAGCCCCCATCACACCGTCTCCGACATCGGGTTGATCGGTGGAGGCAATACGCCCCGCCCCGGCGAGGTCTCTCTTTCCCATCACGGCGTTTTATTTCTAGATGAACTGCCCGAATTCAAGAAGAATGTCCTCGAGGTGTTGCGGCAGCCCCTCGAAGATGGCAAAGTGACCATTTCACGGGCGCTCATGTCTCTCACCTATCCGTCGCGCTTCATGCTCGTGGCGGCCATGAATCCCTGCCCGTGCGGCTATCTGGGGGACGCCCACCACGCCTGTTCCTGCACGCCGCTCATGGTTCACCGCTACCGTTCGCGCATCTCGGGGCCCCTGCTCGACCGGGTCGATATCCACATTGAGGTCCCTGCGGTCAAGTACCGGGATCTGGCCGACGGCCGCGAGGGGGAGGGATCCCTGGATATCAGCAGGCGTGTGGAGTCGGCCCGCGCGGTCCAACGTGATCGTTTCCGCGGCTCGAAGGTCCACAGCAATGCCCAGATGACCCCCCGCTTCATCAAAAAGTACTGCGAGCCGGACAGTGCAGGGAACCGCCTTCTGGAGCTCGTCACCGACCGACTCGGCCTCTCGGCCCGTTCCTATAGCCGCATCCTCAAGGTGGCCCGTACTGTTGCCGATCTCGCCGGCAGTGAGCAGGTTCGGGAAGAACACCTCTCCGAAGCGATCCAGTACCGTACTCTTGATCGTAAAACGTTCTGATTTTGTAGAATCCCGCTCTTCCACTTGATCATTTTTATGTATGCAGTATACTGTATGCGAAAAGCTAGCTCATGAATCATTAATGACTTTTTAGCTTGACTAAAGAAATTCACTTGAGTAGAATCCGGTTCTACTTTTTGGTAGACGGTAAAGCGTTCAGTAGCGTTGATGTTATGGCAAATGAGGTAACAGCGGAGCTTCGTTAAGCCACAGAACGTCGCTGTAAACAACAAAACAGAACGGAGGTAAGAGATGTCAGAGTACGGCACACTGCAGGACCGCGTACGTTGCAAGTCACTGCTCAACAAGGTCATGTCGGCCGAGGAGACTATCCAGTTCTTCAAGCCGGGCATGAACCTGGGCTGGTCCGGCTTCACCCCGGCAGGTTATCCCAAGGCAGTGCCCATCGCACTGGCAGATCACGTTGAGAAGAACAGCCTGCAGGGCAAGATGAAGTTCAACCTCTTCATCGGCGCCTCCGTAGGGGCCGAGACCGAAGACCGCTGGGCCACTCTCGACATGATCGACCGCCGCTGGCCGTACCAGACCGGTAAGAACATCGCCGCCGGCATCAACGAAGGCCGTATCCGGATGGGTGACAAGCACCTCTCCCTTTTTGCCCAGGATCTGGGCTACGGCTTCTACACCAAGGATAGTGAGACCGGCAAGCTTGACCTCGCCATCATCGAAGTCTCCGCCATCACCGAGGACGGCGGCCTGGTCCCCACATCTTCCTGCGGCGTCATCCCCGAAATCCTCATGATTTGCGACAAGGTCATCGTGGAAGTGAACACCGGTCAGCCCTCTTTCGAGGGGATGCACGACATAGTCGTCTGCAACCACCCCCCGAAGCGCCAGATTCTGGGCATCACCCATGCCGGTGAGCGGATCGGTACTACCTACGTGCCGTGCGACCCGAGCAAGATCATTGCCGTGGTCGAGTCCAAGTACCGTGACAAGGGGCGTGCCTTCTCCGAGCAGGACGACACCTCCGAGGCCATTGCCAACAACATCATCGACTTCTTCAGCCATGAAGTAAAGATGGGTCGCCTGCCCAAGAACCTGCTTCCGCTCCAGTCGGGCGTCGGTTCCATCGCCAACGCCGTAATCGGCGGCCTGGCCAAGGGGCCTTTCTCCAACCTGACCGTTTACACCGAAGTTCTCCAGGACACCATGCTCGACCTGTTCGACTCGGGCAAGCTGGATGCCGCTTCCTCCTGCTCCCTCTCCCTCTCCGAGACCCCGGGCTTCCCCCGTTTCTTCGATAACTGGGAGAAGTACTTCGACAAGATCACCCTGCGTCCGCTCTCCATCTCCAACGCACCGGAACCGATCCGCCGCCTCGGGTGCATCGCCATGAACACCCCGGTCGAGATCGACATCTACGCCCACGCCAACTCCACGCTGGTCGGCGGCACTCGGATGATCAACGGCCTCGGCGGTTCCGGCGACTTCCTCCGCAACGGCTTCCTGAAGATCATGCACACCCCGTCGAGCCGTCCGTCCAAGACCGACCCGACCGGCATTTCCTGCGTGGTGCCGCATTGCTCCCACATCGACCACACCGAGCACGATCTGGACTGCGTGGTCACCGAGCAGGGTCTGGCCGATCTCCGTGGTCTGGCACCGAAGGATCGCGCCAAGCGGATCATCGAGAAGTGCGCCCACCCGGACTACAAGCCGATTCTCAGCGAGTACCTGGAAATTGCCAGCGCCGATTGCCTCAAGCGCAAGGTGGGCCATGAGCCGCAGTTGTGGGACCGCGCCTTCAAGATGCACCTCAACCTGGAGCGCAATGGCACCATGAAGATCAAGAACTGGGACGTGAAGATCGACCTCTGCGAGTAAGGTCGACAGTCAGTACCAGGCATGAAAAAAGCCCCGCCGAACTCCGGCGGGGCTTTTTTGTGTCTGTCAAAGGGTGAAACGAGAACGGTATCCCCTGGCGAATTATGATGATCGACGGGGTTGTCCTGCTCCGTGCCTCCCTGTCCGATATTCCACAACAGGATCTTTTGACCGTCTGCTCCCCCAGGATGCACGGTCCGACGATTTACCGGACCGGCCGGGCGCGGCGCCGGAGGGGCGGTTAGAGGAGCCCTTCCGGGCGGGACCGGCTCCCATTCCCGGTTTACGGCCTGAACCCGTTGATACGCGGCGAAGGGGGCGCGACGGTTCCAGCCCCGGGATATGGTGTTCAGGGAGTGCCTGGCCGATGTACCGCTCTATGCGGGCCAGGTAACTGACCTCGTTGAGCGAGGCGAAGGAGATGGCGATTCCCGAGGCGCCCGCCCGGCCGGTGCGGCCGATGCGATGAACGTAGTCCTCGGCGAACTTGGGCAGGTCAAAGTTTATGACATGGCTGATGCCGGTAACATCCAGCCCCCGGGCAGCCACGTCGGTGGCTACGAGAAGCCTGATCCGTCCCTGCTTCATGGCGGCAATGGTTCGATTCCGGGCGTTCTGGGGCATGTCGCCATGGAGTGCTGCTGCCGAATGGCCCTGTGCCTTGAGTTCCAGGGCCAGGTTCTCGGCATCCCGCTTGGTCGCCGAAAAGATAATTGCCCTGCGCAGGCTTTCGTCGGTAATCAGGTGCCGCAGCAGCCGGTTCTTGTGGTGCAGGTCATCTGCCACGTGAAGGCGCTGCTCAATGTGCTCATGGGTAGTCTTGGTGCCGGCGATGTCGATCCGCTCCGGTTCACGCAGGAGCCGGCCCGCCAGTCTGGCCATGGCGCTGTCCATGGTTGCCGTAAACAGGAGGGTCTGGCGCGTGGCGGGGGATGCGGCGGCGACGCGGTCCACGTCGTCGCTGAACCCCATGTCGAGCATCCGGTCCGCTTCGTCGAGGACCAGTAGTTCGAGGCGGGAAAGATCAAGGCTCCTTCGGTCGAGCAGGTCTACCAGTCGACCCGGTGTGGCCACGATGAAGTCAACGGGCGAGGAGAGAAGGCGAAGCTGGGCGTGGTAAGGCATGCCGCCGAGGATGGCGCCACTGCGTACCCGCATGAATGCCCCGTACGTCCGCACTGCGTCGGTAACCTGCTGGGCCAGCTCACGGGTAGGAGTGAGCACGAGCACACGCGGCCCGCGCCCGGGGCCCTGAGGCGGAGAACTCAGCCGCTGCAGGGCCGGGAGAACGAATGCGGCGGTTTTGCCGGTACCGGTCTGAGCGGTGGCAAGCAGGTCCACGTTCTCCAGTGCGCGGGGAATTGCGGCAGCCTGGACCGGCGTCGGCTCTGTGTAACCACAGGCGGCTACGGCTTTGAGAATGTGCGGGGCAAGTTTCAGTTCAGCAAAGGTCATGCAGGGATCCTTGTGGGTTTCGCCGGCCAGGGGCAAGCCGTTAACGGGCCGCACGGGTGCAACGCACCACGCCGCACGAGCCGTCAGGGCTGCCGTAGCTGTCGTCGAAACGGGAAAAAGGTTATGTGCGCGCCGCAGGGCAACCTGATGCCCTGAACAGGGTCGGCAACAACACAGAACTGACTGGCATGAAACATCGTCGCCAACCATGTGTGCTGCCGCGCCGGAGAGCGTGCTGAAAGCAGAGGGGGTTAGTGATCGATGAAGCAAAGGGCGGGGGTACTTCGGGGTATGCCGGAGGGCAGAATCCGCCTGAGCGTTGTTCAGTCAGCGGTAACTGTACGGGATACTGGCGGAAATGACAAGGATTTTTTGTCGGCGTGGGCTGAACACCGTCCGGTGGCGGCTTTGCGCATCCGGATGAGGCTCATGTGCGTGCCTTGGGATGGGCCTTGTCGTACACTTCCATGAGACGGTCGATTCCCACGTGGGTATATTTCTGGGTGGTTGAGAGCGAGGCATGTCCCAGCAATTCCTGGATGGCACGCAGATCGGCTCCTCCCTCAAGGAGGTGGGTGGCAAAGGTGTGGCGCAGGGTGTGGGGAGATATCTTCCTCATGGCGGCGACTTTCAGGATATGCTTGTCCACCACCCGCCGGACGCTACGGGAGGTAAGCCGGCCTCCCCGGGCATTGGTGAAAAGGGGGACCTCCGGGGGAGGGTGGTTACGGGCGGCCAGATAGGAGCTTAGGGCGAGGCGGGCATGGCTCCCGATCGGAACTACCCGTTCCTTGCCACCCTTGCCGAGGACACGGACCGTGCCGTCAGCCAGGTCGATCCCCCCCACATTGAGGCCGGTCAGCTCCGAGACCCTGACACCGCAGGAATAGAGGGTTTCCAGAATGGCCCGGTCGCGCAGGCTCAGGACGTCGGGTTGCCGGGGAGACTCCACCAGGGCGGTTACCTCATCGATGTTCAGGTGGAACGGGACTTTCTTCTCGCGCTTGGGGGCGCTGACCAGTTCTGCCGGGTTGCGGGGCAGGGCTCCGGTGCGGACAAGGTAAGTGAAAAATGCGCGTACTGCGGCCAGCTTACGGCCGATTGAGCTCCTGGCGTGAGATTGATGGAGCTGGGCGAGCCAGCGCCGGACCAGGAGGTGAGTTATGGCCGCCGCGCCGGCCCCGGCGCCCAGTTCTCCCCGGACGAATTCCCTGAATTGGGCAAGGTCGGACTCATAGGCGGCGCGAGTGTGGGGTGAAACGGCGCGCTCGTTCTCCAGGTAGCGGATGAAAGTGGTTACTTCCAAGTCCACGGCTGCCTCCGGGTTGGATCGTGCGATCGGCCTATGATAACAGATTCCATTGACCGTGCGAAGGCCGGTTGTGTATCGCCTTGAATCGGGGTATGCTTCCTCAGTTGTCCTGTCCGCTTGACCTGTGTCAAGGCGGGTGCTGCGGAAGGGCGATATTCTTGTGTAACTATTTTCGGGAGGTACGAGCGGCGTGAAACGAGTGGTTATCATCGGTATGGGGTTTGGCGGCATCAGGTCGGCACGGACCCTGGCGCAAAAGGGGCTGGATGTGGTTCTCGTGGACCGGAACAATTACCACCTCTTCCAGCCACTCCTCTACCAGGTGGCAACCGCCGGTCTCGAGCAGGAGTCTATTGCCTATCCGGTTCGCGCCATGGCCCGCGGTTGGACCGGGACGCGGTTCCAGCTTGCCGAGGTGACCGGCGTCGACTTCGAGGCCCGTCAAGTCGTTACCGACAACGGTTCCATACCTTACGACTATCTCGTGATCGGCGCAGGAAGCGTCACCAACTATTTCGGGCTGAAATCGGTGGAGCAGCATGCCTTTGACCTGAAAGAGCTGGTTGATGCCGAGCGGCTGCGCAACCATATCCTCACGGCTTTCGAGCGGGCCGTGATTGAACCCGATCCGGCCAAGCGCCGGGCGCTCATGACATTCGTGATCGTGGGCGGCGGCCCCACCGGCGTCGAGTTTGCCGGCGCCCTCATCGAGCTGGTCCGGTACGTGCTGACCAAGGATTACCCGGAACTGAGCGTTCAGGCTGCCCGGGTCGTGCTCGTGGAGGCCTTTGACCGGCTTCTGGCAGCCATGCCGGCCGAGCTGCAGGGCTATACCCTGCAAAAGCTCCGGGGCATGGGGGTCGAGGTGCTGCTCAACGCCCGCGTGGTTGACGCGGGGCCTGAACGGGTAACCCTGCATGACGGTGCCGTCATCCCGGCCCATACCCTGTTCTGGTCCGCAGGGGTCAAGGCAGCCCCCCTGGCGGCGACCCTCGGCGTTGAACAGAAACCGGGCGGACGGATCGCGGTGGAGCCCGATCTGACGTTGCCCGGCCATCCCGATGTCTATGTGGTCGGGGATATGGCCTGGCTGGAGCAGGATGGCGCTCCCCTGCCCATGGTGGCTCCGGTGGCAATGCAGATGGGGATCCATGCCGGAAAGTCGATTCTGGCCCGTGAACAGGGGGCGCCTGCTCCTCCCTTCAGGTATCACGACAAGGGAAGCATGGCCACCATCGGCCGAAGCGCCGCCGTGGCCAGCGCTTTCGGCATGAATCTCCGCGGGTATGCGGCCTGGATAGCCTGGCTCCTGCTGCACCTCTACTATCTCATCGGCTTTCGCAACCGTATTGTGGTCATGCTCAACTGGATCTGGTACTACTGGTTCCATGAGCGCCAGGTGCGCCTCATCACGGAGCGTGAAACGCCGGGCAACGGATGCACACGGTAGCCGTCGAACGGGCCGTACGCTACGATCCCTCAGAGGTTGCCGAAGCCATGGGTCGGGCCCTCGCTTCCCTGGGAGGGATGGGGGCCTTTGTCCGCCCCGGTGAGCGGGTTCTGATCAAACCGAACATGCTGGCTGCCAAGACACCCGAGCGGGCGGTAACTACCCACCCGGAGGCGTTGCGGGCCGTGATCGGGCTCGTCCGGGAGGTCGGCGGGATCCCGCTGGTGGGTGACTCTCCCGGTATCGGCGGCTTTCGGGCCGTGGCGGAGAGGAGCGGCATGGCATCCGTGGCCCGGGAGGCCGGCGCCGAACTGGTCCCGTTTGACGATGCGGTTGCCGTTCCGGGCAGCGGGCTCTTCAGACGTATGGATGTGGCGCGACCCTACCTGGAAGCTGACCGGCTCATCAACCTTCCCAAGCTCAAGACCCACGAAATGATGACCATGACCTGCGCCGTGAAGAACCTTTTCGGCGCCGTGGTCGGAACCGCCAAGGCGGGCTGGCACCTCAAGGCCGGCGCCGACCGGGAGCTGTTCGCCCGGCTTCTCCTGGAAATCTACCTTCTGAGACCGCCGGATCTGACCATAGTCGACGCCGTTGTGGCCATGGAGGGTGATGGTCCGGGCAGCGGCGACCCCAGGCCGATGGGGCTCATCCTGGCCGGAGCCAATGCCGTGGCGGTGGATGTGGTGGCCGCGGAACTGGCGGGCATCCCGAAGCAGCTCCTCTGGGTCGAGCGCGCCGCAGAGCGGCTCGGCATCGACGGCTGGGACCGGTCCGGCATCACGACGGTCGGACTCTCGCCCGACGATGCCCGAGTGCCGGACTTTCGCCTGCCGCACCTGTCGGACGTCCAGTTCGGCCTCCCCGGTTTCCTCAAGAACCGGCTTCGTCATCATCTCACTGCGCGGCCGGTGGCGAACCCCGAGGGGTGCCGCCTGTGCGGGGCGTGCGTTGACGCCTGTCCTCCGCGGGCCATCTCCGTGAGCGATGGGCGGCTCTATTTCGACTACCACGCCTGCATCCGCTGCTTCTGCTGCCGCGAACTCTGCCCCGACGGTTCCCTCGGGGTCCGGGACGGAGTGCTGCTGAAACTGTTCAAGAAATTCAAGGAGTAAACTTTAATGGCTCGACTCCTTGACGTTGCGGGGGGGCAGGATTATCATAACTATAACCTCGCGCACTGAGGAAATTCCTCTGAAAGGAGACCCCAGGCCATGTGGACCACGATCTATATGCTTCGTCCGGTTACCCGCTGCAAGGAGGGTTGCCGACGCCGGCCCGTCGCCTGATGGCGGCGGGCGTTACGATGAGCCCCCTGTCGTTTGCGGCAGGGGGTTTTTTCATGTCAACGGTTGGTGTGTTCTGCCGTTTTTGATATATAATCCCCGTGCCATCTTTCCCCCATGAGGTGAGAATGAAAAAAGCAGCCATCATCGCGGCGGTTGTCATCGTAGCCGCAGCGGGAATCTATTTCGCCTTCGGCAAGCGTGAACCCGAAAGGACCTACAAGACCGCCAAAGTGGAACGGGGCGATGTCGTTGCCACCGTCTCCGCCACGGGCAACCTGAGCGCCGTCACCACCGTTCAGGTCGGGACCCAGGTCTCCGGCACCATCTATCGCCTGCTCGTGGACTACAATACCCCCGTGAAAAAGGGACAGATCATCGCTGAGATCGATCCGGCGCTGTTTCGGGCCGACGTGGAGCAGGCTAGGGGCAACCTTCTGAGCGCGCAGGCGAATCTCCTGAAGGCCCGGGCCACTGCCGCCGATGCCAAGCGGACCATGGAGCGCAACCGGCAACTGGTTAAGGAGGGAGTTGTCTCCCAGAGCGACCTCGACACCGCCGAAACCGGTGCCCAGGAGGCCGCCGCCGCCGTCAAGGCCGCTGAAGCCTCGGTCGTCCAGACCCGGGGCGCCCAGTCCCGGGCGGAAACCAACCTGAAGAACGCCACCATCCGGTCGCCGGTGGATGGTGTCGTCATATCCCGGGCCGTGGACGTGGGACAGACCGTGGCCGCCTCCTTCCAGACCCCGACCCTGTTCACCATCGCCCAGGATCTTACCCGGATGCAGATCGAGACCAGCGTGGACGAGGCCGATATCAGTCGCGTGCGGGTGGGGCAGCAGGTTACTTTCACTGTGGATGCCTATCCGGACGAGAAATTCAATGCCCGGGTGGCCCAGATCCGCAATGCCCCGGTCATCACCCAGAATGTGGTTACCTACGTGGTGGTCATCACCGTGGACAATCCCGAATTGAAGCTCAAGCCGGGGATGACTGCCAACGTGGCCGTTGAGGTGGGCAAAAAGGAAAAAGTGCTCAAAGTCCCCATGGCGGCACTGCGGTTCAAGCCCCGCGCGGACGGTGACGAGGGTGAGCGCCGTGCTCCGTCCGGTCCGGCAAAGGCGAAGCGGGAGGCGGGACAGCAGGTCTTCATCCTGTCGCCGGAGAAGAAGCCGGTGCCGGTGAAGGTGCAGACCGGTCTCGGCAACGACAGCCATGTGGAGATCGTCTCCGGAGCCTTGAAGGAGGGAGACGAGATAATCGTTCAGGAGACCACTCCCAGGGACAAACAGAAGAGCGGAGGCAGCGGCAGATCTCCCATGGGAATGCGGTTCTAGATGAGCGCGGTCGTCAGGCTCGATAACGTCACCAAGGTCTACACCATGGGGGACCAGCGGGTGGAGGCCCTGCGGGGCATATCCTTCTCGGTGGAGCAGGGGGAGTTCATCGCCATTATGGGGTCGTCCGGGAGCGGCAAGTCCACCTGCATGAACATGCTCGGCTGCCTGGACGTACCGACTTCTGGCACCTATCTGCTGGAGGGAGTGAACGTCGGCGAGCTTTCGCAGAATGAGCTGGCCGCCATTCGCAACCGCAAGCTCGGCTTTGTCTTCCAGGGGTTCAACCTCCTCCCCCGCACCACGGCACGGGAAAACGTCGAGCTTCCCCTCGTCTACGCTGGAGTTAACGCCGCACAACGGCGTGAGCGCGCGCTGGCGGCCCTGGCCATGGTGGGGCTTGCCGAACGTGCGGGTCACTACAGCAATCAGCTTTCCGGCGGTCAGCAGCAGCGGGTTGCCATTGCCCGGGCACTGGTGAACGCCCCGGCCCTGCTCCTGGCAGACGAGCCGACCGGCAACCTGGACAGCACCACCAGTGAAGAGATCATGCGGATTTTCGCGGAGCTCCACGGCAAAGGAATCACCATCCTCATGGTCACCCACGAGCCCGACATCGCTGCGTGGGCGTCCCGCTCCATAACCTTCCGCGATGGCCGGATCATTGCCGATACGACTGTGTCCGCGCCGGGGGAGGGCCAGTCATGAACCTCCTCATGAGCCTCCGGATCTCGTTGCGGGCCCTGCTCGCCAATAAGATGCGCTCATTTCTCACCATGCTCGGCATCATCATCGGCATCGCGGCCGTCATCATCATCGTGGCCATCGGCAGCGGCGCCCAGAAGGTGGTGTCCGACGTCATCGCCAGCATCGGCAGCAACATCATTCTGGTAATCCCCGGTTCCACCACCAGCGGGGGGCTTCGTATCGGCGCCGGTTCCGTCCCCTCCCTGACTTTGGACGATGCCCGAGCCATCAACACCGACCTTCCCTCGGTGCTGCGGGCCGCACCCACGGTCCGGGGTACCGCCCAAGTGGTGGCCGGCAACATGAACTGGTCGACCATGATCATGGGGGTTACGCCGGAGTTTCTGCAGGTGCGTGAGTGGCCGGTGGTGGCAGGGCGGGAACTTTCCCTATCGGATGTCGAGGGGGCCACAAAGAACTGCATTCTGGGCCAGACCGTTGCCGAAAACCTGTTCGGGGCTGAAGACCCTGTCGGCAAGACCGTTCGGGTCAAGCGGGTCCCCTTCACCGTGGTGGGCCTGCTGGAGCGCAAGGGGCAGTCTCCCCAGGGAAGCGACCAGGACGACATAATCCTGCTTCCCCTACGCACAGCCCAGCGTAAGATTCTCGGCTCCCAGTTCCCCAACACCGTGGGGGCGATCATGGTGCAGGCCAAGAGTCGTGAATTGATGGATCAGGCCGAAGAGGAGCTGACAACGCTTCTCGACCAACGTCACCGGATCGGTCCGGCCAAAGAGAGGGACTACACGGTGCGGAACCTGACCGAGATCCTGGCCGCCTCGGAGCAGTCCCAGAAGATGCTCACGATCCTTTTCGGGGCTGTGGCATCCATTTCGCTGATCGTGGGCGGCATCGGCATTATGAATATCATGCTGGTCTCGGTCACGGAGCGAACGCGGGAGATCGGCATCCGGATGGCCATCGGCGCCCGGCAGCGCGACATCCTCCTTCAGTTCCTGGCCGAGGCGGTGCTCCTGACCCTTCTGGGGGGAGTCATCGGCATGGCCATTGGCATCGGGGAGGCCACCCTGATCTCGCAGTTCTTTGGCTGGCCCACGATGATTTCATCAAAGGCAATCCTGCTCGCCTTCGCATTCTCCGGCGGAGTCGGGATATTTTTCGGATTCTATCCGGCACGCAAGGCTGCGGGACTAAATCCCATCGAGGCCCTGCGCTATGAATGAGTTGGGTTTTGCACGCTATGGGGAGGGGCTGTGAAGACGCTGCTGGTGTTTCTGGCCGTGACCCTGCTGAACGGGGCGTTTCTCTACCCGCTGTTCTATCTGGGGCTGGGGAGGGGGGTGTCGTGGTGGCTGGTGGCCGCCATGGCCGCCGTCGGTGCGTTCTGCATCTACCTGCTGGTGCGCTATCGCAAAAGTCTGTGACCCGCCGCTACTGGAAACCGTCGTCTGAGGGGAGCGCCAGTTCGGCCAAGGGGGCTCGGGGGCCGGCATCGGTTCCGTCACCCTGGGCGGTCGCCACGTGGTCTTCAACCCATCCCTCGATCCGCTCTGCAACCAGCACTTTCAGCTGTTCCTCCATCCGGTCCCGTGTTTTTTGTGTGTACCCGGGGATTTGGCGGACCTCGTAGTGGACATGGGGGCCGGTTGAGCGCCCGGTGCTGCCCGACAGGGCAATAGCCGTGGACGTGTCGACTTTTTGTCCTTCCTTGACGAGAAGTGTCGCGTTGTGCCCATACAGGGAAACGTAGCCGTTGCCGTGGTCCACTGCAACCAGATTGCCGTATCCCTTGTAGAGCCCCGCATGGAGGACCGTCCCCCGCTCGGTGGGATAGACCGGCGTGCCTTCGGGCACGGCGATGTCAACCCCGTGATGGTAGACCTGGCGGCCACTGCCGAAGGGGTCGATCCTCCAGCCGATGCCGGAGGTGACGGTGCCGCCGTCCACGGGCAAGCGGCGAGCCGCTGCGGCAGGCGAACTCCCCAGGCCCACGGCCAGGGAAAGTGACAAGAGTATAGAGAGGATGCGACTATTCACGGCGGTTTCTATCTGGTCAGCCCGAGAATGATGAGGCTGACGGACAATGCGGCGAGACCGAGCATGAAGGCCATGATCGGACGGTCTTCCTTGATTGCGCCACGGGTAAGCGTATGCAGAACGTCTTTGAACAGTGGCATGGCAGCACTCTCCGGTTGCGTGAGTCTAAACATATCAAAGCAACAAATATGCCATGGGTGCCGGGTCGAAATCAACCCTATCGCCACTTTTAACTTGTCATTTCAAGGCAAAATTGTCATAGTGGCCATACTTTGAAGACGGGCGTCACGCTCGTCTTTTGTTTTTTACCGGTCCGTGCGCAGCGGCCGTACCCTTCAGTCAGGAGTCGCGTTTCATGCAGGAGAGAATCAGAAACATCGCCATCATCGCCCACGTTGACCACGGCAAGACCACCCTCGTGGATGCCATGCTCAAGCACGCCGGAGTTTTCCGGGAAAACGAAGCCATCACCGAGCGGGTTATGGATTCCAACGACCTGGAGAAGGAGCGGGGCATCACCATCCTGGCAAAAAACCTGTCGGTCCACCACGGCCGCTACAAGATCAACATCGTCGATACTCCGGGCCACGCCGACTTCGGCGGCGAGGTGGAACGGGTACTCAAGATGGTCGATTCAGTGCTGCTTCTGGTCGATGCCCTGGACGGCCCCATGCCCCAGACCCGCTTCGTGCTCAAGAAGTCCCTCGACCTCGGTCTGAAGCCGATCGTGGTCATCAACAAGATCGACCGCCCTGGTTCACGCCCCGACGAGGTGGTGGACATGGTTTTCGACCTGTTTTGCGAGCTGAACGCCACCGACGAGCAACTCGACTTCCCCATCGTCTATACCAGTGCCAAACTCGGATTCGCCAAGCTCGACCTCAATTCCGACTCCAACAGTATGGAGCCCCTCTTCGCGGTAATCGAGAGTAACGTCCACCCGCCGGCCGGCGATTCGAAGGCCCCGTTCCAGCTACTCGTGACCAATATCGACTACAACGACTACATCGGCCGGATCGCCACCGGCAGGATATTCAACGGCCGGGTGAAGGCCGGCGAGACTGTGGCGCTCGTGCGGCGCGACGGGAGCATCGAGCGGGGACGCATCACCAAGCTGCTGGGATACGAGGGGCTCAAGCAGGTGGATATCCCCGAGGCGTGTACCGGCGACATCGTTACCGTGGCTGGTTTTGACGACGTGGGCATCGGCGAGACGCTGGCCGCTGCAGATAATCCGGTGGCGCTTCCTTATGTGTCGATCGACGAGCCGACCATTTCAATGAACTTCATTGTCAATTCCTCCCCCTTTGCCGGCCGTGAGGGGAAGTTCGTCACCTCCCGCAACATCCGGGAGCGCCTTGACCGGGAGTTGCGCACCAACGTGTCGCTACGGGTGGAGGATACGGCCAACGCGGACACGTTCAAGGTTTCCGGCCGGGGCGAGCTTCACCTGTCCATCCTCATCGAGAGCATGCGGCGCGAAGGATTCGAGATGGCGGTTTCCAAGCCGGAGGTCATCTTGCGGGTGATCGACGGCACGAAGATGGAACCGATGGAGTACTTGGTGGTGGACGTTCCCTCCGAGTTCCAGGGTGCCATCATCGAGAAGATGGGACCCCGCAAGGGGGAGATGACCTCCCTGCAGCCCATGGGCGAGACAGTGCGGCTGGAGTTTGTGGTGCCGGCCCGGGGGCTCATCGGCCTGCGGGGAGAACTCCTCACCGAGACGCGGGGCACTGCGGTCATGACCCACACCTTCCACGACTATGCCCCTTACAAGGGTGATATCCCGGGGCGCAAGAACGGCGTCCTCATTGCCATGGAGCTCGGCGAAACCACTGCCTATGCCCTCGACGCACTCCAGCCCCGGGGAATCCTCTTCATCGGTCCCGGTGTGGAAGTCTACGGTGGGATGATCATCGGCCAGCACGCCAAGGACAACGATCTGGACGTGAACCCCTGCAAGGGAAAGAAACTTACCAATGTCCGTGCCTCCGGTTCGGACGACGCCATTAAGCTCACCCCTCCGCGCATCCTTACCCTGGAGCAGGCCCTGGAGTTCATTGACGACGACGAACTGGTAGAAGTGACCCCGCAGTCCATCAGGCTCAGAAAGAAAGAACTCGACCCGAACAAGCGGAAACGGAAGTGACGGGAGACGCTTCACCGGTGTGTAAAGTTCCCCAGGCTCCGGCCTGGGGAACTTTGCTTGACTTTGCCGGGTGATTTTTCTACTTTCATCAGTGATATCCGACGGAAGGTGAGACCATGAACGTGTCCAGGCTCCGCCCCCTCTACCCGACCCTGCTCATCCCGCTGCTCTTTGTGGCCGGCTGCGGGCTTTTCGCCTCCTCAACGGCTCCGGTGAGCCGCAGCCCCGAGTCCATGGCCCGGGAGGCAGAGGAGTTTCAGAGTTCCCGTCGATTCGAGGACGCCATAGCCCAGTGGCGCAAGGTGAAGGAAAGTTACATTTCTCCTGATCTGATCACCCTGGCCGAGATCAAGATCGCCGACGCCCAGTTCGATAGCGGCAACTACATCGAAGCTGCCGCATCCTACGAAGAGTTCCGCAAGCTTCATCCCAACCACGAGAAGTCGGCTTATGCCCTTTACCGTCAAGGCCTGAGCTATTTCAACCAGATCCACGGATTCGACACCGACCAGACCCCCGTATCCAACACGGTAACCATTTTCGAGTCGTTTTTGCGCCTCTATCCCCAGTCCGAGTATGCGGAAGAGGTGCGCAACAAGCTTGAAGCGGCACGCCAGAACCAGGTCCAGTACGAGATTTACGTGGGACAGTTCTATTACCGTACCGAAAAGTACACCTCCGCCATCAAGCGGCTGGAGGATGCCCTCAAGCGCTATCCCCGTTCTCCGCTCCACGACGAGACCCTCTACTACCTGGGCAAGGCCTATATCAAAGCCGGTGACAAAGCCGGCGGACGTGAGGCGTTCCAGCGGCTTTTCAATGAGTTCCGCACGAGCAAGTACGTTGACGAGGCCCGCTCGTTCCTGGACAAGAACTTCTGACATGAGACGCTTGCCGGCGCTGCTGCTCCTGCTTTCCCTGACCGGCTGCGGCGGAGACCGGCGCGCCGTGGAAGAGGTCCTGCGGCTTCGGGAGGAGGCTCTCAGCCGGGGTGACGCTGCCCTTTATGCATCTCTTCTTGCGCCCGCGTACCGGCAGGCGCGGCCCGACCTGGAGCAGAACCTGCTGATCTCCGGCCCGGTCGGCTACCGCTCGCTGGATCGCCGAATCCGCCTGGATGGAACCACTGCCGAGGTCGCCGGACGCTACGTGATGAAGGCGAACGTCAAGGGTCGGGTTCTGGAGTTGACGGGACAGGAAACCATCGTTCTGCACCGGGAGAAGGACGGCTGGAAGATTGCCGGCGGGTTGTGAGTGCATTCCCCGTCTCGTTGGACACCCATTCATGACGACCATCCTTGCCATAGCCGTTTTCGGCGCCGTCGGCTGTGTTGCCCGCTATCTCCTGGCGGGCGGGGTGTACGCCCTGGCCGGCAGGGCGTTTCCCTGGGGGACATTGGCGGTCAACGTCATAGGAGCATTCCTCATCGGCCTGATCATGGAAGCCGCTCTCCGGACCACCGTGCTGTCCCAGGAGCTGCGCCTGGGGCTCACCATCGGTTTTCTCGGCGGATTCACCACCTTTTCCACCTTCAGTTATGAGACGTTCAAGCTCTTGGAAGATGGAGAGTTTTTCTCTGCCTCGCTTAATGTCCTGGCCAGCGTGGTCCTCTGCCTCGTCGGTACGTGGGCCGGGATAATGGCGGCGCGGCAGCTGTAGGGAGGCGTCATGACGAGATTCGTCGGCGAAAAGATACTCATGCGGATATTCATCGGCGAAGGAGATCGCTGGGGATCCCGCCCTCTTCACGAGGCGCTTCTGGAGCTGCTCAGGCGTGAAGGATGCGCCGGCGCCACAGTGCTGCGGGGGGTGGCCGGCTTCGGGGCATCGAGTGTCTGTCATACGGCCAGACTCCTGGATCTTTCCGCCGACCTTCCCATGGTGGTGGAAGTGGTTGACGATCAGGAGCGGCTCGATGCTCTGATGCCCAAGATAGACGACATGATGACGGGCGGTATGATCACTATGGAGAAGGCTACGGTTATCCGCTACACGCCGGCAGGAAAGGGGGCAGCCGCAACGCCATGAAGTCCGATCCGAAACGTCTTGCCGCCGAAATGGCGCTCATTGTCGTCGTGGCCGCCATCATCGGCATAACCTGGAATTACCGGCTTCTGGCAGATGTCTTTCAGGGGCGCGCCGTGGGGGCGGGGACATCTGACCCTCCCCCGGCGGCGACCGTTGCAACGGCACCAATCCCTCTCCCTCTGGGCCTCATGCAGGTGAAGGAGCTCTTTGACCGCAACGAGGCCCTCATCATCGACGCCAGGGATAGCGACTCTTATGGCGCCGGACATATCAGGGGCGCTGTCCTGCTCCCCCTTGGCGAGGCTGACCAACTTATCCCGCCACTGGCGGCCAACACCCCCAAGGATCGCCTTCTGATTGTCTACTGCAACGGATACGACTGTCACGACAGCCGCGCCTTGGGAGAGAAACTCATCCGGGCGGGCTTTGGCCAGGTTTTCGTCTTTGAGGGAGGGTTCCCCGAATGGCGAGACGCTGGCTATCCGATAACCACGGGAGGTGCGTGATGGATGCGGTGAAACGTCACCTCACAGCCCTGCTGCGGGTCACTCTCGGCGCGGTCTTTCTCTACGCTGCTGTCATCAAGATAGCCAATCCTCCCGCCTTTGCCGGCAACGTGGCCGCCTACCAACTGCTCCCGTATGCCGGCAACTACCTGGTAGCAGCCATCCTGCCATGGATTGAGGCAATCTGTGGTCTGTTGCTCGTCACGGGCTGGAGAGCCCGCAGCGCCGCAGCCCTCGTGGCGGTCATGAATATCCTGTTTATCGTTCTGCTCATTTCCACCCTGGCCCGGGGGCTTGACATCGACTGCGGCTGCTTCCGCCAGGGAGGAGAGAAAACCTCCGCCTGGACGGCCATTTTTCGCGATATTATGTTGCTTGTTTCGGCCGTTTTCGTCTTTCGCAAAACAAAACAATGAACAGTCCATCATATTGCCGCATCCCGAAAATTGATGTAGGATGCGTACGGTTCATAAACAGCTGGAGACCCGCGTGCTGAACGAGCTCATTCTTACCGCCGTCGCCTACATTGTCGGATCGATTCCCACGGGACTGCTCCTGGCCCGTGCCTCCGGCGTCGACATCCGCGCCACCGGCAGCGGAAACATCGGTGCCACCAATGTCTACCGCACCCTAGGCCGTACCGTCGGCATCGCCACCCTGCTGGGGGACTGTCTTAAGGGCCTTGTGCCGGTTCTCGTGGCCCGCAAGCTCGGTTTTGCCGATCCCTGGGTGGCCGCCGTCGGACTTGCCGCCTTTCTCGGCCATGTGTACACCATTTTTCTCGGCTTCAAGGGAGGGAAGGGGGTCGCCACGGCTCTGGGGGTCTTTCTCGGCGTTTCACCTCTGTCCGTCCTCGGGGCGCTCGCCCTCTTCATCGGTATTGTCGCCGCAACCCGCTACATCTCGCTTGGATCCATTACAGCTGCTGCCGCCATGCCTTTTCTGGTTGCCGCCGTGGAACGGCGCCCTCTCCTTGTGGGGATGACTCTTGTCATCGCGGTCATCGTCATCGTCAAGCACCGGGAGAACATCCGCCGGCTGCGCGAGGGAACCGAGAACCGTTTCAAGGCATGAAAGTATCCGTCAACCTCCGCGACAGACGCCTCCTTGTGGTGGCGGCCCTGATCATCGCCAGTATCCTTGCCCCGTTGGTCAGTTATGGGCTCTTCCTCGCCGTGCCAGCCGGCAACGGTAACATCGTCCGGATTCTCTCCTTCGACAAGGGGGCTACCCCTCGGCGCATTGCCGGTGAGCTTGAGGCGGCCGGACTGATCACCAGTGCCCGGCTGTTTGTGCTCCATGCCCGTCTGCAGGGAGAGGCCGAGCGGCTTAAGGCCGGCGAATACCAATTCTCCGATGCCATGAATCCTGCAGAAATTCTCCGCAAGCTGGTGGCTGGCGAGGTCTATGCTCAACCTTTCGCCGTTCCCGAAGGATATTCCATGTACCAGGTTGCGGAATTGCTGGAAGGTAAAGGAATGTTCTCGCGGGAACGCTTCCTGGCTGCCGCAACCGATCCGTCGTTTCTGGCCGAACTCGGCATCCAGAGCAGCAGTGTCGAGGGCTACCTCTACCCGAGCACCTATGCCGTTTCCCGATCCATGGACGAAAAGGATCTGATTCGGGTCATGGTATCCCAGTTCGACAAGATCTATGCGGCCGGATTCGCAGAGAAGGCGCGTCGCCGGGGGATATCGCGGCATCGAGTGGTGACCCTTGCCTCAATGATTGAAAAGGAGGCTGTTTCTCCGGCGGAACGCCCTCTGATCTCCTCGGTTTTCCACAATCGCTTGGCCAAGGGCATGCGCCTCCAGAGCGACCCCACTGCGGTCTATGGTGTGCGAGCCTTTGGCGGGAACGTGACCCGTCAAGATATCCTGCGGAATACCTCGCACAATACCTACCGCATCGCCGGACTTCCGCCCGGTCCCATCGGCAATCCGGGACGCGACGCTCTGGCTGCTGCTCTCAATCCGGCCGCCACCGGCTATCTCTATTTCGTGGCCCGTAAGGACGGTACGCACCATTTTTCAGCCTCGCTGGAGGAGCACAACGCAGCAGTCCGGCGATACTTGAAAGATCCCGCCAAATGAAAAAAGCCCCGCCGTTGAGCGGGGCTTTTTGTTTTGAATACGATGGTTAGCCCGGAGTCAGGCTTTTTCTGCCGTGACGGGAACAACTCCGCCGTCACGGGACAGAAGGGCGTTCACGTTCATGCCGCGGAAATGGCTGGGTGCGAAAAGCAGCCCCGGTTGAACCCGCGGCGTTATCTTCGCCGTTCCTTCAACCTTCACCGTCCCGGCACTCAGCCGTACCTTGCCTCCTTCGGCAATGCCGAGCTTTGCCGCATCGTTCGGATGAATCTCGATATATCCCTCGGGGATAATTTCCAGATTGTTTTTAGACCATGTGGTGGTCGTTCCGCTGTGATAGAGGATGGTGCCGACCAGAAGGGTCGTTGGTGATCCGGCAACCGCCTTGGCGGATACCGGCGCCAGGGCCAGGCCGCCCGAACGTGGCTGCGCGGCAATGGTGCCACCGGTCCGGCCAACAGATGCATAAGCGGGGACGAGCGCCGCAACTTCGTCGAGCACGGCTGCGGGTGAATGTACGCGGCTTTCACCCGTCAGGCGATTGTACAGTTCGGTAAGGATGTCCCAGTCCTCACGGGCGTCGCCCGGCGGAGCAACCGCCTTGGCAAGGGGTTGTACTCTGCCGTCAATGGTCGTGAATGTTCCGTTTTTCTCAGCGGCTACGGAGGAAGGGAAGACCACGTGGGCCAGTTTTGCGGCCTCTCCGGGGAATGGGTCCTGCACAATGAGGAGTTCCAACTTCTCCAGGGCCTTACGTATCCGCTCTCCTTCCGGAAACGATGCCACCGGGTCGCAGCCGAGGAGGTAGAGGGCCTTGACGCTTCCCTGCTCGATGCCTTCAATGATTTGCCAGAGGTCCTTGCCGGCAGCGGCAGGAAGTTTTTTGCCCCACGCTTTCTCGAAGGTGGTGCCGTCTGTCTGATGACCGGGGAAGTGGTCGGGAGCAACCCCCATATCGAGAAGACCGCGGATGTTGGTCTTCTCATACACCGGGAAAAGCCCGCCGGTATCGCCTGCAGTGGCGCCAAGAATCAGTGCGAGGTTGATAAGAGCCTTCACCGCGTCGGTATTGCCGCCACGCATGAGTTCGGCGCCGAAGATGACGGCAACTCCCTTTTTGCCTCCGACAAGCCGCGCTGCTGCGCGCAGATCCGCTTCTGTGACGCCGGTCGCCGCGGCGGCATCGGCAATCGAGACTCCTGCCAGGGCCGCGGTCAGGTCGGAAAGATTGCTGATGTTCGCGCTGCAGAACTCCTTGTTTTCCAGGCCTTCTTCGAGAACAGCTTTGGTCAGGGCATTGATGAGAAGAGTTTCGTTTCCCGGCCGGTATTTAAGATGGCTGTTGGCGAACTTCTTGAGCTTAATGTCGCGCATGGCGGCAAGAACCAGCTTTGCATTGTTCTTTGTTGCTGCTTTGATGACCCGGTACTCCATGCCGGTCGCCTCGGCGTTCAGGTCGCAGCCGACAACGAGAACTGCGGTAGCTCGGTCAATGGCATCAATGGTAGTGCTGGCACCGGCGATGCCAAGCATTTCCCTCAGGACCTTCTGAGTCGCAGCAAAGCCGAGGCGCGCCTCCGAATCGATGTTGCCGGTGCCGATCGCCGAACGCATGAGCTTCTGGAAAAGGTAGTTATCTTCGTTGGTGACCCGGGGAGAACCGAATCCCGCGACGGCGTCGGCGCCATGGCTGGCCACGATCTGCTTGAGCGCTGTTGCTGCAGTTCCCATAGCCGTATTCCAATCGGCTTTCTGGCCTTTCACCATCGGCTCGGCAAGGCGATCCGGGGAATTGATGTAGCTGTAGCCGAAGCGGCCATTGATGCAGAGGTTGCCGCTGTTGTAGGTCGAGTCGTCGCTGGTTACGCGTTCCACCCGACCGTTACGGCTGTGGTATTCGATCTGGCAGCCGGCAGCGCAGAAGGGACACACGCTCGGTGTTGTCGTGAAGGCCCAGGGGCGGCCGCGGAATTTGAACGGCTTGCTGATAAGAGTGCCGGTGGGGCAGGCGGCCACGCAGTTGCCGCAGAATTCGCAGTTGAGAGGGTTGCCGTCCACCGTATCGATAATGGTGGCTTCACCCCTGTTGACTACCCTGATGGCGTTGCAGCCGACAATTTCATGGTCGACCTTGACGCATTTCTCGCAGAGGATGCAACGGTTAGGATCGCTCTCGATCAGGGGCCAGTCGTAACGGATTTTGCGACGCTCAAGCACGGCGCCGTATTCCTGCTTTGCAGCGCCGAGGCCGTAGCAGGCATTCTGGAGATCGCATTCACCGCCCGCATCACAGACGGGACAGTCGAGGGGATGGTTCACCAGCATCAGTTCCATGATCTTCTGGCGAATCCTCGATAGCTTCTCCGACTGGGTTGTTACCTTGATCCCGTCTTTGACCGGCGTGTTGCAGGCCGTCATGGGGCGATCGACCCCTTCGATCTCAACCGCGCAGACGCGGCAGGCACCGGTAGGCGACACCTTCTTGAGCCAGCAGAGGGTCGGTATCGTGATCCCGAGGAGCGCCGCCGCATCGAGGATCGTGGTCTCCTTCGCTACTGTGATGTCCTTCCCGTCGATTGTAAGACTGACCATATCCGTTTCACCCCTGGATAAGAGGCTCCCGGCCGGGAACGCACCGACGCCCGGGATCGTTGCCGATACCCGGGCCGCCGTGGCCCCGGCCGTGGGCCGAAGTGGCATGCTGAATGTGATGGACTAAATGGCGGCCATGGCGACCCGGTAGCACCGGAGGCAGCGCTCTGCTTCCTCCACTGCCTGGGTGTCGACAAAGCCGAGTTCCACTTCCTGATAGTTGCCCTTGCTCGCCCGCTCCTGGCCGTGGACCTCTGCTTGGTGGGCCCGCTCCCGGGAGTCGAGCCAGGGAACCTTTTCGTTCTTGTCGTAGACCGGCATGTTCGTGAGGATGTCCTCCATGAGTTCGTCCTCGGTTAGGTATGCCTTTCCTTCTTCAAGCCAGCGCTGAATCACCCGCGCGGCCCGATGTGCATTCCCGATGCAGGCGACGACGGTCAGTGGGCCGATTTCGGCATCGCCGCCCGCGAAAACGCCCTCAAGATCAGTGATGAGTATCCGCGCAAGAGGGTTGCCCATGCCGTCTTTCAGATCCTTGCCCGCCGCATCCTTGAGAGGAACGTACTTGGTGACGACGGTGTTCCATTTGGTGATGTCGATTCCCAGGTTGTCGGGGATGAAGGAGAGATCGGGATCCTGGCCAATGGCCGGGATGACCGTGTCACACTCGACCACGAACTCGCTGCCGGGAACCGGTTCGGGCCGGCGCCTCCCCGAGGCGTCAGGCTCACCAAGGGCCATCCGGACGCATTCCACGCCGGTCACTTGCTCATTTTCGTCAACAATAATGCGCGTGGGGAGGACCTGGAACTCAAATCGCACCCCCTCTTCATCGGCGCCGTCCACTTCCCATACGTCGGCAGGCATTTCCTTGCGCGAACGGCGGTAGAGGAGCGTGGACTCTTCCGCTCCTTCCCGGAGAGCTACCCGTACGCAGTCGATGGCAGTGTTGCCGCCGCCAACCACGACCACCTTTTTCCCCATGCCGGTCGGACGTCCCATGTAGGCTTCCCGGAGAAAGTCGATACCGCCCTTCAGGAAGCCCTTGTAGCCCTTGTCTTCTCCCTCGACGCCCATGGGCTTGGAGCGGTGGGCACCCGGTGCCAGGAAGACGGCGTCGAATTTCTGCTTGAGCTCTTCAAGGGAGATGTCTTTGCCGATGCGGGTGTCATAGATGATATCCACGCCCATGGAGGCAATGATGTCGATATCCCGCTGGAGCAGGTGCCGCGGTTGGCGGTAGGGGGGGATGCCGACGGCGATCATGCCGCCACCGTATCCTTCGGGCAGGGCCTCGTAGATGGTGCAGGGATATCCTTCAAGGGCCAGGTAGTAGGCGCAGGCGAGACCTGCCGGACCGGCACCGACAATGGCGACTTTCTTGTTCTTGCGCGGCTTGGGTTGCATGGGGGGGGCTGCGTTGTGCATCCACTCGTAGTCGGAGGCGGAACGCTTGAGCACCATGATGTTGACCGAGTCGTCCACATTCTTGCGACGGCAGTGGGTCTCGCATGGGTGCGGGCACACGCGGCCACAGACCGACGGCAGCGGCATGTTTTCGCGGATGATGTCCAGCGACTCATCGAACCGGTATTCCTTGATTGCTTCGATGTAGGCGGGAATGTCGATATGGGCCGGACAGCGGTCCATGCAGGGGGCAGTGTACTTGTCGATGAACCGGTGGGCGCTGGCGGGCTTGCGGATGCCGGTGGTATAGGCGAGAAAATCTTCCCGGAAATGTTTCACGGCATCGAGAACCGGGATCGTTGAGCTTTGGCAGAGGGTGCACTTACAGTTGGTGAGCAGGTCCGCCAGGTCGTCGATGGTGTCGAGGTCGGCCTCAGTGGCCCGCCCCTCGATGATGGCCGCCAGAACGTCGGCAAGAACCTTGGTCCCTTTTTTGCCGGGGGTGCACTTGCCGCAGCAGTACTGGGTCTGCACGCGCTTCATATATTCGGCTGCCATTGCCGGCACGTCAACCTTCAGATCGTAAAGAATGATCCCATCCCACCCCATGAGCGCGGCAATCTGCCGCTCGCCATCGAGGGTGGTCGGAAGGCGGAAGCTCACGTCCTGGGCTTCTCCCCCCTTGCGGTTATCGACGATCGTTCTTCCCCAGCTGGAAAAAACCACCTGTGCCACGTACGCCTCCGTTCAGACCTTCGCAGAGATGGTCAGCGATGCTTAACTTTTTGAATTTACAAAACAAATATTGATTTGCAAAGTGTATACAGTATGCACTATCTAACACAACATTCTTCGATAAATCAAGGGAAAAAATAATTAAAAAGCTGTTCCCGGGCGGGATTGTCATTTGCTATAGTTTTGCTGCCAGAGCCTCAGCGGTGCTGTGGGGATCGTTACGGCGGTACGGAGCCCGGCAGTGCCGGGCCGGGAAGGGAGGGCTATATGTACCGGGAGGCGTTCGCATCGCTGTTCGGAATTAATATGGGCGTGACGGCTGGAGAACGTATTCTTGTTTTCAGCGACAGGACAAGACCCGACGAAGCGCTTTCGGCTGAAGATGCCGCCCGCCGGCAGCGACTTCTGGCCGTTGCGGAAGAAGCCGGCCGATATGCCGATACCTCATATGGTAACGCCTTTTTTGTCTCGTTCCCCGCCACCGCCGCGTCGGGTGCCGAGCCGCCTGAAGTCCTCTGGCGTGCCGCCTTTGGCGATGCCGCAGTGAATGCCCTGGCGGCAGAGGGGGTTCTTGAGCGCCTGCTGGCAAAGGAGGCGACCCCGGAGGACCTGGAGCAGGCTCGTCGGGTCGTGTTGTCCAACCGCCATGCCGCCGCGCAGGTGGTGGTCGCTCTCTCCAACAACTCCACGAGTCATACGCGGTTCCGTCACCTGGTCAATGCGGTTGGTGGCCGCTTTGCCAGTCTTCCCCATTTCGACCCTGAAATGTTCTTTTCCTCAATGCGGGTTGATTGGCATCAGTTGGCCGAACGGACCCGCCGGGTAGCTGATGCGGTTAGCGGAGCGACCGCACTGCGTGTGGAAACCCCGAACGGTACGCGTATGAGTTTCAGCAAGGAGGGACGGGTTGCCAAGGGGGACGATGGACTTCTTTCCGCAGCGGGGAGTTTTGGCAACCTACCGGCGGGAGAGGTTTACCTTGCCCCGCTGGAAGGGACGAGCGAAGGAGTCATGGTGCTCGAATGGGGGGCGACGCGCCGGCTCGACTCTCCGGTCGAACTGGTGGTCAGGGCCGGTACTGTCGTGGACGTACGAGGCGACGAACCCCTGCGGGCAGTGCTGGAGCGGAAATTCGCCGAGAGCGATCTGAACCGGAACATCGCTGAGCTGGGCATCGGGACCAATGACCGGGCCACCCGGCCGGACAATGTCCTCGAAGCCGAGAAAATCCTCGGCACCATTCATATTGCCCTGGGTGACAATTCCGGCTTCGGCGGCACGGTGCAGACACCGTTCCACGAAGACTATGTTTTTTACCGTCCCACCCTTGTCCTTGTCTCGGAAACCGGCGTTGAAACCGTCCTGCTGCGCAACGGCAGTCTCTTGCTCTGATTATTCAAGAGTTTTTGTCTCAAGAATCGGCTGATTCTGTCGATATGTATACGTAAGAAGGTGTCTATTACCCCTCGAGGTGGTGTGCTATGGCCGGGGAGATAGAAGGCGCAAAAGTCGGTCTTGCCTTTCGGCTTGACAGTGGAGGGTGCAAGCTCAGTGTGAGCTTTGTGCCGACCGATGAAAAACCGCCCATCAACCTCACCTGGATCAAGCAGGCTCTGGCCGCAGCGGGGTTTGCCGATCTCTATCTCTATGAACACGCCCTGGTGGAGTTGCTGAAGCGTTACAACGCCGCCACCCAGCCGTTCACCTTTGACCTGGGCGAGCGTCGCAACGGTTCTTTCACCATCACCTGTACCCCTGATAACCTGGAAGCCCGTCTGACGATCATTCCCGCGTACGGCGGCAATACGGTCGCTGCGGAGCAGGTCAGGCAGGCACTGAAGGAAAAGGGGGTCGTCTTCGGTGTTGACGAAGAGACCATCAATCGGGCAGTTGCCGACGGCGCGGCCTCTGATCTCCTGGTGGCGAGGGGAATACCGCCCCAGTCGGGCACCGATGGTGAACTGGTGAGCTTTGTTCCCGAAATACGCGACCGCCAGCCTCAACTCCTCGATAATGACAGGGTCGACTACCGGAACCTGGGGCAGATTCTCAGCGTACGTGCCGGCGATCCACTCATGCGTCGCATTCCGCCCGTTGAGGGTGTTGCGGGGACCAGTATAACGGGGAAAGCCATTTCCCCCCCGCCTGTACGGGATGCGGCCTTTGCCCCGAATCTTTCTGGTACCGCCTTTGATGCGGACGATCCCAACCTCCTCGTGGCCGCCGTGGCCGGTCAACCCATCCTGGTTGCCAACGGAATCGTCGTCGAACAGGTTCTCCGGCTGAAGCTCGTTGATCTGTCCGTCGGTAATCTGGATTTTAACGGAACCATTGATATTGCCGGAGACGTAGTTGCTGGAATGACCGTCAAAGCCAGCGGTGACATCATCATTGGCGGAGTGGTGGAGGCATCCAGGATTGAAGCCGGCGGGAATATTGAGGTCCGTGGCGGCGTTATCGGCCAGGGTGATTCCCGCCCCTCGACTGCGGAAGCGGGGAGGGATGCGGTGCGGATAAAGGCCGGTGGGTGCGTCGCTGCCCAGTTTGTCGAGAATGCCTTCGTCGAGGCGGGCGACAGTATCCAGGTGCAGGAGTTTTGCATGCAGAGCGAACTGGTGGCGGGCAACCAGATTGTCGTGGGGCATGACGGGGGGAGCAAGGGGCATGTCATCGGCGGCAGCTGCCAGGCTGTCAATCTGGTCCGGGCGGTAACCCTCGGTTCGCACGCCGGCGTGCACACGGCCGTGAGCGTTGGGGTCGACCCCCATGTCCGGGAACGCTTTTCCACGGTGCGCCTCAAACTTCAGGAAAAAGAGCGGGAAATGGACGAGCTCACAAAGAAGCTCGAGTACTACGCATCGCTGCCGTCGGCTCCGCCGGAACAGGTTGCGCTTACCCGCGAGGCCAGGGACAAGCTTCAGTCGGTCATTTCGGAACTCACGGGGGAAAAGAAGCGTCTCCAGAAGCGCCTGGAACAGGTGGCCAGCGCCCAGGTCGTTGTTGAGCGAGAGGTCCTGATCGGGGTCGCGATATCCATCGGCGCGAAGGTGTTCCAGGTTGACGAGGATCTGGGCCCAACGGTCTTCCGCATCGAAGAAGGAGCCATTGTCGCTTCTTCCTGAGGCAAGCGGTGCATTGCGGCTTTCGCCGTTCTCCCTCTGATTGCCGTTGACACCGGCAACCGACTGTGAAATGGTTCCTGACCAGGGAGGCTTGGATAAGCCATGAACATAGTCGGACTTACCGGTGGGATCGCTTCGGGGAAGAGTACGGTGTCGCGGATTCTTGAGCGGCTCGGAGCGGTGGTGATTGATGCGGATCAGTTGGCCCGCGAGGCGGTCATGCCGGGTACGTCCGCCCATCGGTCCATCGTGGCGGCCTTCGGCGAGGGGATTCTGCTGCCTGACGGTTCCATTGACCGGAAGGCTCTCGGCAGCATCATCTTTGCCGACTCCTCTGCCCGGAAACGGCTGGAGGCGATAACGCACCCGGCCATCAGGGAGCTTGCCGAGCTGCGTCTTGCCGAGCTGCGCCGGTCCGGCGTGCCGGTTGCCGTGTACATGGCTGCGCTCCTGATCGAAGCAGGCGCAACCGATCGGGTTGACGAGGTCTGGGTAGTGTATGTGGACCGGGAAACGCAGGTCCGGCGGGTGATGGCTCGGGATGGTCTGAGTCGTTTGGAGGCCGAGCAGCGGCTGGCCGCCCAGATGCCCATGGAGGAGAAGGCTGCGAGAGGCCAGGTGGTTGTCGACAACAACGGCACACCTGAAGAGTTGGAACGACGGGTCGAGGAGATCTGGGCGAAACGATTCCCATGAGAAAAGCCCCCGGTAGACGGGGGCTTTTCAGTTACCGATGGAAGCCGAGCTTCATGGAGATCTCGTCGGCAGCCTTTTTGACAAGCGGGATCAACTCGTTGTCCAGACGCTCGTCGGTAAAGCGCATGGAAGGTCCCGAAAGGCTCACCGCACCGATGATCCGTCGGGTGTAATCGCGGATCGGTGCGCCGACACAGCGCACGCCGATATCGAGCTCTTCGTTGTCCACCGCATATCCCTGCTCAACCACCTCCCTGAGGTGTTTTCTGAGGACTTCCCGGTCAGTGATGGTGTTGGGGGTGAAAGGCTTCAGTTCACGCTGGGGGAAGAAGCTGTCCAGTTCCTCGTCATTCATCCAGGCGATCTGGACTTTGCCGGCCGCCGTGCAGTACGCGGGGAGGCGGGAGCCGACCCGGGGAACGACCCGCACCGTCAGATCAGTTTCCACTACGTCCAGATACACGATGCTCTGATCTTTGAGAATGGCGACGTAGGCGGTTTCGTTGCACTGGTTGACGAGCCATTCGAGTACTGGCCGCGACTGGCGCAGCAGGCCCATCTGCCGGATGAAGGTCTGGCCCAGTTCAAGCGTCTTGAGACCGAGCCTGTAATTCTCCGTAACCTTGTTTTGCTCGATATATCCCCTCGACTCCAGGGTTGCCAGGAGCCGGAACACATTGTTCTTGTGCAGTTTCAGGCGTTTTGACAGTTCGGTCACGCCCAGCTCGTCCACATCGTCGTGGAACTGTTCCAGGAGATCGAGGGCGTGATCGACTGCCTGGATGATGTATTCGGATTTGTCCTTCTTCGCCATCTCAATCCCTCTTCTCATGAAAAGATGAACGTATCAACTTAAGTCGGAAACGTACGGAAGTCAAGACAATCAATCCGGTCACGTCAGCCGACTCTTCACGCGAAAGGCTGAACTCAATGAAAAATAATCTCAGAAACGATAGAATATTGTTTTATAATTGTCAAGGTGGAATATTTTTTCTATAGTCGGATCACTGTCTGATCACAGCAATCATGCGGGTTCCTGTAGGCAAGTCAGCAGTGGGCGATTGTTTTTTCCCGGCACCGCCGCTTCGTTGAACAGTCCCAGCTTGTTTTATTTTCAGGAGGAGACAATGCTCCATCTGCGCAAGAAGATTCTCGTGGCCATCGACGGTTCTCCCCTGTCGGACAAGGCGGCCGAGGAGGCTGTCAGGATGGCGGCGGGCAATCCCAGCCAGTTTAAAAGCAAGATTTACGCCATGCTGGTCCTGCCCAACGTGCCGCGTAGCACGTTCACCGACTTCGTTCCTCCCCCGCCCATCACGGAAACGCCCGAATGGGAAGAGCTTCGGCAGCGGGTGTTCTATGTGATAGAAAAGAACGCGCGGGAGGCGGACATCCCCCTTGAGATCCGGGTGGTGTACGGCGAACCGGCGGAAGAACTCGTTAAATTTGCTGACAAGGAGCAGATCGACGTGATCGTGCTCGGCAGTTCGGGCAAGGGATTCCTGAAGCGGCAGCTGTTGGGCAGCGTCTCCCACAAGGTGGTAAAGACCGCCTCCTGCTCGGTCTATATTGTCAAGGGGTAGGGGGGGCTTCCGGCGAAAATCCGTACGGGCGGCCCGCATTTCGCCGCTCCTCCGGTCGCCGGGACCGTGCGGCCGACAATCCGTTCTTGCCCGGCCGTTCATGGTGCTTGTTTTAGTTTGGCAGGATCAGACGGGGGGGATGTTTCCCGGCGAAGGTACTGGAGGATTTCCCTGAGGCTCTCCACGATGATCCGCTCATCCCGGGGGAATTCCTCCGGTGAGAGCTCAAGGGTGAGCGTATCGGAGTAGTCGGCACTCCTGAGGTGGTTGAGGAAGCGGGTGAGCGGAAGGATGCCGTGGCCGGGGATCAGGTGCTCCCGACCGTGGCCGTAGTCGGAGAAGTGGATGTTCCTGATGCGGCCCGAATTGTAGCAGTGGTAGAAGTCATTGATGAAGTTGGCCTTGCCCGATCCCATGTGGGTGGTGTCGAAGGTCATGTAGAGATTGCGCTCCTGGACGAATTCGATCAGTTTCTCGGTGCTTGAGAGGATGTGAGGGTTCACCCGGAAGCGGGTTCCCACCCACGGCATGTTCTCCAGGGTCACGATGACTGTTTCCCGCCCTACCTCTTTCTGGAAGTCCATTACCCGGTAGAGCCATCGCCAGAAGCCGATCTCGAATCCCATCCACGAGGGGGGATGAAAGTTGACGAGCGGTATTCCCGCGCCCGCCGCCAGTTCCACGCAGCGCGCCAGGGAGTCGACGGGGCCGCCCCACCCGTCAAGGGGCATGAATGGTGCGTGGATGGAGTTGATGGGGAGGATTTCGGCCAGTTCTTCAATGAGCTTGCGACAGTTGACCTTCTGAAAGTCCTGGTTGATGATGAGTTCGACGCCGTCGAATCCCGCTTCCCGGGCGATCCGCATGACTTTCCCCAAGGGAAAGGTGAAGAGCGTGCCGGTGGAAAGAGAGATCCGCATCGTGTCTATCCCTGCCCGGTAATGGTGGTGTAGACCAGCCGCTGGAGTGTCCCCACCGCGTCGATGCCTGCCTTGAGCTCATCTTCCTCCTGCTCGGTCAGTCCCGCCGTATCCACGTAAATGCCGGAAGCCTCACCGCCCATGGCAGCGCGCTTCCGGCCGAAGCAGTGGCAGGCGCGCAGCAGCCGCTCGGCCAGCTCCACGTCCATGTGCCCCTTGCGGAGCAGCGCCCGGATGCGCTCGATGGTGCCCGTTTCCGGTATCTCAGCGTGGACCGCCAGGACCCTGACGTTGGCCACCAGGGGGGAGATGCCGTAGTAGCCCAGGTTGAACATTCCCCGCGACTCACCGATCCGCTCCGTCCTGAATCTGCCGAAAAAGTCGAATCCCGAGGGCATCATGGATATGTGCCGTGCCGTCTCCCGGAACTGGTCCCTGTGAAAGGCGAGCATGGACCGGACCAGGTTGTTCATGCCCTCGGCCAGGGCGGAGTCGCCGGCTACGCAGCGCAGATCGGTGAGCCCGATAAGCCATCCCAGGTCGCCGTCCCCTTCCGTAACCCGGCTGGTGATCCGTTTGCGCCAATCGGTCATGCTTCCCCGCCATGCTGCGCCGACCGGAGTGACTCCGCCGGGGCTGGCAAGGCCCAATCGTTCCAGGATGCCGGCAGCCCGCCCGGCCAGCCCCACGAAGAACGATGTCTCTTCGGACGCGTCCCCGTCGTGGATGACGGCAAAGTCCGCTGCTCCCGAAAGGCCCGCTTCGCCGCGCCCCAGCGCACCCAGGGCGAGCCATGCCCAGCCGACGGCCGGAGCTGTCGGACCGTGTTCGTCCATCCAGCGGCAAGCGAGCTGCAGGGCCCCCCGTGTCAGGTAATCCGTCATGGTGGTGCAGAGGATGTCGAAGGCCGGCACTGAGCCGCGTTGGCGAAAGTACTCGGCTGCCTTTTCCGCCAGTTGTCGCTGGAGTTCGATGAGGCTGTTCACGTCGGTGGCGGTTTCAGTTTCTGCCAGCAGGCGGGGAAAGGCTAGGTTGAAGGCATCCTCGAAGGCGAGCTCCATGTCGAGGGTCTCGGTCACACCCTTGAGCAAACGGCATTCGTCGCCTGGGGGGAGGTTCTTGAGTCTGGCGAAGAGGTCGCGGCGTATCCCGTCCAGGAATTCTGCTGTTCCCCGGCGGCTAAGGACATCGTCATTTTTTACCGCGAGAAAGAGCGGCATGGCGTCTCCTTGTTTCGTGCGTCAGTCCATGTGGCCGTGAACCTGCTCGGCCAGGAAGCGACGTACCGCTTCTGGGGGCGGCGGCGTGAGCAGCGACACGACAATCATGACGCCTATCACCAGCGGTGCGCCGATCAGGGCCGATGAGGTGAGGGGGAAGACCTTCGCCACCGCCGGCACCAGGCCGCCGAACAGGGGGGTGGAGAAGGTGATGAGGACGCCGGTCAGCATTCCGGCGATGACACCGTGACGGTTGGCGCGACTCCACCAGATTCCCAGGAGAAAGGCGGGGAAGATCGTGTTGCCGGCCAGGGCGAAGGCGACGGCCGTGATCTCGGCGATGAGCCCCGGCGGGTTCAGTGCGATGACCAGGACGATCGCCGCAAGGACCACCACCGCACCCTTGGCCAGGGCCATCTTGGACCCCTCAGAGGCACGGGGGTTGATGAGACGGTAATAGATATCGTGAGAAAGGGATGCCGCGCCGGTGATGAGCAGTCCCGCCACGGTGAAAAAGGCGGCGCTCATGGCGCCGGCGGCCAGGATGCCGATCATCCAGGAGGGAAGTCCTCCCATGACCGCGGTCTTGATCACGATGATGTCGGCCATCTTGCCGGCGGCCACCGGCGGGGGGACCATGCCGGAGCGGGCCTCCAGCAACCGGGCGAAGACGGCGTAAGCGGGAGCCGACCAGTAGATGAGGGCGATGAAGAAAAGGCCCCAGACCAGGCTCCACCGGGCGTCGCGAATGTTCGGGACCACGTAGAAGCGCGACAGGACGTGGGGAAGACCTGCGGTGCCAACCATGAGGGTGAAGCAGAGGGCCACCCACTGGAAGAGGCCGGCCGAGGCGAAGGGGGCTGCGAAGTTGATGCCGAACTCGCGCTTGAGGTCCTGGATGGCAACGCCGTAGCCGAACTGGGGGAGCACCCAGAAGTAGCCGAGCTTATGAGCCAGGGCCATGAGAGGGAGGATGAACGAGACGATGAGCAGAGTGTACTGGAGCTGCTGGTTGCGGGCCACCCCCAGCATTCCCGAAAGGATCACGTATCCCACTGCCACGGTGGCACCCAGGATGACTCCGGTCCGGTAGTCGGTGGCGAAGAGCCAGCCGAAGAGCATGCCGATTCCTTTGAACTGAGCCGTGCAGTAGATCACCGAAATGGTAATGGAAATGGCCGCCGAGATGAGGCGCGCGCCCGGCGACGCATACCGGTCGCCCACGAAGTCCGGGGCCGTGTACTTGCCGAAGCGGCGAATCTGGCCGGCCATGAGGACCAGCAGCAGCACGTAGCCGCCGGTCCAGCCTATGACGTACGCAAGGGCGTAGTAGCCCTGGAGGTAGAGAAGGCCGCCCATGCCCAGGAAGCTGGCCGCGCTCATCCAGTTGCTGGCAATGGCGGCACCCCCGCCGATCCGGCCGATGTAGCGCCCGCCGAAGCCGTAGTCTCCCGCCTCCCGCGCCCGTGCCCGCAGCCCGGTAATGATGAAGGTGGCCAGGGCAGCCGTCACGATAAGGAGGGGGACGAGATTCGCGTCAGTCATGGCTGCGGTCCCTCCTGCGGCTGTGCTGCTCGGTGTGCCGGTCTATGTAGATGTTGAAGAGGACGCAAAGAATGATGAACCAGAGGGGAAGAAACTGGCCCGTGAACCAGAAGTGCCAGGGAAATGACAGAAAGGTGAGACTCGTGAGAATCCCTTCGCCGTCGGGCGACTGGGCCAGGAGCGCCAGTAGGCCCTGGAAGCCGAAGTTGGCCACGGCCCATCCCACCAGCACGGCGGCGATGATGGCCACCTCGCCGGTCATGTAGCCTTTTCTCGGACGGAAGAAGTTTACGTCGCAAAGTTTTTGCGGATCGTTCATGGGCTGTGCCCTCCCGGGCGCGGGCTGTAGCCGGCCACGCGCATCACAATGCATTGTATCATTAATAGGTCTCCTGTCAGGCGCCGTTTCCCGGGCGCTTCATGACCTCCCGCAGCACTGCCGTGGCATAGCTTCCCCGGGGCAGCGAGAACCGGAGCACCAGGTCTTCCTCCTCGCAGGATAGCTCGGGTCCCTCCAGGGGAACTCTCAGGGGGCGACGCTCCCCCTCCATCCGCAGCCCGCCGGCCAGGTTGAAGGCTGCCGGCGTGAGTCCCGCCGCATCGAGAATGCTTTTTTCCAGGGCCGCCGGTTCACCCTCGGGTGTGGTCATGCGACAGCCGAAGAGTGGACCGGTGGGAGAAATCTCCAGACGTTCCGCCCGGGGTGCCTCGGCCCGCGCATCGGTGACCAGGAAGCAGGCACCGTTGTCATGCTTCCAGGCCAGGTCCCCCTCCATCACGTGGTCGATGGTCTGGAGCCGGGTCTCCAGAACCCGGTCGAAGAGGGCCGACTGGCAGGCCGAGAGGTAGAGTTTCTTGAGCCGGGGGTGGACCCCGTGGAAGGCGCGCTCAAAGTCGTCCGGGCGCTTTGCCAGGCGCTGGAGCACGTCCCGCTCGGTTCGGCAATGTCCGGGAAAGAGACCGAGACTCCCGGCCAGGTCGCCCTGTCGGTAGGCCTCGATGGCGGCCCGCCACCGTTCGCCCTCCACCTTTGCCGGGTCGCCCATCAGGAGATCCACGGCTCCGCGCCAGTCGCCGGCCAGCATGGCCCGGCCCACTAGATGGCTGTTTCCCTGGATGCCGTAGCGCTGCTCGCCGAAGCGGTTGGGGACCCCGCGCCGGGCGAGAACGTCGAGGATGGCGCGTGCCCGGTCGGCCGCGTCGGGGACCGTCTCCCGGAGCCGGAGCCGGAAGCGGTTGCCGGCCAAGTGGCCCAAGCGCAGCTTGTTCCGATGCCGTTCCGCGGACAGGATTCGGATGCCCGGTATGTCGAGCCCCATTACCTCTGCCGGTGTCACCCGCGGCAGAGAAACCGTCTGCCGGGTTATCCCCCTGGCGTCCTTCATGCCGGCATAGCCCGTGTCCCGCTCGGGGGCGCCCGTGGCGCGGCAGAGGCGCCTGATGGCCTCCAGAGTGGTGATACCCCGCTTTTCGATCACTGCGTAGGTGTGCTCACCCTCCCCGCAGGGGAGGTAGAGGGGGATCTCCTCAACCAGGAAATCCTCGGGCGTCTCCTTGAAGAGGCCGCCCGTGCCGGGAAGCTCTGCCGTCAGGTAGCGGCTGTCGTGCTCATCGCGCGCCACGCGTCACCCCTCCATCGTCGTGCGGTAGTGGACGAAGTAGATCCGTTTCCCCTCGGCCATGAACTTCTGCATGTACTTGGAGAGATGATAGCCTTCCAGTTCATGGCGGAAAAGGTCAGGAGAGAGCATGTTCGCATACCCCGGCATCTGGGGCATGAAGGCTGCCACGTCCTCGCCGTAGTCGTCGAAGTCGGTGGCGAAAAAGAAATCGCCCCCCGGCGTCAGGTAGTCCCGGATGAACCGGACGAACTGCATGTTCACGAGCCGGCGCTTGCGGTGTCGCTTTTTGGGCCAGGGATCGGGGCAGTTGATGTAGACCGCCGCCAGCGACCCCTTCGGAATCCGCTCCACGATGAACTGGCGTGCCTCGGCCCGCACCACCCGCACGTTGGTGATTCCGTGCCGCTCCAGGCGGCTGCAGGTTTTGAGGCATCCCTTGTTGTAATAGTCGATGGCGATGAAGTTGGTTGTGGGGTGATCGATGGCGGTCCGGGCGATGAAATCGCCGATGCCGCAGCCGATTTCCAGGGCCAGGGGGTTGTCGTTGCCGAATACGGCCGCCCAGTCCGCGGGCGTTCCTAGTTCGTCAGGGTTCAGGAAGAAGGGAGAGTCGATGGGGATGATGCGCTGCATTGGCTGTCCTTGGTGCGGTAAAGTGGGCGTACCATACCACAAAGCGTGTCAGCGAGGAAGACTGCGCTTCCGGCTTGAGAAACGCGCTGCGCTGTGTTATTGCTATACGGTTGAAATAACGAAATAAAGGAACAACGAGATGAAATTTGCCGACTTGAACCTGCCCGAGCAGGTCATGCAGGGGGTGGCAGACGCAGGCTTCAGCGACTGCACCCCCATTCAGGAAAAAACGTTGCCCCTCTCGCTGGGGGGAAAAGATGTGGCCGGACAGGCCCAGACCGGCACCGGCAAGACCGCGGCCTTCCTCATCAGTCTCTTTACCAAGCTTCTCCGCTCCGGACGGGGGGGCGAACGCCGCCATCCCCGCGCCATCATCCTTGCCCCCACCCGCGAGCTGGTGGTCCAGATCGAGAAGGACGCCCAGGTGCTCGGCGCCCACTGCGGGTTCACCATCCAGGCCATCTACGGCGGGGTGGACTACATGAAGCAGAAAAATGCCCTCAAGGAGGGGGCCGACGTGGTGGTCGGCACGCCGGGGCGGCTCATCGATTACCTGAAGCAGAAGGTCTACTCGCTCAAAGAGATCGAGATGCTGGTCATCGACGAGGCGGACCGGATGTTCGACATGGGCTTCATCGCCGACCTCCGCTTCATCCTCCGGCGCCTTCCCCCCTACGACAAGAGGCAGAACCTGATGTTCTCCGCCACCTTGAACCAGCGGGTGATGGAGCTTGCCTACGAGTTCATGAACGTCCCCGAGAAGGTGGCGGTCACCCCCGAACAGATGACCGCCGAGCGGGTGGAGCAGGTCCTCTACCATGTGGGCCGGAAGGAGAAGTTTCCGCTGCTGCTGGGCCTCTTGCGCAAGGAGGGGATGGAGCGGACCATGATCTTCGTCAACACCAAGCGTGAGGCGGAGTTCCTGGATGAGCGGCTCAATGCCAACGACTTCCCCTGCCGGGTCATCTCCGGCGACGTGGAGCAGCGCAAGCGGCTCAAAATCCTGGAGGACTTCAAGAGCGGCAAGCTCCCGATAATGATCGCCACCGATGTGGCCTCGCGGGGGCTCCACATCGATGGGGTCTCCCACGTCATCAACTATGACCTCCCCCAGGACGCCGAGGACTACGTCCACCGCATCGGCCGCACGGCCCGGGCAGGTGCCGAGGGTAAGGCCATCTCCATGGCCGACGAGGACGGAGCGTTCCACCTTGAGGCGATCCACGAGTACATCAAGGACAAGATCCCGGTGGAGTGGGCCGAGGATGATCTCTTCGTGCACGACTTCAAGCGGGTGAAGCCGCGGCCCAAGGGACAGGAGACCCGTGCCAAGGGTCCCACCCGCCATGGCAAAAAACACCCGGAGGTCGAGAAGAAGGAGCCTGAAGGGGAGAAGAAACGGCGCCGGCCCCGTCGCAAAAAGAATCCGGCGGCTGGCGAGGGGGGCACGCCTCCGGCCGCGGAGTAGTCGAGGGGCACGACCGGACAGATACGGGGGAGCGGCATCGGAGGATGCGCTCCCCCTTTTTGTTGTCTCGGGGAACCGGGTGCGTCTCGGTCAGGGGAGGAGAGAGACCGGCCGCCAGCGGCGGACCGAGTTGATGAGGTAGATTTCCCTGCAGTGTTCGAGTTCTTCTTTCAGGATGGACCGTTCGCGTATGGTCCCCTCGGCCAGGAGCTCTTCCCGGAAGGTGCCGGGCAGAAGGCCGGCGGCGAGGGGAGGAGTGACCAGTTCACCGTCGATGCGGGCGGCCAGGTTGGCCGTGGTTCCCTCGGTCACTTCACCGTGCCTGTTCACGAAGATGACGTCTGCGCAGTCCGGCGCCGCTGCCAGCTCGTACCGGTAGAGGGGGCGGTAGGTGGTCTTGTGGTAGAGGAACTGATCGGCCGGGTCCACTGCCGTGGCCGCAAAGCGGACGGGAATCGGTTCCGGGCAGGGCGCTTCGGTCAGCGGCGCTTCCCGGATGGTGAACGCCCCCCGCCGGTTCACCAGTACGCGCACCTTCTGCCGGCCTTCCATCAGAGCGGCCCGTCGGTTGAGGACCTCCTGGAGGCTGCCGAGCCGGAGCGGAATCCCGAAATGGGCGGCTGACCGGTAGAGTCGCGCCAAGTGGCGCTCCAGCAGGAAAAATCCCGCTCCTTCCTCGTGGAGCAGCGTCTCCACCAGTTGGAAATCGGGGATGCGGGCCTGCGCGAAGCGGCTTTTTGCCAGACATTCATCGTATTCCGACGATGGGGCCGAGCCGATGGTCACTCCGCTGCCGATGCCCAGCCGGCCCTGTCCCGATGCGGTGTCGAGGACCACCGTCCTTATGGCCACGCTGAACGCCGCCTCAAAGGGGGTGGGCGCCCCCTGTGACGCCGGCGAGACGTAGCCGATGGCGCCGGTGTAGATCCCCCGGGGCGAGTCCTCCAACTCCCGGATGATATTCATGCTCCGCCGCTTGGGCGCTCCGGTCACCGAGCCGCAGGGGAAGAGCGCCCCGAAGAGCTCGGCGAGGCCGACCCCGGCCCGTGGCCGGGCCGTGATGGTGGATGTCATCTGATGGAGCGTTTCGAGGCTTTCCACGTCAAAGAGCGACCCCACCCGCACCGACCCCGTTTCAGCAACCATTCCCATGTCGTTGCGCAGCAGGTCGACGATCATCAGGTTCTCGGCCCGCTCCTTCTCGCTGTCGGCAAGACCCGCGCGCAACTCCTCGTCCTCGGCCCGCCAGCGTCCCCTGCGGGCGGTCCCCTTCATGGGGCGGCAGGTGAGGGTCCCCTGGCGCAGGTCGAAGAACAGTTCGGGCGAGGTGGAGAGGACCCGGAGCGGGCCCGTATCGATGAAGGCGCAGAAGGGAGCCCGCTGGGCCCGGCAGAGATCGTGGAACCATGCCTGGGGATCGCCCGTGAAGCGGAACTGCTGGCGGAAGGTGAAGTTGACCTGATAGCAGTCGCCGGCCGTTATGTACTGCCTGATCCGACCGGCTGACTCCAGGTAGGGCTCCCGCTGGAGCGTGGCGCTCCACTGGCTGGTCTCGTAGCCGGGTGGCACGTCCTGCTCACATTCGGGGAGCCGGGGCGCAAAGCCGATGCGGCGGCGGAACAGGCCGAACCAGACCAGCGGGGTGTCCGGCACCGGTTCGCGGGTTGTCAGGGTTTCGTCCAGGCCGGGCGCCGCCTCATAGCTGACGAATCCCGCCGCGTGGAGACCGCCGGCCACCGCCTCTTCCACCCGGCGCAGGGCCGGCACGACCTCGGCAGGGGTCAGGGCCGTCACCGTATCCACTAACTCCTCGAACCGGTACGAGGCCGTATGCCGCTCGGTATCGAAGGAGGCAAGAATCACCGTGGGCTCGCCGCTCATGAGAGGTCTCCGGCGCAGCATTTCACCACCGGGCATGCCTCGCAGAGGGGGGTCACCGTGCCGTCGCACCCCTCCGAGATTCCCAGGTGGCAGAGGGAGAAGTCGTACTTCACCGGATCGTCGGGGTCGAGGCGCCGCAACGCTGCCGTGATCTCCCGGGCTGTGCGCCAGTCGGCCTGCCGCCGGGCGGTGAGGCCCAGGTTGCGGGCGATGCGGTGGATGTGGGTGTCCACCGGGATCACGAGCCGTGCCGGCGAGACCTCCTTCCAGAGCCCCAGGTCGATGCCGTCGTCGGGGCGCACCATCCAGCGCAGGAACATGCACAGCCGTTTGCAGGCGCTGCCCGAGGCCGGGGAGGGGAAGAAGAAGGGAAAGGCCGAATCCGCCGGGATGGCGGCGGTGCCGAAGACGGGGGAATAGTCGAAGGCGAGGATCGCGGCGCTGAACTCCGTAAGGGAGGGGGTGATATCCTCGGCCTCCGGGTCGTGGCACCCCAGGAAGAAGTCGCCGATGGTGTCGGCCTCTTCAATCATGGTGCGGGCCGCCAGGAAAAGGGCACAGAGGTCACGGCCGTCATTGAAGCGGTGCTTGAAGCCGGCAAAGAGCCGCATCCCCGCCTCCGGCTCGAACTCCTCCACGAACCGCCGGGGCGACGGCCCCACTGCCCCGAAGACTGTTGCCAGGTTTCTGAGGATGATCTTCACGTTGCCGTAGGCGAGGCATGACGCCAGAAGTCCCGCAATCTCCCGGTCCGCCGGGGAGGCGTAGCGGTGGCAGAGGGAAAGGGGGTCGTTCGCCAGGTGGCGGGGAGAGCGGGATGCGTAAAGGTTGTCGAGGACGGCTTTCAGTTCCACGGGGGCTCCAGGGCCGACGGGGATGGACACTCGGACGGCGTATGGTATACCACAGGGTGATCGTCTTCATGAAGAAAAAAAGGGACGATGGCCCCCTGCCGGGAGAGCTGTGCCGCGCTCCGTCCGATTTGCGTTCCCGGTATCACGTGGAGGAACTCCGGCTTTTGGTGTCCAGGATGAAGGTCACCGGACCGTCATTCACCAGATGCACTTTCATATCTGCCTGGAAAATGCCGGTGGCGGTGGGGATGCCGGTTTCCCGGATAAAATCGACGAACCGGTCGTAGAGCCGCTTCCCCTCATCCGGTGGGGCCGCCGTGTCGAAGGAGGGGCGCCTTCCCTTGGCGCAGTTTCCCGCCAGGGTGAACTGGGATACGGCAAGGATCGATCCCCCAACCTCCCGCACCGACAGATTCATCTTGCCTGCGTTATCCTCGAAGATGCGCAGCCCCGCCATCTTCTCCGCCAGCCAGGCCGCGTCCCGCTCCGTATCCCCCTTCTCCACTCCGAGAAGAACCAGAATCCCCCGGCCGATGGCTCCCACCGTTGCCCCGTCCACGTCCACCTGGGCCTCGCTTACCCGCTGTATCACCGCCTTCATGGGCCGAACACCCGCGAGAGGGCAGCCCGGTAGGCCGCCTCCGCCTCCGCGCCGAAGGGGGTGAAGATCACCCGCTCCAGTTCCGGGTAACGCTCCAGGGCCGCCTTCGTCTCCTCCAGGGCGATGGCGCACGCCTCATCCAGGGGATAGCCGTAGACCCCGCAGCTGATGGCCGGGAAGGCGATGGACCTGAGACTGGCTCCGTGGGCCACCTCAAACGAGCGGCGGTAGCAGCTCCGCAGCAGTTCCGGCTCCCCCTTGGCACCGCCGTGCCACACCGGCCCCACCGTGTGGATTACGTGCTTCGCCGGCAGCCGGTATCCCGCGGTTATTTTGGCATCCCCGGTGGCGCAGCCGTTCAGGGTCCGGCATTCCGCCAGCAGCTCCGGCCCCGCTGCCCGGTGGATGGCCCCGTCCACTCCGCCCCCGCCCAGGAGCGAATTGTTGGCCGCGTTCACAATGGCGTCCACCGCCAGCTTCGTGATGTCGCCGGGGATGATCTCGATTTTTCCCTTCATGGCATCTCCTCTCTGCCCCATGATGGGGCAGGCTCAAGAACGCGTCCGCAGCCGGTCGTCCCAGTCATGCAGCCGAATCGCATTCGTATGGGCGAACACCAATTTTACAGCTGACCACGGCTCGTTTCCATCCCCGCTGTCCCGTCAGCGGGCGGCAATGGTCTGGTCAAAGGTCTTTTCCTGTTCCGACGTGCCGATCAGGATGAGTCTGGCCCCTTCTTCGAGGATGGTTTCCGGTGGCGGCGAAATGAGGATGTCGGCCCGGTTGGGCGCCTCGATCGCCACGATGGAACAGCCGGTGAGGGGGCGCAGGCGGGTCTCGGCAATGGTTTTGTCGGCCATGGCGGGGGGCAGCGGCCGCCGGAAGACGGCCATCCCCTCGGAGAGGAAGGCCGATTCCTTGTGCTCCAGCAGGTTGCCCAGGATGTTGGCACCCACCGAGGCGTTGGAGACGACGAAGTCGGCGCCGGCCGCGTAGAGCTGGTCGACGTTTTCCTCCCCGTTGGCACGGGCCACGATGCGGATGTGGGAGTGAAGATGCCGGCAGGCCAGGGTCAGGAAGATGTTGGTGCTGTCGTCATTGGTGGTGACGATGATGCCGCTGGCGCGGTCGATGCCCGCCTGCCTGAGGGTCTGGCCCACGGTGGCGTCGCCGTAGACCACGACGTGATCGTTGCAGGCGGGGCTCTCCTGCCGGTCGATCAGGACGAAGGGGACCGGCTTGCGGTCGAGGAACGCTGCGGCGGCGCAGCCGATGCGGCCGTGGCCGATGATGAAGATCAACTCGTCTTCCGGTGCCTCGCCGATCAGATACTCCAGGGTGGCCAACTGGCTCTTGGTGCCGGCCAGCACCAGTAGCGACTGCTCGGTCAGGACCGTCTCCCGTTGCGGGGTGGTGAGGCTGCCCCGCTCCCAGACGCCGATGATTGAAAGCCCCGTCCGCTGGCGAATCCCCGATTCCCCGATGGTTTTGCCGGCGAAAGGGGTGCCGTGGACGGGCAGTTCGGCGATCTGCAGGTTGCCGAAGGAGTCGAGAATATGGGCCAGCGCACCGCAGGTGGTGGCCCGGATGCCCAGGTAGCGGCCGAGGATTCTGGTCAGGGGAACAACCTGGTTCGCTCCGGCCAGCCGGAGCAGTTCGCCGTGCACCGGTTCCTTGGCCACGGCAATGATGGGGGTCTGGCAGAGGGAGCGGACGGTGAGGCACAGGTTGGCGTTGTCAGGGTCGCTCAGGTTGGCGATGATGCTTCGGGCCGCTGCCACCCGCAGGCCGGCCAGGACGTGGGCATCGGTGGGCGAGCCGTAGACCACCTTGAATCCTTCCTGCTCTTCCAGGTGCAGGGCCTGGTCGTAGTTGTCCGTTACCACGACGAAGAGGTGGTTGCGGCTCTCCAGCTTGCGGATCAGGGTCCGGGTGATGGGGTCGATGCCGAAGATGAGGATGTGCCCCCTGGTGTCGTCCGGCAGTTCGATGGTGGGGCGGTAGCGGAGGCGACGCTCGATCCAGGGTGCCAGGAACATGCTGACAAAGCCGAAGGGGAGGATGATCAGGAGAAAGATCACCCCCGAGACGGTGACGATTGAGGCGAACAGGTACCCGGCGTCGCTCTGGAAGGTGATATCGCCGAACCCGAGGGTGGTCATCACCGTGATGGTCCAGTAGATTCCCGCCATGAACGAGTATTCGCGTCCTTCGAGATGCCACATCAGGTAGCGGAAGATGGACGCGTAGGTCAGAAGCAAGGCAAGGAGGAAGGCGCAGTACAGGAGCAGGACCTTCAGGTTCTGTCTGGCGCGACCCCTCAGGAAATAGGCCAGTTCGGAGGCGAGTACCTTCATGGAGCACCTTCCCTCACGTTGTCACCGCCAGACCACGTCCAGCCGGTTGCGCCGGGGAGGTCGGCGATAGGAAACGGCCGGGTAGCCCAGCAGGAGCGTATAGCCGGCGTGGTGCCCTTCCGGGAGGCCGAGGGCCCCTTGCAGGGGCTCCCATGCCTCGGCGGCCATCTGAAAGAAGCCGGCCCAGCAGGTGCCCACCCCGTGGGCGGGTGCCAGGATGTCCAGGTGGGTTGCGGCAATGACGGCATCCACCGCAACCGTGGGATGGCGCCGGTCGGTGTAGGCAATGGCCAGGTGCGGGGCGTTGCGGCAGATTGGGTCGTTACCCTTGCGCCAGGAGCGGATCATGGCGGCAATGTTGAAGTGCCGGCTCAGGGGGGTGCCGTCCTCCTGCTGGGAGCGGAGCCAGTCCACCACCAGCCCGGTCAGTCGCCGTACTTCGGCGGTATCGTGAATGATAAGCCACTTGACCCGCTGACTGTTGCTGCCGGTGGGGGCGTAGCGGACCACGTCCAGCAACCTCGCGATGGTTTCCCGGGGGACCGGCTCCGGCCGGAAATGGCGGATCGACCGCCGCATCCGCAGGTAGGCATCGAGCTCAGCCGGGTCCAGGGGGGCCGCCGGCGGCGGGTAGACGGCCGGGTCCAGGCGCGGGTCGTCCACCACCAGGGCTGCCGTGGGGCAGACCGCCTCGCAGTGGCCGCAGATGATGCAGCGCCCGGCTCCCTCTTCGGTGAAGCGGGGCGGCAGGTTTCCCTCGGTCAGCTCGACGATGCGCAGGGGGCAGACGGAGACGCAGGCGCCGCAACGAGTGCAGACGGCGTCGGTTACGATCAGCTCGGGCATGGCTCGGTTCTTTCCTTTGTCGTACGCCGGCGGACGAGCCCCCGGAGCGTGTTCAGGTTCATGATGTCGAATTCGTCGTCATCTCCCTTGGGTGTTTCGAGAATCTTGGGCACCGTCGTGAATCGGTCATCGTTCATGAGGAGCCGGAACGGTTCCAGCCCCAGCGTTCCCCGGCCAATATGCTCGTGCCGGTCCACCCGGGAGTTGAGCCCCTTCCGGGAATCGTTCAGATGGAAGCACCGGAGCCGGTCCAGGCCGATCAGCCGGTCGAATTCGGCAAAGACGCGCCGGTACCCTTCGCCGGTGGTGAAGTCGTAGCCGGCGGCAAAGGTGTGGCAGGTGTCGAAGCAAACCGCGAAGCGGTCGGGATACGCGGTCCCGGCGATGATGGCCGCCAACTGCCCGAAGGTGTGGCCCAGGCTGGTGCCCTGGCCCGCGGTGGTCTCCAGCAGGATCGCGCCGGTGAACTCGGGAACCGCGGGGATCAGGCGGTCGAAGGCCTCGCAGATGCGCCGGATGCCGGTCTCTTCTCCGTCGCCCAGGTGGGCGCCCGGATGCATAACGATCGGGCCGATGCCGAGGCGGGCGCAGCGCTCCATCTCCTCGCGGAAGGCCGCGAGGCTCTTGTCCCGGGTCTCGCCCGGCGGGGCCGCCAGGTTGATGAGGTAGATGTCATGGGCTACGATCTCGTGCAGGCCCGCGGCTTCCCACTGCTCGCGGAAAAGGGCTGCTTCCCCGTCGGTGGGCATTTTCCCCCGCCACTGGTTGGAGTTCTGGGTGAAGACCTGGATCACGCCGCAGCCGACCCGGGTTCCCCGGGCCGGGGCCTTGTGGATTCCGCCGGCAATGGACATGTGCGCGCCGAGATAGTCCTTCATGGGCCTAGAGACCGAGCCTGTCCCGGATCAGCGCGATCCGTCCGGCGTACTCATCCGACGCGAGCAGGGTTTCCCCATGGGGCTCGCTCCAGATGGGGCGGGGCCACAGGGGGTCCGTGGCGAAACGGGGCACCAGGTGCCAGTGCATGTGCGGCACCATGTTGCCGAGCAGCTCGTAGTTCATCTTGGCGGGCTGGAACAGGTCGAACAGGGCCGCGGCAACGGCCGTCACCTCTTCCATGACCCCCTGGCGGACCGGCGGGGAAAGATGGAACAGCTCAGTCACGTGCTCCCGGGTGAAGACAAAGGTGTAGCCGGGAAAGAACTGGTCGCGATTGAGCATGACGCGGGTATGTCCCAGCTCCGCAATGCGAAGCTCGGGCTCATCGAGCCACTTGGTGCACATGGGGCAGGATGGCGGCATGGGAGATCCTCCATGGCGTTTGCCTCAGCCTGATAGACGAAAGGCCGGCGGCAACCCGGTTCGACCGTGCCGCCGCCGGCCCCTGGCTTGTGCCGGCAGGGCCTGCTACAGCGTGCCGAGGTCGATTTCGCCGCTGAACACTTCGGCGGCCGGACCGGTCATGTAGAGGAAGCCGTCCTCGGCCCACTCCAGTTCCAGGTCGCCGCCGGAGAGGTGGTTGAGGATCTTCTTTTCGGTGAGGCCGTTGAGGGCTCCGGCCACGCAGACGGCGCTGGCGCCGGTGCCGCAGGCCAGGGTCTCGCTGGCGCCCCGCTCCCAGGTCCGCTGGCGCACTTCGGTGCGGGAGATGATCTGGACGAATTCAACGTTGGTTCGGCGGGGGAACATCTCGTGATTCTCGATGAGGGGGCCGTACTTTTCCACCTGGAAGTTCTCGACGTCATCCACGAAGATGACGCAGTGGGGGTTCCCCATGGAAACGCAGGTGATGTTGAACGTGGTGTGAAGGATGTTCAGTGGCTGACCGACCACCTGGCCATCGCCCGGGTCGCCCAGCATGGGGATTTCCGCACGGGTGAGGCGCGGCGTGCCCATGTTGACGCGGACCCGGTCAACCCTGCCGTCGGCGCCGGTGAAGAGCTGGAGCGTCAGGATGCCCGCGCCGGTCTCGGCGGTGATCTCCTTCTTGGTCACGATGCCGTGGTCGTAGGCGTACTTGGCCACGCAGCGGATGCCGTTGCCGCACATCTCGGACTCTGACCCGTCGGAGTTGAACATGCGCATCCGGACGTCGGCCTTGTCGGAGGGCATGATCAGGATGAGCCCGTCGGAGCCGATGCCGAAGTTGCGGTTGGAAACCTTGATGGCCGTCTGCTCGGGGTCCCCTACGGTTTCCTCGAAGCAGTTGACATAGACGTAGTCGTTGCCGGCCCCATGCATTTTGGTGAATTTCATGATAGTCATCCCTCTCGTTGGTATAAGTGGAAATATCGCTAAAATTCCTTTAGAAATAGCAGAAACGGGGATCACCAACAAGAAAAAATCCCGCGTCCCTTGACCCCCTGCGAGGGGATTCGCTATGATTGCCGAAACGATTGCGGAGGATATTCAATGGAACTGAAAAACAAGATATGGATGACGGGCAACCTGGACTGGTTCGCCTATATCGGCGACGAAGAGGTGTGGCTCGGTCGCCGGGACGTACCGATCCCCCTGGAAGAAGGGGATCGCTGGACGAATTCGCTCGGGTTTGTGTTCGAGGTCAGGAACGCGGAGATCGTTGTGGTGGAGAAGGTAGAGCCGCCGAATATCACGTGGTAATTTCCTCCGAACTATCAGGTTGTTGCGCTGTTTTTCTTTCGTGGTACCATTAACGCTGTGCAGCATTTCCTGCCTGGAGGTGGCACAGCGATGGTGGTACGCACCCTTCTCGTTTGCCTGGCGGCGCTCTGGGCGATGTTCTCCCGGGCGCCGTCACTTTACGCCGAAACCGTTTCCCATTTTGGCCAGGTCGTCGATGCGGCTGGTGCCACCGAAGACTGTCTTTCCTGCCACGACGGCCAGATCGCCACGGATGTCGGCTACTGTCTCGGTGGATGCGCCCTGTCGTCGGCCCACCCCGTCAATCGTCCCTATCCCCCCCGGGGAAAGGAACAATCATTCCGGCCGGCGGACGAACTGGAGGGGGCGGGCATTCGCTTCGTCAACGGCATGATGGTCTGTATCTCCTGCCATGACCTCCACAACCCCGGCCGGCACCAGTTGGCGATCGAAATGAACGAGAGCCGCCTCTGTTTTGCCTGTCACCTCAAGTAATTCCTCCCCAGCCCTGTAGTCACTCTGCTTGTTGATTCAACTGCAATCTTTTACGGGAATGTTGTGGTGTATGGATTTGTGTTCTTGACAAGGTGAGTAGCGGAACGTTATAGTTGGCATCACGTAGACACTAAGGCGAAGGGGGGATTATGAAGCTCTCGACGAAAAGCCGCTACGGGCTTCGGGCAATTTTCGACATCGCGTACAATTCGGGGTCCCTGCCGGCGCAGGTGCAGGACATATCCCGGCGCCAGGGTATTTCGCCCCGCTATCTGGAGCAGATTTTCCAGGGGCTCAAGCGGGCCGGCATCCTCAAGAGCAAGCGGGGCCCCCAGGGGGGATACTGCCTGGCCAAGAAGCCGGAAGAGATCACGGTTGCCGATGTGCTTCTCGCCACCGAGCGCGATATCAATCTGGTCGAGTGTACCAGCAAGAGAAAAAAGAAGACGGAGTGTAACTTCGACGGGACCTGCGTGACCCAGGAGCTCTGGTGCGAGGCTGGTGCGAAGCTCCTTGATTTCTTCTCGGGCTTCACGGTCAAGGATCTGTGCGACCGGGGACAGCAGATGGGGGTCAAGCGGGAGCAGGATCACCGGTTCATGTACTTTATCTGACCTGCGGGAAGGAGAACATTCATGCCGCTACTAACCAACGACAAGGTAATCGAGCAGATCGGCAATACCCCTCTCCTGAGACTGGCAAAGCTTGAGCGCAAGGGTTCGGCAGCCGTATTCGGCAAGGCGGAATTCTTCAATCCCGGCGGCAGCATCAAGGATCGTATCTGCCTCGCCATGATCGAGTCCGCCGAGCGCGACGGCACCCTCAAGCCGGGCGCCACCGTGGTGGAGCCCACCAGCGGCAATACGGGCATCGGTCTGTCCATGATCTGCGCGGTCAAGGGGTACAAGCTCATCCTGACCATGCCCGACACCATGACCGTGGAGCGGCGGCGGCTGCTGGCGGCGTACGGCGCCGAGCTGATCCTCACCCCCGGCGCCCAGGGGATGCGCGGGGCCGTTATGAAGGCGGAAGAGCTGGCGGCCCAGCCTGGGCACGTGATGATGCACCAGTTCAAGAACCCGGCAAACCCGGATATCCATCGCCGGACCACGGGGCCGGAGATCGTGGAAACTCTGTCCGGCACGACCATCGACGCCTTCGTGGCAGGGGTGGGCACCGGCGGCACCATCACCGGCGTTGGCGAAGTGCTCAGGAAGCATAACTCCTCGGTGCGGGTGGTGGCGGTGGAGCCGGCGGATTCGCCGGTCCTCTCGGGAGGCCAGCCGGGTCCCCACAAGATCCAGGGAATCGGAGCCGGTTTCATTCCCGATGTGCTCAACACCAAGGTGTATGACGAAATCATCACCGTTTCCAACGACGATGCCTATGCCACCGTGCGCAACCTGGCACGCGAAGAGGGCATCCTCGTCGGCATCTCCTCCGGCGCCAACGTCTTCGCCGCCCTTCAGGTGGCGGCCAAGCTCGGGCCGGGCAAGAACGTGGTAACGATCCTGTGCGACACCGGTGAGCGGTACCTTTCCACCGGGGTGTTCGACTGATCGCCGCTCCCCGCCCGATTCAACCGCAACGCCCCTCCCGGGGCGTTTTTTTTGAGGTGTCCGATGGAACAAACGCATCTGAAATATGAACAACTCAAGGCCATCCTCCGGGAGATGGGGTCGGTGCTCGTCGCCTTTTCCGGAGGGGTCGACTCCACGTTCCTGCTCCGGGTGGCCCATGACCTTCTGGGCGACAAGGCCGTTGCGTTCACCGCCACGTCGCCCACCTATCCGGAGTCGGAGTTCCGGGAGGCTGTCGAACTCGCCCGGTCAATGGGTGCCAGGCAGGTGGTGGTGGAGTCCAACGAGCTCGAAATTCCCGGGTTCGCCTTCAATCCCCGCAACCGCTGCTATCACTGCAAGAAGGAGCTCTTCGGCCTCTGCGGCCGCACGGCGGAGGAGCTGGGGCTCGCCTGGGTGGCTGACGGCAGCAATTGCGACGACCTGGACGATTATCGCCCCGGCCGGGTCGCGGCCGGTGAGCTCGGGGTCCGCAGTCCCCTGGTGGAAGCGGGGCTCACCAAGGCTGATATCCGGGAACTGTCACGCGAACTGGGTCTTAGCACCTGGGACAAGCAGGCCTTTGCCTGCCTGTCGAGCCGCTTCCCCTACGGAACGGAGATTACGCCCAAGCGGCTCCGGATGGTGGGTGCCTGCGAGGAGTTCCTCAGGGAGAACGGCTTCCGCGTCTACCGGGTGAGGTTTCATGGCGACACCGCCCGGATCGAGACGGCGCCGGAGGAAATCCCGCGGCTGTTCGACCCCTCCCTGCGTCTCCGCATTGCGGCGTTCTTCAGGGAGACCGGCTTTGCCCATGTGGCCGTTGACCTGGAGGGATACCGAACCGGTTCCATGAATACCGACGCCGGGTGATCTTTGTTTTCCACCTCAAGTCGCGGCCCGATCTGCCGATAAGAAAGCATATTCCCCCGGCAGCATCGAGTCCGTCATGCCCTTGCGCAAGAATCACAATCTGAAGGAAACCCTCCACGAAATGGTTCTCGGCGTATCGGCCGCCGTGGGGGACCAGTTTTTCCACTCCCTGCTGGAGCATCTCACCAGGGCACTGGATGTGGAATACGCCTTCATCGCCGAATATACCGACCGGGAGGCCATGAGGGTGAAAACCGTTGCCTTCCGTGCCGACGGGCAGGAGGCGGAGCCCCTTGAATTCGATCTGGTGGGCACGCCCTGCGAGCGGGTGGTTCTGGATGCCTACTATTGCACTCCTGAAGGGGTCTGCACCCTGTTCCCGCTGGACCATCTGGCCATGGCCATGGGGGTCCAGGGGTACGCGGGGATCGCCCTGACCGATGCTGCGGGCAACGTTCTGGGGCCGCTGGCTGTCTTGAGCCGCCGGCCGCTGGGCGACAGCGAGCTGGCGGAAACGATGCTCCGGATCTTCGCGGCCCGGGCCTCGGCCGAGCTGGAGCGGACCAAGGCCGAGCAGGCCCGGCGCGAGCAGCTCCACTTCCTCCAGGTCCTCATCGACTCCATCCCCCATCCCATCTTCTACAAGGACGCCGACCGGCGTTATATCGGCTGCAATGCCGCCCTGGAATCGTTCATCGGACGCACGCGCGAGGAGATTATCGGCAAGACGGTCTTCGACATCGGCGCGGAGGGCCGGGCGCGCATCTGCGATGCCGTGGACCGCAAGCTGCTCGCCACCGGCGGGGTGGAAAGCTACGACAGCACCATGGTCCACACGGACGGCAGCATCCGCGACATCATCTTCAGCAAGACGGTCTTCGGGAATACCGACGGCTCCATCGGCGGCATCGTCGGCACGATTCTCGATATCACCGAACGCAAGCGGGCCGAGGAGGCTATCCAACAACTGGCCTATTTCGATGCGCTCACGGGACTGCCGAACCGGACCCTGCTCAGGGATCGCGTCAGCCAGCTGCTGTCCCAGGCGCGGCGGGAGGGGGGCGGTTTCGGCGTCCTGCACCTGGATGTGGACCGGTTCAAAGGGGTAAATGACTCGCTGGGTCATGCCTGTGGTGACGTTCTGCTCTCCACCGTGGCCGGACGGATCGCGTCAAGTGTCCGGGAGAGTGACACCGTGGCGCGGCTGGGGAGCGACGAGTTCGTGGTGATCCTGCCGGGGGTGGGGCATGAAGAGGACGTGGTGGCGGTTGTCCGCAAGATAGTGGAAGAGCTGAACCGGCCCATAGTCATCCAGGGCAATGATATCTTCTGCACCGCCAGCATCGGCATCGCCATCTATCCGACGGACGGTTCCAGTGCAGACGCCCTGCTCAAGAATGCCGACATGGCCATGCACAAGGCCAAGGAGTTCGGGGGTGACGGCTACCAGTTCTACTCGAGCGAGCTGAACCACCGGGCCATGGAGCGGCTGACCCTGGAGACCAGTCTGCGCCGCGCGCTGGAGCGCCGGGAGTTTCTCCTGCACTACCAGCCGCTGCTCGGTATCGGGTCAGGCCGGATTGTCGGGGTGGAGGCACTGTTGCGGTGGGACTCGCCGGAACTGGGCATGGTGTCGCCGGCCCGTTTCATCCCCCTGGCCGAGGAGACGGGGCTCATCGTGCCGATCGGCGAGTGGGTCCTGCGCTCGGCCTGCGAACAGCTCAGGGCCCTCCACGAGCTGGGCTACACCGAGTTGCGCGTGTCCGTGAACGTGTCGGCGCGGCAGTTCAGGCACGACGGGTTCTGCGCCATGGTGGCCGCCGTGCTGGCGACAGTGGGGCTCGATCCCCGGTATCTGGAGCTGGAACTTACCGAGAGCGTCATCATGGAGCGCTCAGAGACGGCCAAGGGGATTCTGCGGAAGCTGAAGCAGATGGGGGTATCGCTCGCCATCGATGATTTCGGTACCGGCTACTCGTCCCTGAGTTACCTGAAGCACTTCCCCATC